>NZ_JAHHIT010000082.1:0-20914 GCF_024539675.1 Streptomyces hilarionis | reverse complement strand
AACACCATCAACACGATGGTCGACCAGCTCTCCGCCTTCGCCGACGAGGTCACCCGCGTCGCCCGCGAGGTCGGCACCGAGGGACGCCTCGGCGGCCAGGCGGACGTCAAGGGCGTGAAGGGCACCTGGCGAGATCTCACCGACTCGGTGAACTTCATGGCCGGGAACCTCACCAACCAGGTCCGCAACGTCGCCCAGGTGGCGACCGCGGTGGCCAAGGGCGACCTCTCCCAGAAGATCACCGTCGACGCCCGCGGCGAGATCCTCGAACTCAAGAACACCATCAACACGATGGTCGACCAGCTCTCCGCCTTCGCCGACGAGGTCACCCGCGTCGCCCGCGAGGTCGGCACGGCCGGCAACCTCGGCGGCCAGGCCACGGTCCGCGGGGTGTCCGGCACCTGGAAGGACCTCACCGACAACGTCAACGTGATGGCGTCCAACCTGACGGGCCAGGTGCGCTCCATCGCCCAGGTCGCCACCGCCGTGGCCCGCGGCGACCTGTCGCAGAAGATCACCGTCGAGGCCAAGGGCGAGGTCGCCGCGCTGGCCGATGTGATCAACACCATGGTGGACACGCTGTCCGCGTTCGCCGACGAGGTCACCCGCGTCGCCCGCGAGGTCGGCACCGAAGGACGCCTCGGCGGCCAGGCCCAGGTCCCGAACGTGGCCGGCACGTGGAAGGACCTCACCGACAACGTCAACTCGATGGCCAACAACCTCACCGGCCAGGTGCGCAACATCGCGCTGGTGACCACGGCCGTGGCCCGCGGCGACCTGTCGAAGAAGATCGACGTCGACGCCCGCGGCGAGATCCTCGAACTGAAGACGACCATCAACACGATGGTCGACCAGCTCTCCGCGTTCGCCGACGAGGTCACCCGCGTCGCCCGCGAGGTCGGCACCGAAGGACGCCTGGGCGGCCAGGCCGAGGTGGAGGGCGTCTCCGGCACCTGGAAGCGCCTGACCGAGAACGTCAACGAACTGGCCGGGAACCTGACCCGGCAGGTCCGGGCGATCGCCGAGGTGACCAGCGCCGTCGCCGAGGGCGACCTCACCCGCTCGATCACCGTGGTGGCCTCCGGCGAGGTCGCCGACCTCAAGGACAACATCAACTCCATGGTGGAGTCCCTGCGCGAGACCACCCGGGCCAACCAGGAGCAGGACTGGCTCAAGACCAACCTGGCGCGCATCTCCGGCCTGATGCAGGGCCACCGCGACCTGCCCGTGGTCGCCGAGCTGATCATGGACGAGCTGGTGCCGCTGGTGTCGGCCCAGTTCGGCGCCTTCCACCTGGCCGAGGACGGGCCCGACGGCCCCGAGCTGCGGCTCGTGGGCGCCTACGGCTACCCCGCCGACGACACGCGTCCCACCCGCATCCCCTTCGGCCGCTCCCTCGTCGGCCAGGCGGCGCGCAGCCGCCGCACGATCACCGTCGACGAGCTGCCGCCCGGCTACGTCACCGTCTCCTCGGGTCTGGGCGAGGTGGAGCCCAGCGCCCTGCTCCTGCTGCCCATCGTCTTCGAGGGCCAGGTGCTCGGCGTGATCGAGCTCGCGTCCGTCACCGCCTTCACCCAGACCCACGTGGACTTCCTGGAACAGCTGCGGGTGACCATCGGCGTCAACGTCAACACCATCGTGGCCAACGCCCGCACCGACGAGCTGCTCGACGAGTCCCAGCGACTGACCGCCGAACTACAGGCCCGCTCGGCCGAGTTGCAGTCGCAGCAGGAGGAACTCCAGCACTCCAACGCCGAACTGGAGGAGAAGGCCTCGCTGCTGGTGGCGCAGAACCGCGACATCGAGGCGAAGAACCTTCAGATCGAGCAGGCACGGCAGGAACTGGAGGCGCGCGCGCAGCAGTTGTCGCTGGCCTCGAAGTACAAGTCGGAGTTCCTGGCGAACATGAGCCACGAGCTGCGCACCCCGCTCAACAGCCTGCTCATCCTGGCCCAGCTGCTGGCGCAGAACCCCTCGCGCAACCTCACCCCGAAGCAGGTCGAGTACGCGGGCATCATCCACTCCGCCGGCTCGGACCTGTTGCAGCTGATCAACGACATCCTGGACCTGTCGAAGGTCGAGGCGGGCAAGATGGACGTCTCGCCGGAGCGGGTCTCGCTACGGCAGCTCATCGAGTACGTCGAGGCCACGTTCCGGCCGATGACGTCGCAGAAGAGCCTGGAGTTCATCATCGACACGGCCGCCGGGGCCCCCGCGGACCTGCTCACGGACGACTCCCGGCTGCGTCAGGTGCTGCGCAACCTGCTGTCCAACGCGGTGAAGTTCACCGAGCAGGGCGGCGTGGAACTGCGCATCGAGCCCGCCTCCGACGAGGAGGTGCCGGGCGGGGTGGTGCGCGGCGGCACGATCGTGGCCTTCCGGGTCACGGACACCGGCATCGGCATCCCGGAGCAGCAGCTGGAGACCATCTTCGGCGCCTTCCAGCAGGCGGACGGCACCACCAGCCGCAAGTACGGCGGCACGGGCCTGGGACTGTCCATCACCCGCGAGATCGCGCATCTGCTGGGCGGCGCGGTCACGGTCGACAGCACACCGGGACGCGGCAGCACGTTCACGCTGTATCTGCCGGTGGCGCGACGGGACTTCCAGGAGGTCATCGACGGCGGCCGGCCGGTGGAGCGGGTCCTGGGCGAACCGCCCGCGGCCGTCCCCGCCGGCGTGCAGGGCGTGCCGTTGACCGCCGGGCCCGCCGCACGGCGCCCGCGCCGGCTGCTCGTGGTGGAGGAGCGGCCGCGCGGTCTGCTGACGCTGGTGGCCGAGAGCGTCGTCGCGGACATGGCGCGCGGCCGGGAGGACGGCACGTCGGCGGCGCCCGTCGACATCGTCACCGCGGTCGGGGCGCACGAGGCGGCGGGGGCGCTGGCCGCGGAGCCGTGCCACTGCGTCGTCCTGGAACTGGGCATGCCCGACGCCGAGGCGTCGCGGTTCCTGGAGGCCCTGCACAACGACTCGGCGCTGACCGGCGTGCCGGTGCTCGTGCACAGCGGGCACCGCGCGGACCTCGCCCAGGAGCGGAGCCTTCAGTCGCGTGCCGCGGGCAAGCCCATGGAGTTCCTCTCCAGCCTGGACGAGCTGCGTGAGCGCATCACGCTGCACCTGTCGGCCGAGCAGCCGGGGGACGTGCTGGCGCTGGTGCGCCCGGACGAGCCGCAGCAGCCCGAGGGGCCGCCGCCGGTCGACGACGCCGTCGTGGGCCGCACGGTCCTCGTGGTCGACGACGACGCGCGCAACCTGTTCGCGCTCAGTGGCATCCTGGAACTGCACGGCGTGCGGGTGCTGCACGCGGAGAACGGGCGGGAGGGGATCGACACCCTGCGCAACAACCCGGACATCGCGATGGTGCTGATGGACGTGATGATGCCGGAGATGGACGGGTACACGGCCACGGCGGAGATCCGCCGCATGCCCGAGTACGCCGAGCTGCCCATCGTCGCGGTGACCGCCAAGGCGATGCCGGGAGACCGGGAGAAGAGCCTGGCCTCAGGGGCCAGCGACTATGTCACCAAGCCGGTCGACACCCATGACCTCATGGCCTGTGTCCGGCGCTGGCTGACCGTCTGAGGACGTCCCGCCCGCCCCGACCCAGCGTCGCCAGCCGAGGAGAGCGCACACCGTGACCATTCCCGCCCAGCCCACAGAATCCGGCGACGCCCGGTCGC
The DNA here is from genome assembly GCF_024539675.1 of Streptomyces hilarionis. GTDB lineage: Bacteria > Actinomycetota > Actinomycetes > Streptomycetales > Streptomycetaceae > Streptomyces > Streptomyces hilarionis. Next base: position 17,234 of record NZ_JAHHIT010000082.1, on the reverse strand, counting down.
TGCCGGCGTCGGCCGGGGCCGCGACCGCCACCGCGGGCCCGGACTCGCCGGCCGGGCACGAGGTCGTGTCCGCGCAGGACACGAGCCCGTCGGCGGCGGACACCGCGTCCTCGCCGGTCGGCCGGCTGGCCGCGACCGTGGACCGGCTGCGCCGTGAGGTGCGGGCGGCCCAGGCCGAGGCCGACGGGCGGGCCCTGGTCGAGCTCGCCAAGGGCATCCTCGTGGAGCGCCTGGGGTGCGGGCCGGCCGAGGCGGCGCAGCAGTTGACCGCGCTCGCCGAGCAGGCCGGGACCACCGCCCTGGAGTTCGCGGTGGACGTCATCAACCAGGCGGCCAAGGACCGTGTCTCGGAGGTGACGCAGGCCTTCCTCGCCACCGTGCGCGAAGTGGACGAGGAGTCCGAGCAGTCGACGGCGGTGCGGCTGCGGGTCGCCGAGAGCGGGGCGCTGGCGGCGGCGCACGACACGCAGGCGGTCGCCGACTCCCTGCTCCAGCACGCGCTGGGACCGCTGGGCGCGGTCGCGGTCGCGATCTGGGCGGTGGGCTCCGACGGCTCGCTGACGCTGGCCGGGAGCGCTGGCTTCTCCCCCGGCGAGGCCGATCGCTGGCGCTACGTGCCGCCGGACGTGGCCACCGTGGCGCGCAACGCCCTCACCGAGGGGTCGACCCAGTGGATCGGTTCGCTCGAGCGCACCGGGCTGCCCACCGTCGGACGTCAGCTGCACCCCGACGGCGGGCGGGTGGCCGTGCCCGCCGCGACCGCCGGTCGCGTCCAGGGGATCCTGGAGATCGCCTGGCCGGCGCCGCTGGCCCCGCAGCCTCCGCAGGTGATGCGTCAGGTGGAGGCGCTGGCGGAGCTGTGCGCGCACACGCTCCAGTCGTCCGCGTACGTGCGCGGGACCGACCAGCAGCCGGTCGTGCTGCCGGACGCGTCGGAGCTGATGGACCTCACGGACGGCCTGCACGATCCCGCCCTGGTGCTCGTGCCGCACGTCGACGGGGCGGGCAAGCTCCTGGACTTCCGCATCCAGCACGTCAACGACCGCTTCCTGGACCCGGCCGGCCGGCCGCGGGCGGTGATCAACGGCGCCCTGCTGCTGGAGGCCTATCCGATGGCGGCGGGCGGCGGCGACCTCTTCCAGCGCATCGAGCGCGTGCACGCCACGGGCGAGCCGTTCCGGGCCCGCCGGATGAGTCTGACGGCGCTGGTCGGCGAGGTGCCGCTGGCGGCGGTGGCCGACCTCAGCATCAGCCGGCACGGCACCTGCGTGCTGCTGATCTGGCGGATCGAGGACGAGGCGGCCCGGCTGGCGAGCCTGTTGCAGAACGCCCAGCGCCTCGGACGCATCGGCGGCTTCGAGGAGGATCTCCTCACCGGCGAGACCACGTGGAACGGGCAGCTGTTCGCCCTGTACGGGCGGCCGCTGTCGAGCTCCCCGGTCCGGCTGGAGGAGCTGGCCGAGCACACCCATCCCGACGACGCGGTCGTCGTGGGCCGTCTGCTGCGCACGCTGCTGCACCGCCGCCGGCCCGCGTCCGCCGCCTTCCGGCTCCAGCGGCCCGACGGGGTGACCCGGCACATGCGGATCGTGGCCGAGCCGGTGCTGGACACCGACGGACGGCTGGTCGCCGTCCGCGGGGCCTACCAGGACATCTCCTCCCAGCACTGGACGGAGGTGGCGCTGGCCGCCACCCGCGACCAGCTGGCGCAGACCGAGCAGCAGGCCAGCGAGCGCAGCAGGCTCGCTCTGCAACTCCAGCACGCCATCATGCCGCCCACCCGGGCCCCGCTGGAGGCCCCCGGACTTCAGGTGGCCGTCCGCTACCGGCCGGCGGAGGAGGAGCACCTCGTGGGAGGGGACTGGTACGACGCCGTCGTGCTGCCCTCCGGACTGGTGATGCTGTGCGTGGGGGACGTCGCGGGGCACGGCATCGAGGCGGCCACCAGCATGGTGGTGCTGCGCAACGCGCTGCGCGGGCTGGCGGTGACCGGGGCGGGGCCCGGGCAGCTGCTGTCGTGGCTCAACATCGTCGCCCACCATCTGACGGGCTCCATCACGGCCACCGCCGTGTGCGGCCTGTACGACCCCTCCCGGCACACCCTGCGCTGGGCCCGGGCGGGCCATCTGCCGCCGGTGCTGGTGCGCGACGCCCACGCGACCCCGCTGCCCCTGCTGAGCGGCATGCTGCTGGGCGCCGTGCCGGACACGCGGTACGAGGAGGAGGAGGTCCAGCTCGCCGCGGACGACACGCTCCTGATGTACACCGACGGTCTGATCGAGCGGCGTGACCGGTCCGTGGAGGAGTCGCTGACCCAGTTGCTGGTGCAGGCCCGCACCGTGCCGCCGACCCTGGACCAGCAGCTGGACCGGCTGCTCACCTACAGCAGGTCCGACACGGACGACGACACCTGCATCGTGGGCATCAGGCTGCGCTAGGCGCGCGGCGGTCACGCGGGTGCACATCCGCGATGCATGTCCCGGCGAATCGGGGGTATCCGGCTGTGCGCACCGACAGGCCGGGGATCCACGGGCGGAAGGGGCTGGACCGGACCGATGGGAACGTCTTCGCGCCGGCCGTCCGCCGCTCCCGTCCACCGTCCCGGCGCACCGACGTCGCCCGCCGGGGTAGACGCCCCCGACCGCCAGCTTTCGGAGGAACACGTGTCCATCGCCCAGAACCCCCTGTCCGTCGAGGTCACCCTGCCTCGTGAGGACGTCGCCCTGGTCACGGTCGCGGGCCATCTCGACCTCGACACCGCGACCGAGTTCCAGGCCCATCTGGCCAACCAGCTCCACCACGGACGACGGCACTTCCTCATCGACCTCTCCGAGGTCCCGTTCATGGACTCGTCCGGGATGAACATCATCCTGCGGGTGTACCAGGAGGCCCGGAGTCTGCCGGGCAGCGTGCACGTGATCAATCCGACGCCGGCCGTGCGCCGGGTCCTGGACCTCACCGGGGTCAGCATCACCGTGCCCATATCCGACAAGCCCGAGCAGGCCCTGGAGCTCATCGACCGGCAGCAGGCGTCCGAGTCCTCCGGGGACTGAGCGGCGAGCCGTAGGCCTCGGGCCCCGGGCGCGGCCCGTCGGGTGAACGCGCAGGTGCGGACGACTGCCGTCGAATAGTTGTCATTTGACAACTGTGCGGGGAAAGCAACAGAGTGAGCGGGACAGATGCGGGAGGGATCAAGGATGCGCCGGTGGGCGAACCCGATCACCCGGGAACGGCGTCAGGCGGTCCGGGCGTCAGCGGCGTCGGACTCGTGGATCTGCACGGCCGCGGCCGCGCAGAACGCCTCCAGGCCCCTGAGCAGGGCCGCGCGCTGCTCGGCCGGCATCTGCTCCAGCACGCCCTCCAGCGCCGCCTCACGGCGCGACCTCAGGTCGGCGAGGAAGGCGCTCCCGCGACGGCTCAGGAACAGCTCCAGCTCCCGGCGGCTGCCGGCGGACGTGCGGCGCTCGACGAAGCCGACGGCCTGGAGCCGGTCGCACAGCCGGCTGGTGGAGGGCGGGGTGGACCCGAGGGAGTCGGCGAGCGTGCGCAGGTTGATGCCCTCGTGGTGTTCGAGGATGAAGAGCACGCGCAGCTGGGAGGCGGAGACCGGAGCCGTGGAGGCACGACCCCAGAGGACTTCCAGCAACTCCGACGCCTGCGAGGTCACACGGGCCACCTGGTGCGGCTGCGGACGCGAGGAGCGTGAGGAGGGGGACGTCACGGTGACACTCTCGCAGGCTTCTCGACGGCTGTCAGCCCGCCCCCGCCGCGAAGCGAGGACGGGACCGACCGCGTGAACGGACTCCTCGCCGCCGCACGCGCCCTGCGCGCGGCGGCGCCGCACCGGCTGCCCGGCACGCTGCACACCGTGCTGCGCACCGGCTACGCCGCCGAAGCGGCCGACCTCCTGCTGGCCGACTACGGACTGACGGCCCTGCTGAGCGTGCCGCCCGACGGGCGCGGCACACCGCAGCCCCGGTCGGTCCCCCTGCACGGCAGCGCCCCCGGCCGCGCCTTCGGCGCCCAGGAACCGTTCGTGGAAGAACTCGACGGCGGATCCGTCCTCGTGCACCTGCCCGTGACCGTGCGCGGCGACCGGCTCGGCGTGCTCTCTGTGACGCTGCCCGGCACGCAGCTCGACGAGGTCCGGCTCGCCGAACTCGCCGAGCTGGCCCAGCTCCTCGGGCACGAGGTCGTCGTCGCCGAACGCGACACCGACGTCTACCGCCAGGCACGGCGCACCGACCGGCTGACGCTGGCGGCCGAGATGCAGTGGCAGTTGCTCCCGGCCCGCTCCTGCGCCGCCGACGAGTACGCGCTGGGCGCCCAACTGGAACCCGCCTACGACGTGTTCGGCGACAACTTCGACTGGGCCGCCTCCGCCGACCGGTTGACGGTGTGCGTCACCGACGGCATGGGCCAGGGCATCGAGGCCTCGCTGCTCACCGGACTCGGGGTCAACGCCCTGCGCAACGCGCGCCGGGCCGCGCTCCCGGTCGCCGACCAGGCCGCCCTCGCCGACCAGGCGATCCACGCCCACTACCGGGGCGAGGCGCATCTGGCGGTGCTCCTCGCGGAGATCGAGCTGTCCACGGGACGCATGCGGGTCGTCGACGCCGGCTCGCCCCATCTGCTGCTGGTGCGCGACCGGACCCTGACCCGGATCGCGCTCGACGCGCAGCTGCCGCTGGGCATGTTCGAGGAGACCGACTACACGGCGCAGGAGTTCCGGCTGCTCCCCGGCGACCGGCTGCTCTTCGTCAGCGACGGGGTGCACGCCGTCGCGTCGCCGGACGGCGAGCTCTACGGCGAGCACGCGCTCGCGCGGGCGGTGACGTCGGCGGCGCTGCTGCCGGCGGCGGACGTCCCCGGCGCGGTGCTGCGCGAGCTCACCGGTCACCGGGGCAGACCCGAGCCGGACGACGACGCGCTGGTCGTGTGTCTCGACTGGTTCGGACGACGACCCGGATCGCCGTCCGGCGACCCCGGTACCGACCCGTCGCCCGGCGACGGGCACAGCACGGTCCCCTCGCCATCGTCGGGACCCCAGCGACACGACGCGGACGAGGAGTGAAGCAGTTGCCGGAACACGACACGACGGCACGAAACGCACAGAACCCGGCGCCCCCGCAGGAGGTCGGCGCGTTCCTGGGCCGGCGCCGTGAGCAGATCGCCCAGCGCTGGGCCGACGAACCCCTGTTCCGCGCGGTGTTCACCGTCTCGCGGGACGAGGCGGTGGAAGCGGGCCGGGCGGTCGCCGACGCGCTCGCCCAGGTGGCCGGAACCGGCCGGGTGGAGGACACCGACAGCCCCGGCTTCACGGCGGTGCGCGAGCAGCTGGCGCGCATGGCGGCCTCCCGGGGCCGCGCCGGCCTGACCGCCGCGCAGGTCTCCCGCGAGGTGGACGCCCTGCGCGGGCCCGCGGTCGACCTGCTCGTCGCCGACCTGCCGCAGGCGTCGTCCGAGCACCTCAGAGAGTGCGCGACGGCCCTCACGGCGCTGATGGGGACGCTGCGGCTGGTGGTGATGGAGACCTCGCTGACCGAGGGTCAGGCCCTCATCGACCGGCAGCAGGTCCAGCTGCTGGAGGTCGCCACGCCGGTCATCCGGCTCTGGGACGGCATCGTCGGCGTCCCGCTGATCGGCACGCTCGACAGCGCCCGCAGCCAGGTCGTGATGGAGACCCTGCTGGAGTCGGTCGTCGACCAGCAGGCACGGTTCGCCATCCTGGACATCACCGGGGTGCCGACCGTCGACTCGCTGGTGGCGCAGCACCTGATGAAGACCGTGGCCGCCGTCCGGCTGATGGGCGCGGAGTGCGTCGTCTCGGGCATCCGGCCCGCCATCGCGCAGACGATCGTCCACCTCGGCCTCGACCTGCCCGTGGTCACCCGCTCCAGCCTCGCCGACGCGCTGGCCTACGCCCTGCACCGGCTGGGCGCCGACATCGTGTCCGTGGCGCCCGGCGGTGCTGGTACCCGGTGAACCACGACCTCCCCCGCTCGGCCTCGGCCACCGTACCGGTGCTCCGGCTCGGCGACGTCCTGCTGATCACGTTGCAGGGTGATCTGCACGACGGCACCGCGGAGCAACTCCAGCGGGACATCGCCGAGTCGATAGTCCGCAGCCGGGTGACCGGAGTGGTCATCGACATCTCCGGCGTCGAGATCATCGACTCCTATCTGGGGCGCGTGCTGGCCGAGATCGCGGCCGGCTCCCGTCTGCTCGCCGCCCGGACCGTGGTGGCCGGCATGCGGCCCGCCGTGGCGATCACCCTGGTGGAGCTGGGGCTGACGCTGCCGGGGCTGCGGACCGCGCTGAGCACGGAGGCGGCCCTGGAACTGCTCGCGGCGTCGGCGGACCGCCCGCACCGGGAGCCGCGGTGAGCGGGACGGCCGCGGGCGTCGACGCCCGCCTGCCGATCCGCTCGGACCTGGACCTGGTGTGGGTGCGCCAGCACGTGCGCCAGGCGGCCGCCGCGGTCGGCTTCGGCCTGGTCGAGCAGACCAAGCTGGTCACGGCCGCCAGCGAGCTGGCCCGCAACACCCTGGTCTACGGCGGGGGCGGCGAGGTGGCGACCGAGCGCGTGTCGGACGGCAGGTCGGCGCACGGGCTGCGGCTCACCTTCACCGACCAGGGGCCCGGCATCCCCGACCTCGAACAGGCGCTGAGCGACGGCTACACCTCGGGCGACGGCCTGGGCCTGGGCCTGGGCGGCGCGCGCCGGCTGGTGCACGACTTCGCCATCGACAGCGCGCCCGGGTCCGGCACCACGGTCACGGTGACGTCCTGGGCCGCCCGCCCGCCCCGGCCGCGCGAGGAGCTGAGATGACCCGCGTGTGGGACGTCCCGGTGCACGACTCGACGCGGCTGCGCGACGCGCGCGTGGCCGCGCAGTGCGCGGCGGAGCTGGCCGGTCTGGACCGGGCGCGCACCGACGCCGCCGCCCTGGTGGCGACGGAGCTGGCGACGAACCTGCTCAAGCACGGGCACGGCGGACAGCTCCTGGTGGAGGCGGTCTCCGCGCCGGACGGACGGGCGGCGGGCCTCATGGTCCAGATCGCCGCCGTGGACCACGGGCCGGGCATGGCGGACGTCCCCGCGGCCCTCGACGACGGGTTCTCCACGGCCGGCTCGCTCGGCGCCGGCCTGGGCACCTGCCGGCGGCTGGCGGACGACTTCGACCTGCACAGCGTGCCGGGGCGCGGGACCGTCGCGCTCGCCCGGATCGGGGGCGTGCCGGCGTCCCGCGGGGACCGCGACGCGGGCGGGGGCCGGACCGGCTCCGCGGACGCGACCCCCGGGGTGCGGGTCGGCGGCGTCAACGTCCCCTTCCAGGGCGCCGAGTACTCCGGCGACGCCTGGACCTGTGTGCGGGCCGGTGATCTGCTGACGCTCATGCTGGCCGACGGGCTGGGGCACGGCCCCGACGCGGCCCTCGCCTCGACCGCGGCGGTGGAGGCGGTGCGCGGCTCGGGCCATCTGCCGCCGGCCGAGCTCCTGCGCCGGCTGGACGACGCACTGCGCGGCACACGGGGAGCGGCGGTCGCGGTGGCCCAGCTCGACCTGCGGGCCGGGCGCCTGCGCTTCTGCGGCGTCGGCAACGTGGGCGCGCGGCTGCGCGAGGGCGACGCGTGGCGGCATCTGCTGTCCCGGCCCGGGATCGTCGGCACGTACCGGCCCAGGACGCTGCCCGAGACGGAGGTCGCCTGGGGCCCGGACCGTCTCCTGGTCCTGCACAGCGACGGGCTGCCCAGCCGCTGGGAGCCGTCCGTCGACCCCCGTCTGCTGTCCGCCGACCCGGCGGTCGTCGCCGCCGTGACGGTGCGCGACGCCGGAAGTTCCGCCCGGCCGGTGCGGGACGACACCGCCGTGGCCGTCCTGTCCCCGACCCCGCCGGACCGCTCATGACGCACACCTGGGAGATCAGCACCGTCACCGACGCCGCGCGGGCGCGGATCGCGACCACGCGGGTGGCCGCCGCCCACGGCGTGCCGCCGCTGGAGCGCACCCGGCTGGCCGTGGCGCTCAGCACGCGGCTGCGCCAGTGCCTGGCCAAGGGCGGTGTGTGGCGGCTCGCCCTGACGCCGGCCGACGGGACCCTGCGGGTCGAGCTGACCTCCTCCCCCGCCGGGGACGAGACTCCGTGGCTGGTCACCGCGCCCTGCCCGGAACCCGCCGCCGGCCCGGTGAGCGACTCGGTCGCGGACGACCCCGCGGTGCTCTCCGAGGCCCTGCTCGGCGCCGACGAGGACGCCGCCGTGGTGCTGGACCGGCTGGTGGAGCAGGAGGAGCTGGTCGCCTTCCACCGGGAGGAGCTGCACCAGACCAACCAGGGCGTCCTCGCGCTGCACGCGGAGCTCGACGCGGCCGGGCGGGCCCAGCGCGACGCCTTCGCCGCGGAGCGCGCGGCGCGCCGGGAGGCGGAGGCCGCCCGGCGCAGACTGACCTTCCTGGCCGACGCGAGCGCGGCGCTGACGGCTTCCCTGAACCACGAGGAGATCGTGCGCCGGCTGCCGGAGCTGCTGGTCCCCGAGTACGCCCGCTCGGTCGAGGTGTGGCTCTTCGATGCCGAGGAGGACCGCGGAGCGTCGGTCCCCCGTCCGGCGGCCGCCGTCCTCGCGGCCCGCACCGGGCGGCCGCAGTACGCGGCGGCCGAGCCGGGCGGCCTGCCCGGCGTGGACGACCAGGCGCCGTCGGCGCTGCTGCCCGACCGGCCCCTGCTGTGCGCGCCGCTGCCGACGCGCAACGCGCCCCTCGGCGTGCTGACGCTGACCCCTCCGGGGGACCGCTGGGACCCCGACGACGCCGTCATGCTGCTGGAGCTCACCCGGCGGGCGGGCGGCGCGCTGGAGAACGCCCGGCGTTTCGAGCACAACCGGGACATCGCCGAGACCCTCCAGCGAGCCCTCCTGACCGAGCTGCCGGCGCTGCCCGGACTGCGCCTGGCGGCGCGCTATCTCCCGGCGACCTACGGGCTGAACATCGGCGGCGACTGGTACGACGCCTTCCGGCAGCCCGACGGCAGTCTCATCGCCGTGATCGGCGACGTGACCGGGCACGGGCTGCACGCGGCGGTGATGATGAGCCAGCTGCGCACCGCGCTGCGCGCGTACGCCGTCGACGGCGGCACCCCGGGCGAGCTGCTGACGCGGCTGCACACGTTCCTGCACCACCTTCAGCCCGACCTGTACGCCACGGCCGTGATCGCGCGCTTCCAGCCCGGTGAGCCCGTTCTGACATGGGCGGCGGCCGGGCATCCGCCGCCCGTGCTGCGCGGTCCCGACGGCCGGGTGCGCACGCTGGACGCCAAACCCGGGGCGATGCTCGGCATCCCGCTGCACCAGGAGATCCGCGACCACACCGAGCCGCTGGAGCCGGGATCGACGCTGGCGTTGTACACCGACGGCCTGGTGGAGCGGCGTGCTCAGGGCATAGACCCGGGAATCGAGCGTCTGTCGGCGGCGCTGGGCTCGTTCCGGGCCGACGAGCTCGACGGCGACCTCGACGGCTCGGCGGAACGCATCCTGGAGCCGATGCTGAGCGACTCGGAGCGCGACGACGACGTCTGTCTGCTGCTGTGCCACCTCGACGGGCGGCTCGACAGCCGTCTCGAGGGCATCCCGGGCGCTCGCGGCGGCCGGCTCACCGGGAGCGGCCTCACCGGGAGCGGCCTCGGCGGGCGTCCCGACGACCGCCCGCCGGCCGGTTCCTGAAGGGCGCTCAGCCGTCCGTCCCCGCGGGGCCCGGCCCCGCCGGGGTCCCGGGGATCCCGGCGTGCGCCTGGTGGAAGGCGCGCAGGCCCTGCTCCAGGGCGGCGCGCCGGGCCGGCGGCATCGCCTCGAACACGTCCGCGAGCCGCCGTGCGCGGCGTTCGCCCACGTCGGCGAGGACGTCCCGGCCGTACGGGGTCAGCACGAGCCGCACCTCGCGCCGGTTGCGGGGGTGGACCGCACGCTCCAGCAGGCCCGCGGCCTCCAGCCGGTCGCACAGCCGGCTCGCGGTGGGCAGACCGACGTCGAGGCGCTCGGCCAGGGCGGTCAGGTTGAGCTCCGGTCTGTGCCGGACCGTCCGCAGGGCGAGCAGCTGACGGGCGGGCAGCCGCGGCGCGGCCTCCTGCGCGGCCGTCAGCCAGCACGCCACCAGACACTCCACCGCCTCCGCCAGCCGCCGGGCCTGTGCCCGTCCGCCGTCGCGCCGAACGTCCCGCCGGCCCTCGCCGGCGCCCTCCGCACAGCCCGCCGTCATCGCTTCGTGACCACCGCGCATGTCATGTACGTCGGCCTACCCTGAGGCGGGGGGCGTACACAGGCCCGTCCGCGGGTACGGAGGCAGCTTCAGGAGAAACGTTCGTCTGCATGCCTCGTCCGACTGGCGCCACCGGTTCGGGCGCGGTGGTATCGATGAGGTGCGAAGGCCCGGGGGCGGGGCACGCGCATCAGGTCGGGCAGACCGCCTGGAGCCGCAGAAAGGGATGGACATCGTGACACGACCCAGGATCCTGGTGGTGGGCGCGGGCTTCGCCGGAGTGGGGTGCGTCCAGCGTCTGGAACGCGCGCTCTCCGCCGCGGAGGCCGACGTCACCTTGGTGACGCCGTTCGCCTACCAGCTCTATCTGCCGCTGCTGCCGCAGGTCGCCTCCGGCGTGCTGACGCCCCAGTCGATCGCCGTATCGCTGCGCCGCAGCAAGAAGTACCGCACGCGGATCATTCCCGGCGGCGCCGTCGGCGTGGACCTCAAGTCGAAGGTCTGCGTCATCCGGACCATCACCGACGAGATCGTCAACGAGCCGTACGACTACATCGTGCTGGCTCCCGGCAGCGTCACCCGCACCTTCGACATCCCGGGGCTGACCGACCACGCCTTCGGCATGAAGACCCTGGCGGAGGCCGCGTACATCCGCGACCACGTCATCACCCAGCTCGACCTCGCCGACGCCAGCAACGACCCCGTCGAGCGGGCGGCACGGCTTCAGTTCGTGGTCGTCGGCGGCGGCTACGCCGGCACCGAGACCGCCGCGTGTCTGCAACTGCTCACCCACAACGCCGTCAAGCGCTATCCGCGGCTGGATCCGGCCCTCATCAAGTGGCATCTGATCGACATCGCGCCGAAGCTGATGCCGGAGCTCGGCGACAAGCTGGGCCGCAGCGCCCAGGAGGTGCTGCGCAAGCGCGGCATCGACATCTCGCTGGGCGTGTCGATCGCCAAGGCGGGCCCGCAGGAGGTCACCTTCACCGACGGGCGGGTCGTCCCCACGCGGACGCTGATCTGGACGGCGGGCGTCGTGGCGAGCCCGCTGATCGCCACGCTGGGGGCCGAGACGGTCCGAGGGCGGCTCGCCGTGTCGGCCGAGATGAACCTGCCCGGCGAGGACGGGGTGTTCGCGCTCGGCGACGCCGCCGCCGTGCCGGACAGGGCCAAGGGCGAGGAAGGCGCCGTCTGCCCGCCGACGGCGCAGCACGCGATGCGGCAGGGCAAGGTGGTCGCCGACAACGTCATCGCCACGCTGCGCGGGCAGTCGATGCGGCCCTACGTGCACAAGGACCTCGGTCTGGTCGTCGACCTCGGCGGCAAGGACGCCGTGTCCAAGCCGCTCGGCGTGGAACTGCGGGGGCTGCCCGCGCAGGCCGTGGCCCGCGGCTACCACTGGTCGGCGCTGCGCACGGGCGTCGCCAAGGCCCGGGTCCTGACCAACTGGACACTCAACGCGATCGCGGGCGACGATTTCGTCCGTACCGGGTTCCAGGCCCGCCGCGCGGCGAAGCTGAAGGACTTCGAGTACACCGACAGCTATCTGACGCCCGAGCAGGTGCGGGCGCAGGTGGAGGGGACCGGGCCGGATCCGGCCTGACACCCCCACGGCGAGGAACAGCACGGGCAAGGGAGAGTACGGCGGAGTGAGGGCGGCGGCACGGGCGTTCGGCACACGATGGCGAGACCGGGTCGCGGCGTCCGACCCCGGGCTGCTGCGGCTGGCGGCCGGACTGCGGACGGTGGGCGCGATCGCCGTGACGCTGGCCGTGCTGTCGCTGCTGGGCGCCGACGTCTCGCATCTGGTGGCCGGCGCGATCGCCGCGATGGTCGCCACCTTCGCCGTCCGGGAGAAACAGCGCGACCGGCAGGCCGTCACCCTCGCGGTGGGCCTGCCGGTCGCGCTGGCCTCGGTGTCGGTCGCGGCGCTGCTCAGTTCGCGGACGGTCGCCGGCGACCTGTTCTTCGTCGCGCTGATCTTCTGCGCGGTCTACGGCCGCCGGTTCGGCGACCGGGGCACGGCGCTGGGGCTGATCGGCTTCCAGGTGTACTTCATGTCGCTGTTCGTCGGCGTCGGCACGTCGTCGCTGCCCGGGTACTACGGGGTGATCGCCGTGGCGTTCGCGAGCAGCGCGGCGGTCCGGTTCGCGCTCGTGCCGCAGACGCCGACGGGGATCCTGCTGCGGCTGCGCCAGGCCTTCCGGGCGCGGTTGGCGCAGCTGCTCGACGCCCAGCTCGCCCTGCTGGACGCGGCGCCGGACGACGTGGTGAAGGCCGTCGACCAGGTGCGCGAGGGCACCGCCCGGCTGCACGAGACGGCCATGATGATCCAGGGACGGCTGGACGAGGGCACCCCGGACGAGGCGGTGGCGCGGCTGGTGCAGCGCCGCATCGCCGACGCGGAGATCGCCGCCGAGCGCCTCGGTCTGCTGCTGCTCACGGCCCGCAGCGCCGAACGGGCCGACACGCTGACCATGCACCTGCCGGGCGCGCCCCTTCCCGAGAGCGGCCGCCTGCCGGTGCGCGACGAGGCCCTGGAGATCCTGCGCCGCGACCTGCTGGCCCTGCGGCTGCTCGTGCGGCATCCGGCGGCCGCGGGATCGGGGACCGCGTTGTCGCAGGTCCGCAACCGGCTGCTCGGCTACCGGGACGAGGAGAACCTGCCCAAGGCACCGCCCGCGGTGCAGGACGTCTTCCGGGGGGTCGGCGAGGCGGCGCGCGCGGTGCTGGGACTGCGGATCGCGTTGGACGGGCCGCAGGACGAGTCCGCCGACAGTCCCGAGACCGCGCGCTCGCGCGAGGAGCTGGACGCGGAGGACGCGGCGATCGGCGGTGCCGAGGAGGACGAGGGGTCGGCGGAGCAGGCGACGGGACTGCGGCGGCCCACGACGCGGGCCGCGGTGCAGGTCGCCGTCGGCTCGGCGCTGGCCATCGTCGGTGGCGAGCTGCTGTCCTCGCACCGCTGGTACTGGGCGGTGCTGACGTGCTGGATCGTGTTCATCAACACCGCCTCGACCGGGGAGATCCTGGTCAAGGGCTACCGGCGGCTGCTGGGCACCGTGCTCGGCGTGGTCGCCGGCATCGTCCTCGCGGGGCTCGTCGGCCACCACACGTGGACCGCGTTCGCGGTGGTGCTGCTGTGCGTGTTCGCGATGTTCTACACCGCGCCGCTGTCGTACACCCTGATGTCGTTCTTCGTGACGGCCGCGCTCGGCGTTCTGTACACGCTGCTGCACACCTACAGCCTGTCGGTGCTGGTGCTGCGGGTGGAGGAGACGGCGCTCGGGGCGGCCTGCGGGATCGTCGCGGCGGCGCTGGTGCTGCCCGTGCACACGGACCGGCGCACGAACGAGCTGCTGACGGCCGTCCTGGAGCGGCTGGACGAGGTCACCGAGGCCGCCGTGGAGCAGCTGAGCGGCGCTCCCCCGGCCGATCTGCTGGACCGGGCCCGCGAACTCGACCAGGCGCTGGCCGACCTGCGGGCGGCGACCCAGCCGCTGACGCATCCGGTGACGCCGCTGCGCACCAGGCGGGACACGGCCCGGTACGTAGTGGCGCTTCTGGAGACCTGCGCCTATCACGCGCGGTCGCTGGCGGCCACGGCCGAGCTGCTGCCGACGCATCCGTCGATAGCGGCCGACCCCCGGCTGCGGCGGGCCGGGCAGCGCATCCGTCACAACATCGGGGCGATCTCCGCGCGTGTCTCGCGGGAGCCGAGCACCGCGGAGGTGGTGGCCGGGCCCAGCATCGCCGCGCTGCTGAAGCCGGGAGTGCCGGGAACGCCGCGCTACGGCCGGGTGACCGACCGGGTGCTGCGCCATCTGCAACGTCTGGACGAGGCCGTCGTCGGCCTGGCCCGTCCGCTCGGCGCGCCGGTGGCCCCGCCGAGTTGAGGGCGGGCCCCGGCCGCCGGGCTCGGGCGGGCGTTCAGAAGTCGGTCGACATGCCGCTCGCGGCCGCTATGCCCCGCAGTGCCTCGGTGTCCTGCTGGCGCTGCTGGATGCAGCCGGCGATCTCGGCGAGGCGACCGGGGTCGGACGCGGTGGCCGCGTCGGTGACCACACGGACCGGGCCGGTTCCGTCGACCTGGATCTCCACCAGCTGGTTGTCCAGCCGGCCGGTGACCGCGGTGGCGATGACCAGGGCCGCCTCGTCGCGTATCTCCTGGGGCAGGTCCTCGGTCTCCTCCGGATCGAGGGCGAAGTCGAGGCTTTCCGGGGGCTGTTCGTCAAGGGCGCGCAGCGCAGGCGCCACGACCTTCAGCAGGAGCTGGTAGTCCTCGCTGTCCATGCGGACGCGAAGCAGGTCGAGGTACATGTCCACGGGCCGTCCGTCGCGCGGGAACTCTGCATCGTTCATCTCGTCCGTGTTCCCCGTGTGGCCGCCGTCAGACCTTGCGCCAGCGTGCCATGGCGAAGGAGAACAGTCCGAAGAGCACGAACCCGGCGGCGACGCAGGCCAGCAGGCCGGGACCGGCGGGGGTGCCGGCGAACGAGCGCAGCGTGTCGTCGAGTCCCTTGGCCTTGTCGGGCTCGTACTCGACGGCGGCCCGCACGGCGAAGACGCCCGCCGTGGCGAAGACCAGGCCGCGGGTCGCGCCGCCGCCCACTCCGGTGACGTCCACCAGGCGGCGCACGCGCGGGGACATCTCTCCCAGCCGCAGCTTCTTGTGGTACGAGCGCATGACGGCCCGGGCGCCGATCCACAGACCCGCGACGACGATGCCGACGCCGGCGACGCCCACGATCCACTGTCCGCCGGGGAGGCCGAGCACCCGCGCGGTGACGTCCCGGGACTGTTCGTCGCTGGATCCGCCGCCGCTGCCGGACCCCGCGGCGAACGCGAGGACGGAGTACGCGACGACGGAGTAGAAGACGCACCGGCCGAGGGCCATCAGCCGCTTCTTGGCGCTGCGCCCGTCGGCGCCGACCCCGCCGAAGACGGCTTCGGACAGCCGCCACAGGGCCATGCCGACCAGGCCGAGGCCCAGCGCCCACAGCAGCACCGAGCCGAACGGCTTCTGGGAGATCTCGGCCAGCGCGCCCCGGCGGTCCGCCTCTTCCTCGGTGTCGCCGAAGGCGATCTGGAGGGCCAGCAGGCCGACCAGCAGATAGATCACACCCCGTGCGGCGAACCCGGCCTTCGCGGCCCCCTTCGTCACCGATCCGCGTGCCGCCCGTTCCGCTCCGGTCCGGCCGCTTCGCGCCATGGCGCTCGCGTTCATTGCGTCCCCTCCCTGAATTCTCCCCGAATTTCGCAGAGTCCGACTGCCCCGGCTCCGGCCGCACACACGTACGGGGCCCTTGCACACCCACGTACGGGGTCCGGGCACACCTGTGGCCGGCCGCCCCTGGTCGGGGCGGCCGGCCACGTACGGGCGGGCGGGGGCGTGGAGGCGGTGCGGGCCGACGGGCCGGGACGGCTGCCGGGGCGTGGCCGGGCCGACCACCGGTCGGGTCGCCGCGCACCGCCCTGGCGCGCGCCGCCTCCGGAGCCTTTCAGGCGTACACGCGGGGGCCGTCGTCGCACTGCGGACGGGCCCCGCCCGTCTGCGGACGGACGACGACCTCCTGGGGACGGGGCAGGGTCGTCTGAGGGCCGGTCACCGTCGTCCGGGCGCGGACGACGGTCGCCTGCGGACGTGCCTCCGTGTCGGATGCGGACGCGGCCTCCAGCCAGCGGCGGGCCGTCCGCAGGGCGTCGTCGACCTCCCGCGTGCCGGTGGACACGCACAGCGTGTAGGCGAGGTCGCGCTCCTGCGCGCGCGCCTCGGCGGTACCGGTCGCGGACAGCGCCTCGTACTCGTCGACGAGAGTGCGCAGGACGGCGGGATGGGGCATGAGCATCGGCGGACTACTCCTGATGTCGAATGCGGGGGTGACGGGTGTGCTGGTGCGAACACCTGGGTGCGCGGGGGCGTCCTGGCGTCAGCGCAGGGCTTCCTGGCGGACCCGCTCGCAGCTGCGGCTGATGAGGCGTGAGACGTGCATCTGGGAGATGCCGAGCCGGTCGGCGATCCTGCTCTGCGTCATGTCCTCGAAGAAGCGCATGTAGAGGATGGCGCGCTCGCGTTCGGGAAGGCGGCGCAGACTCTCCTTGGCGGACTCGCGGTCGACCACGACGTCGAAGGAGGCGTCGGCCGCTCCGAGGGTGTCGGCGAGGCTGTAGCCGTCGTCGCCGGAGGGGACCTCCGCGTCCAGCGAGAGGGTGCTGAAGCTCTCGAGGGCCTCCAGACCGGCGACCACCTCGTCCTCGGTCAGCCCGGTGTGGGCGGCCATGTCGGCGATCGACGGTTCGGGCGCTCCCGGGCTCTGGGCCAGCTCACGGCGGGCGACACGCACCTTGTTGCGCAGTTCCTGCACCCGGCGGGGCACCCGCAGGGCCCACATCCGGTCGCGGAAGTGCCGCTTGATCTCGCCGGTGATGGTGGGCACCGCATAGCTTTCGAACGCACCGCGTTCGGGGTCGAAGCGGTCCACGGCCTTCACGAGTCCGAGGGCCGCGACCTGGCGCAGGTCCTCGATCGCCTCGCCGCGGTCCCGGAAGCGGCCGGCGATCCGGTGGGCCATGGGCAGCCAGGCGGTGACGATCTCGTCGCGCACGGCGTCCCGCTCGGGCCCCTCCTCCAGCGCGACCAGCCGGGCGAACCGGCCGGCGGTGTCGGGCGCGTCGTCGTGGGTGCGTCGCGAGGCCGCGTTGGCGGCCGGTGCGGCGGGACGGCTTGTCGACATGTCGATGAGCATGCGTAAACGCTCCTGAACGGTTGTTTCAGGTGACTGACGACGGGAGGGCTTACGACACCCGGGGCACGTGCAGCGCCCGGAGCGGTCCTACCGCTCCCGTCGGCGCGCCTCCGGTCCGAAGCACGAACCTCCGTCTGCCCTACCCCCGGAGGTACAAACTCCGCGAGGGAAAAAGGTGTTCGTGAGGCCCCTGCCGCCCGCCCCGCCGACCGGCCCGCCCGCCCCGGCCTGCCCGCTCCT
>NZ_JAHHIT010000081.1 GCF_024539675.1 Streptomyces hilarionis | reverse complement strand
CACGCCCCCCGCCTCACCGCCCCACGCCCTACGCCACGAACGTGCGAGGTCCTTCGCCGCCCGCGGTGCCGCCGCTCTCCACGATCCGGGCGGCGGCGGCCAGGCGCATGGCCGCCTCGTCCGCCAGGGCGCCGCCCACCGTGAACGGCAGGCGCACATACCCCTCGAAGGCGCCGTCGACTCCGAAGCGGGGGCCGGAGGGCACCCTCAGTCCGACCCGTTCCCCGGCCTCGGCGAGCCGGGAGCCGGACAGTCCGCCGGCCCGCACCCACAGGGTCAGTCCGCCCTCGGGAACGGCGAACTCCCACTCCGGCAGCTCCCGCCGCACGGCGGCGACCAGGTCGTCCCGGTTGCCGCGGGCCTGGCGACGTCGCAGCTCCACCGCCTGCTCCCAGCCCCCGGTGCTGAACAGCCAGTTCACCGCCAGCTGCTCCAGCACCGGGGTGCCCAGGTCGGCGTAGGCACGGGCCGCCACCAGGCTCCGGACCACGTCCGGGGCGGCCCGCACCCAGCCGATGCGCATCCCGGCCCAGAAGGCCTTGCTGGCCGAACCGACCGTGATCACGGTCGACCCGCCGGGGTCGAAGCCGCACACCGGCCGGGGCATCCGCACGTCGTCGAGCCACAGTTCGCTCATGGTCTCGTCGGCGACCAGCACCGTGCCGGCCGAGCGGGCCGCCTCCACCAGACTGCGGCGCTGGTCGTCGTCGGCGAGCGCGCCGGTCGGGTTGTGGAAGTCCGCGACGACGTAGGCGATGCGCGGCGCGGCGTCGCGCAGAACCTGACGCCAGCGGTCCATGTCCCAGCCGGCCAGCCCGTCGGCCATCGCGACCGGCACCAGCCGGGCGCCCGCCTCGCGCATGAGCTGAAGGATGTTGGCGTAGGACGGCGACTCGACGGCGATGCGCTCACCACGTCCGCCGAAGAGGTGACAGATGGCGTCGATGGCCCCCATCGCCCCGGTCGTGACCATGATCTGCTCGGGCATCGTCGGGATCCCGCGCGCGCTGTAGCGCTCGGCGATCATCGCGCGCAGCGCCGGCAGGCCGGCCGGGTAGTCGCCGTGGGTGTGGGCGTACGGGGGCAGCTCCTCCAGGGCGCCCTGCACGGCCCGGGTGAGCCAGGGCTCGGGCGCGGGCAGGGCCGCGCAGCCCAGGTCGATCATGGAACCCAGGGTCTCGGGAGGCAGCGGCTCCAGACCGCGCGCCGGGACGGGGTTGCCCGCCGGCACCGCCGTCCAGCTGCCCGCGCCGCGCCGGGACTCCAGGAAGCCCTCCGCGCGCAGCGCCTCGTAGGCGGCGGCGACGGTCGTCCGGCTCACGGAGAGGGAGAGAGCCAGTTCCCGTTCGGCGGGCAGACGGGCCGCGACGGGGACGCGCCCCTCGAGCACCAGCAGCCGGACGCCGTCGGCGAGCGCGCGGTAGGCGGGCGGACGGCGGGCACCGGCGCCCGCCGGGCGGTCCTGCTGGGACTTGAGGAGCCGGGCGAGCTGCGCGGCCCCCACCGCAGAGGTCCACTGCGCCATGATTACCAGTCCACCTTCCCCGAATTGGCCATGGATGACCGGTGCTTCCGAGCCACAGAGTGTCACGAGTCAGGCCACTGCCACCACCGGGGGGACCCCTTGTCCGAGCCGTCACCACAGGAACCGCCCTCGCGGGGGCCGAACGGCCGCGTCGTCCGCAGGCTGCTCCAGCTCTACGCCGGGCTCGCCCTCTACGGGGCCAGCTCCGCCCTGCTCGTGCGGGCGGGCCTGGGCCTGGAGCCGTGGAACGTGCTGCACCAGGGCCTCGCCGAGCTGACCGGGCTGTCGATCGGCGTCGTGTCGATCGGCGTGGGCGCGGCGGTGCTGCTGCTGTGGATCCCGCTGCGCCAGCGTCCGGGCCTCGGCACGGTCTCCAACGTGTTCGTGGTCGGGCTCGCCATGGACGGCACCCTCGCGGGCGTCCCGGAGGCTCGCACGCTGACCGCGCAGGCGTCCCTGCTGGTGGCCGGGCTCGTCCTCAACGGCGTGGCCACCGGCCTGTACATCGCGGCCGGCTTCGGCCCGGGCCCGCGGGACGGCCTGATGACCGGCCTGCACCGGCGCACCGGTCGTTCGGTCCGCCTGATGCGGACGTCGGTGGAGGTGGCCGTGGTGGCCACCGGGTTCGCGCTGGGCGGCACGATCGGCGTCGGCACCCTGCTGTACGCGGTGACGATCGGACCGCTCGCCCAGTTCTTCCTGCGGGTGTTCGCCCTCCCCGCGGCATCCGGCGGCAGCGCGGTCGTTGCCACCGGGACACCGCGGGGAGCGATACTGCGTCCGTGACCAGCCTCGTACGCCACCCCTACCTCGACCATCCGGGGCCCCTCCCCTTCGCGCACCGCGGTGGGGCCGCGGCCGGGCTGGAGAACACCGTGGCGCAGTTCCGGCGCGCGGTGGACGCGGGGTACCGCTACGTCGAGACGGACGTGCACGCCACGCGGGACGGCAAGCTCGTGGCGTTCCACGACCCGACGCTGGACCGGGTCACCGACGGCGCGGGCCGCATAGCCGACCTGTCGTGGTCGCAGGTGCGTCACGCGCGCGTGGCGGGCACGGAACCCGTGCCGCTGTTCGAGGAACTGCTGGAGACGTTCCCCGAGGTGCGGTGGAACGTCGACCTCAAGGCGGAGCCCGCGCTGCACCCTCTGCTCAACCTGATCGCGCGCACGCGCGCGTGGGACCGCGTCTGCGTCGGCTCGTTCTCGGAGGCGCGCGTCGCCCGCGCCCAGCGGCTGGCCGGGCCGCGCCTGGCGACCTCGTACGGCACCAGGGGCGTGCTGGACCTGCGGCTGCGGTCCTGGGGGCTGCCCGCGAGGCCGCGCCGCTCGGCGATCGCCGCGCAGGTGCCCGAGACCCAGTCGGGCATCCAGGTCGTCGACCGCCGCTTCCTGCGCACGGCGCACGCGCGCGGGGTGCAGGTCCACGTGTGGACGGTCAACGATCCGGATCGGATGCACCGGCTCCTGGACCTGGGCGTCGATGGCATCATGACCGATCACATCGACGCGTTGCGCAAGGTCATGGAGGACCGGGGCGTCTGGGTCTGACCCCGGCCCCCGCCCGCACGCGGTTCCGGCACCGGAGAGCGAGGGCGCGTGGGCATCGAGACCGTGCGGACGACGGCGTCCGACGACGAGGCCGCCGGGCGGCGGCGCGAGCAGCGCGGCTGGTACTTCTACGACTGGGCGTGCTCCGTCTACTCGACGAGCGTGCTCACCGTGTTCCTCGGCCCGTACCTGACCTCGGTCGCCAAGGCGGCGGCGGACTCCGACGGGTACGTGCATCCCCTGGGCGTCCCCGTCCGGGCGGGCTCCTTCTTCGCGTACTCGGTCTCCCTGTCGGTGATCGTGGCCGTGGTGGTGATGCCGCTGGTGGGCGCGGCCGCCGACCGCACCGGCCGCAAGAAGCCGCTGCTGGGCGCGGCCGCCTACGTGGGCGCCGCGGCCACGACCGCCATGTTCCTCCTGGGCGGCGACCGCTATCTGCTGGGCGGCGTGCTGCTGATCGTGGCCAACGCGGCCCAGTCGGTGGCGATGATGCTCTACAACTCCTACCTGCCGCAGATCGCCCCGCCCGAGGAACGCGACGCCGTCTCCTCCCGGGGCTGGGCCTTCGGCTACGCGGCGGGCTCCCTGGTCCTCGTCGTGAACCTGGTCCTCTATCTCGCCCACGACTCCTTCGGCGTCTCCGAGTCGACGGCGGTGCGCATCTGCCTGGCCTCGGCGGGACTGTGGTGGGGCGGTTTCACGCTGATCCCGCTGCTGCGCCTGCGCGACCGGCCGGCCGCCCTGCGGGAGGAGGCGACGGCTCCGGGGCTGCGGCAGCTCGCCGCGACGGTGCGCGACATGCGCCGCCATCCGCTGACCCTCTCCTTCCTTCTCGCCTACCTCGTCTACAACGACGGCATCCAGACGGTGATCTCGCAGGCCTCGGTCTACGGCTCCGAGGAGCTCGGCCTCGGACAGTCCACGCTGATCGGCGCGGTGCTGCTGGTGCAGGTGCTCGCCGTGGCGGGCGCGCTGGGCATGGGGCGGCTGGCCCGGACCTACGGGGCGAAGCGGACGATCCTCGGCTCGCTGGCCGCCTGGACGCTCACCCTGGGCGCGGGATACTTCCTGCCGGCCGGCGCGCCGGTGGGGTTCTTCCTGCTCGCGGCCGCCATCGGGCTGGTTCTGGGCGGCAGCCAGGCCCTCTCCCGCTCCCTGTTCTCGCACCTCGTCCCGCCGGGCAAGGAGGCCGAGTACTTCTCGGCGTACGAGATGAGCGACCGGGGCATGAGCTGGCTCGGCCCGCTGCTGTTCGGGGTCACCTACCAGCTCACCGGCAGCTACCGGGACGCGATCGTGTCGCTGGTGGCCTTCTTCGTGCTCGGATTCCTGCTGCTCGCCCGGGTACCCGTACGACGCGCGATCCGCGACGCGGGGAACCCGTTGCCCGAGAGGATTTAGCGCTCAAGGCCAAAGGGCGGTAGTGTACGCGTTTGGCCTGCCAGGCGTACCGTTACTGCGCGTCAAAGATGCCGAAACGCTGGGTGACATCTCCTTTCAGATGTGACAAACCGGGCGCCGGTGGGTACTGCACTGGTTGACAAGGCTGCGGCTACGACGGCGACGCACGACCCGGAACGGACTCGGATCGGGAATCTTTACCGCCGCCCGGACGTTGACCGGATGACGACGACAGCGACACACCTGTCCTGTGGGCGACAAGCCCGGGAGGCACGATTCATGAGTGAGCGAGCTCTTCGCGGCACGCGCCTCGTGGTGACCAGCTACGAGACGGACCGCGGTATCGACCTGGCCCCGCGCCAGGCCGTGGAGTACGCATGCGAGAAGGGGCATCGGTTCGAGATGCCCTTCTCGGTCGAGGCGGAGATTCCGCCGGAGTGGGAGTGCAAGGTCTGCGGAGCCCCTGCACTCCTGGTCGACGGCGACGGCCCTGAGGAAAAGAAGGCCAAGCCCGCGCGTACGCACTGGGACATGCTGATGGAGCGGCGGACCCGCGAGGAACTGGAAGAGGTCCTCGAGGAGCGCCTGGCCGTTCTGCGGTCCGGGGCGATGAACCTCGCGGTTCATCCCCGCGACAGCCGTAAAAGCGCGTAGCTCCTAGGAGCTGCGACCGACTTCACAGCGCACGACAACGACCGCGGGCGCCGTACGGGAAACACGTACGGCGCCCGCGGTCGTCGTGCTGCCCGCTTCACCCCAGCGGGCAGTCGGTCCGGCCCCCCGGACCCGGGAACGCGCAGGCCCTGGGCCCCGACGTCGGGACCCAGGGCCGCGGGACTCAGCCCCGTGGGGATCAGCCCGGTGAGGTCACTGCTCGTCCCTGATGACCTCGCCCTGGACCACCTTGCCGTCCGGGCGGTGGATGCGGGCCTGCTGGAACGCGTCGCCGAGGGTGCCCGGCGTGCTCGCGGCCTCCCGCAGCTTGCGCTCCCCGAAGCCGCTGACCGCCTTCTGGACGGGCGGGAGCAGCAGGAGCAGGCCGATCGCGTCGGAGGCCAGGCCCGGGATCATCAGCAGGAGACCGCCGAGCATCATGAGACCGTTGCCGCCCCTGCGCGGGGCCGAGCCGCGCTGAAGGGCCTCGTTCAGGTTCTGGAAGGCCCGCCGCCCCGCCCGCTTGATCACGACGGCTCCGAGGACGAACCCGGCGACGAGGATCAGCAGGACGGCCGGTCCGCTCGTCGCGCCCGCGACGACGGTCAGCAGCCAGATCTCCAGCACCAGCCACGCGGCGAGGCCCAGCGGCAGGAACGTCCGCAGGCGGGAGCGCCGGGGCTGGGGACGGCGAGGCTGGGCGTCGGTGGGGTATGCGCGGATCGGAGAGCCAGTCGTCATGCCTCCAGTGTGCCCGGACGCGGCTCAGAGCGGCGTAAGGGGACGGTCAGCCGTCGCCGTGCGGCCTGCCGTCGTCCCCGGAGGCGTCCTCGGTCCGCGCCCCGGCGGCGTCACGGGCCGCCTCCGGGCCGGACGCCGCGGCCTTGACCGCTCCGTCGCCGGACTCCACGGCGTCTCCGTCTCCGGGGGCCTTCACCGACTCACCGTTGTCGACCGCGCCGTCCTTGGCCGCGCCGTCCTTGGCTGCACCGTCCTTGGCGGCGCCGGCCGTGGCTTCGCCGCCCCCGGCGGCCTCGCCGGCGGTGCTCGCGGACTGCGGGGCGTCGGCAGTGGTCCCGGCGCCGGCGTGTGCGGCGTCGCCGCGGGCCGGGGCGGACGGCTGCGGGCGTTCCGGCCGGCCGGCCCCGCGGCCGGTGATCTTGCCGACCCGCTCCCCCACGCCCCACGCCGTGACCCGCCACAGCGCCTCGACGAGGATGTCGCGGCTCATCTTGGAGTCGCCGAGTTCACGCTCGACGAAGGTGATGGGCACCTCCACCACGTGGAACCCGGCCTTGACCGCGCGGCGGGCCAGGTCGACCTGGAAGCAGTACCCCTGGGAGGCCACCTCTTCGAGGCCGAGGCCCTCCAGCGTCTCGCGGCGGAAGGCGCGGTAGCCGCCGGTGATGTCGCGCAGCGGGAGGTCGAGGGCGATGCGGGAGTAGAGGCTGCCGCCGCGCGAGATGACCTCGCGGGACCTGGGCCAGTTCACGACCCGGCCGCCCGGCACCCAGCGGGAGCCAAGGACCAGGTCGGCGCCCTTGAGCGCGGTGAGCAGCCGGGGCAGTTCCTCGGGCTGGTGGGAGCCGTCGGCGTCCATCTCGATGAGCACGCCGTAGCCGTTGTCCAGACCCCACTGGAAGCCTGCGAGGTAGGCCGCGCCGAGGCCCTCCTTGCCCTTGCGGTGGAGCACCTGCACCTGGTCGTCCTCGGCCGCCAGTTCGTCGGCGAGCTTGCCGGTGCCGTCGGGGCTGTTGTCGTCGGCCACGAGGACGTGGGCCTCCGGGACAGCCTTGCGCACCCGGCCGACGATGCTCTTGACGTTCTCCGCCTCGTTGTAGGTCGGAATGATCACCAAGGCCGTGCCGAGCGGACCGAACTGCCGTCCCCGGTCCTGTGCCGCGCGGGTCCCGTCGCCGTCGTTCACTGCTGCCCCTTCAAGTCCGTACGCAGGGGTCCACCATAGTGGCCGCGGCCTGCGATGACGTGACAGGACGTTCGAATGGTGGTGTCGTGCCCGCAAAAGCGGGGTAAGAACGCGCTTTTGGGCTCGTATGTACGCCCGTACCCCGGACGGGCCCGGCGCAAGCCCGCTGCGGATGGGGGCCCGGCGCTCTTCGGGCCGGCCCGGGATCCGCTGGCTGCGGGTCGACCGAAAGCCGTTGTCTACTGAGCGCCCGGGCCCCACCCGGGTCACACCTCCCCGACCGGTCACAACGTTCCCTCACCGCGGCGCGGGCGCTGAGCCTGGCTGCCAGTGGCGGTGCGCCGGCTCGGCACACCGTCCCTGACCCAGCGGCGCCGCGGCGAGTGCGTGGACGTTCTCCGGCGGGGCGTCCGGTGGTGGACTCGGCCGAACCTACCGGCCATCCGCCATCGGCTGTCAACAGCGGTTCGACCTGCGGGTCTTTCGTCAATGCCCTGGTCAGAGGCGAGGAGCGGCGGGCGGCACGACGCCGGGCGGACGGGTGATCTTCGCCGCGCCGGTCCGGGAGATCACTCGCTCGGGCGCACGAACACGGTCCGGCCGCCGACCACCGTGCGCAGGCACACCGGCAGAGCGGCCCCGGGGGTCAGATCGGGCAGCCCGGGAGTGCCGGAGCGGGGGTCGGTCGACCAGCGGGCGACCCGGTCGTCGGGGGCCTGGACGACCAGCTCGTCCGTGCGCCAGACGGCGTAGTCGGCGGGCGCGCCCGGGACCAGGACACCCGCGTCGTCGCGGCCGATCGCGCGCCATCCGCCCCGCGTGTGGGCCGTGAACGCGGCCCGTACGGAGACCCGGTGCCCGGGGGTGCGGTGGAAGGCGGCGGCGCGGACCGTGCCCCAGGGGTCGAGAGGGGTGACCGGGCTGTCGGAGCCGAAGGCGAGCGGGACGCCGGTCCGCAGCAGGGCGGCGAAGGGGTTCAGGGTGCGGGCCCGCTCGACGCCCAGGCGCTGGGCGTACATGCCCTCCTCACCGCCCCACAGCGCGTCGAAGGCGGGCTGTACGGAGGCGGTGAGGCCCAGTTCCGCGAAGGCGGCGATCGTCCGGGGCGTGAGCATCTCGGCGTGCTCCACCCGGTGGCGGGCGGCTCGGATCCGGGCGAGGCCCACCTTGTCGGCCGCGGCGCGCATCCCGTCGACGACGGCGCCCACGGCGGCGTCGCCGATGGCGTGGAACCCGGCCTGGAGGCCGGCCTCGGTGCAGGCCGTCACGTGCGCGGCCACCTCGGCGGCGCCCAGGTAGGCGGCGCCCGTGTGGTCCGCGTCGGCGTACGGGCCGTGCAGACAGGCGGTGTGGGAGCCGAGGGCGCCGTCGACGAACAGGTCCCCGGCGGCGCCGAGCGCGCCCAGTTCCCGGGCCTTGTCGACGTCCTGCTCCGCCCAGTAGCCGACCACGCGCGGGCCGCTCTCCGCGGCCGCGAGCCGCAGCAGGTCCGTGAAGTCGTCCTCGGAGGAGATCTGCGGGCCGCCGCACTCGTGGACGGAGCCGATGCCGAGGGAGGCGGCGTGCGCGAGGGCGGCCCGCTGGGCCTCGGCGCGCTGCCCGGGCGTCACGGCTGCGAACGCCGCGTCGCGCACGACGTGGTGCGCGTCGCGGGTCAACGGCTCCCCGTCCGTGTGACCGGCCGCCGCGCGCACGCCGGGCGCCCGGTCGAGCAGGGCGGTGCTGGCGACGGCCGAGTGGACGTCGATGCGGCTGAGGTAGAGGGGCCGTCCGCCGGTGGCCTCGTCCAGTTCCTCCCGCCGGGGAGGGCGCCCCTCCGGCCACCCGGAGGCGTCCCACCCGTGCCCGAGCAGCACCTTGTCCAGCGGGCGGGCGGCCGCGAACTCGCGCACGCGGGCGAGGGCGGCGGCCAGGGAGGGCGCGCCGGACAGGTCGAGCCCGGTCAGCGCGAGACCGGTGGACGTGGTGTGCACGTGGGCATCGGTGAACGCCGGGGTGACGAGGGCGCCGTCCAGGTCGACGATCTCGTCGACGCCGTCCGCGAAGGCGTCGGCGGCGCCCTCGGAGCCGACCCAGGCGACCTGGCCCCGCTCGACCACCATCGCGGTCGCGAACGGGTCGGCGGGACTGTGGACCTCTCCACGGCGGAGCAGGACGGTCTTCGGCTGGGGGGCGCGCTCACTCATGGGGAACAGTCTCGCGCCTCGCGCCGGCCGCCCGGCACGGGGTCCCTCAGATCCGCGGCGGCCGGGCCTCGTACGGGGTGGACAGGGCGACCGTCGTGCGCGTCGACACCCCGGCGAGCGTCCGGAGCCGCCCGAGGAGCTCCTCCAGTTCGTGCGGGGTGGCCACGCGCACCTTGAGGATGTAGTTCTCGTCTCCGGCGACGCTGTGACAGGCCTCGATCTCGGGCAGGCCCGCGAGTCGCTCGGCGATGTCGTCGGGGGCGCTGGGGTCGAACGGCTTCACCGAGATGAAGGCGGTCAGCGGCAGCCCGACCGCTTCCGGATCGACGACGGCCGCGTAGCCGCGGATGACGCCGCGCTGTTCCAGCCGGCGCACTCTCTGGTGCACGGCGGACGTGGACAGGCCCGTGGCCTTGCCCAGATCGGTGTAGCTCATCCGCCCGTCCTTGACGAGCAGCTGCACGATTTGTCGGTCCAGCTCCTCCATGACGCAAGAACCTACCGTGCGGGCGATCTCCGCGTATACGTATGCAGCGCAGGTCATAGCCGGTTTGTGATGTGCCGGGGCGCGTGCGGCGTGCGGCATCTGCAAACGGCATGTGACGAATGCCACAGCACTTGTCAAGGCTTCGTGATGGCCTCGTGGTTACCGCCGGGACGGGCAGGGAAGTGCTTGCTGTGGTCGAGGCCGCAGTGCCTTCACGGCCCAGTCCGAGGGGGAGAATCCCATGCAGAATCCCAAGCGCCCCGGTCGCACCGCGCCCAAGCGGCTCCGGTCGGTCGTCGAACCCGTGCCGGAGGGCGTCGAACCCTTCGACGCCGACGTTTTCGACGCCGACGACGCCGAGCACTTCGACGCGTACGACACCTTCGAGATGTACCGCGTGATCTGCCCGGACTGCGCGCAGCCCATCGCGCTGCTGGCGGACGAGGAGATCCTTCCGGAGCACGCGCTGTGCGCCTCGCCGTGGAACCCGTTCGGGCTCACGGTCTGCGCGGGGACGGGACGCGCCGCGTCCGAGGCCCGCTGCGCCGACGAGTCCGCGGAGCCCCAGGAGCAGGACACCGCGCTGCTGCTGACGCTCCCTCAGGGCCTGGACTGGCGCACGCAGCCCTTCTCGCACGTCGGCGGCCCGGGCTCACGCCCGATGCGCGTGCCGGTGATGCGCCGCGCCGCGGCCTGACCGACACCTCGCGCCCGCTCCGCCCGTGGTGACGGCGGCCGGCCGGGTCGTGCGCCTCCGTCCGACCCGGTCGGGGTCCGCGTCGTCCGCCAACCCCTTTCCCGCCAGGGCTCCCTGTCGGCCGGTCAGGGGCCCCGCATCCGTGCCGTGTCAGGCTGCCCGACGCGGTGTGGAGGGGTGAGGGGCGGGCGAGAGAACGGGAACACCCACCGAACTCACGCTCTACGGCGGCGGCCGGTGACCTGTTCCGCGGCGCCGCCGTTGCCCTGGCATGACCCCCACCTCTTCGGTCGCACCCGGGCGTCACCGCCAGCTCTTCGTGGCACCGCGCCCGGAACCCGCGCGGGCAGGATCGGTTCCGCCGTCCGCACCGGCCGCTCAGGACCCGCCCATCTACCGCGATCTGCTGCGCACCTGGGCCGACCGGGGCCGGACCCTGCCGGGCCGCCACGACCCCGAGTGGGTGCGGCTCGCGGCTCCGCAGGTGCGGCCGGGGCAGTTCGGCGGCACCGCGGACC
Source organism: Streptomyces hilarionis (assembly GCF_024539675.1). Classification (GTDB taxonomy): domain Bacteria; phylum Actinomycetota; class Actinomycetes; order Streptomycetales; family Streptomycetaceae; genus Streptomyces; species Streptomyces hilarionis. The sequence goes on along the minus strand of NZ_JAHHIT010000081.1, from coordinate 35,464 downwards.
CGCTGGGCGACGTGCGCTGAGCGGGCGCCGAGGACGACAGGGCCCTCGCACCAGGCCGAGGGCAACGCCCGGGGCCAGGAGCCTCCCCGGCGGCCCTCTCAGGCGTCCGGCGGAACGTCCGGCACGCCGGCGTCAGCCCTCGCGGCGCGCCGGTCCGGGCGTGGGGAAGGCGGGGTCGAGCTCCTCGATGGCGCGCAGACAGCCGCCCAGCGTCTTCACCAGCAGGTCGACCATGACCGGGCGGGAGAGTTCGGGGCGGTCGATCCACTCCAGCGTGGCCCCCTCCACGCTGCACACCCAGGACAGCAGGGCCATGCGCGGCAGCGGCGGGATGTCGGCGCGGCCGTACGCGCCCTCGGCGAGGGTGGCCACGATCGCCGCGCGCACGCCGTCCCGGATGGCGTGCACCTCGGTGTCGAAGCCGACGCCGCCGCTGACGATCGTGCGGTACGCGGCCTGGTTGTGCTCGGCGTAGCGCAGGTAGCCGTCGATGGTGCGGTGCACCCGGTCCACCTGGGGCAGGTCGATGCCGCTCGCCGCGAAGGTGACCAGGTCGGCGACGGAGTCCTGGATGATCGCCAGGTAGTAGCCGCGCTTGGACTGGAAGTAGTAGTAGATCAGCCCCTTGGCGACATGGGCCTGCCGGGCGATGTCGTCCATCGAGAGGGCGTCGTACGACGTGTCGGCGAACAACTTCCGCCCGATGGAGATGAGTTCGGCGCGGCGCGCCAGTGAGCGCTCGGTGCCGCGCGCCCGGGGGCGGACGACGTCGCGCTGTTCACTGATATTCAATGTCGACCCTGGTCTCGGGCGGTCGGCGGGACTTCCGCAGTATGTCAGGTCAACCGTGCGTCAGGTCACGCCCGTCACAGCAGCCCGAGCTGGGTGACCAGCATCGCGACGACCGCGACGAGGACCCAGCCGGCGAGGTGCTCCAGGATCTTCGGACCGTCGGCGTCGGGGCCCCCGGTGCGGACTCGGGCGGAGGTGGCTGTCTGTGCGGTCATGGTGTCTCGCTGAGGTCGGACGTACTGGTGGATCCCCCCACGATCCGTCCACCTTGCCACCTGTCGGGGCCCGCGCGGCGGAGACGTTGCTCACACGGGGATGCCCACCGCGGCCAGGGCCTCGCGCTGGCGGGCGGTGGGCCGGGCCGGGAAGTAGACGTAGCAGACGCCTCCGCTGCCGGAGGCGACCTTGCCGCTCGCGTTGTGACGCCGGGTCCTGAGCCAGATGTTCTCGAACTCCCGCCGCCGGTAGACGCGCCGCACCGCCGCGTCGTCCGCCGAGAACGGGTCGTTGGCGATCACGTCGCCCCGGGAGGTGAAGCCGATGACCGTCATCAGGTGCCCGGAGGTGCCGTAACCCGCCCCCGTGAGCTCCTCCTTGAGGAAGGACTGGGACGTCATGGCGGGGATCCCGGCGGTGATCAGGGTCTCCAGGTCGGTGAGGGAGCCGAGCCGGGTCACCGTGCCCCGCAGGTCGGCGAAGGTGGCCGCGTAGGCGGCGTTGAACGGCCAGTTGCCGCAGCCGCCGTACTGGTAGTCGTACGTGTACCGGGCCGCGTGGCACACCTGCGGGTCGCTGTAGGAGGGGTCGACCCAGGCCAGTTGCGCGGGGGTGAGCCGGCCGCCCCAGTACTCGACGACCATCTGCGTGGAGGTGGGGCTGCACCACGCCTCGCCGCCGCTGTCGTACTCGGGGTAGCGGCCCCGGTGGATCTCCTGCGAGTAGCGCGGAACGACCAGCTCGCGCGCCGCGGCGGGCACGGAGGCCGGGACGGTGAAGCGGTCGGGGACGTCGGAGCCCATCGCGTCCAGCCGCCACACGGTCGGGGTCGCCGCCGAGCCGGGGCGGCGGTACAGGGTGAGCCGGAGTCTGACGGCGGCGACGCGCAGCCCCGTGGAGGCGTCGTCGACGGCCAGGGTGTCCGTCCACACGGTGCTCGCGCCGTCGCTCTGGCCGTCGACGGAGGTGCGCCGGATGTCCTGGTCGCCCGAGGCCCAGCGGCCCATCACGTACCAGGGGGTGTCCCTGCCGTCGGAGTAGGTGCCCCTGAGCTCGACCTGGAGCCAGGTGCCGGCCGGGGTGCTCGCGTTCCACGAGGCGATCACCTCGGTGGCCGGGACCGCGAGCACCCGGACCGGGGAGGTCCAGGTCGCGTACTCCCAGGCGGCGGTGGCCTTGGTGTGCGGGTCCGTGTAGTCGACGGAACCGAGCGGGTCGGCGATGACGACGCCCGGGCGGGCCCCTGCCACGGCGCGGGTTCCCCGGGCGGCGCCGGCGGACCAGTCGGCGTAGGCGGTCCAGGCGCGGTGGTCCACGAACCGAGCCCGGGCCGCTTCGGCGCCACCGGCGTCCGTCGTGTCGGGCGCGTCCATCGCGTCCCCGCCGTCCGTCGCGTCGGCGGCCTTCCCGGACGGTGCGGCCGCGGCGGCCGGGGCCGGTCCGGCGGCGGCGACGACCGCGGCGGCGGCGAGGACTGTCCTGCGGGACGGCTGTTCGGCTTGGCTCATGGGCGGAAGGACCCCCGAGGTCTCGGCGCGGCTGTGCGCCCACTATGAACGGCCGCGGACGCGCCTTCCAGCACCGCCGCCCGGGCCACGCCCACGGACGAGGGGCCGAACCACCGGTGTGGCGTACGGACGTAGAATTCCGGGGCCGCGCCCGGACCGTGCCCGGTCCCGGCCCCCGCACCGTTCGCCGCCGTTCCGGTCCACGGGTCCCGAGCCCGGGCCCCCGTCGGCCGCCCTCGCCTCCCCGCCTCCTCGCCACCTGGACCCGTCATCCGCCAGCTCGCCTCCCGGCTCCGCCGCCTGCCGCCGTCCTGCGGTCCGGTCCGCCTGATCGGCGTGGACGGCCACGCGGGATCGGGGAAGTCCACCTTCGCCGCGGCGCTGGCGCGGGCGCTCGACGACGCGCCGGTGCTGCACCTCGACGACATCGCCTCGCACGAGGAGCTGTTCGCGTGGACCGGGCGGCTGCTCACCGAGGTGATCGAGCCCTTCGAACGCGGCGAGAACGGGCGCTACGCCCCCTACGACTGGCGCACCCGACGGTTCGGGGATCCGCGGGCACTGCCCTCGGATCCCGTCGTCCTGGTGGAGGGAGTCGGCGCCGGACGCCGTGCCCTGCGGCCCGTGCTCGCGTGTCTGCTGTGGATGGAGATGCCGGCACCGCAGGCCTGGGCGCGCGGGCGGTCACGGGACGGGGAGGAGCAGCGGGACTTCTGGGACGGCTGGGTTTCGGCCGAACGCGGCCACTTCGCCGAGGATCCGTCGCGACCGTACGCCGACCTGCTGGTGCGGCAGTCGCGGGAGGGATACGAGGTGCTGCGGGGGCCGATGGGAGAGTTTGATCCGCACCCGGATGTCACTCACCGTGAGGGACCGGCCGCGATGTGGTGAACTTGTGAAGGCTCGTGCGCTCGAACTTCGCCAACTGTCCCAACTCCGCTTGACCGGCGGCCCGTACAGGTCTTACGTTCTCAATGTGCGGCATCGAAGCCGCTCTCAGGCGCGAAGCCCCCGGTTGTTCCCCCGTGATCGGGGGCTTCGTTCTGCCCTCTTCACGGCTCCCCCACCCCCCTTCCGGGGCCTTGCGCGACGCCGTCCGCTCACCCTGGGTCACGGTAAGGTCGTGCGCCCCGTGTGCTCCCACCTCGTCGAACGGCCTGTGCGGCACCCTACGGCGGGCACCGCCCACGCAGGTACGATGCCCTCGGTGCGACCTGGACGACTGCTGCGCGCACCTTGCAACTCCGGTCCGCGGCACAGCGGTTCGACCAAGGCAGCCGACGGGCGACGGCTCGGCGGCAGACCGACGGGGCACGGTTTGTGGGGGACGTGATGGACTTCGGCACGCAGGGCCCCGAGGCCCCGGCCGACCTGGCCTGGCTGCGAGGCGTGGACGCCTACACGATGGGCGCCTATCCGCAGGCGGAGGAGGAGTTCCGCACGGCGGTGCGGATCGATCCCGGGATGGCCGACGGCTGGCTCGGGCTGCACGCGCTGCGCGTCGACACGACGACCGCGCTGCTGCGGATGTTCCGCCACCGCGAGCGCTTCGGCGAACAGCGCACCCGGCACCGTCGCACCCTCAACTCCTGGTACTGGCTGGGCTGGTGGGTGCAGCCGGTGCTGGAAAGCCCGCGCGACCTGCTCCTCGCGCACGCCTCGCACTGGCTGGACGGCCGCCATGTGCCCGAGCTGGACCGGGCGCTCGCCGGGCTGCCGCCCGTCGACGCCGACCACCAGGTCCGCTTCCTGCACGCCTGCCGCGCCTACCTGGTCAAGGACTGGGAGCAGCTGGTCCGGCACACCGACCCGCTGCTGGACGACTCCCTGCTGGGCATCGAGGCCGGGCTGTTCGGCGGGATGGCCCGGGTGCGCCTGGAGATGTACGGACAGGCCGAGCCGCTCCTGTCGGCGGCGCTGATGCGCTGCCGCAGCGAGCAGCCGCAGCGCAAGGAACTGCGGTACTGGCTGGCCCGGGCCCACGAGGGCACCGGGCGGTCGGCGGCCGCCCTCCCCCTGTACCGGGCGGTCCACCGCGTCGACGCCGCGTTCATGGACACCTCCGCCCGGCTCGCCGCGATCGCCGAGGGCGACGGGTGCGACGGCTACGACGACACGGCCGACCTCGCGGCGATCACGCTCACCGGGATCGGGCAGGACGCGGTGGACGGGCCGGACGGCTTCGACCCGCTGTTCGGCGTCGAGGGGCGCGATCTGCGGCTCACCGAGCCCGCCGATCCGCCGCCCGTCGTGCCGCTGGCGCCGGTGGCCGAGCCCGCCGCGCGCAGAGCGAACACCGTTCCCTCCCCGCCGTTGCCTGCCGGGCCCACCGACCCCGACCTCCTGGAGGCAGCACTCGCCGAACTGGAGCGCATGGTCGGGCTGGAGCCGGTGAAGCGGCAGGTGAAGGCGCTGTCGGCGCAGCTGAACATGGCCAGGCTGCGGGCCGGGCAGGGCCTTCCGGTCCAGCCGCCCAAGCGGCACTTCGTCTTCTCCGGCCCTTCGGGCACCGGAAAGACCACGGTGGCGCGCATCCTCGGCCGGGTCTTCTACGCGCTCGGTCTGCTGGGCGGCGACCATCTCGTGGAGGCCCAGCGGGCCGACCTGGTGGGCGAGTACCTGGGCCAGACGGCGGTGAAGGCCAACGAGCTGATCGACTCCGCCCTCGGCGGTGTGCTCTTCGTCGACGAGGCCTACTCGCTGTCCAACTCCGGATACGGCAAGGGCGACGCGTACGGCGACGAGGCGTTGCAGGTCCTGCTGAAGCGGGCCGAGGACAACCGGGACCACCTGGTGGTGATCCTGGCCGGCTATCCGGAGGGCATGGACCGGCTGCTCGCCGCGAACCCGGGGCTGTCGTCCCGGTTCACGTCCCGCGTCGACTTCCCCTCCTACCGGCCCCTGGAGCTGACCTCGATCGGCGAGGTGCTGGCCGCGGAGAACGGCGACGCGTGGGACGAGGAGGCGCTGGACGAGCTGCGCTCGATCGCCGGGCACGTCGTCGACCAGGGCTGGATCGACGAGCTCGGCAACGGGCGGTTCCTGCGGACGCTGTACGAGAAGAGCTGCGCGTACCGGGATCTGCGCCTGTCGACCTACCCGGGCGCGCTGACCCGGGACGACCTGTCGACACTGCGGCTCGCCGACCTCATGCAGGCCTACGGCGAGGTGCTGTCGGGCAGGGGGCCGCAGGACCCGTCGGCGCGATGACGGATCCCGCGGCCCGTCTCAGCTGGCCAGCGCCTGCTCCGGTTCGTCGCGCGCCGTCGGCTCCGTCAGCAGCACGCCGGAATCCTCCCGGTGGGCGGGGTCGGTGACCTCGCCCACGAGCAGCTCCAGCACGTCCTCCAGGGCGACCAGGCCGAGGACCCGGCCGGAGGCGTCGGCGACCTGGGCCAGGTGGGTCGCCGCCCGACGCATCACCGTGAGCGCGTCGTCGAGCGGCAGGTCGGACCGCAGCTTCGTCATCGGGCGCCACACCTGCTGGGGCACCGCCCGCTCCGAGTTCTCCAGGTCCAGGACGTCCTTCACGTGCAGGTAGCCCATGTAGGCGCCGTTGTCGGCGGCCACCGGGAACCGGGAGTACCCGGTGCGGGCGGTCAGCTCCACGATCTCGCCCGGAGTGACCGACGGGCTGACCGTGACCAGCGACTCGCGTCGCAGGAGCACGTCGGTCACCGGGCGGGAGCCCAGCTCCAGCGCGTCCTCCAGCCGCTCGCGCTCCTCGGGGTCGAGCAGCCCGGCCTGACCGGAGTCCTCCAGCAGCCGGTTCAGCTGCTCGCTGGTGACGACGGCCTCGACCTCGTCCCTGGGCTCCACGTGGAAGAGCCGCAGGATGCCCTGGGCGCAGGCGCCGAGGGCCACGGTGATCGGCCGGCAGACCCGGGCGAAGGCCACCAGCCCGGGGCCGAGCCACAGCGCCGCCTTCTCGGGGGCGGCCATGGCGAGGTTCTTCGGCACCATCTCACCGATGACGAGGTGGAAGAAGACCACGGCCGCGAGAGCGATGACGTAGCCCAGCGGGTGGATCATCCCGTGCGGGAGGCGGATCCACTCGAACAGCGGCTCCAGCAGGTGGGCGACCGTCGGCTCGGCGACCGCGCCCAGGGTGAGGGAGCAGACGGTGATGCCGAACTGGGCCGCCGCCATCATCTGCGGCAGACTCTCCAGGCCGTAGAGGACCTGGCGGGCCCGGGCGGTGCCCAGGGGCTCGATCTGGCTGCGGCGCACGGAGACGAGGGCGAACTCGGCGCCGACGAAGAACCCGTTGGCGAGCACGAGCAGCGCGGCGAAGAGGAGTTGCAGGGCGCTCATCGGGCGACCTCCACGACCTGGCCGGTGCGCACCAGCCGGACCCGTTCGGCCCGGTAGTGGCCGATCCGGCGCACCGAGAGCCGCCAGCCGGGCAGTTCGGCCCGGTCGCCGACGGCAGGGATGCGGCCGAGGAGGTCGGCGACGAGGCCCGCGACCGTCTCGTACGGTCCCTCGGGGACCTCCAGCCCTATGCGCTGGAGGGTGTCGACGCGGCAGCTGCCGTCGACGTCCCAGGCGGGCCTGCCCTCCTCGGGCGGGGCCGCGGCCAGCTCCGGGGTGTCCTGGCCGTCGTGCTCGTCGCGGACCTCGCCGACGATCTCCTCGACGATGTCCTCCAGGGTGACCACCCCGGCCGTGCCGCCGTACTCGTCGACGACGACGGCGATGGGCTGCTCGCTGCGCAGCCGGGCCAGCAGGGGCTGCACCGGCAGCGTCTCGGGGACCTGGAGGGCCGGGCGGGCGATCCGGACGACGGGGGTGCGCAGCCGGTCGTGGACCGGGACCGCCAGGGCGTCCTTCAGATGGACCATGCCGACGACTTCGTCGATCTTCTCGCGGTAGACCGGGAACCGGGACAGGCCCGTGGCGCGGGTCAGGTTGACGACGTCCTCGGCCGTGGCCGACGACTGCAGGGCGCTGACCTTCACGCGGGGGGTCATGACGTGCTGCGCGGTCAGCTCGGCCAGCGACAGCGTCCGCACGAAGAGGTCGGCCGTGTCCTGTTCGAGCGCGCCGGCCTGGGCCGAGTGGCGGGCCAGCGACACGAGCTCGCCGGGGGTTCGCGCGGAGGCCAGCTCCGCGGTGGGCTCGACGCCCAGGGCGCGCACCAGCCGGTTGGCCACGGTGTTCAGGGCCGCGATCACCGGCCGGAAGAGGCGGGAGAAGCCGGCCTGCGGGCCCGCGACGAACCGCGCGACCTGAAGGGGCTTGGACACCGCCCAGTTCTTGGGCACCAGTTCGCCGACCACCATCTGCACCGCGGAGGCCAGCAGCATGCCGACGACCACGGCGACACCGGAGACGGCCCCCGCGGGGACGCCGATCGCGGTGAACGGGCCGCGCAGCAGCGCCGCGAGCGCCGGTTCGGCGAGCATGCCGACGACGAGGGAGGTGATGGTGATGCCGAGCTGGGTGCCGGAGAGCTGGAAGGACAGTTCCTTCAGCGAGCCGACGACCGTACGGGCCCGTCGGTCGCCCTCGGCGGCGGCCTTCTCGGCGTCCGGGCGCTCGACCGTGACGAGGCCGAACTCTGCGGCGACGAAGAAGCCGTTGGCGAGGATGAGCAGGAACGCGGCTGCCAGGAGCAGCAGGGGATGGGTCATGATGCCGCCGCCTGTGATCCAGGTCGGACAGGGGCGGCGCAGGTACTACAGGACGAACCGTCCATCGCCGGAGGGAGTCACTCCTCGGGTAGCAGGAACCCCCGTGAGCCCGGCAGGGCACAACAGGGGCGGAGGCGCAAGGACAGCGCCTCCGTCACCAGATTAATCAAGACAGGGCCTCGAACGGCAGGGTGGACGGCCCCGAGTCAGCCCTGATCTTGTTCCGTGGGCGTCTCGGGGTCCCGCACCGACCGGGCTTCCGCGAGCGCCCGCAGGCCGCGCGCGTCGGCGATGGCCTGCCGCTTGTCGATGCCGGGCTGGATGCCGAGGGCCGGCAGGCTGGTGCCGTCGCTGAGGTCGAGGAAGACCCAGGGATCGCCCGGACGGAGGTTCACCCGGAGGATCTCGGCCCACGCGAGCCGCCGGCGGCCGGCGATGTTCACCACGGTGACGCCGGCGTCGTCGGCGACGACCCGTACCCGGGCGATCCGGGCCAGCACCCAGAAGATGAGGGCGCCGGTCAGGATGAAGCTGAGCCGCTCCCCCGGGCCGAGCTGTTCGAGCAGCATCGCCACGGCGGAGATGACGACGAGGATCGCCGCTCCGGCCGTGAGCAGCACCGCCCGGGTGCGGCCGGGGCGGAAGGTGACGGGGAGGGTGGGCAGGTCGCCGCCCGTGAGATCGGACATGTTCCCGTATGCGTTCAGAGCCGGCAGGCGTGGATGGCCGTGGTGAGGATGGCGCGGGCGCCGATGTCGTACAGGTCGTCCATGATCCGCTGGGCCTCCTTGGCGGGGACCATGGCGCGGACGGCGACCCAGCCCTCGTTGTGCAGCGGGGAGACGGTCGGCGACTCCAGGCCCGGCGTCAGCGCGACGGCCTTCTCCAACTGCTCGACCCGGCAGTCGTAGTCCATCATCACGTAGGTCCGCGCGACCAGGACGCCCTGGAGGCGGCGCAGGAACTGCTGGACCCTGGGCTCGGCGGCGTCCGCGCCGGTGCGGCGGATGACGACGGCCTCGGACTGCATGATCGGGTCGCCGAACACCTCCAGGCCGGCGTTGCGCAGCGAGGTGCCGGTCTCCACGACGTCGGCGATGACCTCGGCGACGCCCAGCTCGATGGCCGTCTCGACGGCGCCGTCGAGGTGGACCACGGAGGCGTCGACGCCCTGCTCGGCCAGGTGCTTGCCGACGATGCCCTCGTAGGAGGTGGCGATCGTGCGGCCCTTGAGGTCGTCCAGGGAGTGCGCGGTGCCCGGCTTGGCGGCGAAGCGGAAGGTGGAGCGGGCGAAGCCGAGAGGGAGGATCTCCTCGGCCTCGGCGCCGGAGTCGACCAGCAGGTCGCGTCCGGTGACGCCGATGTCGAGGCGCCCGGAGGAGACGTAGATCGCGATGTCGCGGGGGCGGAGGTAGAAGAACTCCACGTCGTTGACCGGGTCGACGATCCGCAGTTCCTTGGACTCGCGGCGCTGGCGGTAGCCGGCCTCATGCAGCATCTCCCCCGCGGGGCCTGACAGGGAACCCTTGTTGGGGACGGCGATGCGCAGCATGAGGTCGGCTTCCTTCACGTGGAACGGGGGCGGGTGTGTGCTGAAGGGGGTGCGGAGGGCGTTTCTACAGGTGGGCGTAGACGTCGTCCAGCGAGATTCCGCGGGCGACCATCATCACCTGAACGTGGTACAGCAGCTGGGAGATCTCCTCGGCGGCCGCTTCCTTGCCCTCGTACTCGGCGGCCATCCAGACCTCGGCGGCCTCTTCGACGACCTTTTTGCCGATGGCATGGACGCCCTTCCCGACCAGTTCGGCGGTGCGGGAAGTGGCGGGGTCGCCATTGGCGGCCTTCTGCTGGAGCTCGGTGAAGAGCTCCTCGAAAGTCTTGTTCGACATGGTGAGGTCAGCCTAGCTCCCAGACCGGGTCGGTCAGTGCCAGGGTTCGGATACTGAGCGCAGGGTGGCCGCGGTGGCCACCGCCGCCGTCACCGCCTCGTGCCCCTTGTCCTCGTTGGAGCCCTCCAGGCCGGCCCGGTCCAGGGCCTGCTCCTCCGTGTCGCAGGTGAGGACGCCCATGCCCACGGGCACCCCGGTCTCGACGGAGACCTGGGTGAGGCCCTGGACGACGCCCTGGCACACGTACTCGAAGTGCGGCGTGCCGCCCCGGATGACGACGCCGAGGGCGACGATCGCGTCGTACCCGCGACCGGCCAGCACCTTGGCGACGACCGGGAGCTCCCAGCTGCCGGGGACCCGCAGCAGGGTCGGCTCGTCGATGCCGAGGTCGTGCAGGGCGCGCAGCGCGCCGTCGACCAGACCGTCCATCACCTTCTCGTGCCACTGCGCCGCGATGACGGCGACCCGCAGGTCGCCCACATTGCGTACGGACAGTTCCGGTGCGCCCTTGCCGCTCACGTCTCTCCTCTGGTGCCGTGCCGGTGATGCCGTGCCGGCCGATCGTGTGGGGTGGTCGTCGTTCACTGGTTGCCGCAGGGGGACACGGGGGCCGCGTCCAGCCAGGGCAGGTCGTGTCCCATCCGGTCCCGCTTGGTGCGCAGGTAGCGGATGTTGTGCTCGCCCGCCTGGACGGGCATGGGCTCGCGCCGGGTGACCGCGATGCCGTGCCGGACGAGCGCCTCGGTCTTGTCGGGGTTGTTGGTCATCAGACGCACGCTGCGCACGCCGAGGTCGTCGAGGATCTGCGCGCCGGCCCCGTAGTCGCGGGCGTCGGCGGGCAGGCCCAGTTCCAGGTTGGCGTCCAGGGTGTCGTGGCCCTGCTCCTGGAGTTCGTAGGCGCGCAGCTTGGACAGCAGCCCGATGCCGCGGCCCTCGTGTCCGCGCAGGTAGACGACCACGCCCCGGCCCTCGCTCTGGATGCGCTCCAGGGACGCGTCGAGCTGGGGGCCGCAGTCGCAGCGCTGGGAGGCGAAGACGTCGCCGGTGAGGCACTCGGAGTGGACGCGGACCAGGACGTCCTCGCCTTCGCCGATGTCGCCGTGGACGAGGGCGACGTGCTCGACGCCGTCGACGGTGGAGCGGTAGCCGTAGGCGGTGAACGTGCCGTGGACGGTGGGCAGGCGGGTCTCGGCCTCACGGCGCACGGTGGGCTCACGGTCGCGGCGGTAGGCGATCAGGTCCTCGATGGAGATGATCGTCAGGCCGTGCTTGCGGGCGAAGGGGATCAGCTCCGGCAGCCGGAGCATGCGGCCGTCCTCGCCCGCGATCTCGACGATCGCGCCGGCCGGTCGCAGGCCCGCCAGGCGGGCGAGGTCGACGGCGGCCTCGGTGTGGCCGTTGCGGGTCAGCACGCCGCCGGACCTGGCCCGCAGCGGGAACACGTGCCCGGGCCGGACGAAGTCGGCCGCCTGCGCCCGGCCGCCGGCCAGCAGCTGGAGGGTGGTGGCGCGGTCGGCGGCGGAGATGCCGGTGGTGACGCCGTGGGCGGCGCTCGCGTCGACGGAGACCGTGAACGCCGTCTTCATCGACTCGGTGTTGTCCGCGACCATCTGCGGGAGCTCCAGCCGCTCCAGTTCCTCCGCCTCCATGGGGGCGCAGATCAGGCCGCGGCATTCGCTCATCATGAAGGCGACGATCTCGGGGGTGGCCTTTTCCGCGGCGACGACGAGGTCGCCCTCGTTCTCGCGGTCCTCGTCGTCGACGACCACGACGGGGCGGCCGGCCGCGATGTCGGCGACGGCCTGCTCGACCGGGTCGAGGGAGAAGTCCTCGACGTCCTCGGCGCTGTGGAGAATCGGTGCCGTGGTCATGCCGGCGCTCCTTCCAGAGCGGGTTGCGAAGCCTTGCGGGAGCGCAGCCACCAGTCGCGCATGCCCCACAGGACCAGCGCGCCGTAGATGACGTACACGAAGCCGGAGAAGGCGTAGCCGTTGGCGAAGTTGAGGGGGACCCCGACGACGTCGACGAGGAGCCAGGCGATCCAGAACTCGACCATGCCGCGCGCCTGGGCGTACATGGCGACGATCGTGCCGACGAAGATGTAGGCGTCGGGCCAGGGGTCCCAGGACAGCGACGGGTGGGCCTTGAAGAGCAGGGCCACGGCGACGGTGCCGAGGGCGGCGGCGCCGGCCATGGCCGCGCGCTCGGTCCAGGTGGCGAAGCGGGGGGTGATCTGGCCGTCCGCGGAGCGTCCCCTGCTGCGGTTCCACTGCCACCAGCCGTACAGGGCGACGACCATGACGACGACCTGCTTCCCGGCGCTTCCGGCCAGGTGGCCGTAGAAGGCGACGAAGAGGACGAGGCCGGAGAGGAACTGCACCGGCCAGGTCAGCAGCGAGCGGCGCCAGCCGAGGGCGAGGGTGATCAGGCCGAGGATGTTCCCGATCATGTCCGACCAGATGATGTGCTGGTCGAACATGACGAAGGCCTCGGAGTTCAGCCAGTTCACAGCGCCGCTCCCGGGGTGCCGGCCGTGCCCTGCGTGCTCGCCAGCAGGCGCTCCACGTACTTGGCGACGATGTCCACCTCGAGGTTGACCGGGTCGCCGGGCTGCTTGAGGCCGAGCGTGGTCAGGGCGAGGGTGGTGGGGATGAGGCTGACCGTGAAGTGGTCGGCGCCGGCGTCGACGACGGTCAGGCTGATGCCGTCGACCGTGATGGAGCCCTTCTCCACGACGTACCGGGCGAGTCCGTCGGGCAGGGAGATCTTGACGATCTCCCAGTTCTCGGAGGGCCTGCGCTCCAGCACCGCGCCGGTGCCGTCGACGTGGCCCTGCACGATGTGCCCGCCGAGGCGTGCGCCGACGGCGGTGGGACGTTCGAGGTTGACCCGGGAACCGACGCCGAGGGCGCCGAGGCTGGAACGGTTCAGGGTCTCCGCCATGACGTCGGCGGTGAACTCGTCGCCCTCGTGCTCGACGACGGTGAGACAGACCCCGTTCACGGCGATGGAGTCGCCGTGCTTCGCGCCGTCGGTCACGACGGGGCCGCGCAGCCGGAAGCGGGAGGCGTCGCCGAGATTCTCGACGGCGGTGACCTCACCCAGCTCTTCGACGATTCCGGTGAACACTTCCCGGGTCCTCCTGCCTCTTCGGGCACGGACTCCGGGGCCTGTCGATGACGACAGCAGGTACGGGCGAGAGCACCGGGGCGACGCCGGACAGACTCGTCCACGGACGAGTACGTATACGGCGACGCGCACGAATGCCCGCCCGCCGCGCACTGCCTCCCATCCGGACTTTAACCGTCGGTCCAGGAATTTCACCTGGTCAACCGGCCGCTGGAAGCGGCCGGGTCGCGGACTGTAACCGCCGGTTCGGACTTTCACCGACCCCGGAGTGCGCTGCTTCTGGTACAGGGCCAGTGTGCCACGCCGGACGCAGGTCCATACGGGTGACGCATGTGGGGTGGGTCACAGAGCGTCGCGACCCCAGCGCGCCTCCGTCACCGCTGCCCTCGGACTCCACCCATTGGTCCATACCTATTGACGCAGTGGTCTAGTCCTTTCTAGGGTCGAGCTCTACGGCCCGGTGGCGGTGACGACGGCCCTTGCCCGCCGCCGGGTCCCCTCTTCCTCCCGCGCGTGCGGCACGGCTCCCGAGCCCGGCGGTCGGTCCAGGAACGCGCGTCCGCGCTCAGACCTCCCGCTCACCGCTGCCGAACAGCTCGTCCTGCGCGCACTCGCGGGCCGTGAGCAGCGCCCCGCGCAGGACCGCGCCCCCGCCCAGGGCGCTGGGCCGCACCCGCGTGGGCAGGGGCGCCATCCGGCGCAGCCGCCCCGCCACCCGCAGCGCCAGCTCGTCACCGCCCGCCCGGCCGACCTCGCCGCCCAGGACCACGCAGCCGGGGTCGAGGACGGCGACGACGGAGGCGGCTCCGAGGGTCAGGCGGTCGGCGAGGGCGTCCAGGAACCGATCGGCGGCCGGGTCCGGGACCCGCTCGGCAGGCCCGGCGGCATCGGCGGGCGCACGACGGCCGGCCGGGGCGGACCGGACCGCGTCGACCGCCCGGCGCACCAGTTCGGCCGCCACCGGCTCGTCCGTCCGTCGCCGGGCCGGGGCCGTCAGACCGTGCTCCCCGGCCAGGGCGGTGATCGCCGCCGAGCCGGCCAGGGAGTGGAAGCCGCCCTCGCATCCCGTGGCCGAGGGCAGGCCGTCGGTGCCCGGGACCGGCAGGAAGCCGATCTCACCGGTGCCGCCGGAAGCGCCCCGGCGCAGGTCGCCGTCGAGCACGACGGCCGCGCCGATGCCGTGGCCGAGCCACAGCAGGACGAAGGTGTCGCGGTCGCCGGCGCCGCCCTCGCGCTGTTCCGCCAGCGCGGCCAGGTTGGTCTCGTTCTCGACGTGCACGCGGGCGTCCGGGAACCGCTCCTGAAGGGCGGCCACCAGTCGGCGGTGCCATTCGGGCAGCCCGCCGGAGTCGCGCAGTTCGCCGCTCACCGGGTCGACCAGGCCGGGCGCGCCCACGACCAGGGTGTGCAACGGGTCCGCCTCCGCGCCCTTCACCGCCCGCTCGACCAGGGCGACCGCCCGCTCGACGGCGGTGCCGGTGCCGGTGTCGCCGCCGATGGGCACGGACGCTTCGGCGAGCACCCGGCCGACGAGATCGGAGACGAGCACCGTGACCCCCTCGGTGCGCACGTCCAGGGCGGCCAGGTGGGCGCGGCCCGCGACGATGCCGTAGAGCTTCGCGTTCGGTCCGCGGCGCTGCTCCCCGCTCTCCCCCGCGACCTCGACCAGCCCGGAGGCCGTGAGGCGTTCGACGAGGTCGGCGACGGTGGGCCGGGACAGACCGGTGAGCTCCTTCAACCGCCCCGCCGTCAACGGGCCTTCGCGTTGCAGCAGCCGCAGGGCCAGCCGGTCGTTGATGACCCGGGCGGTGCTCGGGGATGCGGGCATGGCGGGAATCCTCCCACGGCGCAGGGGGACTCGGTCGACGGGTCGCGACCGGCCCCTCTATTTATCAGGCAGGGTTCCTGATAGTTTACGTCGGCATCGCGACGAGGCGGCGCGAACCCGGAAAGGGCGAGGCATGAGCGGAGCGGCCGACGCGGTCCACACCCCCACGCAGGTACGGCGGGCGCGGTACGCCGTCGCGGCCGTGTTCGCCGTGCACGGCGCGGTCACCGGTTCGTTCGCCACCCGGGTGCCGTGGATCCAGGACCACGCCGACGTCTCCACCGGGCAGCTCGGGTTCGCCCTGGCCTTCACCGCGTTCGGCGCGGCCTGTGCGATGCCGCTGGCCGGCTCGATCACCCATCGCCTCGGCAGCCGGACGGCCCTGCGCGCGCTGCTCGCGCTGTGGACGCTGTCGCTGCTCCTGCCCGCTCTCGCGCCGAACCTGCCGCTCCTGTGTCTGGCGATGTTCACGTACGGCGCCGCCGCGGGCATGGCGGACGTCGCGATGAACGCCCTCGGCGTCGAGGTGGAACGCCGGCTCGGCAGGTCGATCATGTCGGGCCTGCACGGCATGTGGAGCGCGGGCGCCCTGGTCGGCTCGGCCGGCGGGACGCTCGCCGCGCACCTCGGCTCGGACGCGCGCCTGCACCACGCCCTGGCGGCGGCCGTCCTCACCGCCGGCGGGCTCGTGGCCTGCCGCTGGGTGCTGGACATCAGGCCGGCGGAGGACGAGGAGCCGCCCCCGCGGTTCGCGCTGCCGCCCCGCTCGGCCCTGCTGATCGGCGCCGTCGGGTTCTGCGCGGTCTTCGCGGAGGGCGCGAGCCTGGACTGGTCGGCGGTGTACCTGCGCGACCGGCTCGCCTCCTCGGCGGGGGTCGCGGCGGCCTGCACGACCGGCTTCATGTTCACCATGGCGGTGGCCCGGATCGGGGGGGACGCGGTGGTGAACCGGTTCGGGGCGGTGCGCACGGTGCGCGCCGGGGGCGGCCTGGCCGTGCTGGGCGGGCTGCTGATCGTCGTCGCGGGCCATCCGGCGGTGGCGATCGGCGGGTTCGGGCTGATGGGGCTCGGCATCGCGGTCGTCGTGCCGCTGTGCTTCGCCGCGGCCGGCCACAGCGGCCCCAACCCCAGTCAGGCCATCGCGGGCGTCGCGACCATCACGTACACCTCAGGACTCGTCGCCCCCAGCCTGATCGGCGGGGTGGCGCAGGCGACCAGCCTGACGGTGTCCTTCGTCGTCGTGACGGTGCTCGCCTTCGGGCTGGTGACCTTCGCCGGCGTGCTGCGCGGCGGCGAGCGCACCGGCGCGAAGGTCAGTCCGCGGGCCGCAGCAGTGCCCGACCCCCGCTCCTGAGGGTCTCGCTCCAGGGCGCGGGGCGCATGGTCGCGGCGTCCAGCCGCACGAGGACCCGTTCGCCGCGCGCGTAGGTCAGCGTCCCGTCCGTCGAGCAGAACCGGAAGCCGTAGGTCAGCCCGGTGGTGCCGAGCCGCTCCAGCCACAGGTGCACGGCGTACGCGCCCGGCCTGGTGACCGGGGCCTCGTAGCTGACGCGCAGTTCCTTCACGGCGTTGCAGGCGTCGCCGGCGGTGGCCCAGTCGCCCTCGAACCGCACGCCGTGCTCCTGCCACAGCTCGGTCCAGGCGCGTTCGACCATCAGCGGGTAGCGGGCGTTGTGCAGCAGTCCGAGCGCGTCCAGGTCGTCGAAGTGGACGGTGACGGGGACGAGCCGGCCGTACGACACAGCGGGGGCGGGCGGGGCTTCGGCGGTCACGGCGGGCGCTCCTGTGCGTGTATGGAACAACGACCACCATCCTAAGCCGCGCCTAAGCGGTCGCTCACCCTCCGTTCGCACGTGAGAATGACCCGGACAGCCGCACCCTCACGAAAGCGACCCGCACCATGGATCTCGGCGTCCGCTGGAAACTGCACGGCGACGGACGCACTCCCGCGCCCGGCGCGGTGGTCCGCCCCGACGAGCGGCTGTCCTGGCCGCGCACGGTGGGCCTCGGCGCCCAGCACGTGGTGGCGATGTTCGGGGCGAGTTTCGTGGCGCCGGTCCTCATGGGTCTGGACCCCAACCTCGCGATCATGATGTCCGGCGTCGCGACCGTCGTCTTCCTGCTCGCGACCCGCGGCCGGGTGCCCAGCTATCTCGGGTGCTCCCTGTCCTTCGTGGGCGTGGCGGCGGTCATCCGCGCGCAGGGCGGGAGCAGCGCCACGGTCACCGGAGCCGTGTTCGTCGTCGGGGTCGCGCTGTTCGCCGTGGGGCTGGCCGTGCAGCGGTTCGGGGCGCGCATCATCCACGCCGCGATGCCCCCGGTCGTCACCGGCGCCGTGGTGATGCTGATCGGCTTCAACCTCGCGCCGGTCACCGCCACGACCTACTGGCCGCAGGACCAGTGGACGGCGTTGCTGGTGATGGCGTTCACCGCCGCGGCCGTGGTCTGCCTGCGCGGGTTCTGGTCCCGCGTCGCGATCTTCCTCGGCCTGGTCTTCGGGTACGCCGTCTCCTGGGCGTTCGACCGGATCTTCGGGCGGATCCACTCCGCCGACGCGAGCGGCAAGGTGACCGACCACTGGCGGCTGGACCTGTCCGGGGTCGCCCACGCCGACTGGATCGGGCTGCCCTCCTTCCACGGCCCGTCCTTCGACTGGTCGGCGGTGCTCGTGGCACTGCCGGTCGTCATCGCGCTGGTCGCGGAGAACGCCGGGCACGTCAAGGCGGTCGGCGAGATGACCGGCGACGACCTCGACGACCGGCTCGGCACGGCCATCTCCGCCGACGGCGTCGGCTCGATGCTGTCCACCGCCCTCGGCGGTCCGCCCAACACCACCTACTCCGAGAACATCGGCGTGATGGCCGCGACCCGCGTCTACTCGACGGCCGCCTACTGGGCCGCCGCGGGCTTCGCCCTGCTGTTCGGCCTGTGCCCGAAGTTCGGCGCGATCGTCGCGGCGATCCCGGGCGGCGTCCTCGGCGGCATCACCGTCATCCTGTACGGCATGATCGGCCTGCTCGGCGCGCAGATCTGGATCAACGCCGGCGTCGACCTGCGCAACCCGCTGAACCTGGTGCCGGCCGCGGCGGGCGTCATCATCGGCGTCGGCAACGTCACGATGACGTTCACCGACACGTTCTCGCTGAGCGGCATCGCGCTCGGCACCGTCGTCGTCATCACCGGCTACCACGCGCTGCGCGCCTTCGCCCCCGCCCACCTCAGGACGCAGGGCCCCCTGCTCGACGAGGGCGCCAGCCGGTACGACGACGCCGGTTCGTGACGGCACGACGGCCCGAACCCGCCCGGCGCGTCGGGCCCGTTCGCCCGTTTCGGCGAAGCGTCGGGCCGGGCGCCCCCCGCACCCGTCCGGGACTGCGACCCTGCCCCCATGCCGCACTTGGAACAGTTCTCCCCACCCGTCGGGCCGGGCGCCGTCCGGGCCGTGCCGCTCGCCGCGGGCGTCGACGACGTGCTCGCCCGGATGCGCGCCCTGGACGCGACGCTGCCCGCGCAGGACGGGGTCGCGGTCTTCAACCGCGTCTACCTGGCGGTGACCGAGGAGGTGGACCGGCGCATCGACAAGGGCCGGTTCCCGGATCCGCGGGCCGCGACCACCCTGGACGTGCGGTTCGCCCAGCGCTACCTGGACGCGGTCGACCCGGCGACCGCCGACCCGCGCGCGCCGGCCTGCTGGCGCCCGCTGCTCCAGTTCCGCCGGCATCCCGGCGTCAGGCCGTTGCAGTTCGCCCTCGCGGGCGTCAACGCGCACATCGGGCACGACCTCGCGCTCGCGGTGGTGGACGCCTGTCGCAGCCTGGGCTGCGAACCGGCCGAGCTGGAGGACGAGTTCGACCGGGTGGGCGATCTCCTCGTCTCGCTGGAGGAGCGCGTCCGCGAGGAGCTGATGCCGGGCCCCGACCTGTTGCAGATCGCCGACCCCCTCACCCACCTGCTCGGCGCCTGGAGCCTGGAGCGGGCCCGGGACGCCACCTGGACGGCGGCCCGGGCGCTGTGGGCGCTGCGCCGACTCCCGGACGTGGCCCAGGAGTTCACCGAGCGGCTCGACACGGCCGTCGGCTTCGCGGGGCGGATGATGCTCACCCCGCTGTGAGAGCCGCGGGACGGGCCTCAGTCCTCCGGCAGCTCCACCGGCGCGATCTCGTCGTACACGTCGCCCGGACCGGGGTTGGTCGCGTCGGTCGTGCCGCCGAAGTGGTGCATCACGCCCCAGACCGCGTTCAGCGCGGTCTGGACGGCGCCCTCGGCCCAGCCGGCCGTCCAGGAGATGTCGTCGCCCGCCAGGAAGATGCCCCGCTTGTCCTCGGGCAGCCGGTCCTGCATGAAGTGCGTGAACAGGCGGCGCTGGTAGCGGTAGTGGCCCGGCAGGTTGGCCTTGAACGCGCCCATGAAGTAGGGCTCGTTCTCCCAGGAGACCGTCACCGGGTTGCCGATGACGTGCTTCCGGATGTCGACGTTCGGATAGATCTCGCCGAGCGACTTCAGCATGACCTCCATCCGCTCGTTCGCCGACAGCGGCAGCCACTTCAGGCTGTCGTCGCACCAGGTGTAGGACAGGCAGATGACGGCGGGCCGGTCGGGGCCGTCGTCGAGCAGGTACGTGCCGCGCGTCATGCGGTCGGTGAGCGTCATCGACATGACGTCGCGCCCGGTCTCCTCGTCCTTGTCCAGCCAGAACGGCCGGTCCACGGGCACGAAGAGCTTGCTGGACTCCATGTAGTGGGTGCGCTCGATGGCGGTCCAGTGGTCGATCGGGAAGAGCGAGTCGTCACAGGCGATCTTCGACAGCAGCATCCAGGACTGGGCGGTGAAGATCGCCGCCCGGTAGGTGCGGATGTCGCCGGCCGCGTCCGTCACCGTGATCCGGTTGCCGGCGGTGCGGTGCAGCCGGGTCACGGCCGGGCGGGGCTCGCGGCGCTCGTGCAGGCCGGCCAGCGACGTGCCGAGGGGCCAGTGGACGATCTTCTGCGGCTCGCGCTCCCACAGCCGCAGCGGAAGCTGCTGGCTGCCGCCGACGATCCCGCGGTGGTGGTCGTCCGCCTCGGTGTAGACGACCCGCAGGATCTCCAGGATCGAGTTGGGGAAGTCGGTGTCCCAGCCGCCGGTGCCGAAGCCGACCTGCCCGAAGATCTCACGGTGGCGGAAGGACCGGAACGCCTCGGAGTCGCAGAGGAAGCCGTAGAAGGTCTGGTTGTCGAGCTTCTCGACGAGCTTCGCCCAGATCTCGCGGATGCGCGGCACGTCGCGCTCGCGCATGGCCTGGTTCATGTCGGAGAAGTCCGCGCCCTCCTCCAGGCACCGGTTCCACGCGGCGGCGACGTCGCGGTAGACCTGCGGCAGGTCGTCGATCGTCTCGGCGTAGTGGGACTCGCCCTTGAGGTCGACGACCGTGGAGGGCGTCGCCTCGGCCAGGGGGTTGGGGAACGGCTCGGTCCGCAGGTCGACCAGGTCGATGTAGTGCTGCAACGCCGTGGAGGACGGCGGGAAGCGCATCGCGCCCATCTCGGCGGTCAGGGAGGGGTCGCAGCCCTCGAAGCCGACGGTGCGCAGCCGTCCGCCGATCTTGTCGGCCTCGTAGACGACCGGCTTGAGGCCCATCTTCATCAGCTCGTAGGCGGCCACGATGCCCGACAGCCCGCCGCCGATGACGGCGACCTCGGCGCCGTGCTCGGTCGCGGGGATCTGGCCGAGCCCCGCCGGATGGGCGAGGAAGTCGTCGTACGCGTACGGGAAGTCCGGGCCGAACATGGTGATCGGCGGCTGCTGCTCGTCTGCGTGCTCGACGGCGTTGGGCACGGTGGACGTCATGGGGTGCGGACTCCTTGCGGCGAAGACGGACGGACTCGGGGCGCGACGGGGTGTCAGACCAGGGACCCGTAGAGGCCGGGGCGGCGGTCGTGCAGGTAGGGGTTGGCCGCCCGGGACGCGGCGAGCGCGACGGGGTCGACGTCGGCGAACACCAGCTCCTGCTCACGTCCGGCCCGGGCCCGCACGACCCCGTCGGGCCCGGCCAGCGCGGACAGCCCGACGAACTCGAACTCCCCTTCCCGGCCGGCCCGGTTGACGTAGGCCACGTACATCTGGTTCTCGAAGGCGCGCACCGGGATCATCGACTCGGCGACGAACTGGAAGGGGTGCATCTGCGCGGTCGGCACGACGAGCAGGTCGGTGCCGGCCAGGGCGTGGGCGCGCACGTTCTCCGGGAACTCGACGTCGTAGCAGATCATCAGGCCGACGGTGAGGCCGTTCAGCTCGGCCTGGACCACCGGCTGCCCGCCCGGGCGGAACTGGTCGCGCTCGAAGCAGCCGAAGAGGTGGGTCTTGCGGTAGTTCGCGAGCCGGACGCCCTCGGCGCCGATCAGCTGCGCGGAGTTGAAGACCGTCTCGCCGTCCCGCTCGGGGTAGCCGTAGGCGATCGCGAGGCCGTGGCGGGTGGCGAGCTCGGCGACGGCGTCCGCGGAGTCGCCGTCGGCGGGCTCGGCGAGGCGGGCGATGTCGTCGCCGATCGCGTAGCCGGTGAGGAACAGCTCCGGGGCGATCAGCAGCCCGGCGCCCGCGGCGGCGGCCCGCTCCGCGGCCTCGTCGAGCGCCTTGAGGTTCTCGACGACGGATCCGGGGCGGCCGGAGCTCTGGAGCAGGGCGGTGCGCATGCGTGATCCTCACCGGGTACGAGGGGGGTGGCGGGCGGGCCGTTGCGGGGGCCGCCGGCGAGGCCGCCGCGAGACGGTCGCGGGGGCCAGATAGACCGTACGGTCGGCCGCGCCGGCCGGACAAGAAGGAGCCGTTGCGCATCGGGGAGCACAACGTTGCGTGCGCGGGGGCCGTGGCGGCGATTCGTTGCGCGCCCGCTCACCGCCTGCTCCCCCGGGCCGCCGCCAGGGCCAGGGTCAGGGCCGTCGCCAGGTACGGCGCCGCGAACAGGGCGAACGCGGCGCCGTGGCCGTAGGCCGACCCGAGGAACCCGTACGCGCCGTACACGGCGATGGTCAGCAGTTCCGTGCCCAGGCCCGCGACCGAGGTCAGGGTGGCCCGGCCGGCGCCCTCGATGCGGCGCTGGAGCCGGACGTCCGCCAGCACGGTCGCGAGCTGGAAGCCGCCGAAGGCGAGGGCGACGAGGACGACGCCCCCGAGCCCGCCCGTGAGCGCGCCGGCCGCCAGGGCGAGCGCGGCGCCCGCGAGCAGCGCGGCGAGCCCGGCGCGGCCGAGGCGTTCCGCCGGGCCGGACAGCAGGCTGCCGGCCGTGACGCCGGCCCAGATCAGCACGAGGAGGCGGGGGACCTCGGCGTCGGGGACGCCGCTCTCCCCTACCAGCAGCGGGGTGTACTCGTCGAGCGCGCCCCACACGGCCGTGACGGCCGGCACGAGCAGCAGGGCGCCGAGGACCCGCCGGTCCCCTCGGAGGTCGGCGAACCCGGCGCGCAGGGTGGCGGTCCAGCCGTCCTCGGACGGTGCGGCCGGGGCGCGGTGCTCGGGGAAGGCGGTGGCGGCCGCGGCGCACAGCAGGCTCGCCAGCACGCTCGCCGCGCCGACGGCCCGGTAGCCGCCGGCCGAGAGGACGGGCCCGGCCAGGGCGGTCGCCGCCATCACGGCGGCCTGGCCCAGCGCGTGGGCGCGGCCCGTCACCCGCGCGTAGCGGTCCGCGGCGCCGGCCCGTTCCAGCTCCTCGTAGACCAGCGCCTCCAGCGCGCCCGAGCTCAGCGCGCCGCGCGCGCCCCACAGGACGAAGCCGGCCGCGAAGGCCCAGTACGAGGGGACGAGCACCCACAGCGCGAAGCCGGCCGCGCCGAGCAGCGGGCCCAGCCACAGCAGCGTCCGCCGGGAGGCGGCGTCGGCCCAGGCCCCGGAGGGGACCTCCAGCAGGACGCCGGTCAACGACCACAGGACGAAGAGGGAGGAGATCTGCCCGACGGACAGCCCGCTGTCCGCGAACAGCAGGACGTACACCGGGTAGAGCAGCACGAACTCGTCGAGGAACGCGTACGCGTAGAGCGCGGCGGTCAGTCGACGGACACCGGAGCCGGTCGTGGATCAATGTCGCCAGGTCATGGCACCGATGCTAGCCGCGTCCCGCTTCCCGGCGCACGCTGTTTTCCGGCGTCTCCCCCGCCGCGGCGGCCGGGTGCGCGCTGTGGGACAGTCGCCGGTGGGGGACGGGTCCGACGTCACGGAGGTCCTGATGGAGATCGTCGCACTGCCCCGGGTCGACGAGCACGCGACGGTGGTCGCGGCGGAGGCCGCCGAGGTCTGGCGCGCGCTCGGCGCGGTGCTGGAGCGCTCGTTCGCCGAGGCCCGCTGGGCCCGTTACGCCCGTCTCGTCGGGGCGGCCGAGCGTTCGGCGTCCGGGGCCGGGCCGCTCACGGCAGGCTCCACGCTCGCCGGGTTCCGGGTGACCGAGGCGGTCGCGGGCCGCCGGCTGGTCCTCGTGGGGGGCCACCGGTTCTCGTCGTACGCGCTGGTCTTCCGGCTCGGCGAGGCCGGGCCCGGCGGCACGCGGCTGAGCGCCGAGACCCGGGCCGTCTTCCCGGGCCGGGCCGGCGGCCTGTACCGGCGGCTGGTCATCGGCAGCGGCGGGCACGGCGTCGTCGTGCGGCGGATGCTGGCGAAGGTCCGGCGGCGGGCCGAGACCCGCCGATCAGGTCGGTGAGCCCGAGGAGAAACGGCGCAGGAGCGGGGAGAGCACCAGCACCGACTTCGTGCGCTCCACGAAGGGCTCCCCCGCGATCCGTTCCAGGACGCGCTCGAAGTGGCGCATGTCGGCGGCGAAGACCTGGGCGACGGCGTCCGCCTCGCCCGTGACGGTGGACGCCGCCACGACCTCCTGGTAGCGCTCCAGGCCCCGCTGGATGGTCTCCGGGGAGGTGTTGCGCCGGCAGTAGATCTCGACGAACCCCTCGGTCTCCCAGCCGAGGGCCGCCGGGTCGACCCGTACGGTGAAGCCGGTGATGGCTCCGGTGGCCCGCAGCCGGTCCACGCGCCGTTTGACGGCGGGCGCGGACAGGCCGACCAGGAGCCCGATGTCCGCGTAGGAGCGGCGGGCGTCCTCGGCGAGGGCGTGCACGATGCGTTCGTCGAGATCGTTCAGCACAGTGGGTCGATCACTTCTCAGATGGTGCGGGTGACGCGAGTCGGGAGCGGCGGTGGCCGTAGAGGAAGTAGAACACGAGCCCGACCGCCATCCAGACTCCGAAGACCGCCCAGGTGACGGCCGACAGGCTGCCCATCATCCACACGCACAGGCCGAGGCCCACGGCCGGCAGGACCGGCGACAGCGGCACGCGGAAGGTGCGGGGCATGTCCGGCCGGGTCCGGCGCAGCACCACGACCGCGATGTTGACCAGGCCGAACGCGAAGAGCGTGCCGATGCTGGTGGCGTCCGCCAACTGGCCCAGCGGGATCGCCGCGGCCAGGACGCCGCAGAAGAGCGACACGATCACCGTGTTGGCGCGCGGCGTGCCGGTCTTCGGGTGGACCCGGGAGAACACCTTGGGCACGAGGCCGTCCCGGGACATCGCGAACAGGATGCGGGTCTGGCCGTACAGGACGGTCAGGACGACGCTCGCGATGGCGATGACGGCGCAGAAGGCGAGGAGGGTGCCCCAGAAGGACTGTCCGGTCACCTCGCGCATGATCTGGGCGAGGGCGGCCTCGGAGTCCCCGAACCGCTGCCACGGCTTGGCGCCGACGGCCACGGCCGCGACGAGCACGTACAGCGCGGTGACGATGACCAGCGACAGCATGATGGCGCGCGGCAGGTCGCGCTGCGCGTTCTTGGCCTCCTCGCCGGCGGTGGAGGCGGCGTCGAAGCCGATGTACGAGAAGAACAGGGTCGCCCCGGCCGCGCTGACGCCCGCCATGCCCATCGGCATGAAGTTCTCGTAGTTGCCGGAGCGCAGGCCCTGGACGCCGATGGCGCAGAACAGCACCAGCGCGGCGATCTTCACGGCGACCATGATCGTGTTGGCGCGCGCCGACTCGCGGGCTCCGCCCAGCAGGAAGGCCATCGCCAGCATGACGACGACGAGGGCCGGCAGGTTGAAGATGCCGCCGTCCCCGGGCGGCGCCGACAGCGCGTCGGGGATGGTGACCCCGACGGTCCCGTCGAGCAGTTCGTTGAGGTACTCGCCCCAGCCGACGGCGACGGCGGCGACCGAGACGCCGTACTCCAGGACCAGACACCAGCCGCAGATCCAGGCGATCAGTTCGCCCATCGTCGCGTACGCGTACGAGTACGAGGACCCGGCGACCGGGATGGTGCCGGCCAGTTCGGCGTAGGAGAGGGCCGAGAAGAGCGCCGTCAGACCGGCGATCACGAAGGAGAGCGTGACGGCGGGTCCGGCCTTGGGGACGGCCTCGCCGAGCACGACGAAGATGCCGGTGCCGAGCGTGGCGCCGATGCTGATCATGGTGAGCTGCCAGAGCCCGAGCGAGCGGCGCAGGGACCCGCCCTCGCCCTGGCCGCCCTCGGCGACCAGGCGTTCCACGGGCTTGCGCCGCATGAGGCGCGCGAACGGCCCCGGGGACGCGGGGGCGGTCCGACTGCTCGGTTGCGGGGGTGCGCCTTGGTCGAGCACGCGCTGACTCCTTCGTCGCTGCCTGTCGGCGCGACGGGGACCGGCGGCGCACCTGTGCGTTCAGGGACCCGCCGAGCGGGGTCCCCGCCACGCTGTGTACAGCGCAGAACCCTACGAGCCCGGACGTTGCCGCTGTAATGCAGCAACCTTGCGCATGGCCGCATGATCCTTGCGTTCATCACGGCGCGACGGGTGTTCGTTGCGCGGCCGGTGACGGGTGTTGCACGAGCCCCTGGTCAGGAGGGGTTCCCGACCGGGGGGAGGCGGGTCCCGGCGCGCTCGTGCGGGGCCGGGCGGGCGCCCCCCCCGGGGGACCGGCCGCCGTGGCAGGCGAAGGCGGGTCCCCGGAGCGCGGGCGGGCCGTGGGAGGCCCAGGGCCTGTCGTTCGGATCATGTCGGCGTCGCGGGGTCCGGCACGCACATCTGGCCCCGCTCGACCCGGCCTAGAAGCGCAGTCCCTTTCGGCCGACCTGATCCGAACGAAAGGCCCTAGCTCCAGCTGGCGTGCAGCGGCTTGCCCTCGGCGTAGCCGGCCGCGCTCTGGACGCCCACGACGGCCTTCTCGGCGAACTCCTCCAGGGAGGCCGCGCCCGCGTACGTGCAGGAGGACCGCACGCCCGCGATGATCGAGTCGACCAGGTCCTCGACGCCGGGGCGGGCCGGGTCGAGGAACATGCGGGAGGTGGAGATGCCTTCCTCGAACAGCGCCTTGCGGGCACGGTCGTAGGCGGACTCCTCGGAGGTCCGGTTGCGCACGGCCCGCGCGGACGCCATGCCGAACGACTCCTTGTACGGGCGGCCGTTCGCGTCGTGCTGGAGGTCGCCCGGGGACTCGAAGGTGCCCGAGAACCAGGAGCCGACCATCACGTTGGACGCGCCGGCGGCGAGCGCCATCGCGACGTCACGGGGGTGGCGGACGCCGCCGTCGGCCCACACGTGCTTGCCGTGCTTGCGGGCCTCGGCCGCGCACTCCAGGACGGCCGAGAACTGCGGCCGGCCCACGCCGGTCATCATGCGGGTGGTGCACATGGCGCCGGGACCCACGCCGACCTTGACGATGTCGGCGCCGGCCTCGATCAGGTCCCTGACGCCCTCGGCGGAGACGATGTTGCCGGCCACGATCGGCACCCGGGGGTCGAGGGCGCGCACCGTGCGGATCGCGCTGATCATCGACTCCTGGTGGCCGTGCGCGGTGTCGATCACGAGCGTGTCCACGCCCGCGTCGAGCAACTGCTTGGCCTTGCCCGCGACGTCGCCGTTGATGCCGACGGCCGCGGCGATGCGCAGCTTGCCCTGCGCGTCGACGGCCGGGGTGTACAGCGTGGCGCGCAGGGCGCCCTTGCGGGTGAGGATGCCGGCGAGCCGCCCCTCGGCGTCGACGGCGGGGGCGTAGCGCCGGTTGGCCGCGTCGAGGGTGTTGAAGGCCTCGCGCGGGTCGATCCCGGCGTCGAGCAGCAGCAGGTCGCGGGACATGACGACTTCCAGCTGCGTGAAGCGGTCGACGCCGCTGAGGTCCGCGTCGGTGACGACGCCGACCGGGCGGAAGTCGTCGTCGACGACGACGCCGGCGTTGTGCGCGCGCTTGGGCAGCAGGGCCAGGGCGTCGGCCACGGTCTGGTGGGGGGCGAGCACGATCGGCGTGTCCAGCACCAGATGGCGGCTCTTGACCCAGGTGACGACGTCGGTGACGACGTCGATCGGGATGTCCTGCGGGATCACCACGAGTCCGCCGCGGCGTGCCATGGTCTCGGCCATGCGGCGACCGGCGACGGCGGTCATGTTGGCGACGACCAGCGGGATCGTGGTGCCCGTGCCGTCCGGGGCGCTGAGGTCCACGGCCTGACGCGACCCGACCGCGCTGCGGCTCGGCACCATGAAGACGTCGTCGTAGGTGAGGTCGTAGGCGGGCTGGATGTCGTTGAGGAAACGCACGTGCTGCACATCCCAGTCGATCAGAGGTGACCCCCGGACAGGTCAGCCAGGGGGAGAAGCACGTACTTCATTCTCCCACGAAGGCCGGGATGCGATGCCCGGACGGAACGTCCAAGCAGCTCAGGCGGGCATTAGGAGGATCCTCCGAGCGCGAGCACGACCGACAGCGCGGGCGTGCGGTCCACCGCGCCGGCGAACACCTCCTGGGCGATCTCCCACTCCTCCGGCCGGGACTTCGCGTACTGCCGCCAGTTGCGCACGACGACGAGCACCGGTCCGGACTCGGGGCCGTCGGGCAGGCCGGCGAGGCTGTCGGCGAGGGCGTCCCAGTTGCGGCCGAACCCGTCGGGCAGTTCGAGATGGCGGGCGCAGCGGTCCATCAGGACCGCCTTGTCGGTGACGCCGTCGAGGTCCAGTTCGAGCATGTGCTCCGTCATCCAGGCACCGTCCTGAGCGAGTCGTTCACGGCGGAGGGGGGCGGTCCGAAGACCCGCCCCCCTCTCCTTCTGATCATCCCCGGGAGCCCCGGAATCCGGTGGGATCCCGCCGGTTCCGGTGGGATCCCGCCCGCCGCCGTCAGATCCCGTCGGGGTCCGAGCGGTTGAGGGCGGGCTTGGGCGTCGGTCCGGCCGTCATCAGGTAGTCGGCCGCGGACGTGTCCGTCACCAGGCTGGTGACGAGCCCGGACCGCAGCACCGCGTCGATCGCGGCCGCCTTGCGCTGGCCGCCGGCGATCGCGACGACCTCCGGGATCCGGCGCAGCTGGTCGGCCTTGACCGTGATGCACCGCTCGCCCAGGTCACGGCCGACCCTGCGGCCGTCGGCGTCGAAGAGGTGGGCGGACATCTCGGCGGCGACGCCGAGCGAGGCGTAGTGGCCCCGCTCCTCGTCGCTGAGCATGTCGTACACCGTCGAGATGCCCGGCTCCCAGGAGCCGATGGAGACGCAGGCGACCGTGACCTTGTCGAAGTAGTCGAAGGCCCGGGCGATCCCGGTCTGGTGACGCAGCGCTATCGCGGTGGCCGCGTCCGGCAGCAGCATCGGCGCGTAGATGGGGTGCGCGTCGCCGCCGGAGACCTGGGCGGCCCGGCGCACCGCCTCGACGGAGCCGCGCTCGGCGGTCCCGGCGTCGTACACGCCCGTGAGCTGCACGACCGTGCACGGCGGCAGCCGGTCCAGCGCCGCCGCCATGTGAATCGTGGACCGGCCCCAGGCCAGTCCCAGCACATCCCCCTCGTCGACCAGTTCGCCGAGCAGGTCGGCGGCCACTTCCCCCAGGTTCTCGGGGTCCGTGGTCTCCTCTGCCTCGGCCGGGGACTCGACCACGACGGCGTGCCTGAGGCCGTACCTGGCGCGGAGCGCGTCGGAGCGCTCGGCGTCCAGTTCGGCCGGCACGCGGATCTCGATCCGCACGAGATCCCGTTCGAGGGCGGTCTCCAGGACCCGGGCCACCTTGAAGCGGCTGACGCCGAACTCCTCCGCGATCTGGATCTTGGACTTGCCCTCGAGGTAGAAGCGGCGGGCCATGGCCGCCGCCTGCACCAGCTCAGCGGGTCCCATCCGCATGGCTGACCGGCCCGCCGACATACCCGACACGGCGTTCTCCTCACTGCTGTTCACACTCTGGATACGCCGCTCATCCTCGCAGATCCGGCGCAGTTGATCAGCTCTGATGGGAGCCGTTCATATTCCTGTCGGTAAGTGGTCGGTTCAGTGGTCACAACCCCAGGTGGCGCCGGCGGTCGCCGCCTCCGCCTGAGCGCGCAGGCCACGGACCGCCTCGGCCGGGTCGTCGGCGCCGTACACCGCCGACCCCGCCACGAACACGTCCGCGCCCGCCTCGGCGCACCGCTCGATCGTGGCGGCCGAGACCCCGCCGTCGATCTGGAGCCACAGGTCGAGCCCGTGCTTGCTGATCAACTCGCGGGTGCGGCGGATCTTGGGGAGCATGATGTCGAGGAAGGCCTGACCGCCGAAGCCCGGCTCGACCGTCATGATCAGCAGCATGTCCAGTTCGGGCAGCAGGTCCTCGTAGGGCTCGATCGGCGTCGCGGGCCTGAGCGCCATCGAGGCGCGCGCGCCCTTCGCCCGGATCTCGCGGGCGAGCCGCACGGGCGCGGCGGCGGCCTCGACGTGGAAGGTGACGGACGAGGCACCCGCCTCGACGTACTGCGGGGCCCAGCGGTCGGGGGCCTCGATCATCAGATGGCAGTCCAGCGGAGTGTCCGTCGCACGGGCCAGTGACTCTACGACCGGCACACCGAGCGTGAGGTTCGGGACGAAATGGTTGTCCATGACGTCGACGTGGAGCCAGTCGGCTCCTTCGACCGCCTTCGCCTCGTCCGCGAGGCGGGCGAAGTCGGCGGACAGGATGCTGGGGTTGATCTGCACGGCCATGACCCAAGCCTGCCATGCCCCGCGGGGGTTGCGGGCACCGGTCCGGCGGGGCGAACGTGGTGCGTCGCCGGCGCGCCGGCGACGACCGGCCGGGCGGTCCCCCGCGCTCCTGGCACGGCGTGGGCGCCCGCGGCGGCGACAGAGCGGTCCGGGGGGTAGTCATGGCCGAAGGACGCGGCGTCGCGCATCTCGTCTGCGGGCGGCGGGCCAAGTGGCTGGTGCTGGCGTTGTGGGTGGTGGTGCTGTTCCTGACCGCGCCCTTCGCCTCGAAGCTCACCGACGCCCAGGACAACGACGCGGCCTCCTGGCTTCCGGGGTCGGCGGAGTCCACCCAGGTCCTGGAGCTCTCGCAGGACTTCCGGCCCGAACAGATCCCCGCGGTCGTCGTCTACGCCCGTGACAGCGGGCTGACGGCCGGGGACCGGGCCCGCATCACCGAGGACGCGATCCGACTCAGGGGGCTCACCGCCCACGGCATCCGCGGCGCCGAGACCCGCGGCCCGGTCTACGACCGCCCGGTCGATCCCCGCGCCGCCGAGATCTACGTCCCGATCACCATGGACGAGCAGGGGTGGCAGCGCATCGCCCCGGCCGTCGCGTCGATCCGGGACGTCGTCGACACCGGCGACAGCGGCCTCGCCGTGCACATCACGGGCCCCGGCGGCACGTCCGCGGACTTCTCCAAGGCCTTCGAGGGCATCGACTCGACCCTGCTGCTGGCGGCGATGGGCGTGGTCGTCGTCATGCTCCTGATCACCTACCGCAGTCCCACCCTGCTCGTGGTCCCGGTGCTGGCCGTGGTCGCCGCCCTGTTCACCGCGCAGGCCCTGATCTACTTCCTGGCGACCCATGCGGGCTTGACGGTGAACGGTCAGAGCGCCGGCATCCTCACCGTGCTCGTGTTCGGCGCGGGCACGGACTACGCCCTGCTGCTGGTGGCCCGCTACCGGGAGGAGCTGCGCCGTCACGAGGACCGGCACGAGGCGATGGCCCTGGCGCTGCACCGCGCCGGCCCCGCCGTGCTGGCGTCCGGCGCCACGGTCGTCCTGAGCATGTTGATGCTGCTGGCCGCCGAGATGAACTCCACGCGCGGTCTGGGCCCGGTCGCCGCCATCGGCGTGGCGGTGGCGCTGCTGGCGATGACGACCCTCTTCCCCGCCCTGCTGGTGATCTGCGGCCGCTGGATCTTCTGGCCGGCGATCCCGCACCACGGCTCCTCCGACCCGACCGAGCGCGGTGTCTGGGCCCGCACCGGCAAGGGCATCGCCCGCCGCCCCCGGCTGGTCTGGGCGGTGACGGCGCTGGCCCTGGCGGTCTGTTCGCTCGGCCTGATCCAGTTGCGCGCCGAGGGCATCTCCAACGCGGACGCCTTCACCGGCACGCCCGACTCGATCACGGGCCAACGGGTGTCGCAGAAGTACTTCCCGGCGGGGAGCGGGGACCCGCTGGTCGTCGTCAGCGACGTGGCGGGAGCCGGGCGGGCGAAGCTCGCGGTCGCGGGGACGCCGGGCGTCGTGCCGACGTCCCTGACGCGGCCGCCGGGCACGAAACCCGTCCACGACGGCAAGGTGCTCTTCGAGGCCACGATGACCGCCCCGGCCGACAGCGAGGCCGCGAAGCAGACCGTGGAGCGGGTGCGGGACGCGGTGCACGAGGTGCCCGGCGCCGACGCGCAGGTGGGCGGCGGCACGGCCGCGCTGCTCGACATGGACAAGGCCACCACGCACGACAACCGGCTGATCATCCCGCTGGTCCTGGGCGTGGTCCTGCTCATCCTCTGCGCCCTGCTGCGCGCGCTGATCGCTCCGCTGCTGCTGGTGGGGACCGTGATCCTGTCCTTCACGGCGGCACTCGGGCTCAGCGCGCTGGCCTTCCGCCACCTCTTCGACTACGCGGGCGAGTCGACGGACTTCCCCCTGTTCGTCTTCGTCTTCCTGGTGGCCCTGGGCATCGACTACAACATCTTCCTGACCACCCGCATCCGCGAGGAGGCAGCACACCAGGGCACCCGGCGGGGGGTGGTGACCGGCCTGGCCGCGACGGGGGCGGTGATCACCTCGGCGGGCCTGGTCCTGGCCGGCACCTTCGCCGCCCTGGCCACGCTGCCCATGGTCGCGTTCGCCGAGATCGGCTTCGCGGTGGCGCTGGGCGTCCTGCTCGACACCTTCATCGTGCGGTCGGTGCTCGTCACCTCCCTGTTCCTGGACATCGGCCCGAAGATCTGGTGGCCGCACCGCTCCGCCCGGGAGACCCCGGCGACCGGCCCGAAGGAGCCCGCGCAGCCCGTCGCGAGCGGGGAGAACGAACCACCCTTTGCATGACCATGCGAGTTCATGCATAATCTTCCTATGTCCAAGGTCCTCACCTCCCTCCCCGCCGGCGAGCGCGTCGGCATCGCCTTCTCCGGCGGGCTCGACACCTCGGTCGCCGTCGCGTGGATGCGTGACAAGGGCGCCGTCCCGTGCACCTACACCGCCGACATCGGCCAGTACGACGAGCCCGACATCGCCTCGGTGCCCGGTCGCGCCAAGACGTACGGCGCCGAGATCGCGCGCCTGGTCGACTGCCGCGCCGCGCTGGTCGAGGAGGGCCTGGCCGCGCTCACCTGCGGGGCGTTCCACATCCGCTCGGGCGGTCGCGCCTACTTCAACACCACGCCGCTGGGCCGCGCCGTCACCGGCACCCTCCTGGTCCGGGCGATGCTCGAGGACGACGTCCAGATCTGGGGCGACGGCTCGACCTTCAAGGGCAACGACATCGAGCGGTTCTACCGCTACGGGCTGCTCGCCAACCCGCACCTGCGCATCTACAAGCCCTGGCTGGACGCGGACTTCGTGACCGAGCTCGGCGGGCGCAAGGAGATGTCGGAGTGGCTGGTCGCCCACGACCTGCCCTACCGGGACAGCACCGAGAAGGCGTACTCCACCGACGCCAACATCTGGGGCGCCACCCACGAGGCCAAGACCCTGGAGCACCTGGACACCGGCGTCGAGACCGTCGAGCCCATCATGGGCGTGCGGTTCTGGGACCCGGAGGTCGCGATCGCCGCCGAGGACGTGACGATCGGCTTCGACCAGGGCCGCCCGGTCACGGTCAACGGCAAGGAGTTCGCCTCCCCCGTCGACCTGGTGATGGAGGCCAACGCGATCGGCGGCCGGCACGGCCTCGGCATGTCCGACCAGATCGAGAACCGCATCATCGAGGCCAAGAGCCGCGGCATCTACGAGGCGCCCGGCATGGCCCTGCTGCACGCGGCCTACGAGCGCCTGGTCAACGCGATCCACAACGAGGACACCGTCGCCCAGTACCACAACGAGGGCCGGCGGCTGGGCCGCCTCATGTACGAGGGGCGCTGGCTGGACCCGCAGGCCCTGATGATCCGGGAGTCCCTTCAGCGCTGGGTCGGCGCGGCCGTCACCGGCGAGGTCACCCTGCGGCTGCGGCGCGGCGAGGACTACTCGATCCTCGACACCACGGGCCCCGCGTTCAGCTACCACCCGGACAAGCTGTCCATGGAGCGCACCGAGGACTCCGCGTTCGGTCCGGTGGACCGGATCGGCCAGCTCACCATGCGCAACCTCGACATCGCCGACTCGCGCGCCAAGCTGGAGCAGTACGCGGGGCTCGGTCTGATCGGCACCGGCAGCCCGGCCATCGGCGCCGCCCAGGCGGCCGCGACCGGTCTGATCGGCACCATGCCGGAGATGCCCGAGGGCGGCGCCGAGGCCATCGCCTCGCGCGGCGAGGTCTCCGAGGACGACGCGCTGCTGGACCGCGCCGCCATGGAGTTCGGCACGGACTGACGGCCCCTGAAGCCCGGGAAGAAGGCCGGTCGCACGCGGTTCGCGTGCGACCGGCCTTCTTCGTGTTCCGGGCGGCGGCCTGCCTCGTGCCCGGGGAAGGCTCCCCGGGCGGTCGGCCGGGGGTGCGGCGGCCGGCCGGGGGGTGTGTCAGCCGGTCTTCCTGATCAACGCCAGGTACATGGCGTCGGTCCCGTGCAGATGCGGCCACAGCTGGACGTCGGGGCCGTCCCCCAGGGCCGGCACGCCCGGCAGCAGCGGCCGCGCGTCGATCAGTTCGGTCTGCGGGCACTGCTTGAGGACGTCGGCCACGACGGCCCTCGTCTCGGCCAGGTGCGGTGAGCAGGTGGCGTATCCGACGACGCCCCCGACCCGCACGGAGTCCAGGGCGGTGCGCAGCAGCCCGCGCTGCAACGGCCCGAACCCGTCGAGGTCCTCCGGCCGGCGCCGCCAGCGCGCTTCGGGCCGTCGGCGCAGGGCTCCGAGGCCGGTGCACGGCACGTCCATCAGCACCCGGTCGAAGGAGCCCGGACGCCACGGCGGCCGCGTGCCGTCGGCGGCGATGACCTGGTAGGGGCCGGGATTGCCGGCCAGCGCCTTGGCGACGAGCCCCGCCCGGTGCGGCTGCTTCTCCGAGGCCAGCAGGACCGCTCCGCGCTCGGCGGCGAGGGCGGCGAGCAGCGCGGCCTTGCCGCCGGGCCCCGCGCACCCGTCCAGCCACTTCGTGTCCGGCCCGTCGAGCGGCGCGTCGGCCAGCGCGAGCGCCACGAGCTGGCTGCCCTCGTCCTGCACGCCCGCCCGGCCGTCCCGGACGGCGTCGATGGCGCCGGGCTCGCCGCCCTCCGTCAGCCGGACGGCGTACGGCGACCAGCGCCCGGCGACGGCGGCCTCCTCCCGGAGCAGTTCCCCGGTGGTGGCCCGCCCCGGCCGGGCGACCAGCGTCACCTCGGGCCGCTCGTTGTCGGCCTCCAGCAGATCCTCGATGCCGGCCCGGCCGCCGCCGAGCGAGTCCCAGAGCGCGGAGACGACCCAGCGCGGGTGCGAGTGCACGACGGCGAGGTGGTCCTCGGGGTCGTCGTCGTAGGGCGGGGCGACCTTCTCGATCCACTCGTCCAGATCGTGCTGGGCGATCTTGCGCAGCACGGCGTTGACGAACTTGGCGCGCCCGTCGCCGAGCACCACCCGGGCGAGGTCCACGGAGGCGGACACAGCGGCGTGCGTCGGGATGCGGGTCCCCAGCAGCTGGTGCGCGCCGAGGCTCAGGACGTCGAGGACCGGCGGGTCGACCTCGCGCAGGGGCCGGTCGACGCACGCGGAGATGACGGCGTCGTACGTCCCCTGCCGGCGCAGCGTCCCGTAGACCAGCTCGGTGGCGAGGGCCGCGTCCCGTCCGTCGAACTTCTCGGGGCCCTCCTTCTCCCGCGCCTTGCGCAGCAGCGGCGGCAGCACGAGGTTGGCGTACGCGTCCCGCTCGTCCACCGCCCGCAGCGCCTCGAAGGCGAGAAGGCGGACGGGGTCCTTCTGGGGGCGGCGGTAGGGCTTGCCCGACTTGCGGGGACGCTGGGGCTGTTCGCTCACGAAAAGGTGCTCCGGATTGCAGGAGGGAAGACGCGTCCAGCGTACGTCGACGCACGCGTGGGACGGTTCGAGGGGCGGGGGTGACCGACGGGGCGACGCGACCGGCTCACCGCGCCGCGCCGCCGTCGTGCGCACGCGCCGCACACGCCGCTCGGGTCCGTGCCGACGGG
>NZ_JAHHIT010000080.1 GCF_024539675.1 Streptomyces hilarionis | reverse complement strand
GCCCCGGCCGGCACCCCCGCCCCGGCGCCGGACGGCGGAGCCGTCCCGGACCGCGGCCCGCGGCGGGAGCGCCGCGCCGCCTCGGACCCCCGCGCCGCCATCGAGACCGTCTTCCGGCTGGAGTACCCCCGCGTCGTCGCGACCGTCGCCCGGGTCGTGCGCGACGTGGGCATCGCGGAGGAGCTGGCCCAGGACGCGCTGGTGGCCGCGCTGGAGCAGTGGCCGCGTGACGGCGTGCCGGACAACCCCGGGGCCTGGCTCACGGCGGCCGCCCGGCACCGCGCCGTCGACCTGGTCCGCCGTCGCGAGAACTACGCCCGCAAGCTGCGGGAGATGGGCCGCGACCTCCAGACCGAGACCGCGCCGCCCGAGGAGCCCGCGGGCCCCGACGACATCGACGACGACCTGCTCCGGCTCGTCTTCACCGCCTGCCATCCGGTGCTGTCCGCCGAGGCCCGCACCGCCCTCACGCTGCGGCTGCTCGGCGGTCTGAGCACGCCGGAGATCGCCCGCGCCTTCCTGGTCCCCGAGCCGACCGTCGCCCAGCGCATCGTCCGCGCCAAGAAGACCCTCGCCGCCAGGAACGTCGCCTTCGAGGTGCCGTACGGACCCGACCGCGAGGCGCGGCTGGGCTCGGTCCTGGACGTGATCTACCTGATCTTCAACGAGGGGTACGCGGCGACCGCCGGCGACGACTGGCTGCGCCCGGCGCTGTGCGAGGACGCGCTGCGCCTGGCCCGGCAACTGGCGGCCCTGATGCCGAAGGAGCCCGAGGTCCACGCGCTGGCCGCGCTCCTGGAGTTCCAGGCCTCCCGCACCCCCGCCCGCACGGCCCCCGACGGTTCGCCCGTCCTGCTGCGCGACCAGGACCGCCGCCGCTGGGACAGGAGGCTCCTCGCCCGGGGCATCGCCGCCCTGGACCGGGCCGGCGCCACCGCGTCCGGGGCGCCCGGCCCCTACGCCCTCCAGGCCGCCGTGGCCGCCTGCCACGCGCACGCCCAGGCCTACGAGGACACCGACTGGGCGGCCATCGCCACCCTGTACGGCCTGCTGGCCGTCCGGGCCCCGTCCCCGGTCGTCGAACTCAACCGTGCCGTGGCCGTGTCGATGGCCGAAGGGCCGCAGCCCGCACTGGAGATCGTCGACGGGCTCTGCGCCGAGCCGTCCCTGCGCGCGTACCACCTCCTGCCCAGCGTCCGTGGCGACCTGCTGCTGCGCCTGGGCCGCACGGCGGAGGCCGGGGCCGAGTTCGAGCGGGCGGCCGGGCTGACGGGCAACGAGCGGGAGCGCGACCTCCTGCTGGCCCGGGCGGCGGAGTGCCGCGCGGGAGAGAGCGGCATTTGAACATCTGTTCACTAGTAACTCTGTTCTCCCTGGGGCCGGTTGGCCATTACAGTGGCCGAGCCGCTGTGAGACGGCTGTGCGGTCGGCCCCGGACAGGGGGACTCTCCGGGGACGTCGACCCAGCCCGCGCGCGGCACTTCTGACGACTTGTGACCGGGGGGTCCACAACTTGAGACCGTTCCTGCGCCGCCGTGCCGCGGCGCTCGCCACCACGGCCGTGCTCGCCGCGATGGGTTCGCTGACCACCGCGCCGGGCGCCGCCGCCGACGACGCCGGGCCGTGGCCCGGCGTCGAGGGCGCCGTCCTCACCGACGGCGGAGCCCTGACCAATCCGACCACCGGCCGGGTGCTGCACGTCCCCAACGTGGGTGCCTACGCCACCTGGGCGCCGGACGGCAGCCGCATCGTCTCCGCCTGGAGCAGCGTCCGCCCCAACGGCTCCAACAAGATCGCGCTGCCTCCGGCGCGGGGCATGCGCACGTCGCCTTCCTACGAGGACCTGACGTTCTGGTGGGGCGGCCGCTACGTCGTCTTCTCCAGCGGCGGCCAGCTCGCCTACGGTCCCTCCGACGGCTCGTACGCGCCCGGCCCGCTGCTGCCGGCCGCCCTGGAACCGGCCGACGTCTGCGACACCGACCCGACCGTGAACCCGCAGGGCCAGGTCGCCTTCGAGCGCGGCGCCCACGGCTGCCGCGACAACGGGGCCGTCTTCGTCTTCGACTCGAACGCCGACACCGTCAAGCGCGTCCTGACCGACGCCGGGCAGCCCGCGTACTCGCCGGACGGCACCAAGCTGGCCTTCGTGCGCACCGTCGACGGCGCGCCGCAGATCTTCACGGCGAACGCCGACGGCACCGACGTCCGCCAGCGCACCAGCGGGCCCCGGCTGTTCGCCAACCCGTCCTGGTCGCCCACCGGCAAGCGGATCGTCTTCGACGCCCACACCTCCCGGTCCGGCGACGACGTGCACACCACGGAGTACGTCGACCTGGCCACCGGCGAGCTCACCAGGATCGGCGACCGGGCGACCGGCAGCAACCCCAGCTGGCAGCCCCTGCGCAAGAACGGCACCGCCCGCGTCTGGGGCGCCGACGCCTACTACACCAACATCGCGTCCTCGCGCTGGACCTGGAACACCGTCGGCCAGAGCGTGCCGGGCCTGCTGAACGCCAAGTCCGCGGTGCTCGTCAACCGCGACGACCCGGCGTACGCCCTCACCGCGCCCGCGCTGGCCGGCAAGAAGCGGGGCCCGGTGCTGATGACCCCGAAGACGGGTCTGTCGGCGCCGGTCAAGCGGGAGCTGAAGCGCGCGGTGCGGCCGGGGTCCACCGTCTACCTGGTGGGCGGCACGGCCGTCCTCAACGGCTCGGTCGCCACCCAGCTGAAGGCGCTCGGCTACGCGGTGAAGCGGGTGTCCGGCGCGGACCGCTACGCGACCTCGGTGGCCGTGGCGAAGGCCATCGCCCCGAGCCCGAAGTACGTGTTCCTGGCCGGCGGCTCCGAGTACCGGGCGGCCCTCTCGGCGGCCACCGCGGCCGGCGCGGACGGCGCGGGAAGCGCCGGCGGCGTCGTGCTCACCAACGGCAAGACGCTCCCCGCGTCGGTCAAGGCGTACCTCAACAGCCTGAACCCCGACAAGACCATGATCATCACCGTGGGTTCGGCGGCCGCGTACGCGCTGACCCACGGAAACTACCCGCGGTGGCCGTCGACGTACTCGTACTACCCGATCGCGGGCGGTACGGACGCGGCGATCTCGGTGGGCATCGCGAAGTTCTGGTGGATCGCGCCGGAGTCGACCGCCCTCGCCTACAGCGGCGCCTGGCGGGACGGAGTCTCCGCGGCCGCGGCGACGAACGTCTTCGGGCCCCTGCTGTGGACGGCTCGTCCGACGCTGTCGAGCGAGGTCAACAGCTACCTGCTGCGGGAGTCGGCCAGCGTGGACTTCACGGCCGCCTTCGGTCCCACCGCCGGGGTCACGGGAGCCGAGCTGAACACGGCCGGCGCCGCCGAGAGCGCGGGCGGCGGTTTCTTCGCGTACCACCCGTACTACGACGGCATCGTCCCGGCGCCCGCGCGGCCGAGCGCCTTCGCGCTGGGCGGCGACGGGCCCGCCGCGGCGCCCGCCGCCACGGCGCGTCGCTCCGGTCCGGTCGGCGCCCAGCCGAACGCGGCCTCGCTCAGGACGCTCCACCGGCAGTAGCGGCCGGGCGGGCGGGGGCGCCGACGAGCATCGTCGGCGCCCCCGCCACCCGGGTCAGGAAGACGGTCGCCGAGTGCGGCCCCCGGTCCTTGGAGAGCACCTTCCGGCGCAGCTCCTCCGGCTCGACCGCCGAGCCCCGCTTCTTGACGGTCAGGATCCCGACCCCGCGCTCCCGCAGCAGCGCCTTCAACTTCTTGACGTTGAAGGGGAGTTGATCGGTGATCTCGTAGGCGGTGGCGTACGTGGTGGGGCGCAGGGCGTCGGCGGTGACATAGGCGATGGTCTCGTCGACCAGCCCGCCGCCGACCTCCCGGGCCACGTCGGCGACCAGATGGGCGCGGACCACCGCGCCGTCGGGCTCGTACAGGTACCTGCCGACCGGCCGCACGGGCGGGTCGGGCAGGCGGCCGCCGAGCAGGGTGCGCGGCCCCGGCAGCAGGGTGGCCCGGACGGCGCCCGGCTCGGCGGTGCCGAACCACAGCACCGCCTCCTTCACGTCGCCGCCGTCCGAGATCCACTCGGCCTCGGCCTCGGCCGGGATCGCCTCGTGCGGCACGCCGGGCGCGATCTTCAGCGCCGCGCGGGGCGCCGCCAGGGCGGCGCCGACCGCCCAGGACAGCGGCGGCGAGTAGGCCTCGGGGTCGAAGACGCGTCCGCGTCCGCCCCGGCGCGCGGGATCGACGAACACGGCGTCGTAGCCACGGGTGTCCACCTCGGTGACGTCCGCCTCGCGCACCTCGATCAGCTCGCTCAGTCCCAGCGCCTTCGCGTTGGCGCGGGCGGCCTGGGCGGTGACCGGGTCCCGGTCCACCGCCAGCACCCGGATCCCGGCGCGGGCGAGCGCGATCGCGTCGCCGCCGATCCCGCAGCACAGGTCGGCCACCGAGGTCACGCCGAGCGCCCGCATCCGGCCGGCCCGGTAGCCGGCGACGCTGGCCCGCGTCGACTGCTCGACGCCGTTCGCCGTGAAGAACATCCGGTCCGCGTCCTCGGCGCCGAACTTCACCGCCGCCCGCTGCCGCAGCCGGGCCTGGCCGATGGCCGCGGACACGAGGTCGGCGGGATGCTCGCGGCGCAGCCGGGTGGCGACGGCGAGTTCGTCGGCGGGCGCGGTGCCGCGCACCGCGTCGAGGAGGGCGAGGCCCTCGGGGGTGAGCAGCGGAGCGAGGTCGTTCACCCCGCCATTGTCGGCCACGGGCGGCCCCGCCGGTCACGGGGTTCCGGCGCCGGGCGGACCGCCTCCCGGCGCCGGACCCGACCCGGTCGGCGATCGGTGTGGGCCAGTCGGTGGATGGTGGGCGTCCGGCGGCGGTGTCGGTCCGGGTTCGAGGACGGCGGCTGCGAGGATCCGGCGCCATGGGACCTGTCGTACAAAATGATGACAACCGCGGTTGTTCTCAGAGGTCGTGCCGGGGCGGACGCACGGGCGTCCGGCGCGACCGCGGCCGTACGGGGATCCGGGGCGCGCTCCTCGTCCTCGCGCTGTCCGCCCTCGCGTCCGGCTGCGCGGGCGGCGGCGGGGGCGGCGGCGCGGTCCGCCCCGCTCCGGGCCAGCAGCCCCGCAAGGCCGCGCCGCCGCAGGCGCCGGCCGCCCGCGCCCTGCACGCGTACGCCGGCCGGCTGCGCGCCGCCCAGCAGGCCAGGGTCGCCGCGGCGCGGCGCTGGGGCCTGCGCGGGGTCCCCCTGACGCCCCCGGCGCCGCCCGCGCACAAGCCGGAGATCACCACCCGCAAGGGCTTCGAGGTCGACGACCACGAGGAACTCGGCCTGCCCCCGGTCTTCACCACGGTCCCCACCGACGACAGGGTCGTCTTCCTCACCGTCGACGACGGCGCCGAGAAGGACCCGGCGTTCCTGCGCATGATGAACGAGCTGAAGGTCCCGTACACCGCCTTCCTCAGCAACTACCTGATCAAGGACGACTACGGCTACTTCAAGAAGATGCGGGACCTGGGGGTGACCTTGAACAACCACACCCTGCACCACCCCTACCTGCCCGCCCTCTCCTACGCCCGCCAGAAGCGCGAGATCTGCGGCATGCAGGAGGTGATGCGGGAGCGCTTCGGCGAACGGCCCGCCCTCTTCCGGCCGCCCTACGGCAACTACGACCAGGACACCCTGCGCGCCGCGAAGTCCTGCGGGGTGCGCTACGCCCCGCTCTGGGACGAGGAGGTCTTCGCCGACCACTGGGAGTACCGCGAGGCGGACCAGGACCTGCATCCCGGCGACATCGTGCTCACGCACTTCCGCGGCCGCGGCGACTGGAAGGGCACGATGCCCGGCATGGTCCGCCGCTTCCTGGACAAGGTCACGGCGAAGGGCTACGCGGTGGCCCGGCTGGAGGACTACCTGTGAGGGCCCGCGCGCTGACGGCCGCTCTGCTGATCCTGGCGACCCTGACCGGTTGCGCCCAGTCCGTCGACCCGATCGAGCGCCTGGGCAGGAAGGCCGCCGCCCGGGGGCACGAGCCCGCCCCGGCCCCCTACCGCCGCTGGGGCCTGACCGCTCCGCCGGCCGCCGCGCCGGCCCACCCCGCCCGCGTCCTGCCCGGCAGCCCGGGAACCGGCCTCCCGCCGGTCCTCGACCACGTCCCCACCACCGACAAGGTCGTCTTCCTGACCTACGACGACGGCGCCGAACGCGACCCGCGCTTCGTCGACATGGTCCGCGAACTGCGCCTGCCGGTGAGCATGTTCCTCACCGACAGCGTGGTCGGCCCGGGGTACGCGCACTTCGCCCGGCTGCGGTCGGTCGGCGCGAGCATCCAGAACCACACGCTCGACCACCCGGTCCTGCGCGGCCTGCCCTACGCCGGCCAACGGGCCGAGATCTGCGGCCAGCAGGACAAGCTCCGCGCCCGCTTCGGCCTGCGCCCCCGCCTCTTCCGTCCGCCCTACGGCGCCTACGACGCCACCACCCGGCGCGCCGCCGCCGACTGCGGCATCACCGCCCTCGTCCTGTGGCGCGCCGCGATGGGCCCCGACGGCCTCGCCCCCGCCCACGGCCCCCGCGGCCCGCACCGGCTGCGCCCCGGGGACATCGTCGCCGTCGCCCCGGACGAGACGACGGGCCCGGTCCTGCGCGAGCGCACCACCCGGCTGCTGCGGCAGGTGCAGGAAGAGGGCCTGACGGTGGGCCGGCTGGAGGACTACCTGTAGGGCGCCGCACCGGGCGCCGGGGCGCTCGTCCGAGCCGGATCGTGGCCGACGCGCCGCTGTCATTGGCACTCCGCTTGACCGAGTGCTAATCGCGGTCATAGTCTCGGCTCTGGCACTCACCACTGGAGAGTGCCAACACAGCGACGGGCAGGTCCGGCACCCGCGACGACGGATCCACCTGGTCGCCACCTCAGACAGTTAACCCCGTGAGATCTCCGAAGGGGGAGGTCGGATCGTGACGACCACCAGCTCCAAGGTTGCCATCAAGCCGCTCGAGGACCGCATCGTGGTCCAGCCGCTCGACGCCGAGCAGACCACCGCCTCTGGCCTGGTCATCCCGGACACCGCGAAGGAGAAGCCCCAGGAGGGCGCCGTCCTCGCGGTGGGCCCGGGCCGCTTCGAGAACGGCGAGCGCCTGCCGCTCGACGTCAAGGTCGGCGATGTCGTCCTGTACAGCAAGTACGGCGGCACCGAGGTGAAGTACAACGGCGAGGAGTACCTCGTCCTCTCGGCTCGCGACGTCCTCGCGATCATCGAGAAGTAATTCACCCAGTTCTGCAGTGAACTGCGCCCCTGGCCCCCGCTACTTTGTGCAGCCGGGCGCTGGGGGCGCGGTTCGTTTTCTCCCACGCTTTCCGAGAGGGCTGAACCGCTCCCATGGCGAAGATCCTGAAGTTCGACGAGGACGCCCGTCGCGCCCTTGAGCGCGGCGTCAACAAGCTTGCCGACACCGTCAAGGTGACGATCGGCCCCAAGGGCCGCAACGTCGTCATCGACAAGAAGTTCGGCGCCCCGACCATCACCAACGACGGCGTCACCATCGCCCGCGAGGTGGAGATCGAGGACCCGTACGAGAACCTCGGCGCCCAGCTGGTGAAGGAGGTGGCGACCAAGACCAACGACATCGCGGGCGACGGTACGACCACCGCCACCGTGCTCGCGCAGGCGCTCGTGCGCGAGGGCCTCAAGAACGTCGCCGCCGGCGCCTCCCCGGCCGCCCTGAAGAAGGGCATCGACGCCGCCGTCAAGGCGATCTCCGAGGACCTGCTGGCCACCGCCCGCCCGATCGACGAGAAGTCCGACATCGCGGCCGTCGCCGCGCTGTCCGCCCAGGACCAGCAGGTCGGCGAGCTCATCGCCGAGGCCATGGACAAGGTCGGCAAGGACGGCGTCATCACCGTCGAGGAGTCCAACACCTTCGGTCTGGAGCTGGACTTCACCGAGGGCATGGCCTTCGACAAGGGCTACCTGTCGCCGTACTTCGTGACGGACCAGGAGCGCATGGAGGCCGTCCTGGAGGACCCCTACATCCTCATCAACCAGGGCAAGATCTCCTCGATCGCCGACCTGCTGCCGCTGCTGGAGAAGGTCATCCAGACCAACTCCTCCAAGCCGCTGCTGATCATCGCCGAGGACCTGGAGGGCGAGGCGCTCTCCACCCTCGTCGTCAACAAGATCCGCGGCACCTTCAACGCGGTCGCGGTCAAGGCCCCGGGCTTCGGCGACCGCCGCAAGGCGATGCTCCAGGACATGGCCGTCCTCACCGGCGCCACCGTCATCTCCGAGGAGGTCGGCCTCAAGCTCGACCAGGTCGGCATCGACGTGCTCGGCTCCGCGCGC
This sequence comes from Streptomyces hilarionis, assembly GCF_024539675.1. Lineage (GTDB taxonomy): Bacteria > Actinomycetota > Actinomycetes > Streptomycetales > Streptomycetaceae > Streptomyces > Streptomyces hilarionis. The sequence continues at coordinate 38,373 of NZ_JAHHIT010000080.1, read as the reverse complement.
CGTGTCACCGTCACCAAGGACGACACCACCATCGTCGACGGCGGCGGCAACTCCGAGGACGTCGTGGGCCGCATCGCCCAGATCAAGGCCGAGATCGAGAACACCGACTCCGACTGGGACCGCGAGAAGCTCCAGGAGCGCCTCGCGAAGCTGGCCGGCGGCGTGTGCGTGATCAAGGTCGGCGCCGCCACCGAGGTGGAGCTGAAGGAGAAGAAGCACCGCCTGGAGGACGCCATCTCCGCGACCCGCGCCGCGGTCGAGGAGGGCATCGTCTCCGGTGGCGGTTCCGCTCTCGTCCACGCCGCCAAGGTGCTGGAGGGCGGCCTGGGCAAGACCGGCGACGAGGCCACCGGTGTCGCCGTCGTCCGCCGCGCCGTCGTCGAGCCGCTGCGCTGGATCGCCGAGAACGCGGGCCTCGAGGGCTACGTCATCACCGCCAAGGTGGCCGAGCTCGACAAGGGCCAGGGCTTCAACGCCGCCACCGGCGAGTACGGCGACCTGGTCAAGGCCGGCGTCATCGACCCGGTCAAGGTCACCCGCTCCGCCCTGGAGAACGCCGCCTCCATCGCCTCCCTCCTCCTGACGACCGAGACCCTCGTCGTCGAGAAGAAGGAAGAGGAAGAGCCGGCCGCCGCGGGCCACGGCCACGGCCACTCGCACTGACCCAGGTCGGTTCACCCCCGCAGTAACCGAGGCCCGGCGCCCTCCGGACAGGAGGCGCCGGGCCTCCGGCGTGCGTCCGCCGCTCCCGCGGCGGCCCGGAGGGCTACCCCTCCAGCGCGTCCAACGCCCCCAGCCGGTCCATCAGGCCGAGGCGGTCGTACTGCCACCAGCCCTCGACGATCTTCCCGTCCTCCCGGCACCGGAAGACGGTCGTCCCGGTCATGGTGACGTCCCTGCCGGTGGCCGGGATCCCCATGAAGTCGCCCTTGTGGCGGCCGTGCCAGGACCAGCGGCTGCACACCCGGTCGACCTGGGCGATCTGGTCGTCGAGCACGAAGGCGAAGTCGAAGCCGGCGCGCCACCCCTCGATCTGCCGCCGCATCGCGTCCATCCCCAGGGCGTCCTGCGGATTGGCCGGATCGTGGTCGTGGTACTCCTCGGCGATCAGCCCGTCGAGCGGCGGCAGCTCGCCCCGCGTGCCGATCGTCTCGAAGAACAGCCGGGCCGTCCGCGCGTACAACTGCTCGTCCCGCACGACGTCGAGATCCGTGAACGTCGGCATCTCGTCGCACAGGGCGACCAGCTCCTGGAAGATCTTGCCGGTCTCGGGGAGGTTGGAGTTGCGCATCGCCTCCTCGTACGAGGGGAACTCGACGATCTCGACGAAGTGCGAGCCGTCGGAGCGGTCCTTGGCGACGACCGCGTGCGTCGCGGTCCGCTTCCCCCGGGTCTGCTCGACCCACGTGTCCATCAGCCGGTCCATCTCGTCGAACCGGCTGGTCTTGCAGTCGATGAGCTGTACGAACGTCATGACGCCGCCTCCGGCCCCCCTGGGTCCCGGTCCCGTCCCGCTCATTTTCCCACCGGAGCGCCCACGTCACCCGTTCGCCGCCGCACCCGTCACTGCGGCCCGTACCGGCGGCCCGTCCTCGAACTGATCCCGCCCAGCAGCGACCGGGGCGCCACCTTCACCAGACCCATCAGCGCCTTGTAGCGCGGGTCCGGGATCGACAGCGACTTCCCGCGCGCGAGGTCGTGCAGCGCCGCCGCGACCAGCTTGTCCGCGTCCAGCCACATCCAGCCCGGGATGTTGTCCGTGCCCATCCCGGCCCGCTCGTGGAACTCGGTGCGCACGAAGCCCGGGCACAGCGCCATCAGCCGCACCCCGCTGCCCGCCAGGTCCTTCGCGGCGCCCTGCGTGAACTGCACGACCCACGCCTTGGACGCCCCGTAGGTCCCGCGCGGCACGAAGGCCGCCACGGACGCCACGTTGACCACGCCGCCGCGCCCGCGCCCGCGCATGGCCGCCGTCGCCGCCGACGTCAGCCGCAGCACCGCCTCGCAGTGCACCTTCAGCATCCTGAGCTCGTCGGCCATGGAGACGTCGAGGTAGCGCCCCTTGTTGCCGAAGCCGGCGTTGTTGACCAGCAGGTCCACCGGCTTCCTGCGGTCCCCGAGACGGGCGGCCGCCTTCTCGATGCCCTCGTCGGTGGCGAGGTCGGCGGTCAGCACCTCCGCCTCGATGCCGTGCCGGTCGTGCAACTCGGTCGCCTGCTCGTGCAGCCGCTTGGTGTCCCGTGCGACGAGGACGAGATCGTGCCCGTCCGCCGCCAGTCTGCGCGCGAACGCGGCGCCGATGCCCGCGGTCGAACCCGTGATGAGAGCCGTTGTCATGGCGCAAGGTTAGTGACCCGAGCGGCCGGGACCCGCCCTCTGCACGCGGCCTCCCGAAGGTGAAGACCCCGTGCGCACCCCGGTCCGTGAGGACCGTTCAGCCGCCGTGCTCCGCCACGTACTTCCGCGCCGCGGCCAGCGACTCCGGGTGCAGGGCGGCGCCGGCCGCGAGCAGCCGGGGCAGCAGCTCCCGGTGCGTGGTGCCGGCCTGGAACTGCATCCGGGCCGTCACGTCGTGGTCCGGCACGTGGACGATCTCCACCGCGTCCCCCGCGCGGACCTCGCCCGGCTCGATCACCCGCAGGTACGCCCCCGTCGCCGCCCTGCGCGTGAACCGCTTCACCCACTGCCGCTCACCCAGGTGCCCCTGGAAGGTCAGGCACGGTATCCGCCCGGCGCTCACCTCCAGCACCACGTCGGAGCCGATCCGCCAGCGTTCGCCGATGCGCGCGCCCGAGACGTCGAGACCCCGCGTGGTGAGGTTCTCGCCGAACGCGCCGTTGCCCAGCGTGCGCCCCAGCTCGCCCTCCCACGCGTCGAGGTCCTCGCGCGCGAAGGCGTACACCGCCTGGTCGTCGCCGCCGTGATGGCGCAGCTCGCACACCGCGTCCCCGGCCAGCCCGCTCGCGCCGACCCCCTTCGGGCCGGGCGCCGAGACCCGTACGGGCCCGTCGACCGGCCGCTTGTCGATGCCGGTCAGCCCCTGCGGCTGACTGGTGTACGCGACCGCCTCGGGGCGGCCCAGGTTCACTGACAGAAGCCTCATGACGGCACGGTAGGCGACCCGACGTCAAAGTGTCGACGCATTATTCGCCTCGTCACCCAAGGGTCGCTTATGATCGATGGATGATCGAGGCCCGACATCTGCGTGTGCTGCGCGCCGTCGCCGTCACCGGCTCCTTCTCGGCGGCCGGGCGGGAACTGGGCTGCACCCAGCCCGCCGTCAGCCAGCAGATGAAGGCCCTGGAGGCGTCGGTCGGCACGCCCCTGCTGGTCCGCAGCGGCCGCGAGATGCGGCTCACCCAGGCGGGCGAGGCCCTCGTCCGGCACGCGGTCGGGATCCTGTCCGGACTGACGGCGGCCGAGGAGGAGGTCGCCGCCATCGCCGGACTGCGCGCGGGCCGGGTCAGGCTGGTCTCCTTCCCCAGCGGCAGCTCCACGCTCGTGCCCACCGCCCTCGCCGCACTGCGCGCCGCGCACCCCGGCACCCGGGTGTCCCTGGAGGAGGCCGAGCCGCCGCGCTCGGTCGAGCTGCTGCGGGAAGGGGACTGCGACATCGCCCTCGCCTTCCGCTACGAGCGCGCGACGGGGGACGGCGCCCCGGCGGGCCCGGTCGCGGGCGAGTGGGACGACCTGGTCGTGCGCCCGCTGCTGACGGACCGCCTCGTCGCGCTGGTGCCCGAGCGGCACCCCCTGGCGCGCGTGTGGTCCGTCGCCATCGGCGACCTCGCCGACGAGCCGTGGATCGCCGGCTGCCCGCGCTGCCGCGGCCAGTTGGTGCAGGTGTGCGAGCGTGCGGGCTTCACGCCCCGCATCGACTTCGCGACCGACGACTATCCGGCGGTGGTCGGCCTCGTGGGCTCCGGTCTCGGCGTCGCCGTCCTGCCCGAGCTCGCCATCGAGTCCGTGCGGCCCCGCGGCGCCCGCGCGGTCGCGCTGGAACCGGCCGTGCGGCGCGAGATCGTCGCCCTCACCCTGCCGGACCTCGCCCAGGTGCCGGCGGTGACGGCGACGCTGGAGCAGCTGGGGCGCGCCGCCCTGCGCTGACGCGGGGGCGCGGAAGAACTGAGGGCACGCGCGTGTGCCCTCCCTTTCGCCCGGATCGGGCGCCGAGCGGCCGGCAGGGTTGCGGCTCCTTGCGCAGAAACGTTCCTTCATGTGTTCGAAGCGGTGTCCCCCGCGCCCGACGACGCCGACACCAGGCGGTTGCGCGCCCGCCCCATGAGCTCCTCGCGCTCGTCCTCGGTCAACCCGCCCCACACGCCGTAGGGTTCGCGCACCGCCAGGGCGTGCGCCGCGCACTGCGCGCGGACCGGGCACCTCATGCAGACCTCCTTGGCCGAGTTCTCTCGAGCGCTCCGAGCCGCCCCGCGCTCGCCCTCCGGATGGAAGAAGAGCGAGCTGTCCACTCCGCGGCAGGCAGCCAGGAGCTGCCAGTCCCACAGATCCGCGTTCGGTCCGGGAAGGCGGGAGAAATCTGCCATTGCGTGACCCCTTGTAGCCGTTCAGAGCGGATACGGTGCCCACGACCGTACAACTACGATCTAAGGAGATGAAAATATGACTCATTGCGAATCTAGCCTCAGACACCAGCAAAAGGGAAGAAATGGGGCTGAATGGGGCACGGGTTGTGATGAAAGCTTGAGGGTCCGTGTGGCTGACTCCTCTGTGTCCGGCCCCTCACGTAGAGTGCCGAAGAATGCACGCGGCCCCGTAACTCTTTCGAGTGACCATCGTTGAGAGTGCGGTGGCGGTTGGAAACACAAAGCGCTCGGGCAGGCGTCCGAGACGGTCGACCGCACAGGTGACGATTCGTACCAGCCTGGAGGCACAAGGTGACGCGCATCAGCTGCGGAGGGCGGCCATGACATCCGTCCTCGTCTGCGACGACTCCCCGCTTGCCCGAGAGGCGCTTCGCCGCGCGGTCGCGACCGTGCCCGGCGTCGAGCGCGTGACGACGGCGGCCAACGGCGAGGAGGTGCTCCGCCGCTGGGGCGCCGACCGCTCGGACCTGATTCTGATGGACGTGCGCATGCCCGGACTGGGCGGCGTCGAGACCGTACGGCGACTGCTGTCCGCCGACCCCGGGGCGCGCATCATCATGCTGACCGTCGCCGAGGACCTCGACGGCGTCGCCCTCGCGGTCGCCGCCGGCGCCCGGGGCTATCTGCACAAGGACGCCTCGCGCGCCGAACTGCGCGCGACCGTCACCCAGGCGCTCGCCGACCCGACCTGGCGGCTCGCCCCGCGCCGGCTGCGGTCGGCCGAGATGGGCGCGGCCCCCACGCTCACCGCGCGGGAGATCCAGGTGCTCGAGGGCATGAGCCACGGCCGCTCCAACGCGGAGATCGGCCGTGAGCTGTTCCTGTCCGAGGACACCGTCAAGACGCACGCCCGACGGCTGTTCAAGAAGCTCGGCGCCTCGGACCGTGCCCACGCGGTGGCGCTCGGATTCCGGTGGGGACTCGTCCGCTAGGACCTCCCCTCCGGACCCCGCCGAAGGTCACGGGCCCTGGCGGCGCTCCCCGCGGGGGACGCCCCGAGCGGCCCGGTCCGGCGGGGACCGGCCGAGCCGCAGGACCCGTGGGGCCCCGAGGCGCGGGCGCTCGGTCCGCGCCGCCGCCCTCGGCTCCGGACCCTTCCGGAGCGGGGCAGGCCTGGGCCGTCCGGCGGATCGCACCGGTTCCGGGTGACATCGGTCATTCATCGAGGAGAGCGGGCTCATGGGCGAACCTCCCTGCTCAGAGGCGGTCTCCCGGCCGGCCGCGAGCTCCCGGCGGCGCACGGCGGACGGGAGCGAGGCCGGTTCCCGGCGGGCGCCCGCTGCTCGTTTCGCCGCGGATGCCGCATCCTTGAGGTGTGGAGTTCCTCGGGGACGAGTCGGTCGAGCGGAAGGGGAGGGCGCAGGGGATGAGTGCCGGCGCACCTGCTCATAACGCTTCGGTGCACAACGACGGGCACGGTGCCGCGGCCGGTCCGGCCGCAGTGCACCATGGACCGATGCGCGACGACGAGGCGGTCACTGCCGTGGGGACGATCGGAGCGCTCGTCCACCGCGCGGTGGACGGCGACGAGCAGGCCACCCACGACCTGCTGGCCCACGTCCATCCGCTGGCCCTGCGCTACTGCCGCACCCGGCTGTCCCGGCTGCCCGGCGACGCCCGTCACTTCGTCGAGGACCTCGCCCAGGAGGTCTGTGTCGCGGTCCTGCTCGCCCTGCCCCGCTACCGGGACACCGGCAGACCCTTCGAGGCCTTCGTCTTCGCCATCGCCGCCCACAAGGTCGCCGACCTGCAACGGGCCGCGATGCGCCATCCGGGCTCGACGGCGGTGCCCTCCGACGAGATGCCCGAACGGCCCGACGACTCGCTCGGCCCGGAGGAGCGCGCCCTGCTCAGCAGCGACGCCGAGTGGGCGAAGAAGCTCATGGCCAACCTGCCCGAGAACCAGCGCGAACTGCTCCTGCTGCGCATCGCCGTGGGGCTCACCGCGGAGGAGACCGGCCAGATGTTGGGAATGTCACCCGGAGCGGTCCGTGTGGCCCAGCACCGGGCGCTCAGCAGACTGCGGGCACTCGCCGAGCAGTGAGGCATCCCGGCGACCGCGCCGGTGAACGCCCGCACTGAACGGCCCGCCCGCCGTTCCCGTACGAACATACGAAGCCCGCGCTCCCGCGCGACCGTGGAATTCGGGCGGTGCGCTTCCCGTTAGCATGGACATCCGCACCGATCAAGGCCATTTGGGGAAGGTGTCATGACTGCCAACGTCGACGGAGTGCCCGCCAAATTCGCGACCCTCGGGCTCACCTACGACGACGTGCTGCTGCTGCCGGGCGCATCCGAGGTGCTGCCCAACGCGGTCGACACCTCGTCCCGCATCTCCCGCAACGTCCGGGTCAACATCCCGCTGCTGTCGGCCGCCATGGACAAGGTGACCGAGTCCCGCATGGCGATCGCGATGGCCCGCCAGGGCGGTGTCGGCGTGCTGCACCGCAACCTGTCCGTCGAGGACCAGGTCAACCAGGTCGACCTCGTGAAGCGCTCCGAGTCCGGCATGGTCACCGACCCGATCACGGTGCACCCGGACGCGACGCTCGCCGAGGCCGACGCCCTGTGCGCGAAGTTCCGCATCAGCGGTGTGCCGGTCACCGACGGCGGCGGCAAGCTGCTCGGCATCGTCACCAACCGCGACATGGCCTTCGAGACCGACCGTTCGCGCCAGGTGCGCGAGGTCATGACGCCGATGCCGCTGGTCACCGGCAAGGTGGGCATCTCCGGCGTCGAGGCCATGGAGCTGCTGCGCCGGCACAAGATCGAGAAGCTCCCGCTGGTCGACGGGTCGGGCACCCTCAAGGGCCTCATCACGGTCAAGGACTTCGTCAAGGCCGAGAAGTACCCCCTGGCCGCCAAGGACGCGGAGGGCCGGCTGCTCGTCGGCGCGGCCGTGGGCGCCAGCCCCGAGGCCCTGGAGCGGGCCCAGGCGCTCGCCGAGGCCGGGGTGGACTTCCTCGTCGTCGACACCTCCCACGGGCACAACAGCAACGCCCTCAGCTGGATGTCGAAGATCAAGTCGAGCGTGCGCGTCGACGTGATCGGCGGCAACGTCGCCACCCGTGACGGCGCCCAGGCCCTGATCGACGCCGGCGTCGACGGCATCAAGGTCGGTGTCGGCCCCGGCTCGATCTGCACCACGCGCGTGGTCGCCGGCATCGGCGTCCCGCAGGTCACCGCCATCTACGAGGCCTCCCTCGCCGCCCGTCCGGCCGGCATCCCGCTGATCGGCGACGGCGGCCTTCAGTACTCCGGCGACATCGGCAAGGCGCTCGCCGCCGGCGCCGACACGGTGATGCTGGGCAGCCTCCTCGCGGGCTGCGAGGAGTCGCCGGGCGAGTTGCAGTTCATCAACGGCAAGCAGTTCAAGTCGTACCGCGGCATGGGCTCGCTGGGCGCCATGCAGTCGCGCGGCCAGGGCAGGTCGTACTCCAAGGACCGCTACTTCCAGGCGGAGGTCGCGGCCGACGACAAGCTCGTGCCCGAGGGCATCGAGGGCCAGGTGCCCTACCGCGGCCCGCTCGGCAACGTCCTGCACCAGCTCGTCGGCGGTCTGCGCCAGACGATGGGCTATGTGGGCGCGGCCACCATCGAGGAGATGGAGAGCAAGGGGCGCTTCGTGCGGATCACCTCCGCGGGCCTCAAGGAGAGCCACCCGCACGACATCCAGATGACGGTCGAGGCGCCGAACTACAGCAGCAAGTAACGGCGGCGCGCACCCGCCGCGCGCCTCACGCGCGCGGGGGAGCACCGCGACGAGGGCGGTCCCGGGGCATCCGGGGCCGCCCTCGTCGTACCCGTCGGCGATACTGGAAGACGCTGAACGCATCAGGGAAAGGCCACAAACGTGACTGAGATCGAGATCGGGCGCGGCAAGCGCGGCCGCCGGGCGTACGCCTTCGACGACATCGCCGTCGTCCCCAGCCGCCGTACGCGGGACCCGAAGGAGGTCTCGATCGCCTGGCAGATCGACGCCTACCGCTTCGAGCTGCCCTTCCTGGCGGCTCCCATGGACTCGGTCGTCTCGCCGGCCACCGCCATCCGCATCGGCGAGCTGGGCGGCCTGGGCGTACTGAACCTCGAAGGCCTCTGGACCCGCCACGAGGACCCGCAGCCGCTGCTCGACGAGATCGTCGGCCTGCCCGTCGAGGCGGCCACCCGCCGCCTTCAGGAGATCTACGCGGCCCCCATCAGGGAGGAGCTGATCGGGCAGCGCATCAAGGAGGTGCGCGACTCGGGCGTGGTCACCGCCGCCGCGCTCTCCCCGCAGCGCACGGCCCAGTTCTCCAAGGCCGTCGTCGACGCGGGCGTGGACATCTTCGTCATCCGCGGCACGACCGTGTCGGCGGAGCACGTCTCCGGCTCGCACGAGCCGCTGAACCTGAAGCAGTTCATCTACGAGCTCGACGTCCCGGTGATCGTCGGCGGCTGCGCCACCTACACGGCGGCCCTGCACCTGATGCGCACGGGCGCGGCGGGCGTCCTGGTCGGCTTCGGCGGCGGGGCGGCGCACACCACGCGCAACGTGCTGGGCATCCAGGTCCCGATGGCGACGGCCGTCGCCGACGTGGCCGCGGCCCGCCGCGACTACATGGACGAGTCGGGCGGCCGGTACGTGCACGTGATCGCGGACGGCGGCGTCGGCTGGTCCGGCGACCTGGCCAAGGCGATCGCCTGCGGCGCCGACTCGGTGATGATGGGCTCCCCGCTGGCCCGCGCGACCGACGCTCCGGGGCGCGGCCACCACTGGGGCATGGAGGCCGTCAACGAGGAGCTGCCGCGCGGCAAGAAGGTCGACCTCGGCACGGTCGGCACCCTCGAGGAGGTCCTCACGGGTCCCTCGCACACGCCCGACGGCTCGATGAACCTCTTCGGCGCCCTGCGCCGCGCCATGGCCACCACCGGCTACAGCGAGCTCAAGGAGTTCCAGCGCGTCGAGGTCACGGTGGCGGACTCGGTGCACCGCCGCTGACGCCGGCAGCCGGGAGAACCGCGCGAGAGGCCGGTCGTCCCACCCGCGCGCGGGTGGGACGACCGGCCTCTCGCGTCGCCCGGCGCCGAGCCCCGGTTCACAACCGGTGCGCCGCTCCCGTGGGCGTCGCCCCACGGGTGTCCAGCAGCAGTTGCGCCTTCACCGACAGCCCTTGCAGGTCGTAGGTGCGGTGCTGCTGGAGGAGGATCGTGAGGTCGGCGTCGGCGGCGGCCTCGTAGAGGGAGTCGGCGCGGGGGACCGGGCGGTCCAGGACGTTCCAGGACGGGACGTGCGGGTCGTGGTAGCTGACGGCCGCGCCCAGCTCCATGAGGCGGATCGCGATCTCGCGGGCCGGGGTGTTCTGCTGGTCGGCGAGGTCGGGCTTGTAGGTGACGCCGAGCAGCAGCACGCGCGCGCCCCGGGCCGACTTGCCGTGCTCGTTGAGCAGCGCGGCGGCCCGCTGGACGACGTAGCGGGGCATGCGGCTGTTGACCTGCTGGGCGAGTTCCACCATGCGCAGCGGGCTGCCGGGGTGCCCGGCGCGGTCCAGGGGGACGGAGTGGCCGCCGACGCCGGGGCCGGGGCGGAAGGCCTCGAAGCCGAAGGGCTTGGTCTCGGCGCAGCGGACGACGTCCCAGAGGTCGACGCCGAGGTCGTGGCACAGGACGGCCATCTCGTTGACGAGGGCGATGTTGACGTGCCGGAAGTTGGTCTCCAGGAGCTGCACGGTCTCGGCCTCGCGCAGCCCCCGCGCGCGTACGACCTTGTCGGTCAGACGGCTGTAGAAGGCGGCGGCGGACTCGGTGCAGGCGGGGGTGAGCCCGCCGATGACCTTCGGGGTGTTGGCGGGGGTGAAGGCGCGGCTGCCGGGGTCGACCCGGCTGGGGGAGTAGGCGAGGTGGAAGTCGCGGCCCGCGCGCAGGCCCGAGGTCTCCTCCAGCAGCGGCCGCAGGAAGGCGTCCGTCGCCCCGGGGTGCACGGGCGACTCCAGGATCACGGTGGTGTGCGGTCGCAGGTGTCCGGCGAGGGTGCGCGCGGCCGCCTCCACCTGGCTCAGGTCGAGTCCGCCGTCGGCGTCGCGCGGGGTCGGGGCGCAGATGACGGCGGTGCGCACCCGCCCCAGTTCGGCCGGGTCGGTCGCGGGCCGGAAACCCCCCGAGAGCATCCGGCGCAGTTCGGCGGGGCTGAGGGAGCCGGGTTCGGGACCGGTGCGGTAGCCGATGGTGGGGATGCCGGCGGCGACGGCTGCCTGGGCCAGGGGCAGGCCGAGCGGGCCGAGTCCGATGACGGCGAGATCTGCGGGCATGGCGTATGCCGTCCTTCCCAGTAACCGAGGTGGGACAGGTGCGCAAGCCCGGTGGACAGGATGGGCGAGCGCAATGTCAGACTAGGAGTAAATATGACCGTTATGCGGGATTGATCGACTGTGTTGGGTCGACCGTGTCGCCCGGGGCCGAGGATCCCCCGCGACCTGGGCTTCCGTCGTCCCGGCCGCCGCGTTGCCGCCCGTTCGGGCCCGTGGGCGCCCTGCCGGCGTCCCGTCCCGCCGGGGGCAGGCCCGTTCCCGCGCGGGTCGTCCGGGGCGTCCCGGCCGTCCCGGTTGTCCACAGGCTGTGGGCGTGTGGTGGCTGATGTCGGGCATCAAGGTCAGAATTTGGGCATGAGGGATAGGAACCGGGTCGCGCCCTGACGGGGTACGACCGGCGCTACCGACAGCGGGAGGCAGCGGTGAGGACAGCGACACTGGGGCCGGCACAACGAGCAGAGTCACTGGCTGCCATGGCCGAGCGCGAACTGGACGTGCTGGTGGTGGGCGCCGGCGTGGTCGGCGCGGGCACCGCCCTGGACGCGGTGACGCGCGGCCTGTCCACCGGACTGGTCGAGGCGCGCGACTGGGCGTCGGGCACGTCGAGCAGGTCGAGCAAGCTGATCCACGGCGGTCTGCGCTATCTGGAGATGCTGGACTTCGCCCTCGTGCGCGAGGCGCTCAAGGAGCGCGGCCTGCTGCTGGAGCGACTCGCTCCGCATCTCGTCAAGCCGGTGCCCTTCCTGTACCCGCTCCAGCACAAGGGCTGGGAGCGGCTCTACGCCGGGTCGGGCGTCGCGCTCTACGACGCGATGTCCATGGCCCGCGGGCACGGCCGGGGCCTGCCGACGCACCGTCACCTGAGCCGTCGCCACGCCCTGCGCGTGGCCCCCGCCTTGAAGAAGGACGCGCTGGTCGGCGCGTTGCAGTACTACGACGCCCAGATGGACGACGCCCGGTTCGTCACCACCTTGGTGCGCACCGCGGTGGCCTACGGGGCCAGGGCGGCCAACCGCGCGCGGGTGACCGGGTTCCTGCGCGAGGGCGAGCGGGTCGTCGGCGCGCGGGTCCAGGACGTCGAGGGGGGCGGGGAGTACGAGGTCCGCGCCCGGCAGATCGTCAACGCCACGGGCGTGTGGACCGACGACACCCAGGCGATGGTCGGCGAACGCGGCCAGTTCCACGTGCGCGCCTCCAAGGGCATCCATCTCGTCGTGCCCCGGGACCGCATCAGCTCCTCCACGGGGCTCATCCTGCGCACCGAGAAGTCGGTGCTGTTCGTGATCCCCTGGGGCCGGCACTGGATCGTCGGCACGACCGACACCGACTGGGACCTCGACAAGGCCCACCCGGCAGCCTCCAGCGCCGACATCGACTACCTCCTGGAGCATGTGAACTCGGTGCTCGCGGTGCCCCTGACCAGGGACGACGTGGAGGGTGTGTACGCGGGCCTGCGACCGCTGCTGGCCGGCGAGTCCGACGCCACCAGCAAGCTGTCCCGCGAGCACACCGTCGCCCACCCGGTGCCCGGGCTGGTGGTGGTGGCGGGCGGCAAGTACACGACCTACCGGGTGATGGCGAAGGACGCCGTCGACGAGGCGGTCCGCGGACTCGACCAGCGGGTGGCCGACTGCGTCACCGAGGACGTGCCGCTGCTGGGCGCGGAGGGCTACCGGGCGCTGTGGAACGCGCGGGCGCGGATCGCGGCCCGGACGGGCCTGCACGTGGTGCGGGTGGAGCATCTGCTCAACCGGTTCGGGGCGATGGCGGACGAGGTGCTGGACCTCATCGCCGAGGACCCCTCGCTGGGCGAGCCGCTCCAGTTCGCCGACGACTATCTGCGCGCCGAGATCGTCTACGCCGCCTCGCACGAGGGCGCGCGGCACCTGGACGACGTGCTCACGCGCCGGACGCGGATCTCCATCGAGACGTTCGACCGCGGCACTCGCAGCGCGCGTGAGGCGGCCGAGCTGATGGCGCCGGTCCTCGGCTGGGACGAGGAACGCGTCGAGCGCGAGGTCGGGCACTACGAGAAGCGGGTGGAGGCCGAGCGCGAGTCCCAGCGCCAGCCCGACGACCTCACGGCGGACGCGGCGCGGCTGGGAGCCCCGGACATCGTCCCGCTCTGACCGTCCCCGGCCGGACCGTGCCGTCGCCGTCCCGGTGACGCCACGGCCCGGCCCGGCTCCGTCCTGTCCCGTCCTGTTCCCGGTCCCGTTCGTCCCGTCCTGTCCCCCCGTCCCGCCCGCTCCGTCCGTCACGTCCCGTGCCGCGGGAAGGCGCGCCCCCGGCACGGCTCTTTCCGGCCCGACGACGGGCTGTGCCGGTGGTGTTCGGTCTCAATGGCGTTCCGGTCTCGGACGGCCCCGGAATTCCGTGCGGCGCGTTTCACTCGAACGGGTGTAGCGACCCGGGATCTCCGTTCGGAGCCGGTGCGTTGTACGGGGTGCGAGGAGGGAACTCGGCGGTGGGCAGGGCCGGTTCGGGACCGGATGCCGCGGCCGCCGCGGGGGCCGTGGGGAGGGGGAGTCCGCCCGCGCGCCCGGCCCGTGGGTGCGGGGCGGGCCGGATTCTCCTTCCCCGTCGCCCCCTTCGGCCGGAGCGTGGTGCACCTTCTGGCCGGAATGCGTCACCCGCGGGGTGCGACCGGGAGGCGATGAGGGGCCCCCTGGGCGTCGGGCACTTGTCGGGTGAGGGACAATGGAGGCTCTGTCAGGGCGGGTTGCATGAGGGGACGCATGTCGGAGGCGGAGCGGGCGGGAACACCCCGTCAGGACAAGAGCGCACGTCTCCTCGCCGGGCGGTACCGGCTGGGAGACGTACTCGGCCGCGGCGGCATGGGGACGGTGTGGCGAGCCGAGGACGAGACCCTCGGACGCACGGTCGCCGTCAAGGAGCTGCGGTTCCCGGGGAACATCGACGAGGACGAGAAACGCCGGCTGATCACCCGGACCCTGCGCGAGGCCAAGGCCATCGCGCGGATCCGCAACAACAGCGCGGTGACGGTCTTCGACGTGGTCGAGGAGGACGACCGGCCGTGGATCGTGATGGAACTCGTCGAGGGCAAGTCGCTCGCCGAGGTCATCCGCGAGGACGGCGTGCTGAAGCCGAAGCGGGCGGCCGAGGTCGGGCTGGCGATCCTCGACGTGCTGCGCTCGGCACACCGTGAGGGCATCCTGCACCGTGACGTGAAGCCGTCGAACGTGCTGATCGCCGAGGACGGCCGGGTGGTGCTCACCGACTTCGGCATCGCCCAGGTGGAGGGCGACCCGTCGATCACCTCCACCGGCATGCTCGTCGGGGCGCCCTCGTACATCTCCCCGGAGCGGGCCCGCGGGCACAAGCCCGGGCCGGCGGCCGACCTGTGGTCGCTCGGCGGTCTGCTGTACGCGTCGGTCGAGGGGTCGCCGCCCTACGACAAGGGCTCCGCGATCGCCACGCTCACCGCGGTGATGACCGAGCAGCTGGAGGAGCCGAAGAACGCGGGCCCGCTGAGGGACGTCATCTACGGCCTGCTCACCAAGGACCCCGCGCGCAGGCTCGACGACGCCGGTGCGCGGTCGATGCTCAACGCCGTGCTCCACGCGCCCGAGCCCTCTCACGCCGAGCCGGCGGACGCGACGAAGGTCGTGCCGCTGCCCGCCCAGCCGGACGGGCCCGCGGGCAAGGGGAGTTCGGCGGGCGCCGAGGCGGGCGAGAAGCTGCGCGGCGCGTTCCGGTCCGTGCGCAAGGCCGCCGTCGCGGCGGGGGCGGCCACCTCGGCGGCGGCCTCCCGCGCCAAGCCGGCGGGCGGGGCCACGGCATCCGCTCCGGTGAGCTCCGGCGAGGCGCGCAAGGACGGTGCGGTCCGCGGGTCCGGGCCCGTCGCCCCGCCCGCCCCGCCCACCGCCCGGCCCGGGGCGGGCCCGGCGGCCAAGCCGGACTCCGGTACGGCGGCCGCGAGCAAGGCCGCGTCCGTGCCGGCGGCCCGCTCCGGCGACGGCGCGAACGCCCTCTCCACCTCGCGGTCCGGTCCGGGCGCCGCCGTGGGTACCGGTTCCGGCGCGGGAGCGCAGGGCGGCGCCGGGCGGAGTTCGGGCTGGCCCGTCATGACGCCCCCCGACCTGCCGCCGCGCCCCGTGCCCAGGGCCCCCCTGACCGACGTGGTGCCCCGGCGGACACTGGTGATCATCGCCGCGGTGGTGCTGCTCGCGGTGCTCGGCACCGTGCTGGCGCTCACCTTCGGCGGGGACGACGACAAGGCGAGCGGGACGAACGGCGGCGGCGCGACGGTCGCAGGCGCGAGCCCGGGCCCCGGCACCAAGGAGGACAAGAGCGGCGGGACCCGCACGGACGGATCGCCGTCGCACTCCTCCTCCGCGTCCGGTGCGTCCTCCGCGTCCGGTTCCTCCACCGGTGACACCGCGGTGGCCGGTGGCGCCGGGGCCGTCGCGGGCGGCGAGGGCGCGGCGGCGACGACGCACAAGGGCGCTCAGGGCTACTCGATCGGGCTGCCCGCGGGCTGGAAGTTCAAGACGTCGTCCAGTGCGGGCGACCGTTTCACCGGCCCCGACGGTCAGAAGCTGCTCATCGCGTGGACGACCACGCCCAAGGGCGACCCCGTGGCCGACTGGAACAGCCAGGAGCGCTACATGGTGCGCGCGCAGTACGAGAAGATCCGCATAGCGAAGGTGGACTACCGCGGCTGGAACACGGCCGACTGGGAGTTCACCTACGCGGAGGGCGGGACGGACTACCGCACCGTCGACCGCGGCTTCGTCGTGAACGACGCTCTGGGGTACGCGCTGATGTACACCGCGAAGTCCGCCGCCTGGGACACGGAGCTGCGCGCGGCCACGTGGAAGACGCTCGCGGACACGTTCACGCCGAAGAAGTGACCGTCGCCGGACCGCCGGGTTCGGGTGAGATCCTGCATCCCCTCTTTGCGGGTTGCCTCCGGCACGTATCGTGAGTGCCTGCGGACCGTACGCATCCAGCTATCCGGCCGGATTCGGCTGTAACGGCTCGCAGGACGAACGGAATTGACCGACCGGGCGGCCGGGGGAGGCACAGTGGACGACTATGCGGGTCGGGTACTCGTCGACCGCTACCGCCTGCCGTTGCCGCCCTCGGACGAGTACGAACTCACCGAGTCGCGCGCCTTCGACACGTACAGCGGGCAGGAAGTCCTGGTCCGCCAGGTGCCGTTGCCGGAGGTCGTCGAGGCGGAGGTGCTCGACGCGGAAGGGCTGCCCGAGGGGTTCACGGCGCGTGAGCGCGGAGCACGGCGGCCCGCCGGTCGCGCCGCGGGCGCGGGCACCCGGCGGCCCGCCGACCCCGTCGTGCGCAGGGCCATGGAAGCGGCCCAGGCAACGGCGAGCATCCCCGACCATCCCCGGCTCGACCAGGTCTTCGACGTGTTCGCCGAGGGCGGCTCGCTGTGGATAGTGAGTGAACTGGTCGCCGCGCGGCCCCTGTCGGCACTGCTCGCCGAGAAGCCGCTGACGCCGTACCGGGCCGCCGAGGTCGCCGCCGACGTGCTCATGGCGCTGCGGGTGCTGCACGCCCACGGCTGGGTCCACCGCAACATCACCGCCCGCACGGTCCTCGTCTGCGACGACGGGCGGGTCGTGCTGACCGGCCTCGCGGTCGGCGCGGCCGAAGAGGCCCTGTGCGGATACGACCCGGTGCCGGCCGCGGACCCCTCGCCCGACGCGCCGGGCGACGGGGGCAGGGGCGGTGCGGGCAGCGGCGCGGACGGCTTCGGCACGGGACCGGGCGGACCCGGTGGCCCCGCCGGGAGCGGCGCACCCGCGGCTTCCGTGCCGCGACCGCACCCGGGGGCCCGGGGCGCCTTCGCCCCGGGCGGCCCGGGCGGCGCCGGGGCCGAGGCGGGGGCGGTGGATCCCGAGGCGGCCCGGCGGGCCGCGATAGAGGCGCGGGCCACGGGGGCGTTTCCGGTGCCCGCGTCGGGCGAGCCGTCCGTCGGCGGGGCGTCGGGGGCCGTGGCCCGCAGGGCGCCCGCGGAGACCGGCGGGGACGTCCGTGCCGCGCGGGCCGGCGCGATCGCCGCGTACCGGGCCGGGGCCAGGGCGGCGGCACGGGTGCAGGAGGCCCAGGAGGCGGAGCAGAACGGGCGCGCGGCGCTGCCCGGGGCCCGCCCGCCGGCCGACGGCGGCCACCGGACCGCGCCAGGCCTTCCGCCCGGCCGGATCGCCGACCCCTACGGGGTCCAGGGCGCGCCCGGACCGGCGCCCCACGCCCCCGCGCCGCGCACCCCCTACGGCTCCGGTTTCCCGCAGCAGGGCGGGGCCCCGACGTCGCACGCCTCGCTCACGCCCGTCCCCGGCCCCCAGGTCCCCGGCGCCCACGTCCCGGGCTCCCGGGCCCCCGTGCCCGGCCAGGAGGCCGGACCGGGGCAGGCCCGGCCGGCGCCGGGCGAGGAGCGGGCCGGGACGCGCTGGGACGAGCTCGCGTCCGGGGCGTCCGCCGGCCCCCGGCGCGGTCCCGGCACCGCGCTCGCCGCCGAGCGGGCGCGACAGGCGAGGATGGCCGTCGTCGGGCCGGTCACCGAACGGTGGGCCCCCGAGCAGGCCGGCCCGGTGCACGAGAACTGGCAGCTGGCCGCGCCGATCGGCCCGGCGACCGACCTGTGGGCGCTGGGCGCGCTGCTCTTCCGGGCCGTGCAGGGGCACGCGCCCTACCCGGAGGAGTCGACGGCCGAGCTGGTGCAGCTGGTGTGCGCCGAACCGCCCGCCTTCGCCGAGGAGTGCGGGCCGCTCAGGCCGGTCGTGGAGTCGCTGCTGCGTCAGGACCCCACCGAGCGCCTCGACTTCGAGGAGCTGCGGGGCTGGCTGCGCTCGCTGGTGCGGTCCGCGCCGGAGCCCGAGGCGGGGGCGCACGTCGTGGCCGCCCCGCCCGTCGACCCCCGGCGGCTGCCGATCGTGCGCCGCAGGGGCGAACTGGTGCGCAGGCGGCGCGCCGGGCTGCCCGCGACGCACGGACGGCACAAGCGGGGCCGGGAGCCGGGGGGCTCGCCGCGCAGTCTGGGCCGGACGCTGCTCGTGCTGATCCTGCTGGTGCTGGCCGCGGCCGTCGCGTACGCCGTGCTGTTCATGCCCAAGGCCGGCGAGGGCGGCGCGGCCGGGGCGGACCCCCGGCGCACCGGGGCCGCCGGCGCGAGCGCCGGTCAGGCGCCCGACGCGAGCAGCGAACCCCGCCCCGACCAGACCTCGCCGGACGCCTCCGCTTCCTCCTCCTCGTCGGCGGAGGCCACCCAGACGCAGACCGGCGGATCGGGCGGCGCCGCCGACGGGTTCACCCTGCGCAAGGACGCCGCCGGTTTCCAGATCGCCGTGGCCGACGGCTGGAGCCGCGCGCCGAAGAACGGGCGCGGTCAGGTCGTCTACTCGCACGGGACCTTCGAACTGATCGTCGTCCCCGGACGCGACAGCACCTCGACCGGCGGCAGCGACCCGATGGTCTACCAGCGGGAGAAGGAGAGCGAGCTCCAGCCCTACCGCGACTCCAGCTGGGCGACGGCCTCCGGGCTGCGCACGACGACCGTGGGCACCCGGACCATGGCCGAGGGCCAGTTCACCTGGACCGGCGCGGGCGGGCGCGAGCTGTACGTCCGCAACCTCGCCATCCTCATCGCCGGGCGCTACCACGTCGTCCAGGTGCGGGGCCCGGAGGCCGAACGGGACGAGGTGTCCCGGCTGTTCGAGCAGGCGTCGGCCACCTACCAGTACACCGGCTGACGCACGCCCGGACCCGTCCGCGGGCTGCGGGGTTGCCTCGCGGGACCGGAAGGGACAACCGTCACAGTGCTGTCTCCTTGGCACCCCCCTGGTTCCGCGCGGGCGGTCCGGTCTTTACGCTGACCCTGTCAAGAGCATTGCGGGGCAACGTGAATCAGATGCAGGGCCAGCTTCTCGCGGGGCGCTACCGGCTCGCCGACGCCATAGGGAGCGGCGGCATGGGCCGGGTGTGGCGTGCCCACGATGAGCTGCTGCACAGGGCGGTCGCCATCAAGGAGCTCACGGCGGCGCTCTACGCCGCCGAGGGCGATCAGGCGGTCCTGCTGGCGCGGACCCGCGCCGAGGCCAGGGCGGCCGCGCGGATCAACCACTCCGCCGTGGTCACCGTGCACGACGTCCTCGAACACGACGGCCGTCCGTGGATCGTGATGGAGCTGGTCGAGGGCCGCTCGCTGGCCGACGCGGTCAAGGAGGACGGGCGCGTCGAGCCCAGGGAGGCCGCGCGGATCGGCCTGTGGGTGCTGCGCGCGCTGCGCGCCGCGCACGCCGCGGGCGTACTGCACCGTGACGTCAAGCCGGGCAACGTCCTCCTCTCCGACGACGGCCGGGTCCTCCTCACCGACTTCGGCATCGCCCAGATCGACGGCGACACCACCATCACCCGCACCGGCGAGGTCGTCGGCTCCGTCGACTACCTGGCCCCCGAGCGGGTGCGCGGCCAGGACCCCGGCCCGTCCTGCGACCTGTGGGCGCTGGGCGCGACGCTGTACACGGCCGTGGAGGGGCGCTCGCCGTTCCGCCGCACCTCGCCGCTGACCACGCTTCAGGCCGTCGTCGAGGAGGAGGCCGCCGACCCGCAGCACGCCGGCCCGCTCGGCCCCGTCATCACCGCCCTGCTGCGCAAGGACCCGGCCGCGCGCCCCACCACCGCGGCGGCCGAACACCTGCTGGCCGAGGCCGCCGAAGGCCGCCGCCCCGACGCGGCGCAGGCCTTCGTGCCCACCCAGTACGGCGGGCCGGACCATGCCACGGGAGGCCACCCGGCCGGGCCCCCGGCCGGGGCGCACCCGGTGTCCCACGCCACGCCCCCCACCTCGTACGTGCCGTCGGCGCCCCGGACGCCGACGGCCGCCCATCCCCTGACCCGTCCGAACGCCGTGGGCCCCGCGCACCCCGGTCCGGGCCCCGTGGGGCCGCCCACGCCGCCGGCGCCGTTCACGCCGTCCGCCGCGGACGGCCGGCCGGCCCGCCGCCGTCGCCGGCTGCGCACGACGGCGCTCGTGGTCGTCGTCGCCGCGCTGGTCGGCGGGGGCACGGCCATCGCGTTGCAGCAGTGGCACCCGGGCCGGACGCAGACCGACGGGTCCGGGCCGTCCCCCTCGCCGAGCCCCTCGTCGACAGGCGCCCGGGGCGGCCAGGACACGCCCGACGCCTGGGAGGAGATCCACGACCCGCTGGGCTTCGGACTCTCGCTGCCCAAGGGCTGGAAGCGGGAGGTGTACCAGGACGAGGGGGATCTCCAGCAGATCGACTACACCCCCGACGGCGGCGAGCACTTCGTGCGCATCGCCCTCGACAAGTCCCCCGACTTCAGCGACCCCTACGCCCACCAGATCGACCTCGAACAGCAGCTCGAGCGGCTCGTGGACTACGAGCGGGTCACCCTGGAGAAGAACCTCTACCGCGACCGCCACGGCTCCGAATGGGAGTACACGTGGACGGCGCTGGCCAAGGACACCGAGTTCCCCGGGCCGCGCCGCGCGATCGAGGAGACGTACGTGGCCCGTGACGGCTCGGAGTACGTCGTCTACATGTCCTCGCCCGCGAAGGACTGGGCCGCGACGGTCAAGCAGTTCAGGTCGGTGCTTCAGAGCTGGCGCGAGCCGGGTTCGTAGCGTTCGCGGGCGTGGCGCGGCAGTTGGCCGGACCGCGCCCCGGAGGCGGGGCCTCCGTTGGGGCATGATGGGCCCCATGGGGACCGAGGGGGGCGGGGACACCGCACGGGTCATCGCGGGCCGTTACCGGCTCGAGGCGAGGATCGGGCGCGGCGGCATGGGAATCGTGTGGCGGGCCACGGACGAGCTGCTGGGACGGCGTGTCGCCGTGAAGGAGCTGATCCAGGACGACACGCTCTCGGCCGAGGAGGCGCGCGGCCGCCGTGACCGCACCCTGCGCGAGGCGCGCGCGGTCGCCCAGCTCAGCCATCCGCACATCATCGTCGTGCACGACGTCGTCGAGGACGGCGAACGGCCCTGCATCGTCATGGAGTTGATCAACGGCGGTTCGCTCGCCGACCGGATCGCCGCCGAGGGCCCGCTCGCGCCGCGGGAGGCGGCACGGATCGCCGTCGCCCTGCTCGGCGCCCTGCGCGCCGCGCATACGGCCGGGGTCCTGCACCGGGACATCAAGCCCGCGAACGTCCTGCTGGAACGCGACAGCGACCGCGTCGTCCTCACCGACTTCGGCATCGCGCAGATCGCGGGCGCCACCACGCTCACCGAGACCGGCTCGTTCGTCGGTTCGCCCGAGTACACCGCGCCCGAGCGGATGTCCGGGTCGCGCACCGGCGCGGAGTCCGACCTGTGGTCGCTGGGCGCGCTGCTGTGCACGGTGCTCAGCGGCGAGTCCCCGTTCCGGCGCGACTCGCTGGGCGGGATCCTGCACGCCGTCGTGTTCGCCGAGATCCGCACGCCCCCGCAGGCCGCGCCCCTGCTGCCCGTCGTGCGGGGGCTGCTGGAGCGCGATCCGGAGAGACGGCTGGGCGCGGCGGAGGCGGAACGGCTGCTGCGCGTCTTTCTGGACACCGGACGCACCCCGCCGCCGGTGTCGTCCGGCTACACCCCGACCCAGGCCGACGTGCCGCGCCCGGACGCCCCGGCCCGGGAGCGTTCGACGCGCGGGGTGCTGGTGGCCGCGCTGCTGGTGGCCGCCATGGCCGGGGCGGGTGTGTCGGCGGCGGCGCTGCTTGTGAAGGGGGACGGCGACCGCGGCCGCCCGCCCACGAGTTCGCCGCCGGGCGCGTCGGCGAGCGCCACGCCGGGCCGGCCGGGCACCGATGGCGCGCCGAGCCGTTCGGCGAGCCCCGCCGTCTCGACGACGGTGAGCCGCGGCACGTCCCCCACCGCGCCGCCGGCCGCCGCCCGCCCCGCGACCGACATGCCGTCCGCCCCCTCCGGCTACCGCGTGGCGGACGACCCGGCCGGGTTCGCGCTCGCCGTGCCGGAGAGCTTCAGCCGCGTGCCGCAGGGCGAGCGGGTGTTCTTCATGTCGCCGGGGCAGGTCTTCCGCCTCGGGGTCAAGGTGTCCGACGCGGCCGCCGACGGCCCCCTGGCCGTGATGGAGCGGGCGGCCGCCAAGGGCTCGGACACCAACCCGGGCTACCACGACGGCCAGGTCACCGAGACGACCCACGGCGGACGGCCGGCCGCCCTCTGGCAGTTCACCTGGGACGGCTTCAGCGCGGCGGAGGGGGCCCGGCACACGTACGACCTGTGCTGGGAGGAGGGCGGACGGCAGTACGACGTGTGGGTGTCCGCTCCGGTCGGGAAGGTGCGCGAGGCGCGGGAGTACTTCGACGTCGCGGTCGACACGTTCGTGACACGGTAGTTGCACGGCACCCATGGATACCGGCCTGTCTGGCGCGATATGGATGGACCATGAGCCACCACGGGGGCGTCGGCCACGAGTCCGATGACACGACGAGTTTCGTTCTGCGACCGCCCGACCCGCGACCGCCGAACCCGCGGGCCGACGCGCCCCGGCAGCCGGACGTGCCCCCGCAGGCCGAGGCGCCTGCGCCGGCCTCGCGACAGGAGCAGGAGCCCGGGCCGGAGCGCGAACCAGGGGTCGGCCGGCTCGTCGCGGGGCGCTACCGGCTGCTGGCGAAGCTCGGACACGGCGGCATGGGCACGGTGTGGCGCGCCAAGGACGAGACGGTGGACCGCGAGGTCGCCGTCAAGGAGCCCCGCGTGCCGGACCATCTTCCGGAACGCGAACGCGCCAACGCGTTCGAGCGGATGCGCCGCGAGGCACGGGCCGCGGCCCGGCTGGACCATCCGGCGGTGGTGGGCGTGCACGACGTCGCCGTCGTGGACGGACGGCCGTGGATCGTGATGGAGCTGGTGCGCGGACGCTCCCTGGGCGACGTCCTCCAGGAGGGCACGCTCGACGCGCGCGAGGCGGCCCGCGTCGGCCTGGAGGTGCTCGGCGCCCTGGAGGCCGCGCACGCGGCGGGGGTCCTGCACCGGGACGTCAAGCCGGACAACATCCTCCTCGGCGGCCACGGCCGGATCGTCCTCACCGATTTCGGCATCGCCCAGATCGAGGGCGACACCCGGCTGACCGACACCGGCGGCATCGTCGGCTCGCCCGAGTACATCGCCCCCGAGCGGGTGCTGGGGCAGCGGCCGGGTCCGGCGGCCGACCTGTGGTCCCTGGGCGTCGTCCTGTACGCGGCGACCGAGGGCGTGTCGCCGTTCCGCCGCAGCAACACCCCGGCCACCCTCCAGTCGGTCCTGCACGCGGTCCCCGCGCCGCCCGCCGCCGCGCGGGGTCCGCTGGCCGAGGCCCTCGACGGACTGCTGGAGCAGGACCCGGCGCGCCGGCCGGGCGCCGCCCGGGTCCGGGCCCTGCTGGAGGCCGCGGCGCACCCGCCCGCCCCGTCGGAGCCCGCCGCGCGGACCGCCCCCACCGCCGCGCGGGCCGGGACCCCCGGGGCGCGGCGCCGGTTCGGCCGCTCGGCGTGGCTCGGCCTGGGGGCCGCCGTCGTGGCCGCCGCGGCGGCGGCGTACCTGGTGGTCGCCGACCCGTTCGCCGGGCCGCTGCCGGACGGCTGGAAGACCGTGCACGACAAGGAGGTCACCGCGACGCTCGCGGTCCCCGGCGGCTATGTGCGCGGCGAACCCGCCAAGGACGCCCCCGCCGACGAGCACTGGGTCAGCTGGAGCGACCCGAGCGGCGCGATCTCCGTCGTCCTGGAGGTGAAGCGCGGCGCGGAGGACAAAAGCCACCTGATCAAGGACTCCGCGGCGGCCGAGATGTACGCCGACAACGGCGACTTCAAGGAGTCGGGCGCCTACCGGCTCAACATGCCGAAGGGGCCGCGGACCAGCACGTCCCCCGAGGTCGCCTTCCACGGCCGCAAGGCCGCCGGGAACACGGTCGTCTACACCACCGACGACAGCCAGCACCCGGTCCCGCGCGAGCTGCGGATCCTGTACTACAAGTCCACCGGCGGCGACATGTACAGGCTCCTGGTCGGCTACCCCGGCAAGGGCGACTTCACCGCGCGCGGCCGCGAGGTGGCCCGCGCGGCGGTCGACAACCTGGAGATCGACCGGCCCTGACCCGTTCCGTCACCGAACCCCCTCCGATCCGAGGGGAGTTGGCCGGTGATCGTGGTAGTCATGGAGACATGAGCAACGACGGGGATCCCGTGGCCGCCGAAGGCCGGACGCTGAACGGCCGTTACCGGCTGCTCGACCGCCTGGGGTCCGGCGGCTCCGGCATCGTGTGGCGCGGCCGGGACGAGCTGACCGGGCGCGAAGTCGCCGTCAAGAAGCCCTGGTTGCCGGGCCGCCCCGGCGACGAGCCCTACCGGCGCGCGGCCCACCGCCTCCAGCGCGAGGCCCGCGCCGCCGCCCGCGTCGACCACCCCTGCGCCGTCACCGTCCACGACGTGGTGGTGGAGGAGGGGACGGACGTCGAGGGCGGACTCCCCTGGATCGTCATGGAACTGGTCCACGGCGAGTCCCTGCGCGAGACCCTGCGGCGCGGTCCCCTCGAACCCGCCGAGGCGGCCCGGATCGGCCTCGCCGTCCTGGGCGCGCTGCGCGCCGCGCACGCCGTCGGCATCGTCCACCGCGACCTGAAGCCGACCAACGTGCTGCTCGGCCTCCCCCCGCTCCCGGTCCCGTCCGGGCGGGGAGGCCCGCAGGGCCGTGTCGTGGTCACGGACTTCGGCATCGCGCACGTCCCGGGCGAGGAGTTTCGGACCGAGGCCGGCGAGGCCCTCGGCTCCCCGGACTTCGTCGCCCCCGAGCGGATGTCCGGGCGCGGCGCGGGACCGGCCTCCGACCTGTGGTCCCTGGGCGTGCTGCTGTACACGGCCGTCGAAGGCCGCTCCCCGTTCCCCGGGACGTCACCGCGGTCCACGCCGACCGCACTCCTGCCCGGCGAGCCGCCCGAGCCGCCCGGACCCGGGCGGGCCGGGCCGCTCGCGCCCCTCCTGCGCGGCCTCCTGCACCGCGACCCGGAACACCGGCCGACCCCCCAGGACACCGCGGCCGCCCTGGAGGCGGCCCGCGCCGACGGGGACCGCCTCCCGGCCGCGCCCTGCCCGGCGGAGTCGCGGTGACGGCCCGGGACCACCCCGCGCGGCGGCCGTACCGGGGCGGCGGACTTCGGCAACCGGCCGTGGGACGACCCCGAAGCCCTGATCAGTCCCTGATCAGTCCCTGATCAGCAGGTTTGTTGCCAGTGAACGCTGGCGTCGTGTGTGCGGCCCGTGAATCCCTATTACCGGCGGGTACCCAAAGTCCCCGGCACGTCATACCCTGCGCCTCATGACGGACTCGCAGGCCCCGGACAAGGCACCGGCACAGACCGGCACGAACCCCCTCGCCCCCACCCCCACCGGCGTCCGCACCGCCGCCGACGTGGTCACCCCGGAACTGGTCGCCCAGCTCACCAAGGGCGTCACCGGCTCCGGCCGGACGGCCAACCACACGCCGTTCACCGGCGAGAAGCTCGCCGACCTGCCCGAGTCCACCCCCGAGGACGTCCTCAAGGCCTACGAGGCGGCCCGCGCCGCCCAGGCGGTGTGGGCGAGGACGCCGGTCCGTGAACGCGCCGCCGTCCTGCTCCGTTTCCACGACCTGGTGCTGGAGCGCCAGGCCGAGGTGCTCGACCTCATCCAGCTGGAGACCGGCAAGGCGCGCCTGCACGCCCACGAGGAGGTACAGGCCGTCGCCGTGGCCGCCCGCCACTACGGCCGCAAGGCGCCCGCCTATCTGCGCCCCAAGCGGCACGCCGGCGCCATGCCGACCCTCACCAAGGTCACCGAGCTGCGCCACCCGCGCGGGGTCGTGGGCCAGATCGCCCCCTGGAACTACCCGCTGGAGCTGTCGGTGGGCGACGCGCTCCCGGCGTTCGTCGCGGGCAACGCCGTCGTCATGAAGCCCGACACGGAGACCTGCCTGACCGCCCTGTGGGCCCGTGACCTGCTCATCGAGGCCGGTCTGCCCGCCGACGTCTTCCAGGTCGTCCTGGGCGAGGGCCCGGTCGTCGGCCCCGAGGTCGTCCGGCACGCCGACTATGTCTCCTTCACCGGCTCCACTCGCACCGGCCGCGAGGTCGCCCAGGGCGCCGCCGCCCGGCTCGTCGGCGTCTCCCTCGAACTCGGCGGCAAGAACGCCATGCTCGTCCTGGACGACGCCGACGTGGAGAAGGCGGCGGCCGGCGCCGTCCGCGCCTGCTTCTCCTCGGCCGGCCAGCTGTGCATCTCCATCGAGCGGCTGTACGTCCACGAGTCGATCGCGGACGCCTTCGTCGAGCGCTTCGCCGCCCGCACCCGCGCCATGCGCCTGGGCACCGCCCTCGCCTACGGCGCCGACATGGGCTCGCTGGTCGGCGAGCGCCAGCTGGAGACCGTCACCCGCCACGTGGAGGAGGCCGTCGCCAAGGGCGCCACCGTCGTCGCCGGCGGCGTCGCGCGCCCCGACATCGGCCCCTACTTCTACGAGCCGACCATCCTCGACGGCGTCACGGAGCCCATGTCCGTCTGCACCGAGGAGACGTTCGGCCCCGTCGTCTCGATCTACCGCTTCACGACCGACGACGAGGCGATCGAGCACGCCAACTCGACGCCGTACGGCCTGAACTCGTCGGTGTGGACGAAGGACGGCCGCCGCGGCAGGGTGGTCGCCTCCCGGGTGCGGGCCGGAACGGTCAACGTCAACGAGGGCTACGCCTCGGCCTACGGCAGCGTCCAGTCCCCGATGGGCGGCATGAAGGACTCCGGACTCGGCCGCCGCCACGGCTCCGAGGGCATCCTCAAGTACACCGAGGCCCAGACGGTCGCCCAGCAGCGCCTGCTGCCCATGGCGCCCGCCCTCGGCATGGACGACGAGACGTACGCCCGCTTCATGAGCACCAGCCTGAAGGTGATGAAGACCCTCCGGCTGCGCTGAACCCCGCCGCGCCCGACCCCCGTTCCCGTTCCCGACGAGGAGAGCACGTGTCCCAGGACGCCTACGACTACGACGTCATCGTCGTCGGATCCGGCTTCGGCGGTTCCGTGACCGCCCTGCGCCTGACGGAGAAGGGCTACACCGTGGGCGTCCTGGAGGCGGGCCGCCGCTTCACCAGGGAGTCGCTCCCCAGGAACTCCTGGGACCTGAAGAACTACCTCTGGGCGCCCAGGCTCGGCATGTACGGCATCCAGCGCATCCATCTGCTGGGCAACGTCATGGTCCTGGCCGGCGCGGGCGTGGGCGGCGGCTCCCTCAACTACGCCAACACCCTCTACGTCCCGCCGAAGCCCTTCTTCGACGACCCCCAGTGGCGCGGCATCACCGACTGGGAGCAGGAGCTCAAGCCGTACTACGACCAGGCGCGCCGCATGCTCGGCGTACGGCTCAACCCGACGACCACCCCCTCCGACGTCCACCTGAAGGCGGCCGCGGAGCGGATGGGCGTCGGCGACACGTTCCACCTTGCGCCGGTCGGCGTCTTCTTCGGCGACGGCGAGGACGCCGACGGCACGACGAAGGCCGCGCCGGGGGAGCAGGTCGCCGACCCCTACTTCGGGGGCGCGGGGCCCTCCCGCAAGGCCTGCGTGGAGTGCGGCGAGTGCATGACGGGCTGCCGGCACGGCGCCAAGAACACCCTCAACGAGAACTACCTGCACCTCGCCGAGAAGGCGGGCGCGGTCGTCCACCCGCTGACGACGGTCGTCTCCGTCACGGACGACTCCCAGGGCGGCTACGCCGTCGCCACCCTGCCCACCGACGCGCGGCGCAGGGGCAGGGCGCACGGCAGGGTCTTCAAGGCGCGCCGGGTCGTCCTCGCGGCCGGCACCTACGGCACCCAGACCCTGCTCCACCGGATGAAGGCGGGCGGTCAGCTCCCCTACCTGTCCGACCGGCTGGGGCATCTGACCCGCACCAACTCCGAGGCCCTGGTGGGCGC
The DNA here is from genome assembly GCF_024539675.1 of Streptomyces hilarionis. Lineage (GTDB taxonomy): Bacteria > Actinomycetota > Actinomycetes > Streptomycetales > Streptomycetaceae > Streptomyces > Streptomyces hilarionis. The sequence continues at coordinate 10,560 of NZ_JAHHIT010000080.1, read as the reverse complement.
CCAGACCGACGACCGCCGCTACCGCAAGGCGACCGGCGCGCCCAAGGTCGACTTCACGCGCGGCGTCGCCATCACCTCGTCCATCCACCCGGACGAGAACACCCACATCGAGCCGGTGCGCTACGGCCGGGGCTCCAACTCCATGGGGAGCCTGTCGATCCTTCAGGTGCCGTACGCGGAGGGCTCGTCGAGGGTCGCCGGCTGGCTGGCGAACGCGGTCCGCCACCCGCTCCTCGTCCTGCGCTCGCTCTCCAACCGCCGCTGGTCGGAGCGCACCATCATCGGCCTGGTGATGCAGTCCCTGGACAACTCGCTGACGACGTACCTCAAACCGGCGGGCGTCGGCAAGGGCCTGCTGACCGCCCGGCAGGGGCACGGCGCCCCCAACCCCAAGCAGATCAGGGCCGCCTCGCAGGCCGCCTCGGTGATCGCCGCCGACATCAACGGCTTCGCCGGCTCCAACGTGGGCGAGCTGATGGGCACCCCGCTCACCGCGCACTTCCTCGGCGGCTGCCCGATCGGCGACTCCCGCGAGAGCGGCGTCATCGACCCCTACCACCGGCTCTACGGCCACCCCGGCATCTCCGTCGTCGACGGCGCCGCGGTCTCGGCGAACCTCGGGGTGAACCCGTCGCTCACCATCACCGCCCAGGCCGAGCGGGCCATGTCGTACTGGCCGAACAAGGGCGAGACGGACCCGCGTCCGGCGCAGGGGGCGGCGTACGAGCGGCTGAAGCCGGTCGAGCCGGTCGGTCCCGCCGTGCCCGCGGAGGCGTTCGGGGCGCTGCGCCTGCCGTTCCTGGGGATGCCGGCGGTCCCGCCCAAGCAGTGATGCGCGAACGACCGCGCGCCGCACACGGTCCGGACACGGCGAAGGGACCTGCGCCCCCCTCCGAGCGCAGGTCCCTTCGCCGTGTCCTCAGGACGTGTTACGCGTGCGCGCCGGCCTTGCGGCGGCGGGCGGCGAACACCGCGCCCGCACCGGCGACGACGGCGACGCCGCCGACCAGACCGATCATCGGCAGCGCCGAGTCGGAGCCGGTCGAGGCGAGGCTGCCGCTGATCGGCTTGGCGCCGCCCTGGGCCTGCACGCCGTCGGTGGGCTTGTCGCCGTTCGGCTTGGCGTCGCCCGCGCCGTCGGCCTTGCCGCCGGCGGCGACGATCTCGACGTCGTAGAAGTCACCGTTGCCGTAGCAGGCGGAGCCCTTGCCGGCGTAGATGGCCTCGCTCAGCGCGAAGGACGAACCCGCCGGAGCGGACGCCGCGACCTTCACCCGCAGGTCGAGCGATTCCGTGGAGTTCTTCTCCAGGGAGTCCAGCAGTCCCACGAAGGAGCCGGTGACGACCTTCTTGCCGTCCTCGTCCTCGTAGGAGTCCTGGTAGCCGCTGGTCCACTTGCCGTCCTCCTTGACCTGGATGTCGGCGAGACCCTCGGACAGCGGGCTGTCGGTCTCGTCGCCGTACTCCATGAACGCGTCGATGTACACGTTCTTCAGGTCCTGGTCGGAGTCGTTGTCGACGACGAACTCGAAGTCGTGCCAGCCCGAACCGGCGACGATCTTGCTCGGCAGCCCCTTGATCTCGGCCGTGAGCTTCTCGTCCAGGTCGAAGGACTTGCAGTCCGTGTAGGGGTCGAACGGGTCCGTGCTCTCACTCGCCGACGGGCTCGCGGAGGACGAGCCCGAGGCGGAGGCGGAGGCGGAGCCGCTCGGGCTGCCCGATGGCGAGCCCGACGCCTTCTGCTCGTCCGAACCGGTCGAGGAGGAGGCCGACGTGGCGTCGCTCGGCGTGCCGGAGGCGCTCTGGCCCTCCGACTCCGACGGGCTGGACGAGCTGCTCTCCGACACGGACGCGCTCGGGGAGGACGTCTCGTCCCCCTCGGCGAAGGCGGTGGGGGCGGACAGCAGGGCCAGCGGGGCGACGACGGCGGTCGCGGCCAGGGCGACCATCGTGCGGCGAAGCTTCATGAAGACCTCGGCGTATGGAGTGGGAGGCCTTCCGTTATGGGGGTACGGGAGTGGGCCTGTTTTCGCTACGTGTGACCGGCGAGACCGGTGAACAGTTGTGCTGTTTCACAGGATCTTTATATGGCGCGCATCACATGGGGCGACGGGCTCCGGCCGTGACGTCCGGGGGGCGACGCCCCGGACGCGTGGTCGGGCATGACGAAGGGCCCCGCGGGACGGATCCGCAGGGCCCTTCTCTATCGTCAGCACCGGCGTCAGGGCAGCGCCGGTGCCTGGGAGCGGCGCCGGGGGGTTGCGCCGCTGGTCTGGACCTCTGGCGGGGAAAGTGGGGCAGCCGAGGCGGGCGACGCCGTGAGGCCGTCGTCCGCGGAGTGACCTGAGGTCCTTCGGGGGCTTTCTACGCATCGTGCTGGATGAGCGCGGCCCTCGCAACCGTTTGACCCAGCCCTTGTGCATTTTTGCATTTTCCGCCGGTCGGTCCCGGGCGTCCCCGGGACCGGCCGTTCTCTCGGCGACCGGGCTGCTGTCCCCTGCCGTCCGGTCGCCTTCGGAGCGAGGTCCCACGACGCACGTCACGATCCGTACGCCTCATCGCCCCGGCGAGCCACGCGTGGTTCTTCCCGACCCGCCCCTGGCTGGAGCGGACACCGGGACCAACGACGCCGCCGGCCCGGCGGTCACGCGCCGTACGGGTGAGACGGCGGCCGAACTGACGCCCGAGGCCGCCCCCGTCCCCGGCCCGGCGCGACGTCACACCCGTCCCCGGCACAGTTCGAGCAGCGTCATCGCCAGGGCGGTGCCGGGCCGGCCCAGCGCGTCCCGGTAGTGGCCGAGGACCTCCAGCTCGCGGGAGAGGTTCACCCGCCGGCCGCCTGAGGTGATCCGCGCCTCCTGGATGACGGCCGAGACGGCCGTCCGCTCCTGGATCAGGCCGATGATCCGGTCGTCCAGCGCGTCGATGCGCTCACGGGCGCCGGTGATCAGGTCGGCGGCCTCGGAGGTACGGGCGCCGGTCGCGTCGCCGGTGGTCATGTCGGTGGTGGTCATGGGGGCTCCTGTGTGGGTTCGGGCCGCCCCGGAGCGACAGGACCCGGGAGAAACGACAGGCGCCCCGGGCCTTGTCGGCCCGGGGCGCCTGGGAAGTCGCTTGTCAGCAGCTCAAGCAACACGACCATGGCAGCCGGCGGGCCGGGTGCCATAGGTAAAGACGAACGTCGTGTGCGTGAGCATGCGGCCCAGTATGCCGGGCCGCCGGACGCGCTCCAAGCCGGTTCGCATCCTGAGACGCGGTCCGGCCGCGGAGCCGGGTCGGCGACACGTCCGCTCTCGGTAGAATTGGCCAGCACAGAGACCACGCCCGAACCGCCGGAAGGCCCCCGTGTCCACAGCGACTCCCGCTGCCGCCGCCCCCGACACCGTCCTGGTCGTCGACTTCGGCGCGCAGTACGCCCAGCTCATCGCCCGTCGAGTCCGCGAGGCGCGGGTCTACAGCGAGATCGTGCCGAGCACCATGCCCGTCGAGGAGATGCTCGCCAAGAACCCGGCGGCGATCATCCTCTCCGGCGGCCCCTCGTCCGTCTACGAGGAGGGCGCCCCCCGCCTCGACCGCGCGATCTTCGAAGCCGGCGTCCCCGTCTTCGGCATGTGCTACGGCTTCCAGCTGATGGCGCAGAGCCTCGGCGGCACCGTCGACAACACCGGGGCCCGCGAGTACGGCCGCACCGACCTGCACGTCTCCCGCGTCTCCTCCACCCTCTTCGAGGGCACCCCGGCCGAGCAGGCCGTGTGGATGTCGCACGGCGACGCCTGCTCCGCCGCCCCCGAGGGCTTCGTCGTCAGCGCCTCCACGGACGTCGTCCCGGTCGCCGCCTTCGAGAACGACGAGAAGAAGCTCTACGGCGTCCAGTACCACCCCGAGGTCATGCACTCGACGCACGGCCAGCAGGTCCTGGAGCACTTCCTGTACCGGGGCGCGGGCCTGAGCCCCGACTGGACCACCGGCAACGTCATCGAGGAGCAGGTCGAGGCCATCCGCGAGCAGGTCGGCGACCGGCGCGCGATCTGCGGCCTGTCCGGCGGCGTCGACTCGGCGGTCGCCGCGGCCCTCGTCCAGAAGGCCATCGGCTCCCAGCTGACCTGCGTGTACGTCGACCACGGCCTGATGCGCAAGGGCGAGACCGAGCAGGTCGAGAAGGACTTCGTGGCCGCGACCGGCGTCCAGCTGAAGGTGGTGGACGCCGAGGAGCGCTTCCTCACCGCGCTCAAGGGCGTCTCGGACCCCGAGGAGAAGCGGAAGATCATCGGCCGCGAGTTCATCCGCGTCTTCGAGCAGGCCCAGGCGGAGATCATCGCGGACGACGGCCCCGAGGTCGCCTTCCTGGTCCAGGGCACGCTCTACCCGGACGTCGTCGAGTCCGGCGGCGGCACCGGCACGGCGAACATCAAGTCGCACCACAACGTCGGCGGCCTGCCCGAGGACCTCGAGTTCCAGCTGATCGAGCCGCTGCGCAAGCTGTTCAAGGACGAGGTCCGCATGGTCGGCCAGGAGCTCGGCCTGCCCGAGGAGATCGTCCAGCGCCAGCCGTTCCCGGGCCCCGGCCTCGGCATCCGCATCGTCGGCGAGGTCACCAAGGAGCGCCTGGACCTGCTGCGCGACGCCGACGCCATCGCCCGTGAGGAACTGACGGCCGCCGGTCTCGACCGGGAGATCTGGCAGTGCCCGGTGGTCCTCCTCGCGGACGTCCGCAGCGTCGGCGTCCAGGGCGACGGCCGCACCTACGGTCACCCGATCGTGCTGCGCCCCGTCTCCTCCGAGGACGCCATGACGGCCGACTGGTCGCGGCTGCCGTACGACGTCCTGGCGAAGATCTCCACCCGCATCACCAACGAGGTCCGCGACGTCAACCGCGTCGTCGTCGACGTGACCTCGAAGCCGCCGGGCACCATCGAGTGGGAGTGACCCGCACCGGGGCCCCGTGCGGGGCCCCCTGCGTGGCCCCGCGCGTGGGGTTCAGGTCCGCTTGAGGACGCGCACCGGCGCTCCGGGCCGCCAGACCCGGGCGACCAGATACGTGTCGTCCTCGACGTAGGTCCGTACGACCTCCGTCAGCTCGGTGCGGAAGAGGTGGAACGGCTGCGGCGGTTCCACCTCTTTCACGTACGCGGCCCGGGCCTCGCCGTCCGTCACCTCGATCGCCCGCCCCGCGATCCGTACGTCGCCGCCGCCCATCCCGGTGCCCTCGCCCGGGTTGGCCTGGAGGCAGAAGCGGGGGTCGCGGCGCAGGTCGAGCGCCTTCAGCGAGCCGGGCATCATGCCGAGCCACAGCTCACCGGCGAGGAAGCGGACCTCGATGCCGCTCGTCCGCGGGGAGCCGTCCTTGCGCAGGGTGGCCAGGACATGGTGGGTGAACGCGCCGAAGCGGTCCTCGGCGGTCTGTGCGAACTCGGGCTCCGCCTCGGCGAAGGCGGACCAGTTCCACGGGGTGTCCCTGGGTGTCATACCGCGAGTGTGACCGCGATACCGGACATCCGCTGTCGGCTTTACCTTGCGCCCTCGCCCGTGCCCCGAGCCTCGTGCCCGGACCCCGCGGTCAGAATCCCAGCGGGCCGCCGTACGGCGTTCCCGGCCCCTGCGCCGGTCCCTGAGCCGTTCCCTGCGCCTGTCCCTGCGGTGTCCCGTAGGGCTGCGGCGCCGGTCGCACGTAGCGCTCCACCCCGGCCCCGTCGCGCACCGGCACGCAGCCGGCCGCCGTGAGCTGCCGGGCCAGCTTCGCGCGCCGCACCGTGTTCACCCGCAGGGCGCCCAGCATGAAGGCCGGCATCAGCACGGCGAGCGGGAGCAGGACCGCGTACACGCCGGTCAGCAGGGCCATGAGCAGGAACAGCGCCCCCGAGCCCCACCCGATGAACTGCAACTGCCTGCGGTTGGCGGCCGCCGTCAGCGCGTCGTAGCGGATGAGCGCGGTGATCAGGTCGACGTCCGCGCGCGCCTCGGGGACCGGGGTCAGCGAGCCCAGGTACATGCCCGGCACGGGCCGGTCGGGGCCGGGGTCGGGGAAGGCGGCCGAGTTCGCCGCGGCCCGCTGCCGCGCCGCCGGGTCGGGGTCGCGGACCAGGTGGACGTGGAGGACCCGGTGCTTGCCCACGAGACGCACGCTCGCGTAGCGGAAGCCGTAGCACTCGGCCACGTAGGCCAGCGCGCCGAGCGTCGGGAACTCCGCGAAGGGGTGAACCAGCTCGATGGCGTCGCGCGTCGCGATCTGACGCATGAGGGCGGTGATGTGGCGGGCTGCCATGCTCAAGACGTGCTCCGGAGGTGACGGAAATCATCATCTTTGCATAACGACTCTGCCCTTTTGCGCGGGCCGACGGTAACTTCCGCCTGGTCAAGCAACCCAGTGCTGGAGGACCGATGCACGGGCCCACGCCGCCTGCCCCGCTGCCCACCGACCGGCTGCAGTTCGCGATGCCGCCGATGCACGAGTCGGTGGAGGACGAGCGCCGGCACCGAAAGGAACGGCTGGCCGGCGCGGTACGGATCTTCGGCCGGCTCGGCTTCGAGGACGGCGTCTCGGGGCACATCACCGCCCGCGACCCCGAGTACAGCGACTGCTTCTGGGTCAACCCGTTCGGCATGTCCTTCAGGCACGTCACCGTCAGCGACCTGGTGCTGGCCAACGCCGACGGGCAGGTCGTGGAGGGCCGCTACCACGTCAACCAGGCCGCCTTCACCGTGCACGCCCAGGTGCACGCCGCGCGCCCCGACGTCGTCGCCGTCGCGCACTGCCACTCCGTGCACGGCCGCGCCCTCGCCGCGCTCGGCGAACTGCTCGACCCCCTCACCCAGGAGAGCTGCGCGTTCTACGAGGACCACGCCCTCTACGACGCCTACACCGGCGTGGCCGTCGACGCGGAGGAGGGGCGGCGCATCGCGGCCGCGCTCGGCTCGCGCAAGGCGCTCGTGCTGCGCAACCACGGGCTGCTGACCGTGGGGGACTCCGTCGACGCGGCCGCCTGGTGGTTCGTCTCCATGGAGCGCTCCAGCCAGGTCCAGCTGACCGCGCGGGCGGCGGGCAGACCCGTGCTGATCGACCACCGCGCGGCGGTCGCGACCCGTGAGCAGCTGGGCGGCGACCTGGTGGCGTGGATCAACTACCAGCCGCTGTGGCAGGACGTCAGCCGCAGCGAGCCGGACCTGCTGAGCTGACCGGGTCGGTTCCTCCGGTCAGAAGCCGCGCAGCACGACTGCCTTCGTTCGCGCGAACTCCTCGTCTGTCAGCACGCCGTCCCGGTGCAGTTCGCCCAACTCGCGCAGCCGGCGCAGCAGCACGTCGTGATGGTCGGCCGGGGGCGGGCCGGGCGAGGACGGGCCGGGCGAGGACGGGGCGGCCGGGGGCGGGAGCGCGCCCCGGGGCCGCCGTCCCCGGGGCATGGCGCGGACCGCCCGCTCGGACGCGTTCGCGCTCTCGGCGACGTCTGCGTCCGCGCTCCCGGCCCCGAGGCCGGGGCCGTCCGCGAGGCCGGGGTGCGGGCGGGCCGAGGGGTGCGGGAGACGGGCCGTGACGGCCGTCGCCACCAGGGCCGTCAGCAGGTCGCGGCTCACGTTGCCCCACAGGTCCAGGGCATAGGGATCCTTCTCGGCAGGCAGCCCGGAGAACCGCGTCTCGCGGGTCACGAAGCGCAGGAAACCGTCGTCCAGACCGGAGTTGGGCAGCCACTCGACCCGCAGCACGTCGCCGACGTCGAGCACGCGGGGCCCGGTCGCGCGCTTCACCCGGTCCGAGGTGTCCGCCCAGTCGATCCGCACCTGGACGCCGTCGAAGGAGACGGTGCCGTCGGAGGACCGCACCGACACCGGCACCGGCGGACCCGGCAGCAGATACGTCGTGGTCGGCTCGTCGGTGATCCTCTCCAACAGGAGTGCGTGCCGGATCTCCTCGGCGAGGTACTCGGCGATCCCCGAGTGGTCCGAGTCCACGGTGAGCCGGTAGGGGTCGGCCGCGTCCGGCAGCCGTCCGCCGGTCGCCTGGAGCAGCGGGTCGGCCCCCTCGCGCAGCCGCATCCGCAGCCGCCCGCGCCTGCGTTCGCTCTCGTAGACGATCCCGGCGACCGCCTCCAGCGGCACCGCGATCTCCCCGTACGTCTGCCGGAACAGCGGCACGCGGCGATGCAGTCCCGGCGTGATCCTGACCGTCGTGCCGTCGAAGGCCCAGGTCCCGTGGCGCTGGATGATCTCGGCCATGGGGGAATTCTCGCAGCCGGGTCAACACGGCCTCCCCGGCTTCACCCGCCCTGACCAGACCTGCCGGACACACAGGGTGTGTCGTAGGGCACAATTCGTCGACATCGCAGGGGAGTTGTTCACAGGGTGGCGACCGGGGCCTTCAGCGGGCTCTCCGGGACCGCCATCCGATCGGGTCGCGGGGAAGGCGGTCGTCGGACGTGGCGGTGCAGGAGGCGAGACAGGGCGCGGGCCCCGGCCCGGGGCCGGGCGCGCACGAGGGCGGCTGCGCCTGCGGGGACTGTCCCCACGGCGCGCGTGAGGGACACCGGCGCGCGGTCGCCGCGTTCCTGCTGCAACGCGACGGGTTCGCGGCCGGACAGGGCCTGCCGGCCGCCGTCGCCCACTCCTTCTCGGCATCGCGCCAGTGGGTCTCCGAGGAGCTGACCCAGTCCGCGGAGCACGTCGCCGAACGCGGCCGTGCCGAGGGCGAGGCCTGGCTCGGCCGCCTGTGGCTGCGCACGGCGCTCACCGTGTGGGCGGCCGTCGTCACGCTGCTGCTGGCGCAGTCCCTGACCGCCGTCGGCGCGGGCTGGACGGCGGCCCGCACCGCCGGACTCCTCGCCGCGCTCGTCGTCGCCGGCGCGCTGACCGCCGCCTCCTGGTTCCACCGGGCACGCGGCGGGGCGCTCGCGCCCGTGATCGGCGAGGACAACCGGCTGTCCACCTCCCGCGCGGTCGCCGCCGCCTGGGTGCTGTTCGTGGCCTACGCGGTGCTGGTCCTGGTCGGCCGGCTGGCCGCCGCCTCCGGCCCCGCCGAGCGCGACGCGCTGATCGCCGGACTGGACCTCGCCCGCGGCGCCGGCACGGTGACCGTCCTCGCCGTGGTCTGCGGCATCGCCGTCCTGGTGCGCCGCGTGGTCGGCCTGCGCGTCCTCGGCCAGCGCCTCCAGAAGGTGCGCGCCCACCGCCCCCGGGCGGCCGACCTGCTCACCGACGACGCCGGCCGCGGCGCCTTCGCCGACATCCAGTACGCCGTGATCGGCGCCGTCGCCCTCGCCTTCGCCGCGGTGCGCCTGGCCCGCCGCCCCGATCAACTGCCCGACCTGCCCTGGGGCCTGGCGGTCGTCGTCCTCGTCTCGGCCGCCACCTATCTGGCCGGCAAGTACGCCGAGGGCGGCCGGCCCGTCATCCTCTCCGTCGTCCGCTCCCGCGAGGCGGGCGACCTCGACGCCCCCATCCGCACCGGCGACGACATCGAGATCCGCGGCGCCGGCTTCGTCCCGCCCGGCGCCCAGACCGCCGACCGTCTCTCCCGCATGGTCGTCCGCATCGGCCCGGTCCATGTGCACGTCCCGCTCGTCCCCGTCACGGGAGGCTTCAGCAACCCCGGCGACGACGTCCTCACCGTGCCCGTGCCGGCGGACGTCGAGCCCGGGCGCGTCGAGGTGCAGGTCGTCACCGCGGCCGGTGTGGAGACGAACCGCTACACGATCGACGTCACCGACTGACGGACGGGCCGACGGACGGACAGACGGACGGGAGGACCGACGGACCGGCCGCCCGGCCGCCCGGCCGGTCCCGTCGGTGCCGGGACGAGGGTGTGAACCGGCGTCGGGCCGAGCCCGTGCTCACCTTTTGAGTGCACCCCGCCATGCCGTACGTATGGTCTGTCGAGGGGACCCACCACTCCGGGCGAGAGGCGGCTGCGGGCGATGACTCACAGTATGCGGACCGACACCTATTCCCGATATCCCGACGGCGGCGGCCGGGGACTGCGGGACACCGCCGCCCGATACGCCCTCCTCCCTCTGCGGATCTTCCTCGGCGTGACCTTCGTCTACGCCGGACTGGACAAGCTCACCGACCCCGCCTTCCTGAAGGCGAGCGGCGCCGGTTCGATCGGCGAGACCATGCGCGCCGTCCGCGACTCCTCGGCCATCCCCGCCATGGTCGACCTGGCCCTGAAGAGCCCCGTCGGCTTCGGCTACGCCATGGCCTTCGGCGAACTCGCCGTCGGCATCGGCGTCCTGCTCGGCCTGCTCACCCGGCTCGCCGCGGTGGGGGGCGCCCTGATCTCGCTCAGCCTGTGGCTGACGGTGAGCTGGGCCGCGGACCCGTACTACCTGGGCAACGACCTCCCGTACCTGATGGCCTGGCTGCCGTTCGTCCTCGCGGGCGCCCCGGTCCTCTCCCTGGACGCCGCCTGGCGATCCCGGCGGCGCCGGCAGGGAGCCGGAAGCCTGGGCTAGGGCGTGTTTCGAAAGTCCCGTCTGCCCGGCGACGCCTGGCACGTACGCTCGCCGCGTTGTCGGGGTCACCCCGATACAACCAGTATCGGGGTGACCCTCCGCCTTGCGATCGCACGCACCA
>NZ_JAHHIT010000079.1 GCF_024539675.1 Streptomyces hilarionis | reverse complement strand
GGCGGGGTGTCTCGACACGGGCATGGCGTGCTCCATCGCGACTCGGCCGGGGGGACCGTCACACGGCGCCGCGCACCGTTCCGGCTGCGCGGACAGCCGGGATGCGCTCGTGCGGACCTCACCGGAACACAACGGGGGAACGGGGTGGCGCGGGTCTTTCGGTGCGCGGATCCGCGGTACGGCCGGGCGTGCGTCTCCGGCGGCTCCGGCGGGTCCGGGCGTGCGTCTGCCGTGCGGCTCAACCACTGCGGGCCGATGCGGTCGGGATCTCGAACCGCCGTCGGCCACTCAGAGAGGGATGATTGAGGGATCTGAGGCGAGCGTCAATAGTCGCCACAGAGAAAGTTTCCGATCAGATTTCGAATCTTTCGAGATTCCGATCCGTCATCAAGACCACTGCCTCCATGCCCTCCCCTCGCCTGCCCAGCGGGATCACCAGCCCCGGGTCTCGGGCGTCGGCGACTCCGGAGAGGAACTGGATGCGGACAGATCGGCGGCAGGTCTTGACCGGAGGGCCCGCCATTCCTACCTTGTCGCGCAATGGTTCGGAGACATTTCCGAAAGATTCGAAAGGGGTTTCTGCCCGCCGTACGGATAGAGTGCGCGAGACGGCAGCCCGGCCGGGAGGGGAAGCGTGACCGACACCAGCGACACCCGGCCCGCCGACAGCGCGGTGCGAGCACCGCGGCCGAACGCGCTGCGCCGCCTGATGCCCTACCTCCCCCTGATCGCGCCCGTCCTGCTGTGGGCCGTGCCCTGCTGGGTGCTCCTGCACACCGGGCAGCACTGGCCCCTGCCCGTCACGCTGATCGGCACCGCCCTGTTCGCCCTGGGCCTCGTCGGCATGCCGCTCGCCATGGCGCGTGGCCACGGCCGGCGTCAGCAGGACCGGGCCGCGATCCTCGGCGACAGCCTCCTGGGCGGGAGCTGGATCCTGTTCACCTGGTCCGTTCTGCTCGGCGTCCTGCTGCGCCCGGCCCTGACCGTGGCCGGCGTCGGTGACGGCCAGGACCGGGCCCGCACGGTCACGTGGGCCGTCCTCGGCGTGACCGCCGTGCTCCTGGCCTGGGGGTACGCCGAGGCCCGCCGGGTACCGCGCGTGCGCCGTCTCGACGTGCCGCTTCCGCGGCTGGGACCGGGACTGGACGGCACGCGCGTCGTCCTCGTCACCGACACCCACTACGGCCCGCTCGATCGCGCCCGCTGGTCGGCGCGGGTCTGCGAGACGGTGAACGCCCTGGAGGCCGACCTGGTCTGCCACGCCGGCGACATCGCGGACGGCACCGCGGACCGTCGCCGCGCCCAGGCCGCCCCGCTCGGCACCGTGCGGGCCACCCGAGCCCGGGTCTACGTCACCGGCAACCACGAGTACTACAGCGAGGCCCAGGGCTGGGTCGACCTGATGGACGAGCTGGGCTGGGAACCGTTGCGTAACAGCCATCTGCTGCTCGAACGCGGCGGGGACACCCTCGTGGTCGCCGGCGTCGACGACGTCACCGCCGAGTCCTCCGGTCTGGCCGGCCACCGCGCCCACCTCGCCGGAGCCCTGAAGGGCGCGGACCCGGACCTGCCCGTCCTGCTCCTGGCACACCAGCCCAAGTTCGTCGACCGCGCGGCAGCCGCCGGGATCGACCTCCAGCTCTCCGGCCACACCCACGGCGGCCAGATCTGGCCCTTCCACCACCTGGTCCGCATCGACCAGCCCGTGGTGGCGGGCCTGAGCCGTCACGGCGCCCGCACCCTCCTCTACACGAGCCGGGGCACCGGCTTCTGGGGCCCGCCGTTCCGCGTCTTCGCCCCGAGCGAGATCACCCTGCTCGTGCTCCGCTCCCCGCGATGAACTCCGCCCAGCTGTCCGGGGACGCGGTTCAGGAGTGCTCGCGTTCGGCCCGCCGCCGGACCAGTTCCTCGACCGCGGAGGGCAGGGTGGTCTCGAAGTCGATGAGCTTCGCCCAGGTCGGGGTGACGACGATCCGGACCATGCCGTCGTACAGCGAGCGGATCTCGGCCTCCCACGCGACGCGCTGCTCGGACGTCATCTCGTAGCTGCCGTTCATCTGGAGGTACTCCTCCGGGATGCCGTCGACGACGTCCAGCTCGACCCGTCCGCGGATCAGCAGGATCTTCGGCGGGTGGGACTCGGTGTCGATGGTCAGGGCCACCGTCGGGTTCGCGCGCAGCGCGTGCAGTTTCGGGGCGTTCTTCGTGGTGCACAGGATGATCTCCGAGCCGTTCCAGGTGAACGCGATCGGGATGCTGCGCGGGGTGCCGTCCTTGGCGACGTAGGCCAGCCGGGTCAGGTCGCGCGCCAGCAGCTCGCGGCTGATCGGTCGGTTCAGGATGTCGGCGATCTCGTTCGGCTGCATGGTGATCGTTCCTTCGTCGGGGTCGTCCGGGTCGTCGGGGTCGTCGGGTCCGTCGGGTCCCTCTGGGCCGTCGGAGTCAGCACTGTCATCGGCGTCGTGCGTGTCGTGCGACCGGCGGTGGCCGCTCGTGCCCCTGGGACGGAGCCTGCCCGACGTTCTCGACATCCCCGGCGCACGAAATCCAGAAATTCTCCCGGCCGGGTGTCACTCCGGAATCTTCCGGATGCCGCGCCTCGCACTCCCACGCATACCTTCCAGAGGCGCCGGTCCCGTCACGACGGCGGAGGAACGGATCGGCGACGGCGATCTCACGGCGCGCGAACGCGGTCGGCCCTCGGGGGAGGAACCACTCCCGCGCGTCCTCGCCCACGACCGCCGCCGGGCCGGCACCGCAGGAAACGACCGTCCGGCACCGCGCCGGGCGGGCAAGGAGGGATTCCATGCGCACATCCCGCAGCAGTCGCGCCTTCGGGGCGCCGCTGCGCAGACCGTTCGTCCTCGCCGTAGCGGCCGTCCTCGCGTCGTTCGGGCTGTGGACGTCCGCCGGGGCGTCCCCCGCGGCCGCCACGCCGACGCAGGCGACCGCGGGCGCCCGGCCCGACTTCCGGCTGCCCTTCGCCTGTGGCGAGACCTGGCAGTTGCAGACCTACGAGGGCCACGCACCCGACGACAAGAAGCTCGACATGTACCGCGTCGGCGGTCAGACGCTCGGCGCGTCGGTCGTCGCCTCGGCCGCCGGCACGGTCAACCAGCTCTTCGAGCCGGGCGGCCTGGAGATCAACCACGGGGGCGGCTGGTTCTCCGTGTACCTGCACATGGACCGCCGCGACGTGCGGGTGGGCCAGCAGGTCGCCTCGGGCGCACCGCTCGGCAGGCTCGGGCTCGTCGGCACCACCTCGGCGCACCTGCACTACGAGCAGCTCTACGACACCAACGGGGACAACGACGGCGAGACGGACGAGATGGTGCACCCGGTGATCCAGGGCACCGAGTACCGGCTTTCCCCGAGCGGGCCGTTCCCCCAGGTCACCAGCACCAACGCCTGCGGCGGCGGCACCCCGGAGCGGTTCTGGGTCGACACCTTCGCCGACGCCCCGGGCTACGCCGCCGTCGACTGCGTCGGCGACACCGGCCCCCGCTGCGCGGTGCAGGGGAAGCTGCTCAAGGGCACCAACTACGTCCTGTGCAAGAAGCCGGGCTCCGAGGTGCGTGTGGGGAACTCCTTCAACCACTGGTGGCTGCTCACCGACCTCGACGAGGTGGCGCCGGGCGGTTCGGGCCGCGCGTACATCTCCGCGTACTACCTCCAGCGGTGGGGGAACGACGAGGCGAAGGACAACGACGGGCGCGACATCCGGGTGTGCTGACCGGGGCCGGCCCGGCCTTGCCCGAGCCGACCGAGGTCAGCTCGGGGAAGGCCGGGCCGGGCACTCCGCGAGGGCGGGACGGTCCTTCGTCCGCACGGCCGGCAGCCAGGCCGTGCTGCGGCCCTTCTCCGCCGTGAGACGCACCCTGTACCACCGCACCGAGCGGGTGCCCGCCTCGTCGGCGACCGGCATGCCCTGCGGGAACTGGCAGTCGGCGGTCAGGACGTCGCCGTCCCACACCCTGGTCCGCGCGACGTTGTCGATGTCGTACGGCAGCGACGGGTCGATCGCGAGTCCGAGGCTGCACAGGTTGTCCCGCTCGCCGGGCCGGTGACACGAGCGCTCGGCGTTGTACACCGTGACGCGCGCCTGCGCCACGACGCCGGCCGTCGCCCCGCCCCTCCCTGATCCGGCGCCGCTGCCCGGTGAACGGTCGTCGTCGTCGAACTGGAGCCACCCGACGAAGCCCGCGCCGCCCGCCGCCACCACCAGAGCCGCGGCTGCCAGCACCGTGCGGGTCCGGCGGTTTCCCTGGGGCGTCGCGGACCGCTCCCGCTCCGCCCTGATGCGGGCCAGCAGGCTCTCGACGGTGTGCGCGGCACGGTCGGCGTGGTCCGCGGTGAGGCAGTCGGCCGCCAGATCGCGCCAGAAGGGCGGCACCCGCAGGTCCATGCGCAGCGGTGCGCGTCCGTCGGCGTATTCCAGGGCGGCGGCCGCGCGGGCGGCCGGAGTGGCCCCGGGGAACGGCGAGGCGCCCCCGGCGAAGACCTGATGGATCATGACGCCCAGGGCCCAGACGTCGGTGCTCTGCCGCACCTGCACGCCCCGTTCGCCCAGCGAGGCCTGCCAGCGTTCCGGCGGCAGGTAGTCGGGCGTGCCCAGGGGCGGGATGTAGGCGTGGGTGCCGGTCAGCTCCACGGAGAGGCCGAAGTCCGCCAGCCGCGCCGAACCGTCCGCCATGATCAGGACGTTGTCGGGCTTGAGGTCCCCGTGCACCCAGCCCAGCCCGTGCAGGTGCGCGAGCCCCTCGCAGACCTCGGTGAGCAGCCGGGCGCCCTCGGGCGCCGTGAGCGGCTCCGGTTCGGCCGCGGCGGGGGACCCCTCGTCCGACGGCGGAGCGACGGCGCGGCCGGCGGCGGACGAGGCCTCCAGCCGTTCGCGCAGACTTCGCTCGGCCCGCTCCATCACGAGCACGACGGCGCCGTCGAAGGTCGAACCGGCGGACTCGCCCAGCGTGAGGGAGTCGAACAGCCTGATCAGACGGGGGTGTCTGGTGCGTCGGCTGAGTTCGGTCTCGCGCCGTGCGGTCTCCACCAGACCGCGCGCCTGGCGCGGCGCGAGTCCGGCCGTGGGCAGGAACTTGAGGGCGACCTCGGCCGGCACCGCCTCCCCGAGCGCATCCGGGCCCTGGCCTCCGCCCCGGCTCCCGTCGCCCTCGCCCCGGCTCTGGCTCTGGTCCCGGCCCGGGCTCTGGTCCTGGTCCTGGCTGCCGTCGTCCTCACTCTCGCCGTCCGCGCCCCCGTCGCCGACGCGGTCGCTGTCGCCGTCGTCCTCACCGTCGGCGGGATCGGCGCGTCTGGCCGCGTACACCGTCCCCCATCCACCGGCCCCGATCAGACCGGTGACCTCCCACTCGCCCACCCGGTAACCGGGCGGGACCACCTCCACGGATCCGCTGCTCACTCGCCCGCCACCCCCGTCCGCTGGAGGGCGGCTCGCCTCGACGGGAGCAGACCCAGGTGCTCCTCGCGCACCAGGCCGAAGCGCAGGGCGAGTCCCGCCACGGCCTCCCGCTTGCCGTTGCGTCGCACGCCCTGCCCCGATCCGGTCGAGGGGGCGGCGATCCGCAGCTTCTCGTCCGCGAGATAGTCGATGTGGGAGCTGACCGCCCGGGCGGTCAGCCGCTCGCAGCCCGGCCGGCTCCGCAGCCGTTCGACGATCTGCGGAGTGGTCGCGACCGCCACCGTGGACTCGTCACGCAGGCGCGGTTCGCACAGCGCGACGAGGACGAGGAAATACGTGGAGGTCTCGTCCAGCGAGAAGCCGTCGAGCGTTCCGGTGCCCGCCGAGCCCGCCATGCCGCTCGTACCGAGGTAGACGTGGTCGGGGGCGAACACCTGGAAGCTCACAGCGGCTCCCCTGGCCGGCAGGATGACGCGGGCGAACTCGAAGGGCACGGGGGCTCCGGCCCTGCGGGGCGGGACCCTGAAGTACTCCCCCGCGCCTTCCGGGTTCTCCACCAGGTAGGTCTGGGACGTACTGAAGTTGCTCAACTGCCAGTGGTCCTCCGTCACCCGGATCTCGCCGGCCAGCCGGGACACCGCCGGGTTCGCCAGCCGTAGGTCGACGGGGACGGACGCGGAGCCGCGCCCGAAACGGGCGACCTCCCCCGGACCGAGCCGAAGGCTCACCGGCCCCGAGGCGGACGTCACCTCCGTCCCCCCGTCGGACGGCAGGTGAACCAGTACGCCGCTCATGGTCTCCTTCTCCTCCTCGACATCCTTGCGCCCCCGTCCCCGTCCACGGACCCGTCCCCAGACCCGGCGGTGTCCCGGCGAAGCACTCCGGGCGCCACGGACGGGACCGGCCGTGAGGAACTCAAGTGCGTGGTCAGTGCTCGGTGGTGAGCGCTCGGTGGTGGGTGCTCGGTGGTGGGTGCTCAGTGGTGCGTGGTCGGTGGTCGGTGATCCAACGTCAGCGACCGCTGGGGCCCTCACCCGCACCGCCCCTTGAGAGGCGAGTAGCGTGCGTGCCGGTTCCGGCTCCGGACATGCGGAATCCCATCCGGTCGATAAGGTGATCCTCATGCATAGGGATGAGGGGCAACTGCCATAGCGGGCAAGGGAACCGAGAGGCCGGCCGAGCCGAGTGTCCACCAGCTGCGCCTGTTCGTCGTGTTGAGCGAGGAGCTCCATTTCCGACGCGCCGCGGCCCGCCTGTTCATCACGCAGTCCGCGCTGAGCCAGCAGATCCGGGATGTCGAACGCCGCCTGGGGGTCGCGCTGTTCGAGCGGACGAGCCGTGCGGTCGTGCTCACCGCGGCCGGGCGGGCCCTGCTCCCCGAGGCCCGGGCGGCCGTCGACGCCGTGACCCGCGTGCGGCGGATCGCCGCGGCCCAGGCACGCCGGCTCTCGGGCCAGCTCGTGGTGGGAACCATCGGGGCCGAGGCCGCCATGCCGCACACCCGCGCCGTCCTGCGGACGCTGCTGGAGCGGCACCCCAGGGTGGCTGTGCAGGTGGTCAGCCTCAACTTCGCCGACCACCTGGCCGCTCTCGTCCGGCAGGAGGTCGACGTGATGTTCCTGCGGCCTCCCGTCCCGGACGGCATCGAGGTGCACCACCTGGCCACCGAGCCCCGCGTCGCCTGCCTTCCGGCCGGCGATCCGCTGGCCGCCCTGCCGAGCGTCAGCCTGGCGCAGTTCGCGGGCCGCCCCGTCGTCTCGGTGCCGGACGAGGTGCCGCGGGTGTGGTGGGACTTCTGGGCGGTGGACCCGCGCCCGGACGGCAGCGCCGTACGGTACGGACCGGTCGCCACCGACATGGAGTCGCTGCTGCACGCCGTGGCGGACGGAGAGGCCATGTGCTTCCTCCCTGCGGCCGCCCGCGACCTGTTCCCCCGCCCCGGCATCAGCTACGTGGACGTCACCGACCTCACCCCTTGCAGCGCGGCGCTGGCGTGGCTGGCCGAGCGACGCGGTGACCCCACCGTCGCCGCCGTGCGGGAGGCGGCACGGGCCGTGACCTGACGGAACGTCAAGTACCGTGTTCGCGAAGGCCCGAGCAGTCGGATACCCCCGGCGGGGACTCGGCGGACGCCTGGCTTGCCCCACCCCGCCTCGCCTTCCTCCGTGCCGCCCGTCCTACCGTGCGGTCCTGCGGCGCGGTCCCACCGTGCGAACGTCACCGAACGGCTCTCATCCAGCGAGGAGCACCAGGCTGTGCACGTCGAGATCGAACCGACCGTCCGTGACGCCGCCGCCCGCCTGGGGGGCGGCGTTCCCTACGCGCTGAAGGCCCTGGCGGGCCGGCTGGCCGACGAGCCCGACATGGGGCGTCCCTCCGGACTGCCCGGCATCCTCTCCGTGACGGTCGACGGCGACATGTTCGAGGACTGCCCCGATCTGTCCGTCGGCTACGTCCGCGAGCCCGACCGGCTCCGGATCCGCTTCCTGCGGCCGGTCCGCTCCCCCGGTTCCCCCACCGCCGCCGGCGTCGACACCGAGACCGGCCCGGACACCTCCGGCGAGGGACGTGAGCCCGGCCGCGCCTCGGTGCCGTCCGCCGATCCCGCCACGGCCGCGCTCACGGTGCGCCAGGTCGCCGACGCCTGGCACCGCATCACCGACCGGCTCCGGCACCACGCTCCCGCCTCCTACGCCGCCCTCCGGGCCGGGGCCTCCCCCGCCGCCCTCGCCGCGCTGGAGGCGGACCTCGATGTCCCCCTCCCCGTCGAACTGCGCGCGCTGTGGCTGCTGACCTGCGGCGACGACGGGGGCGGCGGCCCGGGATGCCTGCCCGGCAACCGCGTGCTCATGTCCCTGGACGCCGTGGCGGCCACCTACCGGCGGGAGAGGGACTTCCAGGCCCGCGAGGACGCCCGCGACGCCGGGCGGCCGGAGGACGAGCGGATCACGGTGTGGAAGGCGTCCCGGATCCCCGTGGTCGCCCTGGGTCCGTTCGACACCACGTCGGGCCTCTACCTGGACGCCGCGACGGGCCACCTGGGCCGCTGGTCCCGCTTCGGCGACGAGCACGAGGAGGAACTCGACACGCTGGTCACGTACTTGGAGGAGACCGCCGACATGCTCGAAGCGCCCGCCCTGGCCACCCGGGACAGGCCCGGCCTGATCGACGGGACGCTGGTGTGGCTCAGCGGCGTCGACCCCGCCCAGGAGGACCGGTGGCGGCCTCTCACCGGCTGACGCCGCGCACGACCCGCTCCCCGTCGGGGCGCCCGCTCACGGGGCGGTCGGCCGGTAGCTGACGACGACCGCCCGGCTGTCGCGGTCCGTGCTCCCCTCGTGGGAGAGCAGGGCGCCCGCCCCGAACAGGGTGTGGGTGCCGGGCGCCAGAGCCAGGCCCGACAGGGAGAGCCATTGCCGCTCGGAGGGCTTCACCTTCGTCTCCGTCCAGCCCTCGACCCCTGGCGGGGCGTCGATGCCCAGGTAGCGGCCGGCAGACGTGCGGCGCAACCAGGCGCCCAGGACCAGCCCTCCGGCGCCGTCGGACGCCAGCGGCTGCACCGCGGCGGAGTGCGCGGCCGCGGGCGGATGGGGGGCTCTCTGCCACCGGCGGCCGTCCCAGTGCAGGAAGAAGTGCTCGAACGGCGGGTCGGTCGCCGTCTCGTCCTCCGGCTCCCAGGTGTGCGATCCGAGCGCCCAGACGTCGTCCGCGGCCAGGGCGCGCACGTAGCCGAGCGTGCTGGTCTCCCCGGGCAGCACGCGGTCGCGGGCGAAGCGGTACTCGGGCAGCCGCGTCTGCCGCCAGCGGCGACCGTCGTAGTGCAGGGCGGCGACCTGGTTCGGGGGATCCGTCGTCAGACGCGTGCCCACGGCCCAGACGTCGTCCGGGGACGAGGCGTCGAGCGCGCCGACCCAGAGGGGCAGGCCGGTCCGCTTCCAGGTGCGGCCGTCCCAGCCCCACAGGGCGCCGTGGTCGTCGACGGCCCAGGCGCGGCGCGGGGACACCACGCGCAGCGTGGTGATCGGGAAGGGGACCGGTATCCGCCGCCAGCGCTCGCCGTCCCACCGCATCACCGGCAGGGGCGAAGGGCCGTCCGGCCCGTCGGCGCCGTCCGGGAGCGGCCGGTACCGCCGGTCCGCCGTCGCTTCGGTCGGCGGTAACGGGGCGGGGTCCTGGTGGTGGATCCACACGTCGTGCGGACCCGACGCCGCGGCCTGGAGTTGGGGGTCTCGGCGGAGCTCGGCAGGCGGCTGCACGGGGCTCCACCGGCCGCCGACGCGGTGCAGCAGCAGGCTGCGGTTGCGGTGGTCGGGCTTGCCGATGCTGCCGACGGCCCACGCTTCGTCGGCCGAGACGGCTGTCAGGCCGTTGAGTTCGGCATCCGGCTCGGGGCTGCGGTAGTCGATGTGCCAGGCGCCCGCGTTCCCCTTCGGCTTGTCCGGCCCGTCCGACGAGCCCGAGCCGCCCCGGTCGCAGCCCGCCACCGGCAGGGCGAGAGCCAGGGCCAGCAGCGCGGCCGCCGCCCGCGGCCCCGCCGGGGTCCGGCCGGTGCGACCCTTCGGGCAAGCCACGCGGCCGGCATCCCCGCGACGGCCGGGGACAGTTGAGCGGGGGCGACCCGCTCCCGGCCGTCCGGCGAGCGGTGCGGCGCGGCTGTGATGCCGGAGGGCACGCTCGAGTGCGCGGAGCGGTTCGGGCACGGGTCGCATGGGTCCCCCACGGCTGGTGGACTGGAGTGTCAGGGACCCTACCAAGGGGTGGGACGGGGGCTCCGCGCCTCGAAGAAGGGAGCGGGCCGACGCCGGGCCGGGGCTCCGGTGCGCGGGCCCGACGTCGGGATGCCCCCCGGGCGCGGGCCCGAACGGTCCTGGCCCGCGCCCGGCGAGGGACTCGACTCATCGGCGCATCAGCAACCGGGGAACGACGGTGATCGGCTGCTGCGCGACGCCTCACACGACGTCACCGGCGCCGTGGCCCGGTCACGGCGATCCGCCGCCGGTGTGAACGGCGGACGTCGTCCGTCGGTCGCGGTCCCCGTGCGGCGTCGGAGCCGCCGGGCCGGGGAGTCCGCCCGAGCCCGCTCCCGGATCCGGGAGCCCGGCAGGCCGCGGGGCGCTCTCGCCGAGGAAACCGCCCGACTGGTGCTGCCACAGCTTGGCGTAGGCGCCGTCCGCGACGAGCAGCTCGTCGTGCGTGCCCTGTTCGACGACGCGCCCGTGGTCGAGGACGACGAGACGGTCCATCCCGGCGACGGTGCTCAGGCGGTGGGCGACGACCAGGGCCGTACGGCCCTCCATGAGCCGCCACAGGGCGTCCTGGACGAGGAGCTCGCTCTCCGAGTCCAGCGCGCTGGTCGCCTCGTCGAGGAGCAGGATCGGGGCGTCCCGCAGGATGGCCCTGGCGAGGGCGACGCGCTGCCGCTGGCCGCCGGAGAGCTTCACCCCGCGCTCCCCCACCAGGGTGCCGAAACCGTCGGGGAGTTGGTCGGCGAACTCCGTGACGTGCGCGGCGGCCGCCGCGGCGTGGATCTCCTCGTCGGTGGCGCCGGGCCGGGCGAACGCGATGTTGTCGCGCAGACTGCGGTGGAACATGGCGGGTTCCTGCGGGACGTAGGCGATCAGCGAGCGCAGGTCGCTCTGGCGCAGTCGGCTGATGTCCTGACCGCCGATCAGGATGCGCCCGCCGTCGATGTCCGACATCCGCAGCAGGAGCCTGGTGAGCGTGGTCTTGCCGCCGCCCGATCGGCCGACCAGGCCGATCCTCGCCCCCGCCGGCACGTCGAGGTCGAGTCCCCGGAAGATCGGTTTCGCGCCCGCGTGGGCGAAGGTCACTGCCGCGAAGCGGATGCCGGTGTCCTGCGGCGCGAGCGGTTCGGGCTCGCTCGGGTCCAGCACCGTGGGCGGGTCCAGCAGCAGCTCGGTGAACTGGGCCGCCTCGGTCATCGAGCTTTCGAGCCGCCGGTAGATCTGGTTGAACTCGAACATGATCTGGGTCGCGTTGGAGTAGTAGGTGAAGGCGACGACGACCTCCTCCACCCCCAGGTCCGGGCCGCCGAAGACGATGGCGATCAGCAGCCCCAGCACGTTGGTCAGCACGGACATGGGGGCGATCAGGGTGTCGACGCGCAGGTTGCCGTAGTCCCAGGAGGTCAGCGTCAGGCGCCGGGAGTCCGCCACGCGGTCGCGGTGTTCGCGGGCCTCGCGGTCCTCGGCGGCGAACGCGCGGATGGTCTCCATGTTCGTGAGGCTGTCGGCGACATGGCCGGAGACCCGGGCGAACGCGGCCTCGCGGTCGTTGACGAGCCGCTGGCGACGACGGATCAGCGGCGTCGCCGCCACCACGGTCAGCGTGATCATCGTCAGCAGGCCGGCGACGAGCATCGGGGTGTAACTCCACAGCACCACGGCCCCGAACACGAGGGGGACGAGGCTGCCCACGATCCGGTACGTCACCGTGTCGACGAAGTCCTCGAAGCGCTTGCCGAAGCTGAGGACCCGTTTGGTCAGGGAACCGGCGAAGTTGTCGTGGAAGAACGCCGCGTCCTTCGCGAGGAGTTCGTCCATGCCGCTCACATAGAGGTGTTCCATGCCGAGGGCGTCCACGCGGTTCAGGCAGTGCTGTCCGACCCGCCACACGGCCTCGGCGAGCAGCAGCGTCACGCCGAACCCCAGGACGTACGGCAGCGCGTCGGCGACGGACAGGCCGTCCGTGCCGGCGGCCTGTCCCGCCAGTTTGGCGATGAGAAGAGGGGCGACGTAGCGGGTGCCGATGTTGCCCAGGGCCGGCAGCAGCAGCGCGGGCAGCGCCGGCCGTCGTAGTCGTAACAGTTCTCGGCCGTAGTGGCGCAGCGCCAGAAGCACCGCGCTCCTGCCCGGCGTCGGTCCTGAAGTCCGCGTCGTCCCCATCACACTCCCGGAAGTTGAGAAGTGGGAAGTGTCCCGTCCGGGAAGGCTCCCGGTCCACGCATTTACGGCGGACCGGCGATAATCGGACAACATCGCGCCCAAGGGGGACGGAGTGGACGTATCCACGGGCGGGCGGGGGCGCGCTCCGGTCTCAGTTGCCGGAGGCGGCCACCTCCGCGCCGAACCCGATGAGGACGACGCCCGTGACGCGGTCCGTGGCGCGCCGTACGGCCGGCCGGTCGAAGGAGGCCCGGGCCCTGCCCAGCACCAGAACGTAGCCGCCGGGAGCGTCAGGGCCGCGTGGACGAGGACCAGCAGCGCCATACCGGCGGGCGGGGCGGGCGCCCGGGAGGCCGCCGAGCGGCCGCGTCGGCCGTTCAGCAGGGCCTGTACGCCCAGGGAGCCGAGGTAGGCGGCGCCGGCGAGCCTGACCACCGTGTGGGCCGTGGCGGACGCCGCCAGGACGGCCGCCCCGATCACGGTGAGCACGTCCCACACGAGCACTCCCGCCGTGATGCCCCCGAGCACACCCGTGCGTCAGGAGGGCGAGCACACCCGTGGCCGCGAGGAGCTGACCGAACATGGGCCCGGTCCGGCGGCCGGGTCCGCCCGCCGTTCCCGTGGGTGGCGGGCCCGCGACGGGGGCCGCGCGTCGGCCTGCGAGCCGGGGCGGAGGCCGGCGGAGCGCGGCGGATAGACTCGGGCGACACGGCGGGAGGGGAACGCGTGAGCGACGCGGCCGAAGCGGCGTCCGGGAGCCACCCGCCGCGGTGGCAGCGGGACGCGTGGGACATCGAGCCCGACTCGATCAATCTCGCCCTGCTGTCCCTGAGCCCGCGGACCACGGGCATGATCATCAGGGAGGCCTTCTACGGCACCCGCCGGTTCGACGACTTCGAGCGCCACTGCGGCGTCAGCCCCAGCGTGCTGTCCGCCCGGCTGCGGGACCTCGTCGCGGACGGCATCCTGGAGAAGACGCGCTACCGCGCCCCCGGTGCGCGCGGACGCGACGAATACCGTCTCACCGACAAGGGCCGCAGTCTGGTGCCCGTCCTGGTCGCCCTGAACGACTGGGCCGAGCGCTGGATCGTCCCCGACGGCGCCTCCACGGTATCCCTGCTCCACCGCGACTGCGGCAGCGCGGTCCGCACGGTGGTGACCTGCGCCGGCGGGCACGAGATCACCGCTCCCGGGCAGATCGCGGCCGCCCCCGGCCCGGGGGCGCGACCCGCGTCCGGCTGACCGCGGAGCACGGAGAAGGCGGGGCAATGGATCACTCCGTCCCCCACTCCGGGTAACGTCAGGGTATGAGTCATCCGCACCCCGAACTGAAAGCCGCCCCTCCCCTTCCCGAAGGAGGGCTGCGAGTCATCGCCCTGGGCGGCCTGGGTGAGATCGGCCGCAACATGACCGTCTTCGAGCACGCCGGCAAACTGCTCATCGTCGACTGCGGTGTGCTGTTCCCCGAGGAGACCCAGCCCGGCGTGGACGTGATCCTGCCGGACTTCACCTCGATCCGGGACCGGCTGGACGACATCGTGGGCATCGTCCTCACCCATGGCCACGAAGACCACATCGGCGGCGTGCCGTACCTGCTGCGCGAGCGGCGCGACATCCCCGTCGTCGGGTCCAAGCTGACGCTGGCGTTCCTGGAGGCCAAGCTCAAGGAGCACGGCATCCGTCCGCGCGCCGTGCGCGTGCGCGAGGGCGACCGGCGCCGCTTCGGTCCCTTCGACTGCGAGTTCGTGGCGGTCAACCACTCCATCCCGGACAGCCTCGCGGTCGCGATCCGCACGAGCGCGGGCATGGTGCTGCACACCGGCGACTTCAAGATGGACCAGTTCCCGCTCGACGACCGCATCACCGATCTGCGCGCCTTCGCCCGCCTCGGCGAGGAGGGCGTGGACCTGTTCCTCACCGACTCCACCAACGCCGAGGTGCCCGGCTTCACCACCTCCGAGCGGGAGCTCAACCCGGCGATCGAGCAGGTGATGCGCACCGCCCCGCGCCGCGTCATCGTCTCCAGCTTCGCCAGCCACGTGCACCGCATCCAGCAGGTCCTGGACGCCGCCCACCAGCACGGCCGCAAGGTCGCCTTCGTCGGCCGGTCGATGGTCCGCAACATGGGCATCGCCCGTGACCTGGGCTATCTGAAGGTCCCGTCCGGTCTCGTCGTGAGCACCAAGGAACTGGAGAAGCTCCCCGACCACAAGATCACCCTGGTGTGCACCGGGTCCCAGGGCGAGCCGATGGCCGCGCTGTCGCGGATGGCCAACCGCGACCACGTCATCCGCATCGGCAAGGGCGACACCGTGCTGCTCGCCAGCTCCCTCATCCCCGGCAACGAGAACGCCATCTACCGGGTGATCAACGGGCTCACCCGGTGGGGCGCCCACGTGGTCCACAAGGGCAACGCCAAGGTGCACGTGTCCGGTCACGCCAGCGCCGGCGAGCTCGTCTACTGCTACAACATCGTCAAGCCCCGCAACGTCATGCCCGTGCACGGGGAGTGGCGCCATCTGCGGGCCAACGGAGACCTCGCCATCCGTACCGGCGTCGCCCCCGAGCGGGTCGTCATCGCCGAGGACGGCGTCGTCGTCGACCTCGTCGACGGGCGGGTGTCCATCACGGGCAAGGTTCCCGCGGGCAACGTCTACGTGGACGGCATGGAGGTCGGCGGCGCCACCGAGGCGTCCCTGAAGGACCGTCTCACGCTGGCCTCGGAGGGCGTGGTCACGGTCGTGGCGATCGTCGACGCGGACACCGGCGCCCTGGCGGAGGCCCCCGACTTCCTGGCCCGGGGCTTCGTCCACGACGACGCCACCTTCGAGCCGGTCGTCCCCGTCATCGAGAAGACCCTGGCCACCGCGGCCGAGGAGGGGGTCGGGGACGCGCGCCAGCTCGAACAGCTCGTCGCCCGCGCGGTGGCGAACTGGGCGTTCCGCACGTACCGCCGCAAGCCCCTCATCATCCCGGTCATCATCGACGCCTGAGACCCGGCCGCGCGTCGGCGGGCCCCCGGATCCGGTCACGGTTCCGGGGGCGACGTCTCTCACCGGACCGGGGGGCCGGGTCCGGATGCGCGGGCCCGGGCCCCCGGCGGGTCAGTTCGCCAGGCGCCAGCGCTGGTTCGCACCCCCCGAGCAGCTCCACACCTGGATCCTGGTTCCGTTGGCCGTGCCCTGACCGCTCGCGTCCAGGCAGCGTCCCGACTGCACGGCTGTGATCGTGCCGTCGGTCCCGACGGTCCACTGCTGGTCCGCCTGCCCGGTGCAGTCCCAGATCGCCGCCGGAGCGCCGTCGCCCGCCGACTGGCCGACGCCCAGGCACTTGTTGCCGTAGACGACGAGCTGCTTGGCGGCGGTGTAGGTCCAGCGCTGGTTGGCGCCGCCGTTGCAGTCCCAAAGCTGTGCCTGTGTGCCGTTGGCCGTGGTCGAGTTGTTGATGTCGAGGCAGCGTCCCGACGCCTGGCCGACGATCGTCTGGCCGCCGGTCGGGGGCGGCGGCTGCGAGGTCGAGCCGAACTGGCTGAAGAACTGCCACACCGCGCCGGACGTCCAGGTGCGCCAGCCGTCACCGGTGGAGCCGTCGATCGGTCCGGGGTCGTGGCCCGCTCCGTCGAACGCGGCCCAGACGACGGGGTATCCGGACCGGCATCCGGAGTAGGCGGTGATGATGTGCGTCAGGCTTCCGTTGGCCGGCTCCGGCGGGTTCTGCCGGGTGCAGCCGTTGGCCCGGACGAAGGTGTCGCGCAGTTCCCGTCCCGAGGAGATGGGCAGCACGTTGTCCCTGAGGCCGTGCAGCCCCATGTAGGCGATGGGCTGGGCGCCGCCGTTGCACCCGCTGAGGTTCGCGCCGGAGTAGACCGCGACCGCGCGGAAGACCGTCGCCCGGGAGCAGGCGAGGGCGTACGACATCGCGCCGCCGTAGCTGAAGCCGGCGGCGAACAGCTGGGTGGTGTCGACGCACAGGCCCGACTCGATCTGGTTGACGAGGGCGTCGACGAAGGCGACGTCCTGGCCGCCGGGGTTGGCCCAGCCGTTTCCGTTGCCCTGCGGGGCGACGAAGATCGTGCCGTTGTTCGCGCCGTCGGCCAGGCGCCGCAGGCCGTAGTAGGACCAGTTGTAGCCGTCCGTCCCGCCCGAGTCGACGTCGTTGGCGGTGCCACCCCGCCAGTGGAAGCCGAAGACCAGCCGGTAGGGGTGGTTGCTGTCGTAGCCGGCCGGGACCCGCAGGATGTAACTGCGGTTCTGGCCGCCGCTCTGAATCGTGTGGGCGCCGCTCGTCAGCGCCGGGGCCTTGCCGCAGCCGGCGCTCGCCGCGGCGGCGGTCTTCGCGGCGGCGGTCTTCGCGGCGGCGGTCTTCGCGGCCGCCGCGGGCGCGCCGAGGCCACTGCCGAACGAGGTGCCCGCGGCTGACAGGACGAGAAGTACCGCAGCCACGATGGACAGTAAGAACGGTTTGCGTTTCATACACTCCTTCTTCCGTGGTCGAGGAAAGGGCGAAAGGGCGGGGAGCGTCGGTCGAGACCGGCTCAGACGGCGGTGACGGTCCATGCGTTGTTGGTGCTGGAGTTCGGCGTCCACAGCACCGTGGTGGAGCCGGCGGTGGTGCTTCCGCTGCCGTCGAGGGCGGTGCCGGTGGCCCGATTGACGATCTGGTAGCTGTTGCCGCCGAGGCTGTTCAGCGACCACTGCTGGCTGTCGCCGCCGTTCCACGCCTGCTGACGGGCGGGAGCGCCGTTGGCGGAGTTGCCGTAACTGTCGGCGACCATGCCGTTGGTGCGGTTCACGATGCGGTGGTAGCCGTTGCCGAGGGCGATCAACTGCCACTGCAGGTTGGTGCTTCCGTCGTAGTTCCACTGCTTGAGGTTGGAGCCGGAGGCGACGTTGCCCCCGCTGTCGAGCACCAGCCCGCTGGTCGCGTTGGCGATCCTGACCCAGGTGGTGGAGCCGCCCGGCGCGCCCAGGACGGGTATCTCACCGGAGAAGGTGAGCTTGACCGTGTACGCCAGGGCGCTGAACGGCGGGTTGGACGAGGGCATGGTCAGGTGCAGGCCGGACGCGTCCTGGGTGGGTGCGGGCAGGTCGATGTAGGTGCCGGCGGTGTTGTTGAGCAGCTTGGCGCCCGTCAGGCTGCTGAGGTTGATCTGGTTCGAGTTCAGCGTGGTGATGGTCATGGCGCCGCCCTGCCAGCCCAGGGCGGTGGCGTAGAGCACCTTGTTGTCCGCACTGCGGGTGAACCGGACGTCCTGCGGTTTGCCGGCCACCGGCCCGCTGAACGAGCCTCCCCCCATCTTGGTGGGGCCCTCGCCGTAACTGGCCCAGGAGCGGGTGGAGTAGACCGCCTCTCCGAAGCGGCCGAGCCAGTCGCCCATGGCGAGCAGGATGGACTGCTGCCCGGAGGGGATGGCGCCGTCGGCCATCGGGGCGATGTTCAGCAGCATGCTGCCGCCCTTGCTGACCCGGTCGATCAGCGAGTGGAGCAACGCCTGTGTCGAGTAGTAGCCGATGCCCACCGTGTAGCACCAACTGGAGGAGGAGATGCTGTCGTCGGTCAGCCAGTACGGGGTGAGCAGCCCTGCCGGGCCGCCGCGTTCGAAGTCGAAGACCTCGCCCTTGTTGTTGAGACCGTCCTTGTAGGTCGCGACCACGTCCTTGTTCCACGCGACCGCCTGGTTGTAGTAGTGCGCGAGGAACTGGAGCCGGTAGGACTCCTGCACCAGGTTGAGGTCGAAGTCCTGCCAGACGAGATCGGGTCGGTAGCCGTCGACGACCTCGGTCAGCTTGTCGTACCAGAGCTTGTTCTCCGCGGCGGAGCCCTGCTGGCCGAAGAGGATGCGCAGGTTCGGGTCCGACTGGTTCGGCACATGGTCGTAGAAGCCGTTGAAGTGGTAGGCGTGGTGGAGGGAGGCCATGAACTTCAGCCCCTGCCCTCGGATGGCCTGCGACTGCAGCCCCACGAGGTCGAGTTTGGGGCCGCGCTGGACCGAGTTCCACGGGTTGGAGCGGCTGTTCCACAGGGAGAAGCCGTCGTGGTGCTCGGCGACCGGGCCGGCGAACCGCGCGCCCGCGGCCTTGAACAGCCGCGCCCAGGCGTCGGGGTCCCAGTTGCCGCCCTGGGAGGCGAGCTTCGGGGCGAACTGCACGAAGTTGCCGGCCTTGTCGCGGGCGCCGTCGACGAACTTGTTGTACGGCCATGCCGAGGGGTCGCCGTAGGTGGCGATGTGGTGCCGGTTCTCGGCCGAGCCGCCGATGTACATGTTGCGCGGATACCACTCGTTGCCGAACGCGGGAACGCTGAAGACGCCCCAGTGGTAGTAGATGCCGAACTTGGCGTCCTGGAACCAGGCCGGGGCCGGAGGGTGCTGGTCCACGGAGGACCAGCTCGCGGTGTAGCTGCTGGGGCCGTCGGTCGCGGCGGCCTCGGGGGCGAACCGCAACAGGCCTGCGGCCGTGGCCGCGCCGGCCGACGCCAGTAAGCGGCGCCGGCTGATCGGCAGGGAGGAGGGGGACATGGGGGTGCCTCTCGGAGGAGTCGAACGAGGGGTTGCCGCAGTCGTCGATCGTCAGCCCGTCACGGGATCAGTCGCGCCTCCACTTCTGGTTGCTGCCGCCGTTGCAGGTCGACAGCCGCAGCAGGGCACCGTTGGCCGTGCCGGGGGCGTCCAGGCACAGGCCGGACTGGACGCCGGTGATCGTGCCGTCCGCGTGGATCGTCCACTTCTGGTTGGCGCCGCCGTCGCAGCCCCAGATGTCCACCTTGGTGCCGGGCGTGGTGCCCTGGCCCGCGGCGTCCAGGCAGTCGCTGCCGTAGATCCGCAGCTCACCGGCCGCGTCGTCCGTCCACTGCTGGTTGCCGCCGCCGTTGCAGTCCCACAGCGCCACCTGGGTGCCGGCCGTCTGCGACTGGTTCGGGACGTCCACGCACCGGGCGGAGCCGACTCCGACGATCGGGCCGGTGGTGCCGCCGTCGTTGCCGCCGCTGCCGGGGGTGAGGGACAGGTTGTCGAACTGCGCCGTCTCGCCCTGGCTGGTCGCGTAGCCGACCTGTCCGCCGGCCCAGGTGCGGTCGTCGACGGAACCGACGGTGGCGCCGTCGATGACCGCGGTGATCGTGGAGCCGGAGAAGGTCAGGGCAAGGGCGTGCCACCGGTTGGTGCCCAGCGCCGCGGTCGTCCCACGGGCCAGGGTGGAGACGGTGCCGTTGGTGTTGGTGTCGAGGATCGACCAGGCCCCCGTGTCGCTCACCCGCAGGTGGTAGGCGTTCAGCCCGCCGGTGCGATCGTAGTCGTGGCCGCCCGCGCGGCCGATCAGCTCGGCGTACCCGGACTGTTCGAGCATCACGTCGGAGGAGACGGTGTAGTTGCTCCAGCCCACGTCACCGAGGAGGGCGTGCGGATCGGTCAGCGTGTCCCAGGTGATCGGTTTCTGCGGGCTCATCTGGCGCACGCACTTCCCGCTGCGTCCGGCTCCGCAGCCCACCGTCTCGAAGGCGCCCTGCCAGTCCATGAGGTACTCGGCCTCGGCGCCGGTGGCGTAGCCGTCGAAGGAGTCGCTGTAGGGCAGCTTCAGCGCGCCCCGGGCGGGGCCGGTGGCGGTGCCCTTGCCCTGGCCGGTCGTGGTCGTCAGGGTGTACAGGTGTCCGGGCTGCACGGTCAGGCTGAAGCCGCCGCCGGACGGGGTGATGTCCGTGGCGTGCACGAAGTGGTCGGCGGGGTTGCCGGAGGTGACGTCGGTCGACCAGACGTGGACGGTCTTGGTGGACAGCCCGCCGGTGACGCTGAAGTTCAGCGTCTGGGCGCTGCCGGCGTCCATCGTCTCGATGACCGTGGAGTAGTCGGAGTTGTTGGTGGACTTCAGCGAGACGTAGCTGCCGTTGTTCCGGTTGCCGCCGAGGTAGCCGCTGGAGGCGTCGAGGTAGTGCCACCCCGGGGCGGTGAACTGGCTGGTGTGCGCCATCACCCAGGTGTTCTTGCCGATGGAGTACGAGCGCGACCACGGCTGTGCGGCCAGCGCGAGCCCCATGGTGGGATACGGCAGGTTCGGGGTGAGCGCGGCGACCACCGGCCAGTTGAGGTAGGCGGTCATCCGACCGTCGATGTACCCGCGGTTGATGCCGCGGGCCATGGCCTGCGCTCCCCCGTTGTAGTCGTCCGAGCCGTTCTCGCTCGCCCACAGCGGCTTGCCGGACGAGGTGGCGGCCGACGGCACCGAGCAGGAGGACTGGGAGGACCGGTAGCCGCAGGGGTAGTGCGTGCCGATGGCGCTCACGGCGGCGGCGAACGCCTGGTTGGAGTTGACGTCGTTCGCCACGGTCCAGTCGGAGTCGGCCGCGACGATCTTGACGTTGCCGTAGCCGTTGGCGTTGAGCGCGCCGCGCAGCTGCACGTACCAGGAGACGTTGTAGCCCCGCTCGTTCCATCCGCCGAGATAGTCGATGGCCAACCCGTGCTGTTTGGCGCAGCCCAGCCATGAGAGCAGGTAGTTGGTCATGTCGTTGGACCAGAAGGTGCCGCCGCCGATCCAGCCGGGCGCGCCCCAGGCCAGCCCGTACAGCTTGATGTCCGGGTTGCGCGCCTTGGCCTGCCCCATCAGCCACCATTCGTAGCCCCGGTTGCAGTTGAGGTCGGACCGGGTGTGCTGGTGACTCGGTTCGGCGCCCGAGGTGGAGTTGGTGTCACCGCCGATCTCCGCCTTGAGGATCTGCAGGGACGCGCCGTAGCCCGGCCGGAACAGGTAGTCGAGGACCTGGCCGCGCTGGGGCTCGGGGTAGTCGATCAGGAGTCTGCTGTTGCCTCCCCCGCCGCTGATCGCGCCGACCCCGTCGAAGGTCCGGCCGCCGGACGCGCCGTTGATCGTGACGGAGGTGGCGGCCTGGGCCGGCGCCGCGGCCGTGGCCACGATGCCGCCGGCGATCAGGAGGAGACCCGCGAGCACGACCGCCCAGGCGCGCAGGCGCCGCAACGACCGGTTGAATGCTGACACGGTGGGTTCCTTTCACAGGTCGTGGACGTCCCGTGGCCGACGGGGTGGTCCGGCCGGGAGACGCGATGGCTGTGCTGCTCGTGGTGGCGGCCGTGGGGCCACGGTTCAGCGCAGGATGAAGTCCTGGTTCGTGCCGGGCGTGTTCTTGCACGGCCACTGGTCCAGTTGCTGTCCCGGGTCGGCGCCCGCGCCGTAGACGTCCAGGCACAGGCCGCTGTTCTGGTTGTGGAACGCGTAGGAGCCGTCGGACTGCCGCACCGGCAGCCAGAGTCTGTCGGCCGACGCACCCGGGGCCTGCTGGACGATGTCCGGGGTGCCCGCCGTCGTGGACCCACCGGCCACCGCCACGTCCAGGCCGGAGTTCTGGGCCCGCAGTTCGCCGTAGCCGCCCGAGGCGGGCACGAACCGGAACTGCTGGTTGCTGCGACCGTTGCAGGTCCACTGGTCGATCACCGCGCCCGCGTTGCCGGAGCCGCCGGCGACGTCCACGCACAGACCGTCGTGGGCGGCCACGAGTTGGTGGTAACCGTCCGGGAAGCCGCCGCCGGACGCGGCAGGCGCCAGATGGACGGCGAACGCGTCGTGCGCGCTCCGGAACGTGATCGGCACGGTGATCGAGCCGCCCGAGACGCTCACGTTCTGGTCGTACACCGTCTGCGGGGCGCCGAGCGGGGCCTGGTCCGGGATGCGGTGCACGGTGACGTGCACACCGCCGGAGCTTGCCAGCCAGGGAACGGACGCCAGCCCGCCGAAGGTCACGGACGCGTCGCCGGTGTATCCGTTCGCGTCGCCGACGATCGCCACCGCGCGCTTGTTCGCGGCGTCCTCGGAGGCCGAGATCGCCGTCGAACCCACCTGGCCGGAGGTGTCCACGAGGGTGCCGGTCATGTCGGCGTAGTCCCGAAGCGCCCACCAGGTGCCGGTCGGCTGCCAGCTCCCCCCGCTCCGGGTCAGGGCTCCGGTCAGGTTCGGGACGACACAGCACACCCAGTTGCCGCGCATCGCGTTGGTGTACCCGGACTGCGCGAACCGTGCCAGATACCAGGCCGTCACCCCGGCGGACTGCCGGTCGGCGGGCTGGTACTCGTTCGAGGACAGGGGCAGCGGACCGATGCCCGCCGCGGTCAGGGCGCTGTTCAGGCTCTGCGCGACGGTGACCGGGTCGTCGACGTCGCCCTCGTTGTGGTTGGCGATCATGTCCGGCACGGTCCCGGCCGTCTTCACGTGCGCGAGCCAGGTCCGCCACTCACCCGGGTTGCCCTGCGGGGTGAACGCGAGCGACGGCCCGACGATCTGCGCGCCGGGGGCGATGCGCCGGATCTCCCGGTAGGCGGTGTCCCACATCTGGAAGTACTGGGCGCTGTTCACACCCCGGGTCCAGAACGCGGAGATGTCCGGCTCGTTCCAGATGTCGTAGGCGAACGTGAGCCCCGACGCCTGCAAGGCTCCCACGGTGGAGTCGATGAAGGCGGTCCAGTTCGCGCAGTCGCCGTTGTCGCAGGGGTACCTCGTGTTCGACGGCTGGCCGCCGTTCGCGCCGTAGATGTCGCTGACCAGCACCTGGTACTGCGCGTGGTAGGGCGGCCGGGTGAGCCGCTTCGCCTGGGAGATGATCGAGCCGACGTCGGCCCGGGTGGCCGAGCCGTACTGGTAGCCGTCCTTGATCCAGCCGCCGGAGAACCATCCGCCGCCGCGGAACGCGTTGATCCCCAGCGGCTGGATGAACTGGTCCGCGGGCAGGCTGCCGTCCTCGTTGATGCCGTAGAGGAACCCCTCCCCCACGCCGGTCGACGGCCCGCGGGTCGACGCGAGGTTCACGCTGAGCGACCTGCCCGGAGCGGCCTGGTGCCTGCCCGGAGCGGCCTGGCTCGTGGCCGTCGACAGCAGCGGCAGCAGCAGGGCCAGGACGACGACCGCCATCAGGGCAGGACGCCCGGCCCCGCGCCCGACGGAGACGGTTCGCGCGGGCGGCGCGGTCGGGGTGCGGGGGCGGCTCATCCCAGCGTCCACTGCTGGCTGCGGGCGCCGTCGCAGGTCGCCAGCTCGGCGAGGGCTCCGTCGGCGGTGGAGGCTCCGGCCACGTTCAGGCACAGGCCGGACTGGACGCCGGTGACCGTGCCGTCGGTGTGGAGCGTCCACTGCTGGTTGGTCTGGCCGTTGCACGGCCAGATCGCCACCTTCGTGCCGGGGCTGGTCCCGTTGCCGTAGGCGTCCAGGCACATCTGATCGCCTCCGGAGTAGACGGTGAACCGGCCGGACGTGGAGTGCGTCCAGGTCTGGTTGGCCCCGCCGTGGCAGCTCCAGATCACCGTCTGCGTGCCGGCGGTCCTGCTGGAGTTCGGGACGTCCAGGCACTTGCCCGCGCCGACCGCGTGCAGCGCGCCGGTCACGTCGGAGCCCCCTCCGCCGGTGCCGCCGGCGACCCGGTACATCACCGTGCCGTGGGCCGGGACGGAGGCGCTGATCGTGCCGGAGGTGGTCGAGGACGCGCCCGACCACAGGTCCGTGAGGGTGTAGGCGGAGGCCCCGGTCTTCCCGATCGCGGCCGCGCTGGTGGTGATGGTCGCCGTCGAGCCCGTCTCGTTGAACAGCGCCACCGAGACGTCCCCGCCCGCCAGCGGCTTGGCCAGCACGTCCAGACCGCCCGAGGAGGAGACCATGGCGCCCTGCCTGCCCAGCGGATCCTGGTCGACGGCGATCACCCGGGAGTTGGTCAGCGTGGACAGGGTGTTCGGGCTCGCCGAGGGGATGTTGGTGCCGGCGATGAGCGGCGCGGCCATCTCCGCCCACAGACTGAACTCGCTGCGGCTCTCGGTGGCCGTCATCGAGCCGTTGCCGACCTCCAGCATGTCCGGGTCGTTCCAGTGGCCGGGTCCGGCGTAGGAGGCCAGCCCCACGTTGCTGTGGAAGATCGACAGCATGCTGGAGAAGGTGGGGCTGATGTCGCCGGTGGTGCGCCAGCTGTTGCCGACGTCCGCGCCCCAGGTCCACACGTTGTCCTGGCCCCAGTTGCACAGGCTGTACAGGATCGGTCGGCCGGTGGCCGCGAGGGCGTCGCGCATCGCGGTGTACCGGGTCCGCGCGGGCGCCCCCGTGTTGTTGCAGTTGTCGTACTTCAGGTAGTCCACGCCCCACGAGGCGAAGGACTGCGCGTCCGTGGTCTCGTGGCCCAGGCTGCCCGGGTATCCGGCACAGGTCGCGGTGCCCGCGTCCTCGTAGATCCCCAGTTTCAGGCCCAGAGAGTGCACGTAGTCCGCGGTGCCCTTGATGCCGTCGGGGAACTTGGCCGGGTCCGCGACGAGACGGCCGCCGGAATCGCGGTTGTGGGTCATCCAGCAGTCGTCGATGTTGACGTACTGGTATCCCGCCGCCTGCATGCCGTTGGTGTGCATCGCCTGCGCGGTGGACTTGATCAGGGATTCGGAGACGTTGCAGCCGTACGCGTTCCAGTCGTTGAAGCCCATCTGCGGGGTCTGCGCGAGCCCGTTGCCCGGTGCGGCGGCGGACTGCGCGGGAGCGGGTCGCGCGGCGGCGGACTGCGCTGTGACGGGCTGCGCGGCGGCGGGCTGCGCGGCGCCGAGGGCGAGGAGGGGGGCGGCCACGGCGGGCAGCGCGACCGAGACGGCGACCGCCAGGGCCCTGCGCAGGGAGGGCGGCGACGGCGGGAGCGTCCGGGGACGCTCGGCTCGCGCACGGGTCATGGGCATGGGCATGGGCATGGGCATGGGCATGGGTCATCGACTCCTGAGCCGGGTTGGGGGGGAAGGAAGCTCAGCGGTAGCCGGCCGCGGTGACGTTCGCCTGCACCGCGTCGTCGGTCGCGTCGGAGGGGTAGCCGGCGACGATCGCGCCCTCGTAGAAGGTGCCGGCGCTCAGGTTGGCGCCGCCGCCGGGCTTGCAGCAGTCGCCGCCGCTCCCGAGGACGATGGCTCCCTGCTTCTTCATGGGGCTGTAGCCGCCGGGGAGCGCGCCGTCCCAGAGGGTGGTCAGGCCGCCGGACTGGGCGTCGCCGCCCTTGAGGGCGAATCTCGACGTCCCGTTGTTCTTCAGCATGGCGGTGACGAACTTGCCCGGGAAGGCCCGCTGCCTGGTGTTCCAGGACTGGCTGCCGCCGGAGTACAGGCCCCATTCGAGATCGGCCTGCACCCAGGGGCCGCTGCCCGCGCAGCCGCCGAACCAGCACTCGGTGCCGAAGTTGATCGCGTCCATCGCCCCGGCGGCGTCGGCCTTCCGGCTCGTCTCGCTGTTGCCGTAGTCGAAGCAGCAGCCGCCGTTGACGTGGGCGCCGCTGGTCACCATGTACGCGCCCTCGGGCGCGGCGCCGGTCGGCACGCCCGTCAGGTGTCCGTCGCGCCAGTAGCTGTTGCCGGGGTTGATGTACAGCGAGTAAGCCTTGGCGCCCCCGGCGGTCAGCGACTCGGATGTGGCCTTCGCGGGGCTGCTCCGGTCCGATCCCGGGACCTGGGACGATCCCTGGTACCACAGGTCGTTGCCGTGTCCGGACTGGTCGCGGACGGCCGTGATCACGCACGAGGCGCCCGCGCAGAACGCGTCCTGCGCCGCCGCGTCGGCGATCCCCCCGGGGGACAGCACGCCGATGTCCCGGGTCATGTTGTCCGAGGAGCGCCTGACCTGGTACAGCGGGCCCCGGTACGAGCCGAACAGCGCCCGGACCGTGCTGTGTGCGGCCACGCAGGGCGTACCGCCGGCGGCATAGAGGTCGCACGGGCGCGCCGCGCCGGGCGGGGGCGGAGTCGTCGGTGTGGTCCACTTCTGGTTGGCGCGGCCGGTGCAGGTCCACAGGACGACCGCCGTGCCGTTGGCGGTGGCCGCTCCGCTGACGTCCAGGCAGAATCCGGAGCGCACCGCGGTGACGGTCCCGTCGCCGTTCATCCGCCACACCTGGGTCGCCCGCCCGTCGCAGGACCGGATGACCGCCGGGGCGCCGGGAGCCGTCCGGTCGTCGTAGGCGTCCACGCAGCGGGTGCCGCTCATCGTCCGCAGCTCACCCGCCGAGGTGAGGGCGAACGCCTGGTTGGCCTGGCCGTTGCAGTCCCAGACGTCCAGCGTCGTGCCCTGTGTGTCGACGTTGCCCCTGACGTCCAGGCACCGTCCTGACGCCGAGCTCGTCAGGGGGGCCGCGGCGGCCGGCGCCGACCACGTCGGGGCCGTCTCCAGCAGCACGAGCAGCAGTGCCAGCACGCACACGGCGGCCGCCGTCGGGCGTGGTCCACGGGCCCTGATCCGGAAGGGAGCGGTTGAAGGCTGCATTTCTGTTCCTCGAACAATCGGGGAAGGGGACAGAGAGTGCTGTGCCTGTCGGTGCGGGAAGCGCGCGGGAGGCCGCTTCGTCCGCCGGCGGCCGGATCCGCCGGCGGGTCCGAGAACGCTCACGCGGAGCGCTCAGACATCCCATGTCCTAAGTGATCCCACGCACCCGACGCCCTGTCAATACACCCGTCACACCGCGCCAGAACGGATCCATCCTATGTTTCACCAGGTCGGTTCGTGGCGAATGGCATGCCGACTTCCCGCGCCCGCGACGGCTGCCGTCGCGGGCGCGGGAAGTCGGCCCCGCCGGGATCAGGTGACCGGAAGAGCGGTCCACTGCTGGTTGGCGGCGCCGTTGCAGTCCCACAGGACGAGTTGCGTGCCGTCCGCGGTGGACGCCCCGGGGTCGTCGAGGCAACGGCCGGAGACCGGGTTGCGGTAGCCGCCGTTGACGGACTGCCAGCGCTGGTTGGCGCCCGCTCCGCAGTCCCAGATCTGGATCCTCGTGCCGTTGGCGGTGCCCAGACCGGCGGCGTCGAGGCACTTGCCGAGGGCCCGCAGGGTGCCGTCGGACCGCGCGGACCACTGCTGCCCCGCGGAGCCGTTGCAGGTCGAGATGACCACGGCGGTCCCGCTCGCGCTGTTGCCGCCGTTGACGTCGAGGCACTTCCCCGCGATCCCGGAGCGCACCTGTCCGCCCGCGGAGGCCGGCGGCTTGATCCAGCCCGCCGCGTCCGCGGCTTGGACGCCGGCGCGGAAGGCGTCCGCCATCTTGCGGAATCCGTTGTCGTTGGGGTGCAGGGCGTCGGACAGGTCGGCGGCGGTCAGCGCGCTCATGTCCACCAGTCGCACGTGCTTGCCGGCGGCCTGCTCGGCCTGGACGATCCCGGGCAGCTTCGCGTTGAACCCGGGCCGGTGGGTCTCCTCGGTGCCGCTCGTGGAGACGATGACGGTGCCCACGAGGACGGTCACGTCGGGGATGTCGCGGGTGATCTGGTCGATGAGCGAACGCAGCCGGTCGGGGGCGGTCGCGACCTGGTAGTTGCCGTTGAGGTCGTTGGTGCCGATCTCGAGGGTGACCACGTTCGGGCGGTGGCGGGCCAGCACGGAGTCCGCGATGCCGGCGATCTGGTCGATGCGCCATCCGGAGTGGCCCTCGTTGTCCGGGTCGGACATGGTGCCGTTGCGGCCCGAGCCGACGAAGTCGAGGGCGTGCCCGTCGGCCGACAGCAGGCTCCCGAGGAAGCCCCGGTAGCTGTTGCCGGACGGGCTTCCGACGCCCCAGGTGATCGAGTCGCCCAACGGCATCAGCCGCAGCGCGGCCGGCGCGGCGGCGGTCGAGGGGGCGGCGGGCGCCGTGGCCGCGGTGCGCACGCCGGAGGGCGGCGGCGAGCCGCCGGCGCCGGCGGCCGCGGGCAGTGCCCCGCCGACACCGAGAACGGTCGTCAACGCGGCGACCAGGAGTGCCGGACGCGTCTTCCTCAGCTGCATGGGGGTTCCTCACCGGTGGGGGACAGTGGGCACGCCGGACGACCCGTGAGCCGGGTGGGCCGGCCACGGGCCGGAGTCGTTCAGGAGGTTCGCGGGGGAGACGGTGCTCCCGGCCTGACAGGCTGTCAAGGGCGCTGACGCCTTGGCGGTGAACGTTGTCGCGGAATCGGTTCGACGGCTGATTCCAGCGGTCGGTGTCCGGTTCGACCGCTCGGACGACTCCTCCGCGGAGACGGGCGGACGGCGGTGCCCCGTCCCCCGGCGCCGGGCACGACCGGTCGTGCCGCCCACGGGAGTGCGTGCCCGCGCGTGCGGGGTGAGCAGCCGTCAGGCCGCTGACGTGCGGAGCGACCGGCGACCCCGGCCGGCGCGGCCTCGGTCCGGGAGACGCCGGCCCCGAGCGGCCGCGGCCGCTCCCCCGCCTCGGCGTCGCCGCTGCCGAGCGGCGCGGCGACGACCGCGCACGCCGTCGGCCGTGACATCCCGTCGAAGCGCTTGCGCGGAAGCGGTTCGCCCGCGAGCCGGGTCCCGGGCCACCGGACTCACGCGAAGGGGACCGCCGGGCAGCGCCGCCGTTCCCGGTTCGCGTGCCGGCCGGCGCCCCGCCCGGACCACCGGACTCGCGCCCCGACGGCCGCCGGACGGGCCGCCGCTCCGGCATCGCGGCGTTCGGCATCGCAGGGTCGCGGCGTTCGGCATCCCGGCGTTCCGGCGGCGCGGCATCGCGCAGGCGCGGCAGGACGTCGGGGTGCCGGGATGTAAGGCACGTCGCCCCGCTGCCGCCAGTGGACCATCGCCTCGCCGCCCGGACGGCCGCCGCACGGCACTCCTGCGCCGCGTGGGGCGCGGAAGGCGGAAGGCCCCCGGGCCGGCAGGAGGCGGGCGCGGGGGCCGGGCGCCTCGCGGGCGCCCCTCAGTCGCCCAGCCAGCAGCCGCGCTCGTCCACGGGGCCGCCGGCGTAGTCGGACGTCAGCCGGTACACGCCCGCCCGGGGCACGGTGAGCCGGGTCCACTGGCCCTCCGCGCTGACGCACGCTCCCTCGGCCCGCAGCCACGGCGAGTACTCGATCCGCACCGTGGTCGTCCCGGCGCGCGGCATCCTCAGCTTGAGCTCCGCCTCTCCCGCGTGCTGCAACTCGGCCGGGGCGGAGACCAGCGGCAGGGTGTCGCGGACCCGGTAGATCTTCCAGTAGCGGTCCTGCCAGACGGGTTCCAGCCAGTCCTGGCCCTGCTTGATCAGAGCGGTCTCCTGTACCGCGGACCGGTCGGGTGTGCCGTCGTGCAGGACGACGAAGCCCACCGCCCAGTAGCGCAGCCAGGCGTGGTAGCGCGGGCCGTCGAGGTTCCCCTCGTAGAACAGCCGTCCCCGTTCCACGTCCAGCTGCTGGTTCCAGCCCCGCATCAGCTCGACGTGCGGGCCGAGGAGGGTGGCCCCGCGGTGGTCGACGTCCGTCGGCAACTCGACCCGGCCGCGGTTCGCGCCGAGCCGGTCGAGGGCAGCGAGCACTCCCTCGGTGTGCGTCACCCAGCCGGGAACGGGGTCCGGGCCGCGCAGATGCATCAGCGACGTGACGCAGAGATAGGAGACGGACAGGGCGGTCACCACGGCCATCGCGCGCATGCGGGAGCGGCGGACGCCGTTGCGCAGGCGGCGGGAGCGGCGGTGCAGTGCGGCGGCGAGCAGCACCGCCGGGGCGAAGAGCAGGGCGAGCCGCTCCACGTTGTTGCCGATCGGCGAGGGGATGACCCAGGTGAGGACGACTCCGGCGGCGTACAGGGCCCCGCTCGCCCGCACCACCCGCCATTCCCGCGGGCAGGCCCACAGCACGGCGGCGGACAGCAGCACGGGCAGGATCATGCGGCCCGCCGCCATGGGCTGTTCGCCCTGGAAGGGGAACAGCAGCGTGGTCAGGCCCACGACGACGACCGGGGGGACGACCAGGGCGAGAGCCTTGCCGAACTGCCGGTCGAACAGGTATCCGGCGCCCGCCACCAGCAGGAAGAGCCCGGCCACCGGGCTGCCCATGGTCGCGAACAGCGCCCCGAGCGCGGCGGCGGCGAGCCGGGCGGGCCGCGGGGCGCGGTCCGCGACGGCGAGCAGGCCCGCGAGCGCGAAGGCCAGGCCGAGGGCGAAGGTGGTGCGGCCGAGCACGACGTTGTACCAGAGGGCCAGCGCGCCCACCAGCGCGGGAGCCAGCGACACCCGCGCGACGGTGCGCTCCAGCAGCACGGCGAGCATCCACGTGGCGCTGATCCCGGACAGCACGGAGACGGCGCGAACGCCGATGAGTGCCATCAAATGGGGCGATATGACGCTGTAGTTGACGGTGTGGGTGCCGCCGAACCAGAAGAGCCCGTACGGCGTGTCCGGGTGCCTGCCCACGAATCCCGCCCACGCGTACTGCGCGGCGAGGTCACCGCCGCCCGTGGCGAGGAACGCGTCCCACCCCCAGTACAGCGGGAGGACGGCGGCGACGGCGAGGAGCGGGACGCGGTGTCTCGCCGACGCGAACGACCAGCGCGGTCTGCGCGGCCGGCGCAGCGCCGGTGCGAAGGGCGGGCGTTGCCGTGCGGCGGGGACCGCCAGAGTGGAGGACTGTACGGACATATCGACTTTCCCGGTGCGGTACGGACGCTTGACGGGTCCGCCGAGGAATCCGTGGCCCTGAGGCCTCCGGGAACTCGCGGACCCGCGCGGGCGTCACAGCCCGGCTTCCTCCGTCCGTCGTGCCCGTGCGCCCCACGGGCGCCTCAGGCCGGGTTCTTCACGCGGCCGGCCGGTGTCGGTGCGTCTCCCGCCCGCTGCGGCGGCGTGAGCGTTGGACCACGCCGCGCGTACCGCGCAACCCGCTGACAGCGCCAGCACCAGGAGGCCGACATCATGCACTGAACCGCTCCGCAATCGATGGAGGATCCGGACTGGGGCCTCGTACCCAAGCGGTCTACGGACACCGGCCGGAGCGCGCCTGAGCCGGTGTTCCGGACCTTCCCGGGCCGGCAACCCTCCACCGGCTTCAGCAGAGGCTATTTCCACAGGTCAGCCTCATGCAAGGCGATACCGTCGGCAGACAAGAACCCGCTGGTGAGCCGGTCGCCGACGCATCGGGCCCCCCGGTCCGGCGCAGGTCGCCGGGAGTCTTACGAAGTCGTGACGCGGTGGCTCCCGCCCCCGCGACGGCGGTCCGGCCGCCTACCGTGGGCGCAGGCGTGCACCGGCAGCGGGCCCCGCGGGGGTCCGCCGGGCCCTCGGCCGTTGCGCGCGGGGCATGCGGGAGTGCGCGTCGGCCGGGGTGCGCGGCGCGCAGGACCGCACGGGACC
Organism: Streptomyces hilarionis; assembly: GCF_024539675.1. Lineage (GTDB taxonomy): Bacteria > Actinomycetota > Actinomycetes > Streptomycetales > Streptomycetaceae > Streptomyces > Streptomyces hilarionis. The sequence continues at coordinate 16,352 of NZ_JAHHIT010000079.1, read as the reverse complement.
GGTGGTGCTGCCCACGTCCGTGAAGCTGCCGCGGGCGGCACCACCTTTCGGCGACCCGCGACCGGGTCAGCCTCCCGTGCGGGCGAGGACGTCGTCGAGGGTCTCCGCGCGTCGCAGCGGCTCGAAGACGACCTCGCCCCCGGGGCCGACGCGCACCCCGTGGACGGCGGGGTCGGGGAGGCTGTTGTAGTGGAAGGGGGTGGAGGAGTAGTACGCGCCCGTGTCGAGGAGGGCGACGATGTCGCCGGGCGCGAGCGGCGGCAGGGGGCGCGCCGAGGCGAGCAGGTCGCCGGCGAAGCAGCAGGGGCCGGCGATGTCCTGGGGCACCGGCTCGCCCGTCCTGGGGCCGCCGTCGGGTCCGTGGGCGGTGATCCGCAGGGGCCAGGCGGACGGCATGAACACCGTGCGGGCGGCCACCTGGGCGCCGGCGTGGGTGATCGCGACGCGGCGTCCGCCGGAGGTCTTGGTGTACTCCACCAGGGCGGCCGTGAACCCGTTCTTGGCGAGGAGGGACCGGCCGAACTCGGTGACGATCCGGTACGCGCCGCCGAACAGGCGCGGCACGCGGTCCTGGAGGCGCCGCACGTAGGCGTCGAAGCCGGGAGGGGGGTCGTCGCCCTCGAAGTCGACGGGGAGCCCGCCGCCGATGTCGATGCCGGTCACCGGGCGGCCGAGCGTGCGCCCGACCTCGTCGGCGAAGTCCACGGCCCTGGCGACGCCCTCGGCCATCAGGTCCAGGGAGCAGCCCTGCGAGCCGACGTGCGCGTGGACCCACGTCAGCCAGGGACGGGCGCGGTAGGCGTCGAGGAGGCGACGGCGGTTTCCGTCGTCGTCCAGCGCGACGCCGAACTTGGACGTCGCGGTCGCCGTGCTCATCGCCGCGATGTCCCCGCCTCCGACCTGGGGGTTGAGGCGCACGCCGATCCGGGAGGAGGAGGGGCGGCGCGTGAGGATCCCCTCGATGCGGTCGAGTTCCTGGAAGCTGTCGGCGTTCACCGCCACTCCCAGCTCCAGTGCGCGCGCCAGCTCCGCGCGCGTCTTGGCCGGGGAGTCGAGGACGATGTGGTCCGGGGCGAACCCGGCGGCCAGGGCCTGGGCGAGTTCGCCCGCGCCGGCGGCCTCGCAGCCCATGCCGAGGGCGCGCAGTTCCCTCAGCACGGGGACCAGGCAGTTCGCCTTCGCCGCGAAGGTGTGCAGGACGCTCACGGAGTCGGGGAACGCCGTGTGCAGCGCCCGCACGCTCGCGGCGACGCCGTCGAGGTCGACGAACGCGGCCAGGACGGCGTGGTCGGGGCCGAGGAGCCCCTGCCGGACGGCTGCGCGCAGGATGCTCTCGCGTCGTCGGGCGGCGGAGGTGTTCGCGTGCGTCATGGGCTGCGCCTTCTCGTCGCGGGCTCGGGGGCTCGTGCGCTCGAGCGGGGGCCGACCGGTCCGGCTGCCCTCGGCGGAAGCGGTTCCCGGCCGTCGCGCCGCCGCGCTCTCACAGGCCGAAGAGCCGGGCTCCGTTGTCGTGGCACACCGCCCGCAGCCACTCCTGTCCGAGGTCCAGCCGCTCCAGGGCCTCGAGCTGGCGGAGGTAGGGGTAGGGGAGGTTGGGGAAGTCGGAGCCGAGCAGGATGCGGTCGCCGAGCGCGGTCAGCCGGGGCAGGGCGCGGGTGGGAAACGGCGCGAGCCGCTCGGCGAAGTCGGTGAAGGTCATGGTCGTGTCCAGGCGCACCTCCGGGTACCGCTCGGCGAGGTCGAGGAACTCCTCGTACTCGGGCATCCCCATGTGCGCGACGATCAGGCGCAGTCGGGGGTGGCGTGCCAGCACCCGGGCGATCGGCTCCGGGCCGGTGTGTTTGCCGGGCGCGGGCCCGGAGCCGCAGTGGATCACCACGGGGACCCCCGCATCGGCCAGCAACCCCCAAGCCGGGTCGAGGAGTTCGTCGGCGGGGTCGTACGCGCCCACCTGCACGTGGGCCTTGAGGACGCGGGCGCCCGCCTCGACGGCCTCGCGGACGTAGGTCTCGACTCCCGGCTCGGGGTAGAGGGTGGCGGTGTGCAGGCAGTCGGGGGTGCGGCGGGCGAAGTCGACGGCCCAGCCGTTGAGCCAGCGGGCCATGCCCGGCTTGTGCGGGTAGAGCATCGAGGTGAACGCGCGCACCCCGAACTCCCGCAGCAGCGCGGCCCGTTCCGCCTCCGCCTCGCGGTAGGTGATCGGCCAGGCGAGACCGCCGGTCAGCGGTCCGAGCCCGTCGAAGTACTCCCACACCTTGCTCAGGACGCGTTCGGGCATGAAGTGCGTGTGGACGTCGACGAGTCCGGGCAGGCCGAGCCGGCCCCAGAACCGCCGGACCTCGGACGCCTCCGCGCCGGCACGGTGGTCGGGGGCGGCGGTGGTCGTGGGGTGATCGTTCATGGCGTCCACGATCGGCCCGGCCCGGGCGGCGGGTCCACTCCCCGGCGCCAGGGGCCGGTGAGGGATGCGTCACTGGCCGAAGCGGTCGCCGTGGTGCCGGTGGGCAGCCGTTCGGGAAGCATGCGGGTGAACCGGGGCGAGGGTTCGACGCCGAGCTCCTCGCGCAGCAGTCGGCGGAACGCGCGGTAGTGGCGTAGCGCCTCGCTGAGGTTGCCCTCGGCGAGATGCGCCGAGACGACGGCCCGGTGGGCGCTCTCGCGCAGCGGCTCGGCGCGCACGCTCGCCCAGGCCGCCTCCAGTGCCAGGGCGGGCCGGTTCTGCCGGATCAGCGCCTCGGCGACCGCGTCGAGCGCGTGCAGCCGCAGTTGCCGCAGCCGTTCGCGCTCGACGAGGACCCACTCCTCGTCCCAGCCCGGCAGCAGGTCCTCGCCGAGCAGGGGGTCCAGCGGGGACAGGACGTCGGGCGGCGGGCCGCAGCCGCGCACCACGGCGAGCGCCGTCCGGACGAGGAGGTGGACGTCCACGCACAGGCCGGGGGCGATCCGGAGGGAGTCCCCCCGGCAGTCGACCAGGGGCGGCTCCTCGCGGGGCAGCTTCCACAGGGCCGTGCGCAGGCTGCCCCGGGCGTGCTCCTCGGTGACCTCGGGCCACAGGGTGCCGGCGAGGACGGTACGGGTCGCCCTGCGGCGCAGTGCCATGAAGGCCAGGAGACGCTGGCCGTTGCGGCACGGTTCGGCGGTCCCGTCGGCCAGTTCCAGCCGGAACTCGCCGAGCAACCGCAACCGGGGCGGAGACGCCAACTGATCCTCCGTGGTGTTGCGCCGGCGGGGGGCGGCGTGCGACGTGGGTCGAGGAGGCCTCCGTCACCAGTGTCGGCCCCTCCCCCGGGTGCGGCAACCGCGTGCCCGGGGTCCCCGGTCCGCCGTGGCTCAGGGGATCTCCTGCTCGGCCCAGATGATCTTTCCGTCGGCCGTGTACCGGGCGCCCCAGCGGTGGGCGAGCTGGGCCACCAGGAACAGTCCGCGGCCCCCCTCGTCGGTGATACGGGCGTGGCGCAGCCGCGGCGCGGTGCTGCTGGAGTCGGCGACCTCGCAGGTCAGCCGGGCGTCGCAGAGGAGCCGCAGCCGGATCGGCGGGGTGGCGTAGCGGACCGCGTTGGTCACGAGCTCGCTCACGATGAGTTCGGAGGTCATGGCCAGGTCGCCCAGCCCCCAGGCCTCCACCTGCCGGGTCGCGCGGGCCCGGACGTCGGCGACGGCGGCCGGGTCGGCGGGCACGTCCCAGGAGACGACGCGGTCGGGACCCAGGGCGTGGGTGCGGGCCAGCAGCAGCGCGATGTCGTCGGACCGGGGCAGGGGAACCAGCCGGCGCACCGCGGACGTGCACAGGGCGTCGAGGTCCGCGTGGGACCCGGCGAGGGCCTCGCCGAGCAGGGCCATGCCGTGCTCCATGTCCTGATCGGCGCCGCCGATGAGGCCGTTGGTGTAGAGGCCGATCAGACTGTTCTCGGCGAGCTCGATCTCGGCGGCCTCGAACGCCATGCCGCCGAGTCCCAGGGGCGGCCCGGCGGGCGGCTCGGGGTAGGACACGCGTCCGTCGGGGGTGACGACGACCGGGGGCGGGTGCCCGGCGCGGGCCATCGTGCACCGGCGGGTGACGGGGTCGTAGACGGCGTACAGACAGGTCGCCCCGAGGAAGCCGGTCGAGCCCTGCGGAGCCGTGGCGTCGTCGGTGCGCTCCGCGCCGAGCCGCAGGACCAGGTCGTCGAGGTGGGCGAGGAGTTCGTCCGGGGGCATCTCCATGTCGGCGAGGGTCTGCACCGCCGTGCGCAGCCGTCCCATGCTGGCCGCGGCGGCGATGCCGTGCCCCACCACGTCGCCGACCACGAGGCCGACGCGTGCCCCCGACAGCGGGATCACGTCGAACCAGTCGCCGCCGACCCCGTCCGTGGGGTCGGCCGGGAGGTAGGTGGAGGCCACCTCCAGCGCCGTGCCGCCGACCAGGGCGTGCGGGAGCAGGCTGCGTTGCAGGGTGACGGCCGCGGTGTGCTCCCTGGTGTACCGGCGGGCGTTGTCGACGCACAGCGCGGCCCGCGCCACCAGCTCACGGGCGAGCAGCACGTCGTCGGGCTGGAAGGGGACGGGGTTGAGCGACCGGACGAAGGTGGCGAGGCCCAGGGCGGTGTTGCGGGCCCGCATCGGCACCGAGATGAGCGAGTGGAGCCCGAACGCCTCGATGTTCGCCGCCCGCTCCGGCTGCTCGGCCGTCCACAGCGCGTCGGACCCGTCCAGCACGGGGATGAGGATCGGCTCGCCGTCGATGAGCAGGTTCGCGCCGTGCGGCGGAGGGACGAAGTCCACCCGGTCCCCGACGCGCGCGACGGCCTCGGGGCAGCCCTCGCGCACCGAGGTCATGCCGGCCCGGCGCATCACCGGCCGGTCGCGCGGCGGTCCGGCGTCGGTGAGCCAGGCGCCGTGCCCCTCCGTGCTGAGGACGGGCTCCAGGAGGTCGACGATGACGAAGTCGGCGAAGCGCGGGACGCAGAAGTCGGCGAGTTCCTGGGCCGTGCGCATCACGTCGAGCGTGGTGCCGACGCGGGTCCCCGCCTCGTTGACCAGCGACAGCAGCCGGCGGGCCGACCATCGTTCGGTGACGTCCTGGACCATGTAGCAGACCCCGGTGACACAGCCGTCCGCGCCCTCCAGCGGGAAGAAGGAGGTGGAGTAGGCGTGCCGGCGGTGGGGGTCGGCCCAGCTCCAGCCGAGGTACTCGTAGTCGGTGACCGGTTCGCCGGTCTCCAGGACCTTGTGCATGAGCTTCTCGAGGGCGACCGCCTGCAGACCGGGCAGCAGTTCGCTGAGCCGGCGTCCCAGCCGCTGTGCGCGGGGCACGCCGCCGAAGCGTTCCAGCGTGTCGTTGAGCCACACGTAGCGCAGCTCCAGGTCCATGACCGCCATGCCGACCGGGGAGCGGGTCAGGAACCCGTCGAGGACGGACTGGCCGACCGCCCACCGGCGGCTCCGCTCGCGGGCCGAGACCAGGAAGCACTCGGTCGCGCCGATGCGGAAGGACGCGGACACCCGCAGGTCCGCTTCGAGGGCGCGGCCGTCACCGTGGCGCAGGGAGACGACGCCGCTCCACCCCATGCCGGCCCGGCAGCGCTCCGCGACGGCGGCCACCCGGGCCGGGTCGCGGGGCATGGCCACGAGCTCCGCGGCGGACCGGCCGACGACGTCCGGGGCCGCCCTGCCGAGGAGCTCCTCGGCCTGCCGCGTCCAGCCGGTCACCACGCCGTCCCCGGAGAGGATCGCCGCCGCGTCGGTGGACGCGTCCAGGAGATCGCCTGGACCTGCGGGCGTCGGGACCTCGGAAGCTTCTCGCGCAGAATCCATGGGCCGTCCTCCACACGACCATGGTCCTGCTAGTCCGCCCGTTGCGCACGGCGCCGGGCGGTCGCGGTCGCGGCCCGCCCGGCTTCCGCCCGCGCCGCGCGGGAGGCAGCATGGAAGGGCTGGAGGAGGATCCGATGACATCCGACCCCGTTCGCTCCGACGGCGACGTGTACCGTCCGCAGACGCCCCCGCCCACCGGACTGCTCGACGTGCTGAGCGTCTCCGCGATGGTCGTCGACGCCGACGGGCGCATCGTGTTCTGGACCCCGCAGGCCGAGGAGCTGATCGGCTACACCGCCGAGGAGGCGCTGGGCAAGTACGCGGCACGGCTGTTCATCCACCCCGAGCACCTCAAGGCCGTGGCGAAGCTGTTCGCGGAGGTGCTGGAGACCGGCCGCGGCTGGGCGGGCGCCTTCCCCATCCGGCACAAGGACGGCAGCACCCGTCTGATGGAGTTCCGCAACATGCGGCTCCAGGACGACCTCGGTGACGTGTACGCCCTGGGCATCGCCGCCGACCACACCCTGCTCCAGCGGGTGGAGACCGACCTCGCCCTGTGCGAGCGGCTGATCAACCAGTCCCCGATCGGGCTGGCCCTGCTCGACCCCGACCTGCGTTATCTCCTGGTGAACCCCGCTCTCGCGACGATCGACGGCGTCCCCGCCGAGGACCACGTGGGCCGTCTCCTGGGCGAGACCCTGCTGCTGCCGGACGTGGAGACCATCGAGTCCGCGCTGCGTCAGGTGCTCACCACCGGCACGCCGCTGCTCGACCAGTACCACGTGGGCCGTCCGCCGACCGACCCCGACCACGAGCACGCCTGGTCGCTGTCGTTCTACCGGCTGGAGGACCCCGGCGGGCGGGTGCTGGGGGCGGCCGCCTCGGTGGTCGACGTGACCGAGCGACACCGTGCGGCCGCCGAGGCCGACCGGGCCCGCCGCCGCCTGGCCCTCATCGCGGAGGCGTCCACGCGGGTCGGCACCACGCTGGAGGTGGAGCGGACCGCCCATGAACTGGCCGAGATCGCCGTCCCCCAGCTCGCCGACGTCGTCGCCGTGGACGTCCTGGACTCCGCCCTGGCCTGCCGTCGTTCGCGCCGCCCGGACAACGGCCCGGAGCTGTTCCGGGCGCTCGCCCTCAAGGCGGGCCATCCCACCGTGGCGGTGCGCGCCGCCGACTCCCCCGGCGATCTCGCCGCCTACGACGGGGACCGGCTGGTCACCCTGTGCGTGCACACCGGACGCCCGGTCCTGGTGCGGCACGTGGGCGAGCGCGACCTGCCCCGGATCGCCCGGGACGCCGAGGCCGGCGCGCTGCTGGCCCGGGCCGGCGTCCACTCCTACCTCGCGGTGCCGTTGATCGCGCACGGCGAGGTGCTCGGCGCGCTCGACCTCAAACGCACCCGCAACCCGCTGCCGTTCGACGAGGACGACGTGATCCTCGCGGCGGAGCTGGCCGGCCGGGCCGCCGTGGCCATCGACAACGCCCGCTGGTTCCAGAGCGTGCGCAACACCGCGCTCACCCTCCAGCGCAGTCTGCTGCCCGACCACGCGCCCTGCCACACCGGTCTCGAGCTGGCCTCGCGCTACCAGCCCGCCCAGGCCACCAGCGAGGTGGGCGGCGACTGGTACGACGTCATCCCGCTGGACGACGACAAGACGGCGCTGGTCGTCGGCGACGTGATGGGCAACGGGATCGACGCGGCCGCCACCATGGGCCGGCTGCGCACCGCCACCTGCGCCTACGCGGACCTCGACCTGGAGCCCGCCGCCGTGCTCCAGCACCTGGACAAGATCACCTGCGATCTGGAGCACTACATCGTCACGTGTCTGTACGCCGTGTTCGATCCCCGGTCCGGGCAGTGTCTCGTGGCGAACGCCGGGCACATGCCGCCCGCGCTGGCCCGTCCCGGCCGGCGCCCCCGGCTGCTCGACCTGCCCGCCGGGGCCCCGCTGGGCGTGGGCGGCGTGCCCTTCGAGGCCACGACGACCGAACTCTCCCCCGGCGACCTGCTGGTCCTCTACACGGACGGCCTCGTCGAGACCCGCCACCACTCCATCGACGACCGGCTGGAGGTCCTGCTGAGCTTCCTGGACGAGCCGGAACGTGCGCTGGAGGAGATCTGCGACCTGCTGCTGTACGGTCTGCGCCACCCCGAGGACCACGACGACGTCGCCCTGCTCGTGGCCCGGGCCACGGCTTCCTGAGGGAGCCGTGGCCGGCCGTTCACCGAGGCGCCTCCTCCGGCGGCGACGCCCCGGCCGGCCCGTCGGCCAGCACGAGGGAGGCGATGTGCGCGGTGACCGTGTCCAGGACGCCGGTCCAGGCGGCCTCCTCGCCGAGCACGAGGTAGTTGAGGGTCAGGCCGTCGGTCATCGCGGCCAGGTAGCGGGCGAGCACGGTGACGGGCACCCGCAGTTCGAGGTCCATGCCGGCGCGGAGCTGTTCGATGAGGTCGGTGTAGGCCTCGCCGTACATCTCGTGCTGACGGCGCGCCAGGTGCTCGAACCCGGGCTGGCGCAGGGCGTACTGGGTGAGTTCGTAGGTCAGCATGTGCTCGTCGGGGTGCGCGCGCACATGGTCCCAGTAGGCCCGGAAGCCGGCCCTGACGGTGTCCTCGAGGGTGGCCCTGGGGCGCAGGGCCTCCTCGACCAGGGTCACGGAGTGGTCGGTGATGGTGGTGATGACGGACTCCACCAGGGCCTGCTTGGAGTCGAAGCAGTAGTGGAAGACGCTGAGGGACACGCCCGCCTCGGCGGCGATCGCCCGGGTCGTCGTCTTGGCGACGCCGTCCCGGGTCATGACCCTGATCGCCGCTTCGGTCAGCTGACGGCGCCGTTCGGCCGACGGCATCCGTGCCATGAGCGTGTCCTTCGCGTTCGTCGTGCGGCGGCCGTCAGCTGCTGTAGACGCCCACCTCGTGCAGGGAGTATCCCCAGTCGGTGCCGCGGCTCAGACCGTGCACCCGGACGTAGCGGGCCGGCGTGCCGGTGAAGGAGGCCGTGTCGAGGCCGCCGTCGCCCGACGCGGTGGACCAGGCGGTCTGCCAGTTCGTCCCGTCGGTGGAGAGCTCGATGCGGTAGGCCTTGCCGTACGCGCGCTCCCAGTCGAGGGTGACGCGCTTGACGAGGTTGGTGGCGCCCAGGTCGATGCTCAGCCACTGGTCGTCGCTCCAGTCGCTGGCCCAGCGGGTGTCCGTGTCGCCGTCCACCGCCCGGTCCGGCCGGTAGCTGGTGAACGGGTTGGACTCCGACGAACTGGCCGTCGCCGCGGCCCCCTTGGCGAGGTTGGTCCCCGCCTGGTGCCGCTCGGAGGCGCCCCAGGTGTCGAGGTAGGACTCGGCGCCCCGCAGCAGGTCCTTCACCACGTCCTGGCCGCCGACGCGGCGGATGTCCTCGATCCAGTCCGGGATCATGCCGACGTGGGCGGCGCCGTCGGTGTTGACGTCGAAGGTGCGCGAGCCGGTCGTCAGCCGGTCGACGACGGAGCCGCCGTCGGCGCTGCGGAACGGGTAGGTCACCTTGTCCGCCGCGTCGGCGCCGCGCGGGGCGGGGTGGTCGCCGATGCCGTTGAAGTCGGTGCCGTAGCCGTAGCCGACGCCGTACTTGTCCCGCAGCGCCTTGGTGCGCTGCGCCTCCGCGACGAACCCCTGCGAGCCGTGCATGTACTGGGCGACGAAGCCGCCGAGGCCGTAGACCCGCTCGGTCCAGTCCAGGTCCATCCAGCTGTGCGAGGAGATGACGCCCGGGTAGGACGCGGCCTGGAGGATGTCGAGCACCCGGCCGACGGCCTTGACGCTCATGTGGTCGATCTCCAGCATCATCTTGCGTTTCATCATGCCGCGCGCCGCGTACTCGCCGAGCGCGGTGAGGCCGCGGGTGTTGCACTGCGCGTCGGCGTCGTAGGACGGGACGCGGGTGCCCGCGGGCAGGTCCGCCTCCGCCTTGGAGGCGGCGGTGCCGATGGGGTTGTCGTGCTGCGGACCGGTGCACTTCTCGGTCTTCCAGAAGGTGCCCGTCGACAGGAACTGGCCGACGTTGATGGCCGTCCCGAGGCCGCCCTCGTCGAAGCGGACGCCGCACAGCGCGTTGTCGAACTTGTGGCACAGGAACATGCTGCGCACGCCCAGGGAGTACAGCTCGTCCAGTCCCTTGTCGATGTCGGACCTGCTGCACTGCGCGATGTCGAGGATCTGCTTGCAGCCGAACGGCTCGGAGGTCTCGACGCCCAGGACGACGGCGAGCTTGCCCTGCTTGATGACGTCGCGGGCCTGGGCGCTGTCGAGGACGATGCGGAACCAGCCCTTTCCGGCGCCGCCGTACTGCTTGTCGACGTAGGCCTGGAGGTCGTAGGCCAGCTTCGCCTGCAACCGGATCGAGGTCATCTCGTCGCAGCTGCGGTCCTTGAAGGGGTAGACGGAGCAGATCATGCCGTTGGTGACGAGGTCGTTGACGAGCACCCGCTGTCCGCCGCGCCAGGCCCGCTCGACCCAGGCGTAGTAGTTCGCCTGGTGGGTCATGGAGTCGTAGGCCGGCCAGTCCTTGAACGTCGGCCAGCCGGTCGGGTCGTGCTTGCCGTCGCCGCCGTGGGTGATGTAGTCGAAGATCGCGAGGGTGCCGTCCGGGTAGTGCTCGGGACAGTCCTTGAGCGCGTCGGCGATGCCGGCCTCGGAGAAGACCTTCCCGCAGATCAGGCGTCCGCCGAAGGCCTCGTTGGAGAACAGGTGGTTGTGGGCGTCGACGAACCCGCGCACGTCGCCTGCGGAGTCGGTCCCGGTGAACGGTTCGCCGGTGACGCCGATCTGCGAGTCGGGATTCGGCCTGGCCGTCGGCGTCCACCAGTCCGAGCCGGCCGCCGAGCTGGGCGTGGGGCCGAGGACCGCCGCGAGCACGAGGAGGAGGAGCGAGACGACGGTGGCGTCTCGGCGTCTGCGGTACGGGCGTCCGGTCACGGTCACGGCCCACGTCCTTCGGTCGGGGTGCAGGCGCGGTCGACGGGGGCGTTCCGCCCGCCCTCCAGTTGTCATGACCGGCGCAAGATAGTGGGACGAGGATCGCGACAGACTCCCTTCGAGTCAAGGGTCCGGGACGCTTGACCTGATGACCCCGGGCCGGGACCAATCCCCCTGCTCCGCCCGCCGGTTGACGCCGCCGACCGGCGAACGCCCTCCGCGCGGGCGTCGGCCGGCTCCCGGACGCCCTCGCGATCCGCACGGCGCCGGCGAGGCGCCCGCTCACCTCAGGGCCGGAACACGGAGCCGCCGGGATGTCGCCCACCCGCATGTTTTGAACACGTTCAAATAAGGGGTAGGGTCCTGTGCGACAGAGAGGGGGCCTTCTCGTGAAGATCGTGCTGCCCGGGGGAACCGGGCAGGTGGGGACCGTTCTGCGCCGTGCGCTGACCGCGGCCGGACACGAGGTCGTGGTGCTGAGCCGGCGGCCCGCGGGCCACGGCGAGATCCTGTGGGACGGCAGGACGCCCGGCCCCTGGACCGAGGCGGTCGACGGCAGCGACGCCGTCGTCAACCTGGCCGGCCGCAGCGTCAGCTGCCGCTACACGCCCGTCAACCTCAAGGCGATGATGGACTCGCGGGTGGACTCGGCGCGGGTCGTGGGCGAGGCGATCGCCGCGGCCGCGCGGCCGCCGAAGGTCTGGCTCCAGATGAGCACCGCCACCGTCTACGCCCACCGGTTCGACGCCCCCAACGACGAGGCCACCGGCGTGATCGGCGGCGACGAGCCCGGCGTCCCGGCGTACTGGGGCTACAGCGTCGACATCGCGCGGGCGTGGGAGCGGGAGCAGGAGAGGGCCGACACCCCGGGCACCCGCAAGGTGGCGCTGCGGTCCGCGATGGTGATGAGCCCGGACCGGGGCGGGGTGTTCGACGTCCTGCTGCGGCTGGCCCGGCTCGGACTGGGCGGCCCGGTCGCGGGCGGCGCGCAGTACGTCTCGTGGATCCACGACGACGACTTCGTCCGCGCCGTCGAGTTCCTCGTCGCCCGCGACGACCTGGACGGGCCGGTGAACCTCGCCGCCCCCTCGCCCCTGCCGCACCGCGCCTTCATGCGCGCGCTGCGCGAGGCGTGGGGCGTCCGGGCAGGCCTGCCCGCGACCCGGTGGATGGCCGAGCTCGGCGCCTTCGCCCTGCGCTCGGACACCGAGCTGCTCCTCAAGAGCCGGCGCGTCGTCCCCGGCCGGCTGCTCGACGCCGGCTTCGCCTTCGAGCGCCCCGAGTGGCCGGACGCGGCGGCCGACCTCGTCCGGCGGGTGCGCGCCCGCTGACGGCGGACGACACGGGCCCGGGGCGACGCCCAGGGCCGTCCGAGGGCCCGGGACCGCCGGGGGCACGGACCGCACGACCGCCGTGGACCCGGCGGCCGTGCGCGGCCGCGCGGACGTGCACAGGGGTCACGTCCGCGCGGCCGTCCCACGGCTCGGCCGTCCCACGGCTGCCGGTTCGTCAGCTCGTCGCGCGCACCGCGTCGCCGACCAGGTCGGCGACGGCCTTCGGCCGGGACAGGGCCACCGCGTGCGACGCGCCGTCGAGCTCGACGACCGTCGCCCCGGGCGCCGAAGCGCTCCGCCTCGGGGTCGATCGCCTCGTCCGCTCCGGCGACCAGCGCCCACGACGGCTCGGTCCGCCAGGCCGCCGCGGTCGCGGGCACGTCGGCGGCGAACACCGACGGGGAGGCGTCCTCGGCGCTCGTCACCTCGACCGCCCGGTCTCCGCCCGGCACCGGGTACGTCCACCGCGGAGGCTCCCGGCCGGCGGCGAGAGCGGGAAGCGGCCCTGCAACTCGCCGAGGCTCTCGCCCTCCTCCAGCACGTGGGCGACGAGGTGGACGAGACCGACGACGTCCTCCGCGGCGCCGGCCACGGTGATGACGGCGGTGCCGCAGGAGTGGCCCACCCGGACCACCTGGCGCCCCGCTCCCGCAGGTCGGCGATGACGCCGGACCGGCTGCCCGCGTCGGCGAACGCGCCGTGGGCCAGGACGACGGCGGGGACGGCGGTGAGGGGTGCTCTCTCTCCCGAGGGCTCAGACGTGCAGGGCGTCGCGCAGGGCGCCGACGGCCAGGGTGATGGCGGCCTCGGCGGCGTGGGTCGGGCGCAGGGCGTTCAGCATCACGAAGTCGTGGATGATCCCCTGGAACCGCACGGCGGTGACCGGCACACCGGCCGCGCGCAGCTTGTTCGCGTACGCCTCGCCCTCGTCGCGCAGCACGTCGGCCTCGCCGGTGATGATCAGCGCCGGCGGCAGGCCCGCGAGCTGCTCGGCGGTGGCGCGCAGCGGGGAGGCGGTGATCTGGGCGCGCTCGGCCTCGTCGGTCGTGTACTGGTCCCAGAACCACTGCATGCCGTCGCGGCGCAGGAAGTAGCCCTCGGCGAACTGGCGGTAGGAGCCGGTGTCGAAGCTCGCGTCGGTCACCGGGTAGAACAGCACCTGCTGGACCAGCGGGACGCCGCCGCGCTCCTTGGCCATGAGGGTGAGGGCGGCGGTCATGTTGCCGCCGACGGAGTCGCCGGCCACGGCCAGCCGGCCGCCGTCGAGGCCCTGGGAGGCGCCCTGCTCGACGATCCACCGGGCGACGGTGAAGTTCTGCTCGATGGCGACCGGGTAGCGGGCCTCGGGCGAGAGGTCGTACTCGGGGAAGACGACCGCGGCGCCGGCGCCGACGGCGAGCTCGCGCACCAGCCGGTCGTGGGTGTGGGCGTTGCCGAACACCCAGCCCGCGCCGTGGATGTACAGGATCACCGGCAGAGCGCCCTGGGCGCCGGCCGGCCTGACGACGCGGGCGCGGACGCTGCCCGTGGGACCGCCGGAGACGGTGATCCACTCCTCGTCGACCTCGGGCTTGTCGACCTCGCCGGACTGGACCTCGTCGACGGCCTTGCGTCCCTCGGCCGGAGGCAGGTCGAAGAGGTAGGGCGGGTTGGCGGTCGCCTCGGCGAACGCCGCGGCCTCCGGTTCGAGCACCGGCGTGACCGGCTCGACGACGTCGGACATGGCATCTCCTGCTGTTCTCGGTGTGCGCTGTCGTGCCCCGCCACGCTAGATCTGCCACGCTGCCACGCTTTGTCCACCGGTGCACGGGCGGTGTTCCGTCAGCGCACGGACCCGGTCGCCGGGGGAGCACGCGCCGCTCGCGGGACGGACGGCGCGGACCGGCCCCCGAGCGGACGGGCGGACGGGCGGACGGACGCCGGTGCGGCTCAGTGCGGCTCAGTGCGGCTCAGTGCGGCGCGGAACGCGGCACCGGTCCGGCGGTGTCCCGCCATTCGCGCGGGGACATGCCGTAGGCGGTCCGGAAGACCCGGCTGAAGTGCGTGGCGCTCAGGAATCCCCACCGTCCCGCGACGGCGGCGATGGTCCGGCTCCCCCGGCCGTGCCGCGCCAGGTCGCGCCGGCACTCCTCCAGACGGCGGCGCAGGATCCACCGCCCGACGGTGGCGCCCTCGTCCTGGAACAGTTTGTGCAGGTAGCGCACGGAGATGTGGTGGGCGCGGGCGATGCCCTCGGGACACAGGTCCGGCTCCGGCAGATGCAGTTCGACGTACTCCAGGATCCGCGCCAGCACCGGGGGCCGCGCGCCCGTGGGCCCGGGCGCCGCCGGCGCGGCCCTGCCCAACTGCTCGGCGGCGAGCGTCGACAGCACGTTCACCGCGTTCCGGGCGAGCGACTCGCCGAGCGGCGGGCGCGCCTCGGCGGCCGCCCGCGCGAGGTCGGACAGCAGCGGCGACAGCAGGGCGCCGAGCCGTGAGGCGCGGGCGACTGGCGTCCGGACGATCCTGCGCACGTCGTGCTCCGTCAGGTCCAGCAGCTCGACCGGGACGACGAACACCGTCGCCCGGAACGGCCCGCCGAACGCGAGGGCGGGGGCGCGCCGGACGTCGTAGAAACAGACGTCGCCGGGCGCCAGCCACAGCCCGGCGGGCCCGGGCCCGGCAGGTCCGGCGGGGCGGCCGCCGGATCCGGCCCCGCGCAGGCCGACGAAGAGGTACTCGCCGTCCTCCCGGGCGAGCAGCCGGTGGGCGGCGTCCGGCGTCGCGTCGCCGGGCAGCCGGGCGGGCGACTTCTCCTGCCGCACGATGTCGACGCCCAGGGGCGCGTGGTGCGTGCGCCGGTCGAAGGCGCCGGGACTGTCACAGGTGAGAGAACTCGTGGTGGGCATCTTCCGCCGTTGCCTCCGGGGAACCGTGGCTCATGTCGTGTGGACCGTAGGCCGCCGGATGTGCAAAAAGAGTGACACCGAAGTGAAAGCGCTTCACACGTCCTCGGGTGCTTCCCCCGCGCTGGGGTGTTCCGAGGCGAAGGCCCGCACGAGAGCGGGGAGGATGTAGCGGCCCGGCGCGTGCTCGGTGAGGAGATGGGCGTCGGCCAGGGCGGCGAGCAGCAGCCGGGCCCGGCGCACCGGCAGCCCGGCGAGATCCGCGACCGCCGCCGGGGTGACGACCGTGGCCGTCGACGAAGGGAGAGCGGCGGCGGTCGGCGGGGCGGGATCCGCCGCGACTGCCGAGGCGGGATCCGCCTCGCCGTGTCGCGGCAGCAGACGCAGCAGCCGCGCCGCGTCCGGCGCCAGCCGCCGGTAGGACTCCAGCAGGGCCGCGCGGAGCGCCGGGAGGGCGTCCAGGGTGCCGTGCGCCTCGCGCAGTTCGTCGGCGAGCGCGGCGAGCGGGAAGTCCCGTCGGCCGGCGGCGCGCGCGGCGACGGCGGCCAGCGCCAGGGGGAACCGGCCGCACCGGGCGGCGATCTCGTCGACGGCTCCCGGCTCGGCGGCCGACCGCTGCGCGCCGATCCGCGCGACGAGCGCCGCCCGGGCGTCCTCGGCGTCCAGCGGCCCCAGGGACAGCGCCCGGGCCCCCGCGACGACCAGCCCCGGCAGGGCCCGACGGCTCGTCACCAACGCCGTACAGCCCGGTGCGGCCGGCAGCAGCGCACGGACCTGGCCGGTGTCGGCGGCGTCGTCCAGGACCACGAGGACCCGTCGGCCCGTGAGCAGCGTCCGGTACAGCCCGGCCAGGGCGTCCACGCCGGCCGGCAGGCGCGACGGCACGACCCCGAGCGCGGTGAGCAGCCCGCGCAATGCCTCACCGGGCTCCACCGGCGGCCGCGCCCGGTCGAAGCCGCGCAACGGGACGTACAGCTGCCCGTCCGGGAAGCGGTCGGCGATCCGGTGCGCCCACTCCACGACGAGGGCGCTCTTGCCGACGCCGGCCGTGCCGCCGACCACCACGACCGCCGCGCCCGCGCCGACGGCGCCCTCCAGCCACCGCGTCTCGGCGCTCCGACCGACGAACGACGGCAGGGCCGGGGGCAGTTGGGCCGGCCGGACCGCACCGGCCGCGGCCCCCACGACGGGACGTCCGCCACCGCCTGCGACGTCACCGACCGCACCGCTCCCGGCCGCCACGGGGCGAGCGACGGGCCTGTCGCCGGGCAGCGCGACAGGAGGGGCGGGAGCGACCGGAGCAGCGGCGCCCTGCCCGTCACCGTCGCCGCCCCGGGACGTCGACGCCGTCGCCGGACGGGGGCGCGGGGAGCGCGGGGGAACCGGGTG
>NZ_JAHHIT010000078.1 GCF_024539675.1 Streptomyces hilarionis | reverse complement strand
CCCCCACCCCGACCCCGTCGTCCGGGGCGACCGACGCCACGCCGTCGGGCAGCGGGGCGGACGCGGGCCGCGCCCCGCGCGGCGACGCGGCCCCGCTGACGGTGAGCACCCGCACGTACGCCTGGGAAGACCCGCAGTGCGAGGGGAAGTACCTGGTCGACCGGCCGCCCGGTGAGGTCTCGCCCCCGGTGATGGGGCAGGACGTGCCGGGCTGGGTGAAGGCGCAGGACGCCGTCGCGGCCGACGGGCAGCGGGTGGCGCTGACCGTCCAGGGCGTCGGCGACGACACCGTCGTCATCGAGTCCCTGCACGTCCGCGTGGTCGACTCGGGCGCGCCCCCGGCCTGGAACGCCTACCTGGGGTCGTCGGGCTGCGGCGGAGGCGTGGAGACGCGGTCGTTCGCCACCGACCTCGACGCCGCCCACCCCGCCATCGTGCCGAGGGCCGGCCAGCGCGGCGTCCCCTACAAGGTCAGCCGGTCCGATCCCGAGGTGCTCTACATCACCGCCGACGTCCGCTCCCACGACGTGAAGTGGTACGTGGAGATGCAGTGGTCCAGCGGCGGCCGTCAGGGGACCGTCCGCATCGACGACCACGGGAAACCCTTCCGCACCAGCGGCAGCCGGGGCCGTCCCGTCTACGAGTACCTGCTCGGCGGCACCGAGTGGCTCCGGGTGCAGGGCGACACCGGCTGAGGACGACGGCCCCCGCGACGCCGACATGATCCGAACGACAGGCCTAGCCCTCGCGTTCGGCGGTCCAGGCGATCAGCGGGGGCTCGACCCGCGCGCACAGGGGTCCGCCCCGTGCGTCGGTCAGGCCCAGCCGCCCGACCAGCAGCCCGTCGCGGGCGGGCGGCGGCGAGCACGTCGGCGGGGACGACGTCGAGCATGAGCTTGGCGCGGCGGAACATGGTGAAGAGGCCCGCCGCGTCGACCGTCCCCCACGACAGGTAGACGAACCGTCGCCCCAGCCGGTCCTGCACATAGGGCCCCTGGACCTCGACGCCCTCCGGCGAGGTGCGGGCGGTGCACTCCAGGGTCCAGGTCGCGGACGGCGCGTCACCGGGCTGCGGGTCGAGGAGTTCGGCCGGACGGTCACGGCGCTGGACGGCGACGTGGACGTTGCCGTGGGCGGGCACGACGCCGTCGGCGGATCCGGGGTGGGTGAGACCGGGCAGGTCGACGGCGTCGATGCGAATGCGCATACCCACCATCATCGCGCCCCCGCCCCCGGCCTGTGACCGACCCCGCCGGCAACCGCTCGCTGGAGACGATCTACCGGGCTTACGCCGTCGGCCTGCCCGGCCGACCTGTGTCCACGGCCCATCGAGCCGTTCGTCGGTCGAAGGCGGAGAAACCTCACCCGAACTCCGTTGTCAATCAAGCATGATGGGCAACATGACGCTGCATCAGCGATGTCGGCCGGCGCGCAGGAGTTGTGCTCCACGCCGACCTGCCTCTCTCACCTCCAGCCCACGGACAGGCGGCTTCGGGTGGGGTGCGGCGACCGAGGTCATGTCGTGACCGAGCACGATGGAGGGGAGCCGGCACAGCGAAGCCTTCGTGACTTCACCGGAGAAACCGTCTGGGACGCCCTCCTCGAGCGTTCCTTCGAGCGGAGGCATCCGGCGGGCAGCGTGCTGCTGCGGCAAGGCGAGCCCGGCACACACGTGCTTGCCGTCATCACCGGCGTGGCCAAGGTCATCCGTCAGGAGCGGAGCGGTGACATGTCCCTGCTCGCCTTCCGCGGCCCCGGTGAACTGCTGGGCGAGGTGGCCGTGCTGGACGACGGCGTTCGCTCGGCGAGCGTCGAAACCATCTCTCCCTGTGTCGTGGGGGTCATGGCCAAGGCCGAGTTCCTGGCCTTCGTCAGCAGGCATGGGCTGTTTCCGACGCTCGTGAGATACGCCCTCACGCGGCTGAGGGAATCGGACGAGGCCCGCGGCGGCGGCGAGATCCCTGCCCGGTTGGCCGCCGCGCTGGTGTACCTGATCGACATCTCGGCGCAGCCTCACATCGCGCAGGGTGCGGGCGGCCCCGTCGAGCTCGCGCTCACCCGGCACGAGCTGGCTCAGCACCTGGGGACGTCCCGCAACACCGTCACCGCCGCCCTGCGTGCCCTCGCCTCCTGCGGCGTACACGCGGGCCGCAAGCGGATCATCGTCGATGACCTGCCGGCTCTGCGGCTCTGCGTCGTCAGAGAGGCGTAAGACGAACGGCTGACGGCATGTGTGGCCTGCGTCATGTCCTTTATGCACGCCGCGAGCACACCGCCACCCCCCTTCCCGGCAGGCTCGGGGCTGCCCACGACGCACGAAGGCCGACGCGAGGAGTTTCCGTGCCGCACACCGACCAGCCCTACACCCACAGCCGTCCGCTTCCCCCTTACCGGGGCATCCTGGCCGTCGACGCCAAGGACTTCACCGGGTATCCAGCCGTTCAGCACGGGCCGATCAGCCGGGCGATCCCCCAACTTCTGAACCAGTCGTTGGAGCGGGCCGGGATCGCGGAGGTGTGGGAGCACCGGCGGTTCCCCGACTCGACGGGCGACGGTTACGTGTTCGGGTTCGACCCGGAGCTCATGCCGTTCGTCGTCCATCCGTGGCTCTCCGCCCTCCAGGACGTGCTGACGGAGTTCAACATGCACTCGGCGGGAGTCGTGCGCATCCGCCTGCGGGCCAGCCTCAACATCGGCCCGCTGCCCGACACCGGCGACGAGTTCGACGGCAACGGCACACCGCGCAACGACACCCACCGTCTGCTGGACTCGCGCCCCGTCAAAGCCGTGCTGGCGGCGTCGAGCGCCAATGTCACGCAGGTGGCGGCCATCCTCTCGGACCGGTGCTACCAGGACGTTGTGGCGGGTGGATATGCCGGACGCCATCCGGACCACTTCATGGAGGTGCCGGCGACGGTCGAAGGCAAGACTTTCGGCCAGCGGGCATGGCTCTACGTGCCCACGCCCTCCGGCAACCTCTACGACCGTCGTATCCTCGGCGACCAGGTCATCGACGACCAGGAACAGCCTCGGTCCGGCGCGGGGAACCGGTCACACGGCGGCAGCCGTGAGTCGGCCACCGCGTCCCGGTCGGTGGTACGGGCCGACCGCAGCAACGTCAACAGCGGGACGGTGCACGGCGGTCAGCACGTCAGCAACACCGACGTGGGGCGAGACCAGTTCGGAGGTGACTACGTCCGCGGCAACAAGGCGGGCACGGTCCATGGCGACCAGGGCGGCACCGTCCACGGCGACAAGCACGAGGGCGAAAGGTGAGCGCCGGCGCCGGCGAGCCGGTCCCGCCCGGCCGAGGGCCCGACCCCGATGTCACCGAGCCGGACGCCGGGCCGCCCGAAGCCGGCGTCGTGGCCATGAAAGGCGCCCGCCCCGAGGACACCAGGCAGGAATCCACGGATGACGAGAAGGCCGGCGACGAGACGTTCGACGACGGGTTCGACGAAGAACCGCTCGGAGTCCCGACCACCGACGGGCTGAGGGCCACTTACAACATCTATAACAGCAACGTCAACACGGCCTCCGTGCAGGGCGGCCAGCACGTGGAGAACGGCTCGGGCCCTCCCGGAGCCGGTGGCAGTGGCCCGCACTTCGTGGCTCACGAGGGACCCGTTTCCCCCACGGAGATCTTGGACGCGGTGACCGGGTTCGCCGAGCCGGAGTGGTTCCCGGCAGCCTTGGCGGAACTCGACGGGCGGGTGCTGTTCCTGTCCGGTGAGCAGGGTTCCGGCCGCCGAACGGCGGCGCTGAACCTGTTGTACCGGCACACGAAACACAGCATGGCCCTGCGGGCGGTCGACAACGACGAGGACCTCGCGGCTTGGCACCCCACGGACACAGGCACCCGCGGATACCTCGTGGACGGCCTGTTACCGGCCCGCCCGCTCAAGCCCGGCACGGTGGGCAACCTTCGTCGCCTGCTACAGGAAGCCGACGCGCGCATGGTGATCGTGCTCCCCGACGACCCGGTCGTCGTACGGAGCTTGACGCGCGACCTCCACGTCACACCCGTGCGATGTGCGCCGCCTCCGCCGCGCGCGCTGTTCGAGGCACGTCTCGAGGCCGAGGTGCCGAACCGGACGGAGCGCGACCGCCTGCTCGCCGGCCTGGAGCCCGGCCTGCTGGACGAACTGCTCACGGACCGGCTCGTGCCCGCCCAGGTGCGCGAACTGGTGGGCGCGGTCATCAGGACCGCCGACGGGGGGATGACGTCCCGCGACATCCGCGACCGGCTGAGCTACCTCGCTGATGAGGAGATCCCCGGCCTTCTGGGAAGTCTCCGCGATGACCCCGACGGACTCGCGTTCCTTCTCGCGACATGTGTCTTCGAGGGTCTCGACCACCGCATCGTGCGCGAGCAGGCGGACCGCCTCCTGAACATGGCCGACGGCCGGCTGCACTCCGTCCTGTCGGAGAACCCCGACGACCGGGTCGCCGCCGCCCACGGAACGGGCAGGAGAGCCGGACCGTCGGTCCAGCCGACGCCCGGCGGATCCGCGAGCAGTCCGCAGACGGCCCTGCCCAACCCACGGTTCGTCTTCCGGCGCTCTCTGGAGGACCTGTTGCGCACGGTGCGGGCCGAGTACGGGAGCAAGGAGTATCACGCGACGTACGGGTACACCTACGTGGTGGAACCAGTGAGGTTCACACGGCACCGGCAGGGGGAAGCGGTGCTGCGTCACGTATGGCGCGAGTACGGCAGCCTCTCCAGTCTCCTGACGAGCTGGATGGGCGAGGTCAACGGGGAGAGCGACGTGACGCGGCCCGCCGGTCGCGTCATGGGCATGGCAGCTCGATGGGGCGGTGGGCGCAGGGCGCTGCTGCACATCCGCGAACTGGCGGGATCGGACCGAGCCACCGGCAGAGCTGTGGCCGCCTACGCCCTGGGCATGGCGGCCGAGGATCCCGTTCTCGCCGGCGAGGTCAAGTACCGCCTGGCCCAGTGGAGCGTTCACTCGAGCTGGCAGGTCCGCTGGACGGTCGCGCACGCGTGCGGGACCGGCTTCGGCGCAGCCCGGCCGGACCAGGCGATGCGGTTGCTGCGCAACGTCCTCCGGAACGGCACGAGCCGGCAGGAGCGAGTGGTCGCGACGGCCGTCCGCCGTTCCTTGCTGAACCTGTTCTCCACGGGCAATCAACCGACGGTCTTCAGGCACCTCACCGAATGGGCGGAGACAGAGGGCGCCGACGTCGCGCGCCTGTCGCTGGAGGTTTTCCCCCACCTGCTGGTCCTGGGCACTTGGTGCCAGGACCAACTCCTCGCCGACGGCGAGTTCGCCGGCCCCGTCGTGAACCGGACCCGTCTGCTCATCGACGACGCCCAACTCTCCGACGCGACGTGCCAGGCCGTGCTCCTGTGGTGTCGCGCGGCGGCCTGGGACGACCGGCAGAAGGCCGCCGCCGAGACCCTCCTGACCACGCTCGCCCAGGACATGCGCCACGGCGTCCTTCGCCTCTTCGTCATGATCGACCGAGACGGAGATCCCGGCATCGCCGGAAAGGGCATCGCTCGCCGCGCTCTGACCGCATGGCGCAACGGAGCGCCTCCGCCGTTCCCGGAGACGGCCACCCACCGCACGCCCCTGAACGGGAGGACACTGTGACCACCGAGAGAAGCTCCGTCTGCGCCCGGGCCCCCCACTCCCCCTGGCGGGAGATCCTTCGGCAACGCTGGTCCGGACGCCGGGACCGCACGTTGGTCCTCGTAGCCGCGAACGGCGTCCACCACGTCCTGGGGTCCGGCGAGCGGGACGGGACGATCGTGCGTGACGAACCGGCGCCGAGTTTGTTCGCCCGGTACGACGGAGCCTTCCTCGTGGACCTGGCGGAGCGCTCGGCGACCCATGCCGTCACGCTGGCGACCGCGTACGGGGACGAGCCGGTGGACGTGTGCCTGTTGTGGTGGGTGCACGATCCGGCGCAGGTCGTGAGGACCCGGCCGACGGACGGCTGGGACACCGTACGCAGGGACCTCAACCGGCGCCTGCGCCGATTGGAGGAATCCTGCGAGGCCGACGGCCAAGGACTCAGCGCCTCCGTGATGATGCAGCACCTGGCAGCGTCGTTCCCGCTCGACGAGGCGGGTCTCACCTACCGAGTCACGGACGTCCGGGCCCGGGACGAGGAGGGCGAGGTGCGACTGGGACGGGCGAGTGCTGCCGAAGCCCCGTTCGCCTGGACCGCCGATCGTCGGGAGGAATACCGGTTCTGCCTCGAGGCCGTACGTAACGGGCCCGTCTCCCTCGCGGCCCTGTGGCTTCTCAGACATCCGGATCAGGTCAACCAGGTATTGGACTGGTCCGTGCAGAACCAGAGACTGATCCGGCAGGAGACCACATGGCAGGACGAGATGGCGGGGCTGTTGGGCAAGCTGTCCGACGAGGAGCGGCGGGAGCTGTCCGAACTGTTGCGTGACCGTCTTGACGCTCTTGGACGCCGCGTGCCCAAGCAGCAGGAGGCATGGACCCACAGCAGCGGGCTGGACGGGGCGGCGAACGGGAAGGCGCTGTGAGGAGGGTGCCGGCCCCTCCTGCGCCGGAGCGTCACCGGCAACCGCGCCGAACAAGTCTCCGCCTTCGCCCGCGCACGCATAGGAGCGTCCCTCTCCCGAGCCGTCCGGAGACCCTGGCGGCGATGGAGCGGGTGATGACGGCCAACCGGGCGGAGCTGGTACGGGCCGACACGAAGGCGGCCGTCCTGCTGGGGGTGACGGGAGCGGTGCTCGGCGCGTTCATCGGTGTCTCCCCGAGCTCCGAGATCCTGAAGTCGAGCGCGGTCGTCACCTCGCTCCTGGCCGTCCTGTGCTTCGTGTGTGCCGTCATGCCGCGCCATCGTGACGGTGGACGGCAAGGACTCCCCGGCCCTGGCTACTTCGGACACATCACGGCGGAGATGGGGGGCCAGAGGCTGAGGCACGCCTTCGAGAGCGCCTCGCGCGACCCTGTCCGGCCGATCCTGTCGTCCCTGATGGTCACCAGCGACATCATCCGCAGGAAATACCGCTGGGTGGAACGAGGGACCTTCCTCCTCGTCGCCGCGCTGCCGCAGTTCGCCGTCGTTCTCTACCCCGCGTGACGCCGGCCGAGATTCCACCGATGAGTTCCGTCGCCGGGCCCGGTCTACAGCACGTACGCCATCGAGACGCCGACTGGAGACCCGCCATGACGAACCCCGCACACCCCGGCCGCATGCTGTTCCTGAACATCCCCGTCGCCGACCTCGACCGCAGCAAGGCGTTCTTCTCCGACCTCGGCTTCGGCTTCAACCCGAAGTTCACGGACGAGACCGCCGCCTGCATGCTCGTCGGCGAGCACGCCTTCGTCATGCTGCTCACCCGCGAGAAGTTCGCCCAGTTCGCCAAGCTGCCGATGGCCGACCCCACCACGCACACGCTGGCGCTGTACTGCTTCAGCGTGTCCTCCCGTGAGGAGGTCGACAAGGTCGGCGCCGCCGCCCTCGCGGCGGGCGGCACCGGGGTGGACGGCGCCGAGGACTACGGCTTCATGTACTCGCGCAGCTTCTACGACCTCGACGGCCACGGCTGGCAGGTCATGTGGATGGACCCGGCGGCGGTGGAACAGGGCCCCGAGGCGTTCGCGGCCGTCACGCAGGACGACGCCGGCGCCCCTGCCTGACCGGCCGCGGCGGGCCCGCACGCGGTGGGGCGGCCGGCCGCCGGGACGCCGGACGGAAGGCCCCCGACCGGACCGACCGGACCCGACCGGACCACGGCTGGCCCCCGACCGGACCCGACCGGTCCGGGGCCGCCTGCCCTCGCGCGCCTGCCCTCGCGCGCCTCCCGTCGTCCGCCCGCCGGGCGGGCACGCGCCCCAGCGGACGGCGTGCTCTCGCCCCCGCCCCCTCCTCCCCCGCAAGGTCGCGCCGTGCCCCGCACACGGCCTCGAACTCGACCCGTTCGTGGGCCACTTACTACGATGGGTGCTCCAACGGGGGACGGGACGGGGGGATCCGTGGACGACGCACGGCTCGGTGAGCTGGCCTCCCGCGTCCGGGACGTCGGTGACGGGGGAGACCCGCGGCGCGTGCTCGACCCCGACGCCCTGGCCCTCGCGGCGGATCTCCTCGCCTCGGTCGCCGGAGCCCCCGAGGAGACCGACCCCGACGTCCTTCACACCGTCGCCGCCTTCCACTGGGCCCGCGCCCTGGCGCAGGGCGACGGCGCCCCCGCCGCCCGGGACCACGAGACGGCCGTCGGCGTGTTCCGGCTGCTCTACCTGGTCGATCACCGGCGCGTGCCCCGTGAGCTGTGGCAACGGTTCGCCGACGAGACGGGCCGCGCCCCGTGGAACGACCCGCTGGAACACGCGGCGGATCTGGTGGTCACCGCCGAGGAGACGGGTGACGCCGCCGCACTCGACCGGGCCGTCGCTCTGATCGGGACCGTCGCGGACAGCGGTGACCACGCCTACCGGGACACCCTCCACGGCCTCGCGCTCCGCCGCCGCGCGGCGCTTCCCGACCGGCCCGCTGCGGAACGGGCCGCCGACGCCGATGCCGCGGTGGAACTCCTGGCCGGGGTGGCCGCCCTCCCGGAGGACTCCGCCGTGCGGCGCGCGAGCCGCTCGACGTCCCTGGCCGACGCCCTCGTCCAACGCTTCGACGTCACGGGGGACCCCGCGTCTCTCGCGCGGGCCGAGGACGTCTGCCGTACCGCCCTCGTGGACGCCGCCGGGGACGCCTCCGCGTACGCGCGCGCCGCCGGCCGGCTCGGTACGGCTCTCGGCCGCCGTGCGCAGGCGCAGGACGTGACGGCCGGCGACGAGGACGACGCCGTGACCCTGCTGCGCGAGGCGGTGGGGTGGCTGCGCCGGGCGGTCGACCTGACGGACGGCGCCCCGCGTGAGGCGTATCTGGCTGCCCTGGCCGGCGTCATGAGGCTCCTCCTCGAGCGGACGTCCCGAGCCCGGAGGGCAGGGCAGCAGGGGGAGCCCGGAGAGGCGGGAGAGGACACGGAGGCCGGGGCGGCCGCCGGGGCTCCCCGGGCCGACCACGCCTCCTCGGCAGCCGACGCCCCCCTGGCCGAGGACGCTCCTGTCGGGGACGGCCGAGCGTCCCGTCCGGACGGTCGCGAGGAGGTCCGACGCCAGGCCCACACCCTCCTCACCCTCGCCGGGCGCCTCGCCGCGCGGGTGATCACCGAGGGCGAGGCCGTACGCCGGGTGAAGGACCCGTCCTTCGTGCTCTCGGAGGACGCCGTGGTCTCCGTCGTGCTGGGCGCCTCCCGCCTCGTCGCCGCCGGCGAGGCGCCCGTCGCGGTCCCGGCGCTGACCCTCACGCTGGAGGCCGCCCGCGCCCGCTGGCCCGCCCGGCAGGGGACGCCCTGGTGGTGGGCGGCCGACGCCTACGTCGAGGTGGGACGGCTCGCGCTGATCGAGACGGCCGACGGGCTGCTCTACCGCCGCGTCTGCGCCGTGGCGGACGAACAGATCGCCGTCCTGCGCGCCGGCGACCGCGCGCAGGACGTCGCCGAACTCGCGGAGACGCTGTTCGCCGCGGGGCTGGTCCGCACGAGTCCGTACCTGGGGAACATGTCGGGACTGACCTTCGAGTCGGCCCACGACCTGTGGCGCGAACGCCGGGCCCGGCAGCGCGCCGTCCACCCCGACGACTCCGTCCCACCGGAGACCGCGGACATGCCCGCTCCTCTGGTCGCCGGCGAGGAAGCGGTCCGCTATCTGCGCGAGGCGGCCGACCTCTCGCAGGGACACGCGCGAGGCCGGGCCCTCAAAGCGCTGGCCGAGGCCCTGTCCCTGGTGGCAGGACTCCGTCAGGAGTCGCACGACGAGGAGATCCGGGCGGTCGCCCGCGCGGCGTTCGACGTGCTCGACCCGGTCGAGGACCCCCTCGGCCGCCTGTACCTGCTGCGCGTGCTGAGCCTCCTCGGCGAGCTGGCCCTGCCCGGCGACGTCCGGGACGTGCTGCCCCTGCCGCTGTCCGCCGTCCTCGCCCGGCAGGGGATGCGGGACGCCGCAGGGGTCTTCACCGAGGCGCTCGCCCTCGCCGAGGAGGCCCGCAGGCCCGATCTGGAGTTCCGGCTGATCGAGGCCGCCGACCGCGAACTGCCGGACCTGCCCGCCGACTCCTACCGCCGGCGCCGCTGGGCCAGCGAGGTGCACTGCCTCGCGGACAACCGCCTGCGCTGCTCCCCGGGCCCGTTGCGGCCCGAGGAGGCCGCCGCGGAGATCCGCGCCGTCGCCGAACGGGAGAGCTGGACCGCCGAGCAGCGCGCGGCGACCCTCGTCCACCTCGCGGCGCACGTCCGGGGACAGGACGACGCACACCTCGGCCGCGCCCTCGTCGCGGAAGCGCGGCAGGCCGCCCCGCGGTTCTGCGACCGGCACCGCCCGGCGCTCGACTACCTCGACGGCAGGCTCGCCACCGACATGGGACAGCGCGCGTCGGACACGGGCCGACACGCCCTCGCCGCACGGCACTTCGCCGACGCGGTCGCCGCCTACGCCGGGTGCGGCCAGACGGACATGGCGCTGAACAGCCTCGACGCCGCACTGCGCGGTGTGCGGGACGCCGACGAGGACAGCGTCGACGCGGCCGTGGCGGCGCTGATCCCCGCCGCCGTGTGGCTGCGCGGCGGAGTCGACGAAGTCGTCGGCTGGAAACTCCGCGATCTCTACCAGCAGTTGGCCGTCCGACTGAGCGGCAGCGCGACCGTCTCGTACGGCCTGATGCTGGCGATCCACCAGGCGGCCAAGGGAATGGACCTCACGCTCATCACCGGACGGCCCGGCCCGTTCACGCCCTCCGCCCGGCTGTCGCGGTTCCTGGCGCGGGTCGGAGCGGACGAGTCCCGGCTGCCGGAGCCGCTCGGCCGGCCCGAACTGCCGGGCCCCGACGACGCGATGCTCTTCTACGTCGGCACGGGCGAGTCCGAGCCCGGCGGCGACGCGGAGACCGAGCACCGCAACATGCA
The DNA here is from genome assembly GCF_024539675.1 of Streptomyces hilarionis. Taxonomy (GTDB): domain Bacteria; phylum Actinomycetota; class Actinomycetes; order Streptomycetales; family Streptomycetaceae; genus Streptomyces; species Streptomyces hilarionis. The sequence continues at coordinate 37,402 of NZ_JAHHIT010000078.1, read as the reverse complement.
GCGCGCCGCGGACCGGTGGATCAGCCAGGAACTCCTCGCCTCCGGCCGCACCGACCGCATGCCGATGATGTTCCCCGACGAGGTGCGGGCGTCCCTGACCGAGGACACGGTGCTGCTCTCGCTGTATCTCGGCCACGCCCGACGGGACGGCGCCCAGGCGCCGGTGACGTCGCTGTCCGGCCTGGCGGTGACCCGCGACGGCATGGAACACCACACCGTGCTCCTGCCCGACTTCGAAGCGGGGCTCATCCGCCTGACACGCGCCGGGCACTCGCTCTCGCTGCACCCGGTGGCCCTGCACGTCGCCGCCCTACGACAGGCCGTCGTCGCGGACCCGCTGCACCGGCCGGTCAGCCGCGCCGCGCAGAGCCGGCTCAGGGACGACAGCGCCCCCTACCTCGCGGCCTTCGCCGCCGCGCTGGAGGGCTGGCGGGCCCGGGGCAGGCGGCACCTGTGCATCTGGCCCAACGGCCCGCTGCACTACCTCCCTTACCACCTGCTGGAGGTCGACGGCCGTCCCCTCGCCGAGGACTGGACCGTGACCCAGGTGCCGAGCCTCGGCTTCCTGCGCACCCGGGCGCCCGGCCGCTCCGGCCCGTCCCGCGGCGGGCTCGTGGCCTTCGCGTCCGCGGCCGGCGGCGCCCGCCACGGCCTCCCCGGGCAGGAGGCCCTCGAGACGCACACCGCCCGCGTCGCCGCGGCGATGGGCGGACACGCGGTGCTGGGAGCGGGGGCGACGCCGCGACGACTGCTCGGCGCCCTCGCCGACGCCCGCTACGTCCACGTCGCCGCGCACGGCGCGCACAACGAGTGGGCGCCCTGGTACCAGTGCCTGTTCCTGTCGCCCGACGCGGACAACGACGGCCGCGTCTTCGCCCACGACATCCTCCGGGCCGACCTGCGGGGCGTCGAACTCGTGACGATGAGTTCCTGCGAGTCCGCCCTCGGCCGGTTCGACGTCAACGACAACCTGCGCGGTCTGCCCGCCGCGTTCCTCGCCGCCGGCGCCTCGGCCGTCATCGGCTGCCTGTGGCCGGTCCACCCCGAGGTCGCCACGGAGTTCTTCGGGACGCTCTACGAGCACCTCGCGCGGACATCCGACCGGCGGGCGGCGTTCCGGGCCGCGCAGACGGCCGTGCGCCACCGTCGTCCGGCGTACCGGGACTGGGGCGCGTTCTGCTTCATCGGCGACTGGCGCCACCCGGATGAACCACGGAGTGAATCGTGAGCCACATGGACCTGCCCCCGACCCCGTTCCACGAGATCGACCTGATGGAGGTGCCCCGCCTCCAGTCGCCCGCCCCGCAGCAGCGGGTCGCGGGGCGGGTGTCGCTCAGCACCGCCGTCGTCCACCCGCTCACGCCGCAGGAGGCGGCCGCGGGCGACGCGGAGTGGCTCGGCTTCCTCACCGCGGAGGCGGCGCACAGCGACTACCTCCTCCTCAGTCTCACGTGCGCCTTCCGCCCGCCGGCCAACGGCGACCCCTTCGCCGACGCCGCCGTCGGGATCCTGCTGAAGTCCCCGGACGAACCCGCGGACCGGCAGCCCATCGCCTGGTCGATCTCCCCCAGGAAGCGGTCCCACCCGGTGGAGCGGGCCACCACCGTCGCCCTCACCGCCAAGCTGGCCATCGTCGAGTCCACGCTCGAAGTCACGCCCGGCCAGGGCCGGGAGGAACTCTTCGTCGTCGGAATGGGCGAACGGGACAGCGACCCGGAGTGGCGCGTCCAGGCGACGAGCCGGCACCCCCTGATCGGCGACGAGACCTTCACCGTGATCGTCAAGGCCACCGCCGGCACACCCGTGCAGGCCCACGTGACGGTCGCCGCCACGATCAAACACCGCCGCTTCGGCCTCATCTCCTACCGGGCAGACCTCCCCGCCGCCCTACGCACCATCGACCTCCGCGCCCCCACCGGCTCCCCGAACCCCGACACGAGCACCACCTGAGGGCGTCCGACGGTCCGAGCGCCGGGGCACGCACGAGCGAGGCCGAGATCACCCGCCGGACGATCCACCTCGCCGCCCTGGCGAACCGCTTCCGGCCCGATCCGCCGTTCTCGCGCCCCCTCCGGTCACCGGCCCGCACACTGATCCCGAGCTACGGCAGCACCCGCAAAACGTGGCCCGGTCACCGCGGTTCGCCGCGGGCCAGGGCGCCGGCAGGCGTCACGGCCAGGTACGCCACAAGCCGTCTCCCCCGGAGCTCCGGACAAGCCTTCTGGCGCGAATCCGGCACGCGGCGAGTGATCGCAGCGCACAGCAAAAAGGCCCGGCTCTCACCGAGCTGGGCCTTCTCCATGGAGCGGGTGACGAGAATCGAACTCGCGCTCTCAGCTTGGGAAGCTTGGGTTCTGCGCGGCCGGCAGGCTTGTTGACCTGCTGAGAAGCGGTGTCTTGACCTACGGGCTGCTGGGTGGGTGACTGCTGTTCCCCGTGGTTCCCCGCACTACCTGGCACGCATCTGGCACGGCGGCGGGTTCAGCCGAGTCAGTCGGAAGGGCTCCGGCGGGCTGGAGACCCATGATCAGCGTGTGACTGCCACCAGCGCCGTAGTGACACTGCAAGCCAGTGTCAGGGCCGTTCCGAATGCTGCGGCTGCTCTCGAGCAAGCTGCGGGGTAAGTGGCGCGATCTCGGAGTGCGAAGACTGCGGTAGCAATCGCGACAAGCACAGCGAGCAATACGGCCACGGCGCAGCCCAGAACAACAACAGCAGAGTGGTAAGACACGATCGGTCTCCTATCGGTGCGTCAACCTGTGCCGCTCAATCTCCTCAAGTTGCTGTTCGTCGTGGTCCGCGACGGTAGAACTGGTCGAAGACGAACAGGAGCGAACGACCACGGGAGATGGCATGGCCATGGAGGATGACTCGTCGCCTGCGGCGGCTCTGGCTGAACTACGTGCTCGTCTGGAGTACGGCCTGGCAGAGTTGGGCATAACGAAGACTGCCCTTGCACGGCGCTCGAAGTTGGGACGAACTGCTGTCAGTGAAGCGTTCAACAGGTCCGCCCCTGCTCCCTCCGCCCGAACCGTTGGCGCGCTTGCCCGAGCACTCCACCTCGATGTGGAGGCTCTCCTGAAGCTTCGGACGACCGCTGCTGGTGTTCAACACAGGTTCTCAGAGGAGAACGGGATCTCCTTAGAGGCGGGCATTGGTCGGCCAATCGCTGAGTTTGACCCCCATGACCTTGAAGTTCATCCGGCCATTGACGTCGCACCTGCTTTGAGTGAACCGAAGAGCATGCAGGCTCGTCGGCTTCCCGGCTATGTACGTCGTAACCACGATGGAGAGCTAAAGGCTCTTGTTAAGGCGGCAGCCGACGGGCAAAGCGGGATGGTCGTGCTGGTCGGTCCGTCCTCGACAGGGAAGACCCGCGCATGTTGGGAGGCAATTCAACCACTAGCGTCTCAGGGATGGCGCCTCTGGCACCCATTCGATCCCACACGAGCTGAGGCCGCCTTGAACGATCTCAAGAGTGTGGGGCCGCGCATCGTGGTATGGCTAAACGAAACTCAGCATTACATTGGTGCAGGCCAAGGGGTGGGAGAGCACATTGCGGCTGCCCTTCGATCTCTCCTGCTTAACCGAAGGGCTAGCCCGATCCTGATTTTGGGTACTTTGTGGAATAACTACGCGACTGAATACACGACTCTTCCCGCATCGGGAAAGCCGGATCCATACCCGCAAACGCGTGAACTTTTGGCGGGCCGCTTGATCTCAGTTCCCGATAATTTTGACACAGTCGCAATCAGAGATGCCCGGATCATGGCAAGCGCAGGCGACCCGCAACTGGCTCAAGCATTGAATCAAGCGCAAGATGGACGCCTGACTCAGTATCTCGCAGGATCTCCAGCCTTGTCTGAGCGATACAGAATGTCCGCCCCTGCCGTGAGAGCGTTGATTCAGGCCGCCATGGACGGACGTCGATTCGGTGTCGGGAGTCACATAGCGGGAAATTTTCTTGCTCGTGCGGCGGAGGACTATCTCACAGATCCCGAATACTTGACCCTTGGGGATAATTGGCTTTACGAAGCCTTTTGTGAATCCAATAGGCCAGTGCATGGGAACTTGGCGCCCCTGGTGCCCGTTCGTATTCGCGGCGCGGCTTATCGGCATCAACTGCACCAGATAGACAATATCGCGTCCAGTAAATACCGCCTGGCTGACTCGCTCGAACAACTGGGGCGACTTGAGCGTAACCAATACTGCCCGCCGGCTTCGTTCTGGGAGGCGGCTGATGAGTACCTTACGGATTCCGTAGAGCTCGCAAATCTGGCCAGCGCTGCTCACGATCGGCACCGACTTTACTGGGCTCATCGCCTAACTAGACGGGTTGAGGAACACGGGGATGCCTCTGCGCTGATTGAGCTAGCGGATATGTGGATGGAAGAGCATCCCGAATTGGCCGAGTCCCTATATCGACGGTCAGCCGAAATGGGAAATGCTCGCGCCATGAATAGTGTGGGATATCTCCGTGAAGACGCCGGTGACAAAGATGAGGCCGAAGAGTGGTACCGGAAGGCTTCTGAAGCCGGCGACGGGGAGGCCACTTATCGTCTCGCCGAGATTTACGAGAATTTGGGGGATACGGAAAAAGCGGAGAGGTTGTACCGGCAAGCTCTAGATTTAGGGCATACCGAAGCGCTGGGCTCCCTGGGCCGCCTCGTGTCCGACAGAGGTGGAGACCAGGTCGAAGCCATCTCTCTATTCACTCGCTCAATTCTTCTGATGGTGCGCCAAGGGGCACGCGCAACCATAGGGAGGATGGACAGAGTGACGGGAGTGCAGTACTCATCTATGAGGCCGTGGGGCTCGGGGAAAAGAGTAGCGAATCCAATTGTTGAAATCGAAGAGAAGGGAGATACAGGGGATCTTAGGGGATTTATTAATGCCGTGGCAGACGCCAGCCGCAATGGTGACACTTATGGAACTATGTGCCACTACTTGTTGTTTGCTTCAGAAGATAATGATCAAGCTGAAAAGATGCTGGAGCGTGCCGGACGGGATGGGAATACGTACGCCTTAATCGAGCTTGCGAACAATCGAGAGAAGGACGGTAAAGTAAAGGAAGCGGAAGCCCTTTATCGAGCGCTCATCGGGTCGGGCAATGATGCTCCGCTAGCACTCCTCGCCAACTTGATGAAAAAGGCCGGAGATCTTAAAGAGGCTGAGTCTCTTTATTGGCGGGCGATCGAGGCAGGAAATACGTATGCCCTGTGTCGACTCAGTGAGCTCAAAGAGGATACGGGCGATCACGCTGGTGCGGTCGAGATTGCGCTACAGGCTGCTAATGCCGGGGACGCAGGTGCCGTACGTGCGCTCTCGAAGGAGAGAGCAAGCCGTGAAGGGTTTGATGACCCTTGGCCGTACGGGCTCGAGCCGGATGGCACACCGACGGTCGAATCTTGGTAACTGCTTAGGTCCAGGCTTCGGTGCGCCGACATGCAGCCGTACGGAACCTAAGCCCCCACCGGCCCCAGCTTCCATCCCGTACGCCGTCGACCCACACACCGTGGAGCGGGCGTGGTTCCTGGCGTCCAGGTGGAGCGCGCCACTGTACGAACGACCTGGACGCCAGGGGCCGCGTCTGCTCGGCTCTGCCTGGGTTGCCGGCGTACGGGATGGAAGCCCCCGCGCACGCCACGACGAACCCGCAGTCGGCGATGGCGCCCCGTCCATCCCGGTGCCGGCCGATCCCCCGCCGGAGGCATCGTTCTGATCTTGGCGGCTCACCAGAGGTGTTCACCTTGTGGCCCTCGGCTTGTCCACGCGCGCGGCACGGACACCGGCCGGGCTGGAGCGGGGCGGAGACAGACATCCGATGCGGTTGATCAGTCAAGCGATGTCGGGGAAGGCTGTCTGCTCGTCGTAGGGGATGCGGTGGGTGAGGCAGTGGTGCAGGCAGCCGAGCATGCGGTTGAACAGGTTGCGTTGGGCTGCGACGTGTCGTTCTTCGGTTGCGCGGCGGCGGTCGTAGTGGGCTCTGGCTCCGGGGGATGCGGTGAGGGCGGCGAAGGCCCAGTTGTAGCCGGCTGAGGCGAGGCGCTGGTTCTTGATGTGCCTGGCCAGGATGGTGGTCTTGCGTCCGGAGGATCTGGTGATGGGTGCGGATCCGGCGTAGGCCTTGAGTGCGCGGGCGGTGGCGAAGCGGGTGTGGTCGTCGCCGAGTTCGGCCAGGACGCGGGCGCCGGTGAGGTGGCCGAGGCCGGGGAAGCTGGTGATGATCTCGGCGTCCTTGTGGGCGGTGAAGGCGTCGACGACTGCGGCCTCCAGTTCGTCGGCGCTGGTGCAGGCCGCTTCGAACTGCCGCAGCAGGGCGAGGGTCTTGGTTGCCATTGCCTGTTCCACCAGGGGTAGTTGGTGCATCTGGGGTTCGCGCAGTAAGCCGTGGAGGCGTTCGACCTCGTCGGTGATCTCGCGTTGGCGGCCGGCCTTTTTGAGGATGGCCCGCAGCTGGGTGCGGGTGAGCTGGGCGGCCTGCGTGGGCGTGGGGGCCGCGGCCAGCAGGGTGCGGCTGACGGGTGAGGCGAGGCCTTCTCGGAAGTGCCGGAAGACGGTGAGGAAGGCGGGGAAGTATTCGCGCAGGTGGGAGCGCAGTCGGTTGCCGGTCTGGACGCGGTCCCAGACGGCGTCCTGCTGGGCTCGGGCCAGGACGGTGATGGCCTGGGCGAGGTGGCTGTCGGCGGGCAGGGGGCGGTGTTCGGCCGGGTCGGTGCGCAGGATGTGGGCCAGGACCTTGGCGTCGAGGTGGTCGGACTTCTTGCGGCTGAGTGCGTAGCGGTCGCGGTAGCGGGCGGCGGTGAGCGGGTTGATGACGTAGATCGGCCGTCCGGTGGCGCGCAGGCAGGCGACCAGCAGTCCGTGGGAGGTCTCGATGGCGACGGGGATCGGGTTGTCGGGGGTGTCGCCGTGGCGGGCGAGGAGGTCGAGGAGCTGGGTGAGGCCTGTGGGGCTGTCGTCGATGCGGAGCTTGGCGAGGAGGCTGCCGCTCTCGTCGAGCAGGGCGATGTCGTGGTGGTCGGTGGCCCAGTCGATGCCGCAGAACACGCTGGTCATGGGGGTGTCCTCTGATTGGCGGTGGTGTGCTTGTCCTCGCCGGGCAGGGGTTGCGCGTCTTCCTAATGGCAGGGCTCAACGGCCCGTCATCCGATCAGTCGTTCGCAATCCCAGCGGTCGTCAGGGGTCTCGGTCAGCTGCGGAACTGGGCGTTCGCCGAGCGGTGAGAGGTGTTCCCTGGCGGCGGCTTGGACCACGGACCAACGATGCCGCTGTTGTGTCTTTCGGTGGAGGGGGCGGGGGCGGTCCGCGCGGGACGAAGGCAGGAGCGCGGGCCGCCCCCGCCCCCTCCGCACGATGAGGAACGAACAAGCGGGCTGGCATGCGGGGCCGACTCTGTCTTGGGAGGTCAGGCCTCAGGAGCGGCTACGGATCACCGCATGCCGGCTCGCTCAAGACGTTCGCCAGCAGGATCAAGACCAACGTCTTACGACGCCATTAGGAGCGCAGGCCCGGCCGGGGGCCGGGCCGCGCACGCCGCGCTTGCGCGGCGACTTGAACCCGTGAAGAAGGTTGTTACTCAGCGACTGGCGGCGCTTGGTGATCATGGAAGAGCCGTGTCAGAACGGCGGTTCCTCGCTCCATCCCTCGCTTGGAGCTGTCCGCCACGGGGAGCTGTCCGGCGATTGATCGGTGTCGCAGAACAGGAAGGGATTCCTCTGGCCTTCGAGCCCTGAGGAGTCCTCGCCCCACGCGTCGAGGGCATCGATCGCCCGCTCTCGGTGCTGCCATAGCTCGCTGGTTCCGAGGATCTGTAGGACGAGCGGTACCAGTTCAGCTCGGTAGCGAAGCAATCTGGGATCGTCCAGGAGCGGGATGCATGCTGCGATCGCCGCTTCGCGCACGTGGCGGTCAGCGTCATACACGTATGCGAAAGCGGCTGAGAACAGCAGCGGCCGGATCTCACGTATGCCGACGGTCGGCGGATGATCGTTGAGAAAGTATCCGTGACGTCGACTTATGGCATCGACCGCATCGGTGACCTCGTTAGAGACCGAAGCGATCCAAGCTAGTAGTTCCGCGCGCATGTTGCCAGGGAAGGCTCGGTGGTCCTTATCGACCGGACGAATTGTCCTCGGGTCGGGCAGGATCGCGGCCACGTACAGAGCTGTGGGTACTGTGGCGTCGTAGATCGTGTTCTGGTGGTGTAGGACGCCGTGCAGGTCGTCGAGCGCCTTAGTTCTCACGCTCTGATCTGTGTCCAGCAGTGCGACCAGCATCTTGGGTGCGTCCGTGGCCCGCCCGTAGGCATGGTCCATCGCGGCCCAGTTGGTGCGGGTGAGTGTCTCTTGCGGATCGGGCAAGTCGTTGCCGGACGACGACTTGTGATCATCTCTCACGCGATCCGCCACAAGGGCGCTACGTACTGCTCCGGGCGGCTGCTGATGAGCAGTCGGCGCAGATCGTCCCGTTGGGAGCCGCTAAGGTTCAGCACTTCGGTGAGGTGACGGAACGTCGTGTAGGTGACTCCGCGGCTTCGGGCCTCGTGCTCGAACTCGTCGAGCTGGGGCAGCACGGTGCCGGGATCGAGCTTTACTGCTGGCTGGTCCTTGAGCCATGCGGCCTTGTTGCGTTCGTAGTCGATCTCCGAGTAGCCGCAGACCTCGCGGCTGTGCGCCTCGACCTCGTCCAGGGTGGTGGCCGTCAGGATGGCGCGGGCCAACTGGTTGCGGTTCAGGGCCTCGTCCAGGTCGACCTCGTGCACCGTCGGGCCCTCGTCTGTTAGCGGAATAGGGAGTCCGGCGTCTCGTACCTCGCAGATGCCTCGTACTCCTCGCGCTGCCGCAGCGAGCATCCCGGTTGCCTCAGACGGGTGCCACTCCAGAATCGAGCTGGCCGGCTCTGCGTCCTTCGCGGTGAAGGTGTGGATGAGAGGCCCCAACAAACCGCGAACCTCGTCGAGCGGGAGTTCGCCATCAAGGCCGGGGCCGGCCACCAGTAGCCGAATAGGCACGTTCACCTGGCAGCACGCGGCCAGCGCGAGTGCGTCGGCTAGCGGGCTCTTGAGCGTCGGCTCCTCGCCTCGCGCGAGGATGTCTCCGCCCACGTCCAGGAGGTCGATTGAGGTCGGCTCCAAGTAGCTCACGAGCTCTTCGAGTTGGCGGGTGACGCCCTCGACGCCGTGATGCGGGTCGATTAGAGCGAAGGTGTGCGGGAGTTCTGCCGCAAGCCGGGGGAGGGTGGAGCCTGCTGGGGCGACCGGGCGGGACTCGGCCGGCACTGACCAGACAGACTCGGTGAGTGGTTCGAGTCCCGTGAAGTCGGAGGGGCCTCGGGGGCCTGGGACCGGGTCGACCAACAGGCGGTCCCACGCGTAGGTGAGGATCACCGCCTGGTCCTCGTCGCCGTACAAGGCGGCGTCAAGCATTGCGGCGGCGACTGCGTCGCCCCCTCCTCCTGCTGCGACGATCAACCGCGTCATGTGCTCAACATTACGGGTTCGGCCTCTGGCCACTCACCCTATAGTGGCTAGAGGCCATAGCCACTTGGACGAGGAGGGGACATGCCTCAGATCGAAGAGGCGCAGCCGAAGTATCTCCAGATCGCTCACTACATCCGCGATCAGATCCTTCGGGGCGACCTGAGGGCGGGGGACGAGGTGCCTTCGGAGCGGCAGTTGGCGGCGAACTGGAAGGTGTCCAGGCCGACGGCCGCGCGGTCGTTGGAGGCGCTGAGCCATCAGGGTCTCGTCGAGAAGCGGCAGGGGTCGGGCACGTATGTGCGCAGCCTTGAAGTCAACCGGCGCGCACGGGAGTTGTATGGGCGGGCGCGACAGACCGGGAAGATCTACACCCCTGGCGAGTACGCGGTCATCACCTCGGCCGGGTGGCTGGATGCTCCTGACTACGTCGCTGAGGCGCTGGGGCTGGTGAAGGATCGTCGGGCAGTGCACCGCCGCCGCGTCACCAACAACCAGGACGGCCCCATCACGCTCTCCACGTCGTGGTTCGCGCCTGACGTCGGACAGCGGGCGCCCAAGCTCCTCGATCCGGAGCGGATCCAAGAGGGCACGCTGATGTACGTCGAGAACACGACCGGACGGCAGGGGAGTTACGCCGAGGACCGCATGTGCGCTCGGCAGGCGACTGGTGAGGAGTCGGCGGACCTGCAACTCGACCCCGGCTCACCGGTCCTGGTCGTGCACCACGTCGTCTTCGATCTGCAGGACCGGCCGTTGGAATTCGCGGAAGCGACCTACCCGCCGCAGCGCTGGGCGTTCGAGCAGGGCTACCCCCTCACCTGATGAATCGCGCCATTTCAGCGAACGGCTTGCATCCCCCAAGTGGCTAATGCCACTATCCATTCAGTGGCTAAGGCCACTTGGAGAAGGGGGCGCGGTCGTGACGAGTCAGGGGTCGGTGCAGGGCGGGCACTTAGCTTGCCGGGCATGCCGTGGTCGGGGTTGGAAGCGGGTCGGCTCGCGCTCCGCCCTGGCGCTCTCCGTCGTCACCGACCGCGCCCGTGCCGCATCGAAACGGCGCTGCCTCGACTGCGACGGTAGCGGCAAGGAGTGAGCACGGATGGCCTACATGATCGACCGCTATCCCTCTGAGGACTCACCGCGACTCGGGGCGATGACCTTGTACCCCGTCGCGGAGTCCGCGGCCCTGTCCCGGCGCTGGTTCCGCAAGTTCATTGCCCCGTACAACCCGGCCTGCTCGGTCGACGACTGCGTGCTCATGATCTCGGAACTGGTCACCAACGCCATCCGCTACGGCCAGTCGGACGAGGTCTGGCGAGTGCGAGTGGAGTGGTTCCGGGAAGGTGCCTCGCTCAAGGTCGAGGTGCACAATGCCGGCTTCCCGGCGAGGGTCCGGCTACGGCGACCGGACGCGGTCGACGCGCACGGCCGCGGGCTGCTCCTCGTCGATTCGATCGCCGACTCCTGGCACTGTGGGTCGAGTCGATTCGGCGGAACGGTCGTCTCCTTCGTGATGGCCGATGCCTGGCCGACCTGAAGAATCTTCGGCTATTGCGCGCGCAATAGAGAGCGCTAGTCTGGTTGACCAGTTGACTTGGCCAATCCCGACGGGCGGCGTTCATGGCGTATGAAGTGGAGGCACCCAAGTACGTACGCCTCGCCCAGACACTCCAGGGCCGCATCGAGGACGGCACGTACCCTCCGGGCTCGAAGGTGCCCAGTGAGAATCAGTTGGTGCAGGCCTTCGGCATGTCCCGGCCGACCGTCGTGCGGGCCCTTGAGTTGCTGAAGCGGGATGGCTGGCTGGAGTCCCGGCAGGGATACGGAACGATCGTGCGCGGTCGGCCGGCCGGTGTCGAGCAGAGGGACCGCCGCGGGCGGGAAGTGCTGGAGCGCGACGAATCGGAGAGTTCAGGACGCCTGATCGCTGTTGAGCAGGTCCCGGTTCCCGCGCGCGTTGCTTCGGTGCTCGGTCTGCCTAAGCGAGCTAAGGTTCTCATGCGCCGTTTCCTGGTCGTGGAGGATGGAGAACCCGTCGAACTGGTCTCGTCCTACTTCCCCGCCGGCCTGGTCGAGGGCACCGCCTTGCAGAGTGTCGATCTCCTGACCGGCGGCACCCGTGCGCACCTTGAGACGCGGAAGAAGGTTCGCTTCGATCACGTGACGGAACGGGTGTCGGCCAGACTGGCCGAGCGTTCTGAGGCCGATCTTCTGGAGCTCCCGGAGGGTGTGCCCGTCCTCAGCGTCCTGGTCGTCGCGTGCGACGCCTCAGGTCAGGCGCTGCAAGTCTCTGACGTGCTGCTCCCGGCTGACCGGCAGGAACTCGAAGACACGTACCGACTCGGCTGAACCTGGGGACACCCACCGCGGCTTGGATGGGACGGCTGATGCTCACGCCCGTCGTGTGGCGAGCCGGTACACCACGTAGGTAAATCCGAGGATGACGTCGACTGCCGCCCACAGCCCAATGATGAGTCCCACGCCGATAGTGGTTCCGACGTCGTCGGCGTCCTCGCACAACTTCAGGTTGTCGCCGGTGAGCCCTCGGCAGTCTTCGGGGGTGCTACTGCCGCTCGCGGCGCCTGAGATCACCCAGATCAGAAACAGGATCTGGATGGCCAGAAAGATCCAGAAAAAGATCCGGCGCCGCTTCTTTGGCTGCGGTGTTCCGCCCTGGTGCGGACTGCCCGCCTGGGGGCCTTGTGGCGGTGCTGCCCAGCCATCCGGTTGCCGTGCGGGTGTCTGCGGCTCGCGTGGATCCCACGACTGCGGCTCCTGAGCACGGCGTTCTCCGCCCATGTCCGCCCTCCTCCGTGTGGCTGGCTTCATGGTGCGCTGGCGTTACCGCGTCCGCTCGTTGACGACCGCCTAAGCCACTTGACAAGTCAACTTGGCATCCCTAACTTCGAACTTGCTAAGTCAACCTGTCAGGTGACGGGTTGATCCATCTCAGAAGGAGAACTCTCTGTGCGTGTGATCCGCGTTGACGCCTCGACCGCGACGATCCTGCTCACCGAAGCGCCGGCACCGAAGGTGCGTGACCGGCAGACCGGTGAGATCGCCAAGGACGCCGTGAGCGGTGAGGCGCTGATGACCGTCGGCGTCGTCTTCATCGACGAGGGGGACTCGTCGCTCATCCAAGTCACCGTTCCCGAAAGCGGTGTGACGGAGGGGCTGACCGTCGGCGCTCCCGTGTCCCTGCCGGGGCTCATCGCCCGGCCGTGGGAGAGCGTGTTCAACGGCCAGCAGCGGCATGGCATCGCCTACCGCGCTACCGCGATCGCGCCGGGTGCCTTCCCGGTCCCGGTCGCTCAGGCGGGCTGATCGTCGTGACGGACCTGATCACGTTGGCCGAGCTGGGCGGGCCCCTCGCTGCGATAGGCGGCGCGGCCTACGTCCGGCACGCCAACCCGGCCGCGTACTGGTCCACGGTCGGGCTGCCGGTTTCGGTGGCCCGGCTGCTGGCCTCGTACTCCTCGACCATGGACGCCTGCGGTCTGACCGTCGAGCCGTCCCGGTTGCGGGTGTTAGCCATCAAGGCGACCAGCCGACGTGAGATCCGGCCGGTCCCGCCTCGGCGGGGCATAATCCGGCCCACTTCGACCGGCCTGCGCGTCCGGCTCCGCCTCGCTCCCGGCCAGGAACCGGCCGATGTCGCCGCCTCGGCGGAACGGCTCCGCCACGCCTGGGGCGTGCACGGCGTGTATGTGAAGGACGTCAAGCCCGGTGTCGTCGAACTGTGCCTTATCGGCTTCGACGTCCTGCGCAAGGTGCGCATGCCGCGGCGGACCGAGGGCGGATTCCTCAAAGTGCCGGTGGCCTTGAGGGAGGACGCGACCGCGTTCTTACGGGACTACCGCGCTGTGCCGCATGGACTCGTCCTCGGCGCGACGCTGTCGGGCAAGTCCATGTACCTGCGGAACCTCATTGCCGGGCTCGCGCGACAGCCTGTCGCCCTGGTCGGCGTCGACTGCAAGCGGGGCGTCGAGCTTGCCCCGTTCGCCTCCCGCTTCACCGCGCTGGCCACCGACCCGGACGAGGCGGCCGAACTGCTGCCCGTCCTGGTCCAGGAAATGGAGGACCGATACGACTTCATCAAGTTCCGGCAGGGCATCGCTCCCGGTACCCGCGACGAGGAGATCACCTCGGACATCTGGGGCCTGCCTGAGAGCGAACGGCCCACCCCCATCGTGCTGTTCGTCGACGAGGTGGCCGAACTCTTCCTCGTCGCGACCCGAAAGGACGAGGAACGCCGCGACGAGATGGTCACTCACCTCATCCGCCTCGCCCAGCTGGGCCGGGCGGCCGGCATCTACCTGGAGGTCTGCGGGCAGCGCTTCGGTGCCGAGCTGGGCAAGGGCGCCACCATGCTCCGGGCCCAGCTCACCGGCCGTGTCTGCCACCGCGTCAACGACGAAGCGTCGGCCAAGATGGCTTTGGGGGACATCGCCCCTGAAGCGGTCGAGGCCTCCTGCGCCATCGCCGCCGAGCTGCCGGGCCTGGCTGTGGCCGGTGACACCTCCGGCGGCTGGTCCCGCATCCGCACCCCGTACCTGTCCCTCGCCGCTGCTGCGGCCACCTGCCGCGAGACGGCCCACCTCACCCCGGACGTTCCGGCGCTCACGCCCTTCCGGCCGTACGTCCCGCCTGTCGCCCTCGACCGCCCCGAACCGGTACCTACCGCGCGCCTCGCCTCCGACACACAGGGGGACTGATCGATGCGCACCCCCGGCATCCGCATGGACCCCATCCTGATCCAAGCGGCCATCGCCGCGGCGCTCTCCTTCGCCCACTTGCACGACCTCGCTGCGGCGGCCGGGCAGGACGGTTGGAAGGCGTGGGCCTATCCGATCAGCGTTGACCTGCTCCTCGTTGCGGCCTGGCGGCGGCTGCGCTCCGGTACGGCGAAAGCCGCGGGCTGGTGCTGGTTCGTCGTCGCCCTGGTCGCGTCGCTGGGCGCGAACGTCGCCACCGCCGGCCTGCTCGACCTCGGCGACGTCCCGGCCTGGCTGCGCATCCTCGTCGCCGGATGGCCCGCGGTCGCCTTCCTCGGCGGAACACTCCTCGCGCACGGCACCCCCGATCGCGACGAGGCGCCGGTGTCGGACCAGGACGAGACACCCGCCACGCCCGTCACGACGACCGCCCCTGAGCTGCCCGCCGCTGCTCCACGTCCGGCCGCGCAGCCCACGGCCGCCCCCGTCCCGCCCGCCCTCGTCGCCCTCGCTCGCAAGGTCGCCGACGACCACCGGACCCGGACCGGGACTGACATCGACACCCCAACCCTTCGCACCCGCCTCGGCGTTCCGCTCACGCTCGCTGAAGCCATCGCCGCCCAACTCACCTGACCCCGGAGGACTTTCCACCTTGCGCCCGTCCACGCTCCGCACGCTCAACCGCGCCGCCGAGCTGACCCGTCAGAACCGCCTCACCGAAGCAATGCTCATCGCCGAACCCGTGATCCTCACCGCCGACGAGTACGAGGGCGCGGAGATCCGGCGCTGGCTGCTCGACCACGTCGCCGACTTCACCGACGAGAACCAGAACCACGACGAACAAAAGGAGCTGCCCTGATGCCCGCCAACCGCCGCTTCCGCCGAGTCGTCCGCATCGGACCCGTCCAGGTCGGCACCGCTTACGACGGCCGCGGCCGCGAGAAGCACACCGCCGTCTGCACCGCACCGCGCTGCGCCTTCTCCAACGACTTCGACACCCGCGCCGCCGCCGAGCTCGCCGCCCGCACCCACCGCTGCCGCGTCCGCTGAGGAGACCCCTGTGACCGTCTCGCTCCCGCTCGTCTTCGTCCTGGGCGTCATCGCCTGGGCCGCAATCAAGTTCCTCGGCGTGCGCATGTGGGTCGCCGTCGTGATCGCTCTCTTCGGCTTCTGGCTCTCCCACACCTTCCTCGCCCCCGCCATCGAGTCCGGCACCCGTTCCGGGGTCGGCGTCGTCAACGGCGACAACCGCTGAAAGGAGCTCCGCCATGTTCCGCCCCAAGCTGCCCGACGTCCCGACTCCGCCGCCGACCCTCATCCCGCAGCAGCACCACCAGCACAACCCGGCTCCGACCGCCGCCGGCCGCTCGCTCAGCCCCTACGCGGGCCCGGTCGCCGCCGTCCTCGTCGGCGGAGTCGTCCTCACCGCGCTCCTGGCGGCCGTCGCCATCACGGCCATCTCCGTGGCCATCGCCGCCGTGGTCCTGCGCTCGCTCCTCAAGAGCACCAACAGGCGCTGACCGGCCGCCGGGGCGGCAAACGCCGCCAAGCATCCCGCCGCCCCGGGGCCATCCCTCCCAACCGCAGAAACAGCCGAAAGGAACCACCATCATCACCCGGCAGACTCCGCCCCCGCTGGCGGAACTCTCCATGCTGGCCTCCCTCGGCACCATGCCCGAACTGGCCCGCCAACTCTCCGGCCTGGGCGGCTGCACCCACCCTGTCCGCCTCGACGGCCACCGCACCGAATACGCCGTCGACACGACAACCGGCGAGATTGGCCGCACCCTGCACCACCTCGACTCGACCGCCCTCCCGGCTGGCCAACTCCTCGTCCGCTGCAACAACCGCCGCGCGACCCGCTGCCCGGCCTGTGCCGAGACCTACCGCCGCGACACCTATCACCTGATCACCGCCGGACTGCGCGGCGGCAAAGGCACCTCGGACCAGGTCGCCACACATCCGCGCGTCTTCGCCACCTTCACCGCCCCCGGCTTCGGCCCCGTCCACAACCGCCGCAGCGACGGGCACCCCTGCCGCTGCGGTGCCCGCCACGACGAGAACGACAGCAGATTAGGCACGCCCCTCGACCCGGACCGCTACGACTACGAAGCGGCCGTGCTCTGGAACGCCCACGCCGGACACATTTGGCGGCGCTTCTCCATCTACCTCCGTCGGGAGATCGCCAAGCGCGCCGGCCTCACCCAACGCACCTTCCGCGACCATGCCCGCGTCTCCTTCGCCAAGGTCGCCGAGTACCAGAAGCGCGGGGCTGTGCACTTCCATGCCGTCATCCGCATCGACGGCCCGGATGGTGGCGACACGGCTCCGCCCGCCTGGGCGACGGCGGAGCTCCTGACGGACGCCGTCCGGGCCGCGGCCACCGCCGCCCGCGTCGACGGCCCGACCGTTGACGGACGCGCGCACACCTTCGCCTTCGGCCGCCAACTCGACGTCCGCACGATCCGATCCGCCGACTTCGACGACGGCCAGGAGCTCACCGAACGGGCCGTCGCCTCGTACATCGCGAAGTACGCGACAAAGGGTGCCGAGACGGCGACCGGCACCCTCGACCGCCCGCTGAAGTTCCTTGCTGAGCTCGCCCAGGCACGCATATCCGACCACGCCCGACGCATGATCCGCGTCGCCTGGACCCTCGGCGCACGCCCCGAACTCGCCGATCTCCGTCTACGCGCCTGGGCCCACATGCTCGGCTTCCGCGGCCACTTCTCCACCAAGTCCCGCCGCTACTCCACCACCCTCGGCGCGCTGCGCACGGCCCGTGCCGACTGGCGACGCGCGCAGGTCGCCCCGGTGGTCGAGACAGAGCCGACGGAAACGACCCTCGTCCTCTCGCACTGGGCCTTCGCCGGAACCGGCCTCTCCCGCGCCGAAGCCTGGCTTTCCGCATCCCTCGAACCCGCTCCCGGAACGGAAGGAGAACCGACTACATGAATGACCGCTACCTCTCCGTCGACCAGGTCGCCGAGCTGCTCGGCACCTCCACCCGCTTCCCCCGGCGGCTCATCGAGGAACGGCGCATCCGCTACGTGAAGGTCGGCCGGCACGTCCGTATCCCCGAGAGCGCCGTGTCGGAGTTCGTCGACTCGCACACGGTGCAGCCGTTGAGGCGGCCCCGTGCCCGCTACGGGAGGGCTGCCTGATGGCGAACGACAAGGGGCGGCGGCGCCGCTTCGGTGCGATCCGGCGGCTTCCCTCCGGCCGGTACCAGGCGCGCTATCCCGGCCCGGACGGCGTCATGCGGCCAGCTCCGTTCACTTTCGAGACGATCGCCGATGCCGACGACTGGCTTGCCGAGAAGCAGACGGAGATCCGTCGGGGAGACTGGCGGGACCCCGAAGCGGGTGCGGTGAGCTTCCGGGCCTACGCGGACAAGTGGGTGGAGGAACGCGAACTCGCCCCGCTCACACGGGACCTGTACCGGTACCTCCTCGACAAGCACCTGTTCGCCTTCGCGGACTTGGACCTGGACGAGATCACCGCCCCGCGCGTTCGTGAGTGGCGTGCCGACCGGCTGCGGGGCACGGGTGCCAAGACGATCACCGCCAAGGCGTACCGGCTCCTCAAGGCTGTCATGGAGACGGCCGTGGACGACGAGCTGATCCAGCGCAATCCGTGCCGGATCAAGGGCGCAGGCAAGGAGAGGGCGGCTGAGCGGCGTATCGCCACTGTCGCCCAGGTCGACGCGCTCGCCGAAGCGGTGGGGATGCGATGGCGGCTCATGGTCTACCTCGGTGCCTACGGTCCGATGCGGCCCGAGGAACTGGCCGGCCTTCGCCGCCGTGACGTCGACCTCGACAACCTTCGCGTCCGTGTACGCCTCGCCGAGCCGGAACGGATGAACGGGCGGCGCGTCCAGGGCGACACCAAGTCGGAGGCCGGGACCCGGACTGTGATCCTTCCCGCGTTCCTCCACCGGGAGCTCCGTTGGCATCTGGAGTCATTCGCGGAGCCGGGGCCCGACGGGCTGCTGTTCGTGGGAGAGAAGGGTGCTCCCTTCCGGCGCAGCACTTTCGGGCGAAGGTGGCGTAAGGCTCGGGAGACCGTCGGCATGCCCGAGGGCTTCCGGTTCTACGACCTCCGCCATACGGGGCACACTCTGTCCACGCGATCCGGTGCCACCCTCAAGGACACGATGGTCCGCGCCGGCCAGTCTTCCGAGAAGGCCGCGCTGATCTATCAGCACTCCGACGACGATCGACAGCAGGAAGTCGCCGCCGGTCTCGACGCCACCGTGCGGAAGGCGCGGGCAGCCGCAGTCGGGAGGGCCCCGGACAAGCAATCTGGCACGAATCTGGCACGCGGCGAGTGATCGCAAAAGACAGCAAAAAGGCCCGGCTCTCTGAGCTGGGCCTTCTTCGTGGAGCGGGTGACGAGAATCGAACTCGCGCTCTCAGCTTGGGAAGCTGATGTTCTACCATTAAACTACACCCGCGTAAGACGCCGGTCAGGACCGGTGTCGGAACGCTCCGTCACTCTACCTCATGCCGGACCTCGGGCGCTGAAGCCCCGGGGTCCGAGTGCGTTTCAGGGGGAGGGATCCGGCTACACGAGGCTGGAGTTGGGGCGTACGGTGGTGCGGTGCGAGTGGGGCCGGCGGGGCCGGAGTGCCGCCTGCGAGGTCGTTCTGTTCGTCCCGTAATGTGGCTTTCAGTGTCCGGCGAGCAGCAGCCGGACGCGGCTCTTGGGGAAGGGACTACAGGACTTGATGGAGCGCACCCTCGTCCGTTGTGCCGATGGGCACGTGTTCAGCACCGCTTCGTTCCCGATGCAGCAGGCCTTGCGGCTCGGTCCCGGACGGCTCGTCCGGTGTCCTCGTTGCGCCCGGTTGCGCAACGCCGTGCCGGTGACGCTCGACCGGCGTCGTCGTGAGGAAGCCCTGGCCGCCGGAGAGCGGTAGTCGGCGGCAGCCGGCTCGCCGGGCCCGCGGGTCCGGCGAGCCGGCCGGCCCCGGTCGCCGTGGCAGGTGGCCGGCGGTCTCGCGGTGCGGCGCGTGGAGTCCTCCGATGACGGCGGCTCCGCGCGCCTTGCGTATCCTCGGGACGTGCTTCTCTCAGACAAGGACATCCGGGCCGAGATCGACGCCGGACGAGTACGGATCGATCCCTACGACGAATCCATGGTGCAGCCGTCGAGCATCGATGTCCGGCTCGACCGGTACTTCCGGGTGTTCGAGAACCACCGGTATCCGCACATCGACCCCTCCGTGGAGCAGGTCGACCTGACCCGGCTCGTGGAGCCCGAGGGCGACGAGCCGTTCATCCTCCACCCGGGGGAGTTCGTGCTCGCCTCCACGTACGAGGTCATCTCGCTTCCCGACGACCTCGCCTCCCGGCTCGAGGGCAAGAGCTCGCTCGGCAGGCTCGGGCTGGTCACCCACTCCACCGCCGGGTTCATCGACCCCGGGTTCTCCGGGCACGTGACGCTCGAGCTGTCCAACCTCGCCACCCTGCCGATCAAGCTCTGGCCGGGAATGAAGATCGGCCAGCTGTGCATGTTCCGGCTGACCTCGCCCGCCGAGTCCCCGTACGGCAGCGAGCGGTACGGATCCCGGTACCAGGGGCAGCGCGGCCCGACGGCCTCCCGCTCCTTCATGAACTTCCACCGGACCCAGGTGTGAGCAGCGGTAGGGACGGCGGCGGTAGGGACGGCGGCGGTAGGGACGGCGGTGCGGGCGGCGGTGTCGAGCCGGCGCGGGAGAACCTCACCTACGAGCAGTTCGGGACGGCCGTCCGCGAGCTCGCCCAGGCCGTCGCCGACGACGGTTACGTCCCCGACGTCATCCTCAGCATCGCCCGCGGCGGCGTCTTCGTCGCCGGTGGTCTGGCCTACGCCCTCGACT
Source organism: Streptomyces hilarionis (assembly GCF_024539675.1). GTDB lineage: Bacteria > Actinomycetota > Actinomycetes > Streptomycetales > Streptomycetaceae > Streptomyces > Streptomyces hilarionis. The sequence goes on along the minus strand of NZ_JAHHIT010000078.1, from coordinate 17,343 downwards.
GCAAGAACATCCACCTGGTCAACGTGGAGTACTTCGGGCTGGCTGCTTAGCAGTCAGTGCCTGACATTGGCAAACTAGCAGATGAGGGTATCTGTAGGTCTGGTTTGCTCTTGCTGTTCGTTTGCCTTGATTGCTGCTGATCATGGTCCATGTGCTGAGCTGGTGCTGACTTGGCAGCGCCAGCTCAAACCGCCCTCATCGTGTCTGAGGGCGGTCATGGTTGTGTCTGGCGCAGGTTGAATGTGGCGCGCAGGCGTGCGCTGAGAGGCGGCATCACTCTGGGGTTACCGCGAATCTGCCGCAACATCTGATGTCGTGGCCCACTGCACGGGCGCCCGGGGCTGGTCGAGTGCGCCCAGATAGATGACCAACGCGAGCTTCCGAGCCGCGGGGTTGAGATGTCAGACATCTCGGTCAAGAGCTCGGGGACTGCTCTTTCTGCTACATCACCGTCACCCGATCGGTGGCCAGCTCGAAGAGGGTCAGTGAGGGGAGCGACTCCCCTGGGCTATCACATGCTGGCATGCACTCAAGCTGGGCGTGGCGCGGCTCTTTAGCGGGTCGGGACACCCCGTGACCACTGCCCCAAGTGCGGTCCGCCGTATAGCATGAACTATGACCTTGGCCAGTGTCTCGATCGAAAACTACCGCTGCTTCGCTGCCAGGCAAGCCCTAGAGCTGCGACCCATCACTGTGATTCTGGGTAGGAATAACTCTGGAAAGAGTGCGCTGGCGAGGTCACCTCTTGTGCTTTCCAAAGGAATCATGACGGATTCACCGCTGCCGCTTGACTTGGATCAGCTGGAAAATGAAATTGCGGCCCCATCTTTCATCGACTTGATCCACGGAATGCGTCCTCACGGGAACATTAAGATCGGTCTCGAATTCACGAGGGACGGCTCCCCTAGTTTGCATCTTGAAGCTTCGATTCAGAACATCGATGAATGGAAGCTTCAAGTGGTAAGTTCCCTAAAGCTTACGACACCAGATCACGAGATTTTCCTTGAATGGATTCCGACGAGTGATCCTCGGCCCGATGAAAGGGTTTACAAGGTGACCTCGGGTGCCAGTAGCATCGCTGCTACGGCAATCAGATTCGAGGGGCTGCTTCCGGTAGGTATTGCTGAAAAGTCCGAACTAGCTGAAGCCGTTATCAGTGTCGCAGCGCGAGCTAGGTCTGAGTTCAGCAGAGTTCGCTACTTGGGTCCCTTTCGAGAGCGTCCCGCACGGTTGCACAAACTGCCGTCTCGAATGCCGCAAGAAGTCGGACCTCATGGGGAATCAGCTGCAGGAATGCTGGCTAACGACATGGCGCGCGGCCAAGGTGAACTGATTTCTCAGGTGAATGATTTCCTGAGTGAAAATCTACCTGGTTGGACCGTGGAGGTGACCGAGAGTGGTGAAATGTATTCCATTCTGTTCCGTTCTAGAGTTGATAAAACCATCGCGGTGAATGTCAGTGATGTGGGCACCGGAGTGGCGCAGGCTCTGCCCATTTTCGTACAGCGAGCCATGGATGTCCTTCAACCACCCAATCGCGACACTCTGGAGATCATTGAGGAGCCGGAACTCCACCTTCACCCTTCCGCCCACGCTTTGCTGGCAGATCTTTACTTGGCTGCAGCCCGTACATCGGGCGTAAGGTTTCTTATCGAAACGCACAGCGAGACTTTGCTGCTACGGCTCCGACGTAGAATCGCCGAAGGCCTGTCCCCTGAAAACGTCGCCATCTATTTCGTGGAAGACCTTGGTGGCTCTGCAACAGCTCGGCTGATCGAAATCGATCCCCTTGGGAACCTGGACTACTGGCCCCGCGGGATCTTTTCCGAGGATCTTGAAGAAACGCGCGCACTTGTTTCTGCTCAGATTGACCGGACGGATTCAAATGCGAGTTAAGATCGGCGGCTCAATTTTTGCTTCATGTGAGGCTCCTGACACGCTTCTCGCACTTATCCGCCAATTTGCAAAAGGGCGGCATCAGTGGGCGTCGGACCCACGAGCGCTTGCCGACGTCTCTACATTTTTCCACACTCACTTCCCATCAATGGCTCAGGCATATATCAAGCTTGCTGAAGAGAGTGCGGTAAGTCAGATTTGGCAGGCAAGAAATAGCGCTTCCGGTCCTGTCGATTTGGAGCCTGAAATTCTGGATGAACAAGTAGAAGACCTAAGCCGACCGGCGATTCTGGTGGTTGAGGACTTCGTCTCAGACGGCTACTTTATTCGAGCCGTCGCGCGAGCATTTAATTATCCCGAGATCATCGAAGCGATCGATTCAGATTGGCTTCAAGTGCGCCATGGCGGTGGAAAGGATAGAGCAGAGGCTTGCGCGCGGGAAGAAGTAGAAAAGTTTAGCCAGATACTTCGTGTGGCCATCATGCTTGACAGCGATCGCCTGACAGCGACCGAAGAAACTAAGTGTCACGCGATCGCTAAGCGTCTCAATCGACGAGGCGTGAAGAGTCATGTCCTTGAGTATCGCGAGACTGAAAATTACGTTCCCAATCACGTGCTTCAGGCAATCAAACCATTTCGCGAAAAATCGAAGCTCATTGATAGTCTCAAGAAGTTGTCACCTGAGCAACGTGCCTACTTCGACATGAAGAAGGGGTTCAAGGTCGACGAGGCGGGCCGGCCGGTAGTTCCTCACCAGCAGGTTGACCTCTACAAAAATGTGCCGAGTGACGTAATTAGGAAGCTAACCCATGGGTTCGGTGCCCAGTTGAATATGGAGTTGGATAAGCAGACGCAGACTGGGAAAGTCAGCCAGGAGCACGTTTCGGGAATTGGAGCATCCGTTTCAAGCGAACTTCATAGTTTGCTCAAGATGGTAAGAGAAATCGTCTAGGAGAGCATCATGGGCAACGAGAATGATGAGATCACGGTTCAGCCTGAAATCCAACTCCTTGAAACGGTTCTAAGTGACATTGCTTCGGGAAAGCTACGTGTTCCCAAATTTCAGCGTTCGTTCGTGTGGCGGCCCGAGCAAATGTTGGACCTCTTCGACAGTATCGAGCGAGGTTATCCCATTGGTAGCCTCCTTGTTTGGGAGACCACCGAGCGCTTGGCAAGCCTTGATGAAATCGGCGGCTTGAGGGTTCCGTCTCCTAAGCCCAACACAACCGTTTCATATTTGCTCGATGGTCACCAGCGGCTTTCCACTCTCTTTGGCACCCTTCGGCGTCCCGCAGATGCTCGGCGGTCCGCCAACCAGCATGACTGGATGTGGTGGGTGTATAGAGCTTTGCGAGAAAGCGATGATCGGGCTAATAGGTATCGCCACTGGAAGTCTGCCGAGAGTCCGCCGGCAGATTACTTGCCGATGCGCTCCATCCTAAGGACTATGGATTTCCTTGCGTTTGCGCGAGACTTGGGATCTCGGGTTGAACCGTCTGGAAACTATGACAATCTTGTTAGTGAAGCGGAATTGGTTGCGCAGCGTGTAAAGTCTTATAAAATGGCCGTCGTTAAGCTCGTTGGTGGCTCGCTGAAGCAAGCGGTGGAAGTCTTCTCGCGCGTAAATAGTAGTGGTCAGGCCATGACCCCCGATCAAATGGTCAGCGCCCTGACGTATGAAACCACCGGGCCCGATAGCCTGGCTGATCGAATTGAGGCAATTCGCGAAAGGATTGCAAGTACAGGATTTGGCGATGTCTCGTCAACAACAATCTTTCGAGCGATTCTCGCGGTTACTGGCGAAGAAGACGTCCAAGATGCCCGATGGGACGCCTTGGCGCGACGAGTGGAGGGCGACCTACTCGAAGCGGTGGAGAAGACAGATAAAGCCCTTGGGCGTGCTGTTGAATTCCTTCAACGATGTGTCCGCGTGCCACTTGCTCGCCTCGTGCCGTACAATGCCCAATTGATGTTGTTGACGGCATTCTTTGATCTGCGACCTGATCCGAGCGAGGAGCAGATCAATGACCTCACCCGCTGGTTTTGGGTTACGTCATGGTCTGGATTCTTCGCGGGTGCCAACACTACCCAGATTAAGCAAGCTCTTCGTGAAATGAAAAAGTTCGCCATCGGTCAGGGCGTACTTGATCTAGCAGAGCAGCGGGCTCGCCCTTTCCCTGACCGTTTCGATCTTCGAAGCGCACGTATCCGGTCTTTTCTGATCTGGGAACTGCATGCATTTCCGCAGAGGTGGAGCCCGGGTGGGAACTCGCTGGACGCTGTGGAACTCCTAGCTCAGGCTGACACGGCTGCCTATCGACATGTCAGCAATCAACGGGGCCTTGAGAGCGTTTCGAGTCCGGCAAACAGAATCGTAATGCGAACAGGTCCCGGAGTCTCTGTAAAGCGAGCGTTGCTTGAAATCCCGGATGAGCACTTGCGGGAAGCCCTGGCCAGTCACGGAATCCCCCAGGAAGCCTATGATTGTCTGAGGCGTGGCGATGATTCCGGATTCATCGATTTGCGTGCCGATGAGCTTGCGCGAAGGGAGCAGAAATTTATAGCTTCTTACAGTGATCGCTATTCGATCGAGTTGGTAGGGGTAGCCGATATTGACACAGAGTAGCTTGACCTGACCGGGATTTCCTTTTCTGGAAGTTGCGATCAACGCACTGAAGCGGAGGCTAGTAGCTCGCGTTGGCGAAGCCTCCGTGGGTACGGTCATTGTCGTGTCTGGCGTGCGCCGGGTTGGTCACCTGCGGGCGTGCGCTGGTTGATCGCGCGCGACTAGGGGAGCTGGTACGGGCATGGCGCTTGACGCTGCTCGCACGGATGAGGGGTTCACGTCGGCTGGGGCTGCGCGGGTGTTACGTGCCGCGTGCCAGAGGGCGGGGCTCGACGACAGGGGCGCGGAGCTAATCCGCTTCGGGGAGAACGCGCTGTTCCGGCTGGCGTCAGCGCCAGTGGTCGTGCGTATCGCGCGGGGCAAGGAATGGGTGTCCACGGCTCGCAAAGAGGTGGCTGTGGCCCGGTGGCTGGCGGCGGAGGGGTTCTTGGCTGCTCGCGTCGTTGAGGAGGTGAAACAGCCGCTCCTGATTGACGGGCATCCTGTGACGTTCTGGCATCTGATCGTTGAGGGGGACCGCAAGGCGACGTACGGGGAGCTGGGCGCCGTCCTGCGGGATCTGCACTCCCTGACAGTTCCCGTCGGCCTCGACCTGCCGTCGTTCGATCCCTTCGGGAAGCAGGAACTGCGGATAGACAGGGCTGCGATCCCGGAGGATGACCGGGCCTTCCTGCGGAAGCGGTGGCGGGAGCTGCGGGACAAGTACGCGGAGCTGCAGTACGAGTCGCCTAAGGGGCCGGTACACGGGGATGCGCACGTGCAGAATCTCATGGTGGATGACCAGGGACGGGTGGTCCTGATCGACTTCGAGGCGTTCTGCTTCGACCATCCTGAGTGGGATCTCATGGTGACCGCGGTGGAGCATCACAGCCTCGGCTGGCAGACCGATGCGCAGTACGGCGACTTCGTCGCCGCGTACGGGCGGGACCTGTACGACTGGCACGGGTACGAGACCCTGCGTGGGCTGCAAGAGTTCGGCATGACGACATGGCTCATGCAGAACGTGCGGGAGAACGAGGAGACTGCGGCTGAGTACCGGCGGCGCATCGCCGGCCTCCGGGATGATCAGGGGCCTCGGGACTGGCGGCCCTGGTAGCTGTCAGTCGTCCTCGTCCAGGCGGGCGAACGCGTCGCTCACCCTCTCGTTGAAGGCGGCCACGGCCGGGCTCGTCGCGTGTATGCCGATCTCGCGCTGGAAGTCGGTGACGTAGCGCTGGAAGCGTGAGGACTGAAGGGAGTCGCCGCCCTCGACTGCGAGGCTCGCGGTAGTGAGGGCGGCTTCCACCTCACCGTTCAGTAGCTGGCTCTGGGCCAGCACCATGCGGCAGAAGCCGAGGGTTCGGGCGTACTTCGGGTCGGTGCTGTCCACGGCTCGTTGGGCCTGCTCGGCGGCTTCACGTCGCATCTTGAGGTCGCGGAAGCAGTGGCACAGTTCGCCCATGAGTTCGGCTTCGTCGAAGTAGGCGAGCCAGGCTGGGTCCTCGGCGGAGTCGGCGCGCTCGAAGTGTCGTGCGGCCTCGTTCATTGCGCGGGTGGCTGCGATGCGGTCGCCTGCATTGGACAGGGCGCGGGCTTCCATGGCTGCGTAGTTCGCCATGGCGCGTGGGGTGGCTCGTCCCTTGGCACCCTCGACTGCGGCGCGGGCAAGCTGGATGGCTTGGGCGTGGTTGCCGAGATAGTTCGCCTGGTGGCTGAGGTTGCCGAGGATGCGGGCTCCGAACATGCGGTCGTCGATGACTTGGGACAGGCGCAGGGTGGACGTGAGGTAGCGGTGGGCGAGTCGGTGGTTGCCGGTGTCGTACGCAGTCCATGCCAGTAGCTGGGAGACCTCGGCAGCGGCACCGAACAGGGCCGTTCCCACCTTCGTGCTGTAGCTCACGTTCAGCAGGGGCAGGACCTCGTAGCGGAAGTAGTGGCGCAATGCCCGGTGGCCGTGGCCTCCGCCGTATTTGAAGTCCAGCTGCATGAAGGTGGCGGCGGCGTCTCTGATCGCGCGCACGTCGCGCATGCCGACGCGCTGTTGTGCCGGCCGATCGGTCTCGATGTCGTCGGGACGGGCGATCATCCATGACAGGACCGCTGAGCTGAGGTCGGCGTCCGAGACGATCAGATGGTCTGTCGTAGTTGCGTCGGCGCGCTCCTGGGCGAGTCCGTCGAGCACGTCAAGGGCTTCTGGGAGCGTGCTCGGGTAGCTGGTCGGTTCCGGTGCGCTTGCCTTGGTGTGGTCGAAGAAACCGAGATCGCCGGGGGAGATGCGGCGTCCGAGCTTGGCTGAGAGAACGTCGGCCATGATCGCTGCCGTCTCGGGCTTGATGCCGGAGCCGTCGCGCCATCTCTGGACTGCGATGTGGGTTGTACCGAGATTGATGCCGCGTTGGGCGGCGGCATCCTGCATGCGCTTGGCAAGGCCCTTGTTCGAGACCTGAGCCTCGGTCATGGCTGCGATTAAGTGCGCGTTCGGCTCCCGGTTCATGCTCCCCTGCCAACCCGAGAATGACGGCGAGTGTTCATCCTGTCACAGGAGTTTCACCCAAGGGGGTTCATTGGTGAACCCCCTTGCACCGTGCCCATGTTCACGTGAACCCCCTGGTGAACGCTGCCGGTCCCGCCTGTCTGCCCGTGTACTGGCTTGCGTGTGCAAGCGGTGTCATGAGGGGTCGCACAGGGCCCGGAGAGGGACGTGATGGAGGCAAGAAGAGCTGCACGCCTTGCGCGCGAGGTGGACGCGTTCGACCACTGGTTCGCGGCGTCGAATCCGTCGGACGGTGGGTACTTCCTGACGGCCTCGCTGTTCGCCGAGTCACCGAACACGGCACGGGTCGCCCGTGACATGACGGCCGTGTTCCTGACGGACGCGGGCGCGGCTGAGTTCGTGGATGACGCCCGGCTGGTCGTGTCCGAGCTGGTCGGCAACGTGGTGAACCACGTGGTGCCGGAACGCGGTCTCGCTCGTCCCGGCGGTGCCCGGCGTATCGACATGACGTTCAAGGTCTGGCCCAAGTGGGTGTTCATCGGCGTTGCAGATGAGGACTCCTCGCCCCCGCTCCTGCCGCTTGGAGAGGCGTTCTCGCCCGGTCTGGCCGGTGAGCTGTCGGAAGCGGTTCTGCCGGACAACGGCCGTGGCCTGTTCATCGTCCAGCGCCTGGCCTCGTCGGTGTGGTGGCGTCCCGGCGACCTGGGCGGCAAGACCGTCTGGTGCCGATTCGACCGTGATGGCGCTACCGCCGAGCGAAAGTCCGGCTGATCTCCGGGCCGTCACCCCTGCCACTCCCACGCGATCGGGAGCGGACGACGGCCCGGCTCCGGCTGGAGGTGACCACTCCAGCCAAGAGGCGCGGCCCCTTCTCGGGGCTCTCCCATTCCCTCTGAGCAGGGGCCGCGCTTCACAACCACATACCGAGACCGGGCCACCCCCTATGCCCTGGAAAAGCGGAGGGTGACCCGGTTGGGAACACGCGGTTCCCGGTGCCTGATGGTACCGGGGCCGTCGTGCTGCGTTTCTGCCCCGGTCGAAGGAAGTTGACGATCCGTTACCTAGATCGGGGTCCAAGTGAGCAAGGCAATCGGTGTTGGCGAGAACGGGCCGGACGACGGACCCGGCATGACAGGGGTTGATCACGGCCTTTGGGTGCGTGGTGTGGACTACATGGCGGGCTGGCGTGTGGCGCGTGCGGCTGCCGATCAGGTGAACCTGGCGCTGCTCGCGGCGGAGTTCGAGCCGTCACAGTTACGCGCTGTCGCTTCGACGGACGACGTGGGGCACGGGGTGGTTCGTCTGGTGGGCGCGCCCGGTGCGGCCGTGCGCCTCGCGGAGCTTCTCGCGGGGCTCGTCGACAGTGACGGCGGTGAGCTGTGAGGGGCATTTCTGCTGGTGAGCGGTGGGCGTGGGCACGTCGCCGGCCGGAGAGACTTTGGGCGGGAGCTGCCATGGGGCGAGTGAACAGGGGGCCTTACGCTCGCCCGGCGAATCGGGCAGGTAGTCCACCTGCCCGCGGTTGTGCCCGATTGGCCCCCTGTTCTTCGAGGCTCGCCCCATGGTGGCTGCCTAAAGTCTCGGAGGCTGGCGACCCCCAGCCCCGTGGGCGCCGGCCTTCGGCTGCGGTTCGTCGCCTCGACTCCTCGGGCGGGCCGTCGTGTGGGGCGTCCGGCGCTCGGCCGGGACCGGCGGTCACGCCGCATGCCCGGCCGGGGCGGCCGGGCGTCCCGGCGCGCCGCAGGCGCGCCCTTGAGGAAGTAAAGGCTGTTTCGACCGATGGGGCTCGCCGCTCAGGCCTTGGTGCGTCGTGCGGGCTGCTTGTCGGCGGTGAGCCGGTAGGCGAGTTCGGCACGGTCGGCTCCGATGCGGAGTTCTTCGAGGATCAGGGGCCGGTCGTCGGTGTCGTGGGTGACGCGGGCCAGGTGCAGGATCGGGGTCGCGTCGGGGAGCTGGAGCGTGGTGCGCTCGTCGGGCAGGGGCATGCGGGCGCGTACGGTCTCGGACCAGGTGAGCTTGTGGCCGTCGTCGGTGAGCTGCCGGTAGAACGCGGCCGGGCGCTTACACGGCTCCTCGGCCAGCATCGGAACCGTTTCGGCGACGGCGAACGGGATGAGTGTGCGGTGCATCGCCCGTGTGCCGCTGCTCGGGTCGAACAGCAGCCGATCACATCCAAACAGGGCTTCCTCTTTGGCGAGTTGCAGAAGTCGGCCGGTGGCCTTGGTGGTGTGGGTCCGGTAGGCGCTCGCTTCTTCGGTCTCCTGCCAGACGTCACCGTTGGGCATGACGAACTTCCCATCCGACGTGCGGCTGATACGACGTTCCAGCGTCAGCGCCGGCTGTCCGTCGGAGCGTACGAAGCTGCCCTTGCCGTGCTGGACAGCGATCAGTCCTTCCGCGCGCAGAGCTGCGATGGCGTTGCGGACAGTCGGGCGGGATACGGCGTAGCGGGCCATGAGCTGTGCTTCGGACGGCAACAGCGACTCGGGGGCGAACTCACCCGACAGGATCGCTTCGCGGATGGCCGCGGCCACCTGCTGGTAGAGGGCTCCGGGGCGCTGGATCTCCGACATTTGGGCATCTCCGACGGGTCGGGGTCGTAGGCACGTCGCTCATGCGACGTCACTCGTCAGCATAAGTAGTTGCACTCTTGCCGTACAGCACTCCAAACTCGTCACTCGTAAGAACAAGTGACGTCAGCATATGACCGACGTCTGATGGCCAGGGAGGCCGAAGAAATGCAGTCCATTCCCGTGGACACGGCGCGGCTGGGCGTACTGCGGTGCGCCATCGCTCCGGAAGTGAAGATCAGCAACACCGAGACGCAGGAGGTGAAGAAGGACCGCGACGGCAACCCCGTCTACACCGTGGCCGTAACTGTGCGGCAGGACCGGCGGCGGATCTCCGTGATCGAGATCGCCGTCAGCGGCGAACCGAAGGGCATCGACGAGGGACAGATCGTGAAGGTCACCGGCCTGGTGGCGTTCATGTGGGCCATGGGCGACCGGCACGGCGTCAGCTTCCGAGCCGACGCCATCACCCCCGTGCACGGCACCCCGGCGGCACAGGTCAAGGGCGGTGGCGCCTGATGGGACCGATCGTGCTCGCCTTCGCCCTGGCCGTGCTCGCCTGGATGCTCGTCGTCGGTGACCTGGTGCGCCGGCACCGCCCGGTCTGGCACTGGTACGTCGTCGGCTACCCAGTGACTGCCTGGCGGGTGGTGTTCACCTGGCGGCGGGTCGCCGTCCTCAACGACCTGGCCGTGTCGCGGCTCCCGGCTCGGACCCTCGTCGGTCACCTGCTGGTCAAGGGGGACCCGGTGCGCCCGGTGGCTCCGCGCTGCTCCTTCCCGCGCGTCACCCCCATGGGGTTGTCCGTGGTGGTGCGGCTGCACGCGGGCCAGACCCCGGCGACGTACCTGAAGGCGGCGGACGCCTTCGTGCACGCATGGAAGATGCACGCGGTGCGGGTCACCTCGCCCGAGCGCGGGCTCGTGCTGCTGACCGCCATGGCCCATGACCCTCTTCAGCGGCCCGGCTTAGCTACCGCCCCGGCCGAACTCCTGTCCGCCCTCATCGGCGCACTGGAGACCGGCGGGGCATGGGTGATGAACCTGCGCCTGGTCCCGCACTGGCTCATCACCGGGGCTACCCGCTCGGGCAAGTCGACGTTGTTGGCCCGGCTCATCACCCAACTCGCCACACAGCGCGTCGCCCTGGTCGGCATCGACTGCAAGGGCGGCATGGAACTCGGCCTCTTCGCCGGACGACTTAGCGCACTGGCCACGTGTCGCCGTGAGGCAGTCGCGGTGCTCGCCGCCCTCGTCGTCGACATGCAGGACCGGATGAGTGCCTGCCGGTCGGCCGGGGTCCGCTCCATCTGGGAGCTCCCGGACAAGCTCCGCCCGGTCCCGGTCGTCGTCCTGATCGACGAGATCGCAGAGCTGTACCTGTCCGACGTCACCCGCGAAAGCAAAGCGGAAGCCGAACAGTGCTCCACCCTCCTGCTACGCCTCGCCCAGCTCGGTGCCGCTCTCGGCATTCACCTGGTCGTGGCTGGCCAACGCGTCGGATCCGACCTCGGCCCCGGCGTCACCGCACTCCGGGCCCAGCTCGGGGGCCGGATCTGCCACCGGGTCAACGACCCCGGCACCGCCGAAATGACCCTCGGCGATCTCAACAAAGACGCCGTCGCCGTCGCCCAAGCCATCACCCCGGAAGAGCGCGGGGTGGCCGTGTGCACCGGGCCGGACGGCGGATGGAGCCGTGCCCGCTCCCACCTCACCCCCACCGATGAGGCCGTGGCCACGGCCCGGAAGTACAGCGCGATGACCCCGGAACTGCCCCTCGTCGGCCGCGCGCTCGCGGTCCTGGAAGGAGAGAGCAAGTGATCAGCGAAGGTACGGCATTCACGTTCGCGGTGATCTTCGGGATCATCACCGTCCTCCTCGTCCGCTCCCGCGACGTACGCGCCTGGGAAGCGGTCTGCGTCGGCCTCTTCGGCGTCTACCTCGGACAGACCCCTGTGGTCTTCACCATCCACGGGCTCGTGACCTGGTTCATCAGCGGCTTCTCCCACACCTGAGCAGAGAGGACACCCCGACCATGCCCATGCCTCGCGTGAGGTGCCCCCACTGCAAGGGGGACGGTGCCCGCAAGACCTGGACCGGACGGGTCCGGCGCTGCCGCGTCTGCCGCGGTACCGGCACCATCCGCTGAACCCCCCGCCACCACACCCGACGACGTAGGGAGTGATCCCCATGCCCCTCCTCGCACCACCCACCTACATCCCTGCCGCTGCGGCGGCCCACTCCGGAAGGCCACCACCATCACCCCGCACTACACCCCGGCTGACAGGCGCGCCGTTCTCGACCGCGCGGCGCGCCTGCGTCAGCTCCCCGAAACCGACCGTGACGCGATCCGCCTCGCACAAGATCCGCAGTTCTCCCGTTGGCTGGAGCAGATCACCGCCACGGGCGGATGCGCTCACCCCGTCCACCTCTCCGGCTACACCACCACCCTGGACGGCGCGACCGGTGAAATCCTCCATCACTACGACACCAGCAACGAACCTGGCGAACGGCTCCTCGTCCGCTGCCGCAACCGCCGCGCGACCATTTGCCCGGCCTGCTCCCGCCTCCACGCTGGAGACACCTATCACCTCGTCCGCGCCGGCCTCCTTGGCGGCAGGAGCGTTCCCGCCGCCGTCCGGTACCGGCCTCGGCTGTTCGTCACCCTTACTGCCCCCTCCTTCGGCCCCGTCCACCGTGCTGGGGGACAGTGCCGCCCCCGTCGCGACGGCGGCACCTGTGAGCACGGACGCCCCCTCGGCTGCGGCACGCTCCACGCCTCGGATGCCCCGATCGTGGGCCAACCGCTCTGCTCCGACTGCTACGACTACACCGGCCACGTCCTCTGGCACGCGTACGCCTCCAAGTTGTGGGACCGGTTCGTGATCGACGTGCGGCGGCGGCTCGCCTCCTCCGTCGGCCTTGTTCAGTCCCACTTCGCCGACCACGCCCGACTCTCCTTCGCCCGCGTCGCCGAGTATCAGAAGCGGGCGGCCGTCCACGTCCATGCGGTTGTCCGCCTCGACGGACCGGCCGGATCCGCCGACGAACCCCCCGCCTGGGCCACCGTGCGACTCCTCACCGATGCGGTGCGCAAGTCTGCCCGGCGGGTCCTGGTTTGCTCGTCCTATAGCCCTGCAGTTGGTGAACAGGCCTTGCGTTGGGGTGATCAGATCGACGCCCGGCCACTGCACAGCGACGGTGACGGGCCTGATGACGACGCTGTGGCCGCTTACGTCGCCAAGTACGTGACCAAGGGGGCGAGTGAGACCGGCGCCGGCCTCGACCATCCGCTCACCACCTGGGCCGAAGTCAGGTCGGCACCTGTCAGCGCACACGTCCGCATGCTCATGGGGACGTGTTGGCGTCTTGGCGGCCTCCCCGAGTACGAGCCTCTCCGTCTCCGGGCCTGGACTCACACCCTCGGCTACCGGGGCCACATCCTCACCAAATCCCGCGCCTACTCCACGACGTACGCCGCGCTGCGCGCTGAACGCGCCCATCACGTGGGCCACTCCGACACCCCCGAAGCGATCACAGAACGCAACTGGCGCTACGTCGGCTCCGGCCACACCCCCGGCGCGGCCCTCATCGCGGCCGGAGTCGCCGAAGATCTCGCCTCCAACCGAGAAGCCGCCCGCGACGCGTGCAAGGGGGGTGAGCGCGCATGAGAGGCGGCTCGAACCGGCTTCTGACGCCTGCTCAGACTGCCGAGTTCCTGGGCGTGTCCCTGCACACCCTCTACGGCAGTTGGAGGAGGTGGGGGCTGACTGGCTACCGCGTTGGCAAGCATCTCCGCTTCCGCGAAAGGGACTTGGAATCTTGGTTAAGCCAACGCATCGTCAACTAGCACGTATAGAATATTGGTGCTGAGTAGGTCGAACGAAGGGGGCCCTCTCATGGGTTCGATCATCAAGCGATGCGACTGTCCCGTCACGGCATGGGACCGGTGTCCGCATCCCTGGATAACGCGCTGGCGTGAGCCTGGCGGTCGCTCGGGGCGGCAGCGGGAGAAGTCGTTCGAGTCAGGGGCAACCGGCAAGAAGTTAGCCGTCAAGTGGGAACGGAAGGTCGAACGCGACAAGGACACCGGGTCGTACATCGAACCCGAGCAGTCCAAGCGGACGTTCGCCGACGTCTGGGACGAGTGGCTGAACGCGGGGTCGGACGAGGACCAGTTGGCCCCATCGTCGCGCGCGCAGTACGCGAGCATCTTCAAGAACCATTACGCGGAGTTCTTCGGCCCCCGTCCCATCGGTGCCATCACGGCAAGCGACATCGCCAGGTGGGAGACGCTTCAGAAGGAGCGGGGGTACAAGCCGTACGGCATCCACACGCGAAAGGTCGTCCTGGCCTCGCTCTTCAAGTACGCGTGGACGGCCGAGATCATCCCGCGCAACCCCTGCAAGAAGGCAGAGGCACGTAAGCGCAAGGGACCCGCCTACCGTCCGATCGATCCGGCCGAAGTGCCGACGACCGGTGAGGTTGAGGCGATCTTCGAGGAGATCAAGCCCTACTACCGTTCGGTCGTCTGGAGCATGGCGGGATGCGGCCTCCGTGTCGGTGAGGCGTTGGCGCTGTGCGAGCAGAAGTGGGAGCAAGGCACCGGGTTCGTGAAGGTCAACGCCCAGCTCTCCACGTTCGGCGCGAACGAGGGTGCAGGACGGGGAACGGCGATCCGGGAAGAGGTGAAGTGGTCCAGGACGGGCCGCAGAGTTCCGGTTCCGGAGATCACTGATGAGGCATGGCGCACCCACATCGCCACGTATGGCACCTGGGGGGATGAGGGGTGGTTCTACGAGTCCGAGACGTACGCTAACCGCTTCCCGTCGCGGACGACCTTCGCCGACCGGTGGAACAAGGCGACCGAGGATGCGGGGCTGAAGCATCGGGGCCTCACCCCGAAGTCCCTCCGGCACTACTTCGCCTCGGTGGCGATCGCGGCCGGCGTCCCGCTCCCGGAGCTTGCGGTGTGGATGGGGCACGCCAGCAGCAAGACCACTGAGACGGTGTACATCCATCTTCTGCCCGGTGCTGAGGAGCGGATCAAGGGCGCCGTGGCGCGGGCAGTCGCCCGTGATCTCTCCGAGTCGCTCAGCCGGATCCGCTCGGCGTAGGTGGTGCTGACTCGGCAAGGTGTGCTGAGTAGGTGCTGAGTTGAGGCGCAATTGCTAGGCAAACTGCCTGGTGATTGCGCCTCTGGACTTTAACGTGGAGTTCTACACCGGCGTCGGGACCACGCTGGACATGCCCGTCATGCTCGCGCCCGTCCCCGACGTGATCGACTTCTCCGACAAGAAGGTCCTCATCACCGACGACGTCGCCGACACGGGCAAGACGCTGAAGCTGGTGCGCGACTTCTGCCTGGACGCCGTCGCGGAGGTGCGCAGCGCCGTCGTCTACGAGAAGACCCAGTCGCTCGTGAAGTGCGAGTACGTGTGGAAGCGCACGGACGACTGGATCAACTTCCCGTGGAGTGTCCTGCCAGTGGTGCGCAGGTCCGGGGAGCCGGTCACGCCGTCCCGCGAAGCTCTCTGACCGGGCGTTCGTCCGGGACGGACGGGCGGGCGGGCGCCGGGCTCGTGGGCGTCACCTCTTGTGCAGCGTTCTGACGCCGTCCGGTTCGAAGTCGTAGACGTAGTCGTTGAGGCGGAGGCCGTCGACCGCGCCGACCCAGAGGAAGTCGCGGCCCTTGCCCACGGCGACCGTGTAGACGGTCGGCCTGGCGTTGCGGGTCGTGAACGCGGCCTTCAGTGCGGCGAAGGTGCAGCGGGCGGCCTGGGTGCAGCCCGTGGTGGTGCCGGTGTTGCCCGTGAGGTACCAGTAGCCGGTCGTCGTGGCGTCGAGGAACGGGCTCCAGGCGTTGGTCACCGGGGAGGCGGCCGGCACCCACACCGCCGTGGAGTAGTCGTCGGTGGAGTTCACGTTCGGGTCGATCTCGAACCTGATGTTCGGCATGTTCGTCGGGCCGCCGTAGGAGACGTTCTCGCCCGTCTGGAACACGTGGAAGCCGACCCGTCGCAGCCCCAGCAGCGACTTGCCGCGGAAGTCGACCTCGTTGCCGAAGTCCACCTTCTCGCTGGGCGGTGACAGCGTGGTGGATCTGTCCGCGACCTCGATGCCGAGGCTGCCCCGGCCGTACGGCGGTCTCGCGGAGGTGCCCGTCACGTCGAAGGAGCCGTAGGGGCCGTTGCGGAGCGCGGCGACGGGCGAGCCGATCGTGTTGCGCGTGATCACGCCCCAGTGGTCCACCGGGGTGCGGCCGTCGTCGGTGCCGGCCGAGGCCGGGCCCGGAAGGAACGCCGAGACGAGGGCGACCAGCAGGGCCGCGACGAGCACCGGCCACCGTCTCGAGCGGGTGAAGCCGAACCGTCCTGTGCCGAAGCGAGATTTCACGTGCACTCCCCGGGAGACGAGCGGTAGGCGAAGGGAGTGGTCACGTTATCTGACCCTCCGTAGTCATGGTGATGCGACATGCGGCTTATGTGACCTGAATGGGCGTGTGTGAGTTGCGGAGCGTCATCCTGTGTGCGGGGAACCGGGCATGGACAAGGCCCCCGGGACATCGTCCTCGGGGGCCTCTCGGGTGACCGCGTGCTAGAAGGTGCCCAGCTTCACGATCGACAGCAGGGCGATCAGCTGGATCGACGACGCGCCCAGCGCCTTCGGCCACGGGAGGTCGTGGGAGCGGCTCACCATGAGGGTGAGGAGGGCGCCGGCCGCCACCCAGGTCGCCCAGCCCAGCAGCTGGACGAACGAGGCGTCGCCGCCGAAGAACATCGCGAAGACGAGGCGCGGCGCGTCCGTGAGGGACATGATCAGCATGGAGAGGCCGACCGTGGGCTGCCAGGCGCCGTCTCCGCCGAGCTGCCGGGCCAGGGTGTGGGTGACCACGCCCAGGATGAACGAGCTCAGCACCATCGCGACGGCCGTCGTCAGGACGATGGGGATGGCGTTGGAGAGGGTCGCGTTGATCGCGTCCTCGCGTGCGCCGTCGAAGCCGAAGACGGCGAGCAGACCGTAGAGGAACGTGACGACGAGGGCGGGGCCCCACATCGTGTAGTCCCGCATCCGCAGGAAGGTCTGCTGGGGGGCGAGGACGACGCCCCTGATCAGTTCCTTCCAGTGCAGGCGCGGACCGACGGGGCCGGCCGGGGCCGAGCCGGCGTGGTACGTGCCGCCCTGGTTGTACTGGTCGTAGCGGTTGTGCTCGTCGATCGAGAAGGCCTGGGTGTGGCCCGGGTTGTTCGCGGCGTACGGGTCGTGCGGGGCGCCGCCGGCGCCGGGACCGCCGGGCGCCCCGTAGGGGGCGTCGCCGCCGAAGTACTCCGGCTCGTCGCCGTTGCGGCCGCCGTGACCGCCGCCGTTGGCCTGCGGCCACTGGCCGCCCCCCGCGCCGCCGTACTGCGGCCGCTGCGGCGGGTACGGCTGCTGGGCAGACGGGTAGCCGTAGGACGGCCCCGAGGGGCCCGCGGGCCCTGAGGGACCCGCCGGGCCCGAGGGCCGCGCCGGTCCCTGGGGCGCCTGCTGCCCGTACGGAGGGTGTTGCGGTCGCGTTTGCGGGGCGCGGTTGTCCCGGCCGCCGCGTCCGATCCTGAATCCAGCCACGTCTTCGAACGTACCTGGTCCCGTCGAGTGACGTGCCGGGGCCGACGTTCGCGCACCGCTTTGCTGCCGAGCTGTGACATCCCCTAAGGGGAGCAACGGTGCTGGATTCAGTGGTTGTTCAGGGGTGTGCCCCAGGGGTTTCCCCGGGGCGCGGCCGCCGGGGTGGGGAGG
>NZ_JAHHIT010000077.1 GCF_024539675.1 Streptomyces hilarionis | reverse complement strand
GCCGATGCCGGACCCGCGGCTCGCGGCGGTTCCGGCACGGCCGGCGCCCGCCCCGCCGACGCGGCGGGTACGCGCCCCGCCGGTCCGGACGACGCCCCCGCCCCGGTCGCCGGGCCCACCGAGGAGCGGGCCTGGTCGCCGCTGCCCCGCGGCTGGGTGCCCGCTCCCGGAGCCGGCCTGCACGACACGCGGACGCACGAGGGCGCACGGAGTCCCGGAGCCGTGCCGCACGACGACTCCCGCCCGGGCCCGGCCTGGAGTCCCGCGGCGGCCGTGCGGCAACCCGACTTCACCGTCGCCCCGCCGCCGCCCGCGCCGGAGCCCCCACGACGGCCCGACGCCCCCACGGGGACGGCGAGCGGACCCGACCCCGCGCTGTCCTGGAGCGCCCCCATGGCCCCCGGCGGCGCCCCCGGCGTCACCCGGCCCGTGATCAGGTTCGCCCGGCCCGAGGGATACACGCCCCGCGTCCTCGGCCGCCGCGGCCGCACCGCCGCGGCCGCCGTCTGCGTCGTCCTCGGACTGGGCCTCATCGGCGGTGCCGCGACCGGCAGTTGGCTGGTCGGCGGCTCGGGGGAGAGCGCCGAGACCAGCGCCTACACGACCGCGGGCGGCCTGTGGCACAACGTGCCCGTGGACCAGCTGTTCCCGCCCACCGTGGACGGACAGGGCGCCGGCCCCGGCGGCGCCGACCGCACCTGGACGAGGATCGCCGTCGCCCCGGACGGCGGCTGCGCCCGCGCCTTCGACCCGCTGCTGCTCAAGGTGCTCGCCCCGGTCGGCTGCCGGCGTCTGCTGCGCGCCACCTACACCGACGCCACCCAGAGCCATGTGACCACCGTCGGCCTGCTGTTCACCACGGCGGACGCGGCCGCCATGCGCGCGCTCGACACCCGTTTCACCAAGGAGGGCCTGGCCCAGCGGGCGGATCTGATGCCCCGCCCGTACGCGGCCGAGGGCACCGCGGCCGCAGCGTTCGGCGACCGGCAGCGGGCCTCGTGGACGGTCTCGGTCCTCACCGACGCGCCCGTCGTCGTCTACGCCGTCTCCGGCTGGGCCGACGGCCGGATCGTCGACACCCCGCAGCCCGCCTCCCGGGCCACCGCGACCGGCGCCACCACGGCCCCCGCCCAGGCCGGCCTCGGCAACGAGGCCCAGGGCCTCGCCGACCGCGTCGAGCGCGGCCTGCGCAAGACCGCCGCCACGCCCTCGGAGCAGCCCTCATGAGCACCCGCAGGACCCGCACGACGCCCGGTGTCCCCGGGGCCCGCACCCCCCGCCCGGCGCGGCCGCCCCGTGCGGGGCGCACGCGCCGGGCCGGGCTCCTGAGCTGCCTCCTCGCCGCCGCCGTCGCCCTGGCGCCGTCCTCCACCGCCCACGCCGACGGCATCCGGGCCCAGCAGTGGGCCCTGGACGCCCTGCACACCCGGCAGGTCTGGCAGACGACCAAGGGCCGGGGCATCACCGTCGCCGTCCTGGACACCGGCGTCGAGGCCGACCACCCCGACCTGGCCGGCAACGTCCTCGCCGGCCGGGACATGGTGGGCTTCGGAGCCCGGCCCGGCCAGCGTGCCTGGGCCCGCCACGGCACCGCGATGGCCAGCATCATCGCCGGTCACGGGCACGGCGCGGGGAACGACGACGGGGTGCTCGGCATCGCTCCCGAGGCGAAGATCCTGCCCGTCCGCGTGATCCTCGAGGACGGCGACCCGCAGCGCACCAAGGCCCGCAACACCCGCGGCAACGCCCTCGCCGAGGGCATCCGCTGGGCGGCCGACCAGGGCGCCGACGTCATCAACCTCTCCCTGGGCGACGACTCCGTCTCCGCCCACCCCGAGCCCGCCGAGGACGAGGCCGTCCAGTACGCGCTGAACAAGGGGTCGGTCGTCGTGGCCTCGGCCGGCAACGGCGGCGAGAAGGGCGACCACATCTCCTATCCGGCCGCCTACCCGGGCGTCATCGCCGCGACGGCCGTCGACCGCTACGGCACGCGCGCCTCGTTCTCCACCCGCCGCTGGTACGCGACGGTGAGCGCGCCGGGCGTCGACGTCGTGATCGCCGACCCGGACCACAAGTACTACCAGGGCTGGGGGACCAGCGCCGCCTCCGCCTTCGTCTCGGGGGCCGTCGCCCTCGTCAAGGCCGCCCACCCCGGTCTGACCCCGGCGCAGATCAAGAAGCTCCTGGAGGACACGGCCCGCAACGCCCCCGCCGGCGGCCGCGACGACTCCCGCGGCTACGGCTTCATCGACCCGGCCGCCGCGATCCGCGCGGCCGGCGCCCTCAAGCCGGAGGGCCTCCAGTCCGCCGCCTACGGCGAGCGGTACTTCGGCTCCGGTCCCGACCGGGCGAAGGCCGACGACGACTCCTCGAGCTGGGCGGGTCTGCTCGCGGGCGGCGCGGGCGGGGTGCTGCTGCTGACGTCGGTCGTCCTGTGGCGCGGCCGCCGCGCGCGCGACCGGCGGCACGACGCCCAGGAGACCTACGAGCCCTACGGGACCTACGAGGCCCTCTAGCGTCCGGCCCGGTGACCCGGTGACCCGGTGACCCGGTGACCCGGTGACCCGGTGACCCGGTGACCCGGCGGCCGACGAGACCGCCGACGACGCCTGCCCGGACGCGGACCACGCGGGCGACGGCGACTACCCGGCCCCCGCCGCGGACGGCGACGCCGTGGCCCGGCCGTCCGCGAACACCGAGACCGCCGCTCTCGCCGCCGCCTCGACGAGCGCGATGCCCGCTTGCTGCGTGGCGTTGCCGTTCGACAGCACGGCCACCGCGTAGTCACCGCCGCCCGCGCTCACCCGGCCGATGCTGTTGACGACCCACAGCCCGGTCGTGCTGCGCGGCAGCCAGCCGTTCTTCAGCGCCCACGCGGACCCGTCGGCCGCGGCCGAGACCCCCCAGTCCTGGCCGGCGGCGATCCTCCCCATCAGCGCCCGCACGTACGTCCGCGACGCCTCGCTCAGCTCCGAGTCGTCCCCGAACACCTGCCGCAGCAGGGCGAGCTGGTCGGCGGCCGTGGTCCGGGTGAGCCCCCACAGCATGCCCTCGCCGCCCTCGGTGGCCGTCAGCCCGAGCCGCGCGTTCGCGGCGTCGAGGCCCTCGGCCTCGCCGATGGCCCGCCACAGCGCCGACGCCGCGTCGTTGTCGCTCGTCTCGATCATGGCCGTGGCGTACGCCTTCTCGGCCGTCGTGAGACGACGGCCCTCGTCCTGCGCCCGCAGCAGCAGCGCGGCCAGGATGTCCGCCTTGACGACGGACGCCGTGTCGAAGGCGCCCCCGCCGTACGCGGCGCGCTCGCCGGAGGCCAGGTCGAGCACGGCGACGGACACGGCCGCACCCCCGGGCACGGTCACCGCCCCCATGGCCGACGCCAGCGACGCGTCACGGTCCTGCCCGGCGGTCTCCTCGGTCCCCACGGTCACCCCTTCGTCCCGCGACGCCGAGGCCGGCGGAGTCGCGGACGACGACGATACGGGCCGCGCGCCGGAGTGGGCCCGCGCCTTCACGTAGACGGCGCCGCCCGCCGTGGCGCCCAGCACGGCGACCGCGGCGAGCGCGAGAGGCAGGTACGGGCGGCGCCGGGCGGGACGGGCGCGGCGGCTGCGACGTGCTCTGCGGGACTCCATGGCCGCGATGGTCGCGACGGCGGCTGTGCGGGCCGTGGGACCGGCGTGAGAACGCGGTCAGGGCGGCCTGAGAATCCGGTGAGGGCGCGCGGCGCCGCGCACCGGGCCCCGCACCGGCCGACGGCCGGGCCCCCGATAGGGTCGACGACCGTGGCGAACAAGAACATTCCCGACCCCGGCTTCTCCGACGACGACGGCACCGCCGACCCCCGGCTGAGCGCGGCGCTCGCCGCCTGGGCCGAGGACCGCACCGCCGTGGCCCCGGTGCTGGCGGCCCTCAAGGACGCCCGGCTCCTCGTTCCCGTCGTGGCCGTGCTGGGGGAGGTCGAGGAGGACGAGAACGGGCTGCGCCGCGAGAAGACGAGCGACATGGCCGTCCCCACCCTGAAGGCCGGCTCGCGCACCGCGCTGCCCGCCTTCACCTCCACCGAGTCCCTCGCCCGCTGGGACCCCCGGGCCCGCCCGGTCGCCGTCCCGCTCCACCAGGCGCTTCAGGCAGCCGCGCACGAGAAGGCCGACACCGTCGTCCTGGACCTGGCCGGGCCGGTGGCCTTCGAGCTGACCGGGTCCGCCCTGCTGGCCCTCGCCGAGGGCCGCACCCGCGCCGACCCGCTCGCCGACCCGGCGGTCGTCGCGGCGGTGCGGGCCGCGGTCGCCGCCGAACCGGAGGTCCTCAGGGCCCACCTCGGCCCCGGGGAGGCCGACGGCACCCTCGCCCTCGTCCTCGACCCGGCGGCCGTCCCCGCCGAGACGGCCCGTGCCGTGGCCCGCCGCCTCGCCGCCGACGAGACGCTGCGGGCCCGCCTGGTGCGCGGCCTCGACCTGGCAGTGCTGCCGGCCGGGACGACGCCTCCGGGCGAGCCCCTGTACGTGAAGAGCTGAGCGGCCGCGACCGGCTCAGCCGTAGATCGGTCCCGTGTACTTCTCGCCCGGGCCCTGACCCGGCTCGTCCGGGACGATCGACGCCTCGCGGAACGCCAGTTGCAGCGACTTCAGGCCGTCGCGCAGCGGGGCCGCGTGGAACGAGCTGATCTCGGTCGCGGACGCGTCGAGCAGCCCGGCGAGGGCCGTGACCAGCTTGCGGGCCTCGTCCAGGTCCTTGTACTTGTCGCCCTCCTCGGTGAGCCCGAGCTTCACGGCCGCGGCGCTCATCAGGTTGACGGCGACCGTCACGATCACCTCGACGGCGGGGACCTCGGCGATGTCGCGGGTCATCTCGTCGAAGTCGGGGGCGTCGGGCGTCCCGGCGGAGCCGGCGGGGGAGGTGTCACTCATGCAGGACACGATAGGCGCAGGCGGGCCCGGCCCCGTGACGAGGCCCGATTGGCCGTTCCTGGCGCGTGCTGGTAATCTCGTGTAACGACCGGTCGGACACGCGTGCCCCTCAGCAGGCGGGCCCGGCCCACAAGTGGAGACTCCGAGCTCCCACCCGACCGTCCCCCGGACGGCGGGTCACCCCGGTCAGGCGGCCCCCATCGTTCCGTACGGACGATGGAGTCGCCCGGTAGCGCGCCCCGCGATCCTTGCGGCGGTGCTCCGGTAGTGCTTGGAGCCCCGCATGTGATTGTTCGGGGCATTTTTTGTGCTTCGACGTGGTTGCCGAACTATCGAACACAGACGTTACGCGGCCGTCCGCCAGACTGCCGCGTGGTGCTACCGAGGAGGATCCATCAGCACCGAGCCCCGCATCAACGACCGGATTCGCGTTCCCGAAGTGCGACTTGTCGGTCCCAGTGGCGAGCAGGTCGGCATCGTGCCGCTGGCCAAGGCCCTGGAGCTTGCGCAGGAGTACGACCTCGACCTGGTCGAGGTGGCCGCGAGCGCACGCCCGCCGGTCTGCAAGCTCATGGACTACGGGAAGTTCAAGTACGAGTCGGCCATGAAGGCCCGTGAGGCGCGCAAGAACCAGGCGCACACGGTCATCAAGGAAATGAAGCTCCGGCCGAAGATCGACCCGCACGACTACGACACCAAAAAGGGTCACGTCGTCCGGTTCCTCAAGCAGGGCGACAAGGTCAAGATCACGATCATGTTCCGTGGTCGCGAGCAGTCCCGGCCGGAACTCGGCTACCGACTGCTGCAGCGTCTCGCGTCGGACGTCGAGGACCTCGGCTTCATCGAGTCGAACCCGAAGCAGGACGGCCGGAACATGATCATGGTTCTCGGTCCGCACAAGAAGAAGACCGAGGCCATGGCCGAGGCCCGGCAGGCGCAGGAGGCCCGCAAGGCCGAGGCGAAGGCCAACCCCGGTCGCTCGCAGAACGCCGCGGACGCCGACGCCGTGAACGCCGACGGCGACAGTGACGTCGAGGTCGCGGCGGCTGACGCCGAGGCCCCTGCCGAGGCTTCCGCCGAGGCGTGATCCGAGGGACGCGAGTCCCGCGGACAGAACCGATACCAGCGACGTTCCACCGTGCCCGGTTTCACGACCGGGCACCGGAACGCCACCGACGAGGAGAGAACGGCGCTATGCCGAAGAACAAGTCGCACAGCGGTGCCAGCAAGCGCTTCAAGATCACCGGCTCCGGCAAGGTGCTCCGCGAGCGCGCCGGCAAGCGCCACCTGCTCGAGCACAAGTCGTCCCGCGTGACGCGCCGCCTCACCGGCAACGCCGAGATGGCCCCGGGCGACGCCGCGAAGATCAAGAAGCTTCTCGGCAAGTGACGTCGGGCGCGGACATCGCGCCCGACCTCTGAATCGGGACCCAAACGTTTCCGGGCCGTGTGAGTCCAACCGCGGCCCCGCTACAAGGAGTTAACAAGTGGCACGCGTCAAGCGGGCAGTCAACGCCCACAAGAAGCGCCGGGCGATCCTCGAGGCGGCCTCCGGCTACCGCGGTCAGCGTTCGCGCCTGTACCGCAAGGCCAAGGAGCAGGTCACCCACTCGCTGGTCTACAACTACAACGACCGCAAGAAGCGCAAGGGCGACTTCCGTCAGCTGTGGATCCAGCGCATCAACGCTGCGGCCCGCCAGAACGGCATGACGTACAACCGCCTCATCCAGGGTCTGAAGGCCGCGAACATCGAGGTCGACCGCAAGATCCTGGCCGAGCTGGCCGTGAACGACGCCACCGCGTTCGCCGCGCTGGTCGAGGTCGCGCAGAAGGCACTCCCCGCGGACGTGAACGCGCCCAAGGCCGCGTGACGCTGCGCCGGCGCTAGCCCGACGTGAGTGAAGGACCCGCAGGTTTCCGCCTGCGGGTCCTTTTGCTGCCGACGTCCGCCGCGCCCGCCGTCCGGGTGGCCGGCCGCGCGGGGCCGGCCGCGCAGTTCCCCGCGCCCCTGAGGGCCGCGGTCGCCCTCCCTGCCAAGCGGGCCACACCGACATCCGAAGGTCGAAGGTGAACCACATGTCCTCCGCCAGCCCCGAGCCGATCTCTCCCCGTTCCCCCCGCGTCGCGGCCGCGCGGCGGCTGGCCCGGCGGAACTTCCGGGGCAAGGAGCGGCTGTTCCTCGCCGAGGGGCCGCAGGCCGTCCGGGAGGCCGCGGCGCATCGTGCCGACGGACAGCCCACCCTGGTCGAGCTGTTCGCCACCGCGGAGGCCGCCGAACGCCACGCCGACGTCATCGCCGCGGCCCGCGCCGCCGGCGCCCGGATCCACCTCGCCGCCGAGCAGGTCATCGAGGACGTCTCCACCACCGTCACCCCGCAGGGGCTCGTCGGGATCTGCCGGTTCCTGGACACGCCGTTCGAGCGCATCCTCGCCGCCCGGCCGCGGCTCGTCGCCGTCCTCGCCCACGTCCGCGACCCCGGCAACGCGGGCACCGTGCTGCGCTGCGCCGACGCCGCCGGCGCCGACGCCGTCGTGCTCACCGACGCCTCCGTCGACCTCTACAACCCCAAGGCCGTCCGCGCCTCCGTCGGCTCCCACTTCCACCTGCCCGTCGCCGTCGGCGTCCCCGTCGAACAGGCCGTGGCCGGGCTGCGGGACGCGGGCGTGCGCATCCTCGCCGCCGACGGCGCGGGCGACGACGACCTCGACGCCGAACTGGACGCCGGCACCATGGGCGGCCCCACCGCATGGGTCTTCGGCAACGAGGCCTGGGGACTTCCGAAGGAGACCCGCGCGCTCGCGGACGCCGTCGTGCGCGTCCCGATCCACGGAAAGGCCGAGAGCCTGAACCTCGCGACGGCCGCCGCCGTATGTCTCTACGCGTCGGCCCGTGCACAGCGCGCCTCCGGAGGGTGCCGCTCCGTGACCGACAGCTAGTAGGGTGACGAGTTCGCGGGCCTCTTCCGGGAGGACGGGAGGTGGGGTACGGGGATGAGTGTCGGCACGACCAGCGCACCGGGAGCGGCCCGGCCGGCCGGTGACCTCGCCGGACTCGGCATCGACCCCGACGACCTGCCCGACGGGCTCGTCGTCGCCGACGAGCACGGCCGGGTGATCTGCTTCAACGCCGCAGCCCGGCGCATCACCGCCGTCGCCGCCGAGGACGCCCTCGGCCAGCGCCTCGACAAGGCCCTGCCGCTCGAGGACCTCGAGGGCCGCCGCTGGTGGCAGCTCACCGATCCCTACGGCGGCCTCGCGATCCGCGTCGGCCAGCCCGAGCGCAACCTCCTGCTCCCGGGAGGCCGCGAGGTGCTCGTCTCCGCCCGGTACGTGCGCGCCGAGCCCACCGGCCCCGTCCACCGCGTCGTCGTCGCGATCCGCGACACCGAGGCCCGCCGCCGCACCGAGCGCAGCCACGCCGAGCTGATCGCCACCGTCGCCCACGAACTGCGCTCCCCCCTCACCTCCGTCAAGGGCTTCACCGCCACCCTGCTCGCCAAGTGGTCGCGGTTCACCGACGACCAGAAGCGGCTGATGCTGGAGACCGTCGACGCCGACGCCGACCGGGTCACCCGCCTGATCGCCGAACTGCTCGACATCTCGCGCATCGACTCCGGACGGCTGGAGGTGCGCCGCCAGCCCGTGGACATGGGCGCGGCCGTGGGACGGCACATCCAGGCCTACGTCGCCGCCGGACAGCCCGCCGACCGGTTCCTGCTGCGCATCGAGCAGCCGCTGCCCGCCCTGTGGGCCGACCCCGACAAGGTCGACCAGGTCCTCAGCAACCTCCTCGAAAACGCGGTGCGCCACGGCGAGGGAACCGTCACCATTGACATCACGCCCGCCGCGTCCCCCCGGGAAGGGGAGGACACCGGCACGTCGGTCACCGTGAGCGACGAGGGCGCAGGCATCCCGGAGGAGTCCATGAACCGCGTCTTCACCCGCTTCTGGCGGGGCAGCAAGCGCGGCGGCACCGGCCTCGGGCTGTACATCGTCAAGGGCATCGTCGAAGCCCACGGCGGCGCCATCACGGTGGGCCGCGCCCCCGGCGGCGGCGCGGAGTTCCGATTTACGCTGCCCGTGGCGACCCCGGCCTACCTCACCTGAGAGCTGCCCGGGCCGCCGCGGGCGCAGCGGTACACCCTCACCCCGTTAGACTCGGCCTTTGGCACCCTTGTGTCCCATGGACGGCCCTCCGACCTCTGCGTGAGTCGATGACGGGGACCTTCAGCCAGACAATCGGAAGCACGGGAAGAGATGTCGGCACCGAATAAGTCGTACGACCCGGTAGAGGTCGAGGCCTTGAAACCGGAAGAGATCGAGCGCATGCGGGACGAGGCGCTCGCCGCCTTCGCCGCCGCGGACTCGCTCGACGCGCTCCAGGAGGCCAAGGTCGCCCACACCGGCGGCACCTCCCCGCTCGCCCTCGCCAACCGCGAGATCGGCGCCCTGCCCCCGCACGCCAAGGCCGCCGCCGGCAAGCTCGTCGGCCAGGCCCGCGGCGCCGTGAACAAGGGCCTCGCCGCCCGCCAGGAGGAGCTGGAGGCCGAGCGCGACGCACGGGTGCTGGTCGAGGAGGCGGTGGACGTCACGCTGCCCCACGACCGGGTCCCGGCCGGCGCCCGCCACCCTCTCACCACGCTCTCCGAGCGCATCGAGGACGTCTTCGTGGCCATGGGCTACGAGGTCGCCGAGGGCCCGCAGGTCGAGGCCGAGTGGTTCAACTTCGACGCGCTCAACATCGGCCCGGACCACCCGGCCCGCGGCGAGGCCGACACGTTCTTCGTGCAAGGCCCGCAGGGCGGCACCGAGTCCGGCGTCGTGCTGCGCACCCACACCTCACCGGTCCAGATCCGTTCGCTGCTCGGCCGCGAGCTGCCGGTGTACGTGATCTGCCCCGGCCGCGTGTACCGCACCGACGAGCTGGACGCCACGCACACCCCGGTCTTCCACCAGGTCGAGCTGCTCGCCGTGGACGAGGGCCTGACCATGGCCGACCTCAAGGGCACGATGGACCACATGGTCCAGTCGCTGTTCGGCGAGGGCATGAAGACCCGGCTGCGGCCGAACTTCTTCCCGTTCACCGAGCCGTCCGCCGAGATGGACATGGTGTGCTACGTCTGCCGCGGCGAGTCCGTCGGCAACCCCGACCGCCCCTGCCGCACCTGCTCCAGCGAGGGCTGGATCGAGCTCGGCGGCTGCGGCATGGTCAACCCCAAGGTGCTGGCCGCCTGCGGCGTCGACCCGGAGAAGTACAGCGGGTTCGCCTTCGGGTTCGGCATCGAGCGGATGCTGATGTTCCGCCACAACGTCGAAGACATGCGAGACATGGTCGAGGGTGACGTCCGGTTCACCCGGCCGTTCGGGATGGAGATCTGATGCGGGTCCCGCTTTCCTGGCTGCGGGAGTACGTCGACCTGCCGGCCACCGAGACCGGCCGTGACGTGCAGGCCAAGCTGGTGTCGGCCGGCCTCGAGGTCGAGACCGTCGAGCAGCTCGGAGCCGGCCTCAAGGGCCCGCTCGTCGTCGGTCGGGTGCTGACCATCGAGGAGCTCGAGGGCTTCAAGAAGCCGATCCGCTTCTGCACGGTCGACGTCGGCACGGCCAACGGCACCGGCGAGCCGCAGGAGATCGTCTGCGGCGCCCGCAACTTCGCCGTCGGCGACAAGGTCGTCGTGGTCCTGCCCGGCGCCGTGCTGCCCGGCGACTTCGCGATCGCCGCGCGCAAGACGTACGGCAAGACCTCCCACGGCATGATCTGCTCCGGCGACGAGCTGGGCATGGGCGACGACGGCAGCCACGGCATCATCGTGCTGCCGCCGGAGACCGAGGTCGGCAAGGACGCCATCGAGCTCCTCGAACTGGTCGACGAGGTCCTGGACATCGCCGTCACCGCCAACCGCGGCGACTGCCTCTCGATCCGCGGTGTGGCCCGTGAGGTTGCCATCGCCTACGGTCTGCCGCTGCGCGACCCGGCGCTGATCGACGTACCGGCGCCGAACGCCTTCGGCTACCCGGTGAAGGTCTCCGAGCCGGTCGGCTGCGACCGCTTCACCGCCCGCACCGTCACCGGTCTGAGCCCCGAGGCGCGCTCGCCTATCTGGCTGACGCGCCGGCTTCAGAAGGTCGGCATGCGTCCGATCTCGCTCGCCGTCGACGTCACCAACTACGTGATGACGGAGATCGGCCAGCCGCTGCACGCCTACGACCGCGACCTGGTCCAGGGCACGATCGGCGTGCGCCGGGCCGCGGAGGGCGAGCAGATCGTCACCCTCGACGGAGTCACCCGCAAGCTGCACGCCGAGGACCTGGTCATCACCGACGACCGCGGGCCCATCGGCCTCGCCGGCGTCATGGGCGGCGCGAACACCGAGATCGCCGACCACGACGACCCCGAGAGCCGCACGACCGACGTGGTCGTCGAGGCCGCCCACTTCGACGCGGTGTCCATCGCGCGGACGGCGCGTCGGCACAAGCTGTCCTCGGAGGCGTCCCGGCGCTTCGAGCGAGGCGTCGACCCGCAGGCCGCCGCGGCTGCCGCGCAGCGCACGGTGGACCTGCTGGTGCTGCTGGCGGGCGGCACCGCCGACGCGGGCGTCACGGAGATCATCGCCCCGTCCGCCCCGCACACGATCAGCGTCCCGGCGGACCACCCGGACAAGGTCGCGGGCGTGGTGTACGGCCGTGAGACCGTCGTGCGCCGCCTCCAGGAGATCGGCTGCGACGTCTACGGGCAGGACGAGCTGCTCGTCACCGTCCCGTCCTGGCGGCCCGACCTCGCCGAGGTCAACGACCTGGCGGAGGAGGTCATCCGCCTGGAGGGCTACGAGAACCTGCCCTCCACGCTGCCCAAGCCGCCCTCGGGCCGCGGGCTCACCCACCGCCAGCGCCTGCACCGCCGTGTCGGCCGCGCCCTGGCCGGCGCCGGGTACGTCGAGGCGCCGAACTACCCGTTCGTCAGCGAGCAGGTCTTCGACCAGCTCGGCCTGGACGCCGACGACCCGGCCCGCCGCGTCGTCAAGCTCACCAACCCGCTCAACGACGAGGAGCCCGCGCTCCGCACGTCGCTGCTGCCGGGCCTGCTGGGCGCGCTGCGGCGCAACGACGGTCGGGGTTCGCACGATCTCGCGCTCTTCGAGACCGGCCTGGTCTTCCTCCCGCGCGAGGAGCAGGGCGTCGCCGGACACCTGCCCGTCGACCGCCGTCCCACCGACGAGGAGCTGGCGTCGCTGGACGCCGTGCTGCCCGAGCAGCCGCGCCACGTCGCCGTCGTCCTCACGGGCGCCCGCGAGCAGGCCGGCTGGTGGGGCAAGGGCCGCCCGGCGGACTGGGCCGACGCGATCGAGGCCGGGCGCGCGGTCGCCCGGGAGGCCGGCGTCGAGCTGGCCGTCCGCAACGGCCGCTACGGGCCGTGGCACCCCGGTCGCTGCGCCGAGTTCGCCGTGACCGTCGACGGCGCCGAGCGCGTCGTCGGCCACGCGGGCGAGCTGCACCCCCGTGTGCTGAAGGCGCTGGGCCTGCCCGCGCGCACCTGCGCCATGGAGCTGGACCTGGACGTCCTGGAGCGGGTCGGCGACGACACGCCCCAGGCGCCGAGCATCTCCACGTTCCCGGTCGCCACCCAGGACGTGGCCCTCGTGGTCGACCGGAGCGTGCCGCACGCCGACGTCGAGGCCGCGCTGCGCGAAGGCGCGGGCGAACTGCTGGAGGGCATCCGGCTGTTCGACGTCTACGAGAACGCCGAGCAGCTCGGCGACGCCAAGAAGTCGCTGGCGTACGCGCTGCGCTTCCGCGCGCAGGACCGGACGCTGACCGTCGACGAGGCGTCGGCCGCCCGTGACGCGGCGGTCGCCCTGGCGGGCGAGCGGACCGGAGCGGCCCTGCGGGGCTGAGCCCGCGATCGCGCAGTTCCCCGCGCCCCCGAGGCCGCGGGGGGCTGCGCCCCCGCACCCCGCTGAACCGCCGTCCGGGCCGCGGCCCGTCACCAGCTGATCGCGCAGTTCCCCACGCCCCTGGGGGTTTGGGGTTGCGGGGTTGGGGGGTTGCGTTCCTGCGCCTCTCCACCGTGCTTGGGGTGGTGTGTCGGCCGCGGGCCGGTGGTGGCCGGTCGCGCAGTTCCCCGCGCCCCTGGGGGCTGGGGGTTGCGCTCCTGCGCCTTTGCATCGTGCCTGGGGTGGTGTGTCGGCCGTGGGTCGACAGGGCTGCGTTCCTGGGCTGGGGGTGATCTTTCAGGGGCGCGGGGAACTGCGCGCCCGGCCACGACGGGCCCGCGCCCGACCACGCACCCGGGACGTCCCCACTCACCCCATCCGCCCCACCCGCGGAGCGAACCCGCACCGCCGGGCCGTCGCTTTTCGAGGGGGAGCCGACGGCCCGGCGAACCTCTTGCGAGGCGGTCCAGTCAACCGGCCGTGCGGACGGGACGACAGCGCGCACGCCCCGCGAACGCGGGCTTTGCGTTCACACCCCGTGTGAAGACGGACCCACTAGTCTGACGGCACGAGGCACGGCACCGGGGGGCACCCATGCAGCCCAACACTCTGCTCGACGCGATCCTCGACGAGGCGGGCATCTCGCACGCGGGCCTCGCCGCCCACGTCAACCAGGCCGGACGGGCCCGCGGCCTCGCCCTGCGGTACGAGCACACGGCGGTGGCCCGCTGGCTCAAGGGCCAGCGGCCGCGCGGCCAGGTGCCCGACCTCATCTGCGAGGTGCTCGCGACGCGCCTGCACCGGCCGGTCACCCTCGACGACATCGGGCTCGGCGTCCCGGGCGAGCCGTCCACCCCGCACGGCGCCTCGCTCTCCGGCTTCGTGGAGCGGGCCACCGCCCTGTGGCGCTCCGACGAGCAGCAGCGCCCCCACCTCCTGGGGGCCCCCGCCGTCACCGGCACGCCGGCCGTGATGCCGGTGTGGGAGTGGGAGAACCCCCCGGAGGACGTGGACGTCTCGCGCGGCGGCCGGCACCGTGTGACCTCGGCCGACATCGAGATGCTGCGCGCCGCGCGCGCCCACTACGAGCAGATGTACCGCAAGGCGGGCGGCATCGCGACCCGCAGCCGCGTCGTCGGCTTCCTCAACGCCGAGACCGCGCCCCTGCTGCGGGGCAGCTACACGGACGAGACGGGCCGTCAACTGCACCGTGCCACCGGAGGGTTGGTGGCGGTGGCGGGCATCTGCGCCTACGACTCCGACGCGCACGGCCTCGCCCAGCGCTACTTCCACCAGGCGCTGCGCCTGGCCAAGGCCAGCGGTGACCGGGGACTGGGCGCGTACGTCATCGCCCTGCTGGTGAACCAGTCGCTGTTCATGCGGGAGTACCGGCAGGCCGTCGCGTTCGCGGAGGCGGCGCTGCGGGCGGCGGGCCGGCACATCACGCCCGCGCTCGCCTCGGACCTGTACGCGATGCAGGCCAAGGCGTACGCGCACCTCGGCGACGGCACGAGCGCCCTGTCGTGCATCCGGCGGGCCGAGACCGCCGCGGACCGCATCCGGCGCGGACACGAGCCCGACGAGACCGGCTATGTCCAGCCCGGTCTGGTCAACGTCCAGGTGGCGGAGGCGCTGCTCAGCCTCGGCGATCTCACCGCGGCCGCCGAGCACGCGACGGCCGCCGTGGGCACCCCGGCGCACGACCGCGGCCGGGTGCACCGGCTGGCCATGCTCAGCACGATCGAGCTGCGCCAGGGCAACGCCGACAAGGCGGTGGTCACCGCGGTGCGGATGGCCGAGCAGGCCCGGGGGATGGAGTCCCAGCGGCTGCGCGACAGGCTCCGGGCGGTGCGCGAGCACCTCGTGCGCAGCGGCTGCGCGGGCACGGCCGAGGCGGCCGAACTCATCGACGGAGCGCTGCGCGTCCCGCTCTAGGACGGGGCGTCACCGGGTATCCGCACGACGAGGCACGAAGGAGGCGCGGGCTCGTCCTCCGCGCCGACGCTGCATGGTTCCTGCTGCGATATTGCCACTTACTCGACGGAAGGTGGCAGAACCGTGCAGTGGACGAAACAGAACGAACAAACTGTGTATGAAAACCGCTGGTTCAGCGTCAACCTGGCAGATGTGGAGCTGCCCGACGGCCGGCACCTGGACCACTTCCTCATACGGCTGAGGCCCGTCGCCGTGGCGACCGTCGTCAACGAGGCCAACGAGGTCCTGCTGCTGTGGCGGCACCGCTTCATCACCGACAGCTGGGGCTGGGAGCTCGCCGCGGGCGTGGTCGAGGACGGCGAGGACGTCGCCCGGGCGGCCGCCCGGGAACTGGAGGAGGAGACCGGCTGGCGGCCGGGACCCCTGCGCCACCTGATGAGCGTGGAGCCGTCCAACGGGCTCACCGACGCCGTCCACCACATCTACTGGTCGGACGAGGCCCGGTACACGGGGCACCCCGTGGACGACTTCGAGTCGGACCGCCGGGAGTGGGTCTCCCTCGAGGTCGTGCCCGAACTGGTCGCCCGAGGGGAGGTCCCGGCCGCCAACATGGCGGCCGCGTTGATGCTGCTGCATCACCTGAGGCTGGGCTGAACCCGCCCGCGCCGGCCGGGCGCTAGTGTCCGAAGGCCTGCCAGGCCGTCACGGCGAGTGCGCCGACGGCGGTGAGCGCGCAGACGGCCGGCAGCGGCCAGCGGGAGTGCTCCAACGTCACGATGCGGGTGCTCAGTTCGTCGAGCTCCTTGGCGGTCTCCTCGGTGCGGTGCGTCAGCAGGGCCAGACCGCCCTCGACGCGGGCGTACGCCACGTCGAGGCGTCGCCGTAACTCCGCGAGTTCTCCATGGACGACGGGATGCTCGGAATCGGTGGTCACGTGTCCGCTCCTTTCCGTGGTCGTCTCACATCCCTTACGTGCGCATGATGAGTGAACCGGCCCGGCGGGCCCCGGGGGAGAGTGTGCGTGCGGCATATGCGGGCCCGGAGCGCACACGGCGTGTGAACGAAACGGGCCCGGCGCTCCGCGGAGCGCCGGGCCCGTGACCGGCCGGCGGGGAGGACCCTGCGACGCGGCTCAGTAGGTGTAGAAGCCCGAGCCGGTCTTGCGGCCCAGCCGGCCCGCGTCGACCATGCGCTGCAACAGCGGGGGAGCGGCGTAGAGCGGCTCCTTGTACTCCTCGTACATCGAGAACGCGACCGAGGCGACCGTGTCCAGACCGATCAGGTCGGACAGCTTCAGCGGCCCCATCGGGTGGGCGCAGCCCATCTCCATGCCGTTGTCGATGTCCTCGCGGCTGGCGATGCCCGTCTCGAACATCCGGATCGCGGACAGGAGATAGGGGATCAGCAGCGCGTTGACCACGAAGCCGGAGCGGTCCTGGGCGCGGATGGCGTGCTTGCCCAGCACCTTCTCGGCGAACAGCTGCGCCCTGCCGAGCGTGCCCTCCGACGTGGTCAGCGCCGGGATCAGCTCGACGAGCTGCTGCACGGGGGCGGGGTTGAAGAAGTGGATGCCGACGACCTGGTCGGGCCGCGAGGTGGCGACCGCCAGCTTCACCAGCGGGATGGAGGAGGTGTTGGAGGCCAGGATCGCGTCCGGGCGGGTCACCACCTGGTCGAGGACCTGGAAGATCTCCGTCTTGACCTGCTCGTTCTCGACCACGGCCTCGACGACCAGGTCGCGGTCGGCGAACTCGCCGAGGTCCGTGGTGAAGCTCAGGCGCGCCAGCGCGGCGTCCCGCTCCTCCTCGGAGATCTTGCCGCGCTCGGCGGC
The DNA here is from genome assembly GCF_024539675.1 of Streptomyces hilarionis. Classification (GTDB taxonomy): domain Bacteria; phylum Actinomycetota; class Actinomycetes; order Streptomycetales; family Streptomycetaceae; genus Streptomyces; species Streptomyces hilarionis. The sequence goes on along the minus strand of NZ_JAHHIT010000077.1, from coordinate 31,940 downwards.
CTTGGCCAGGGAGTTGAGCAGCCGGGTCCGGCCGATCTCCAGGGCCTCGCCGTTGGTCTCGGCGACCTTGACGTCGAGGCCGGCGCGCGCGCAGACCTCGGCGATGCCCGCCCCCATCTGGCCGCAGCCCACCACTCCGACCCGTTCGATGTCGGTCACATCGCACCTTTCGCCGCGCTGACTCTGTTGGCTGTGGCAGGTCTGCCGGGTCCCGGACGGCCTGCTCCGATCGTGCACGTTACTAGCAAGTATCGATGATCGATCGTCGGGGTGGGGGCATGCTGGGCCCCGGAAACGATCCGTTACCGAACGGATCCGCAGAGTATGTGGGGATGTGTGCGATGGGGCGACTGACCCGGCGGGCGTTCGCGCTGGCAGCGCTGTCGGCGTTCACCACGACGGGCGCGTCGGCCGCGCCCGGACGGGAGCGGCGGGCGACCGGCGAGATGCGGGGCATGTGGCTGGCGACCGTCTCCAACCGTGACTGGCCGTCGCGGACCGGCCTGACCGCGGCCGCCCAGCGCGCCGAACTCGTCGCCCTGCTGGACGCGGCGGTGCGCAGACGGCTGAACACGGTGATCCTCCAGGTGCGGCCCACGGCCGACGCGTTGTGGCCCTCACCGTTCGAACCGTGGTCCGAGGTGCTCACCGGCGTCCAGGGCAGGGCGCCGGGCTGGGATCCGCTGGGCACGGCGGTCGCGGAGGCGCACGCCCGCGGCCTTCAGCTGCACGCCTGGTTCAACCCCTACCGGATCGCGACCCACGACGACCCCTCCCGGCTGGTCGCCGCGCACCCCGCGCGCCGGCACCCGCACTGGGTGGTGCCGTTCGGCGGGCGGCTCTACTACAACCCCGGTCTGCCCGAGGTCCGCGCCTTCGTCCAGGACGCCATCCTGGACGCGGTCGCGAAGTACCCCGTGGACGCCGTGCACTTCGACGACTACTTCTATCCGTACCCGGTCGCCGGGCAGACCTTCGACGACGACGACGCCTACGACGCCCACGGCGGCGCCTTCGCCACCAGGGCGGCCTGGCGGCGCGACAACGTCGACCGGCTGGTGCTGGAGACGGCCGCCCGCATCAGGGCCACCCGGCCCGGGACCCAGTTCGGGATCAGCCCCTTCGGCGTGTGGCGCAACGCCTCCACCGACTCGCGCGGCTCCGACACCCGGGCCCTTCAGTCGTACGACGACATCCACGCCGACACGCGCAAGTGGGTGAAGGAGGGCTGGATCGACTACGTCGTTCCGCAGCTCTACTGGAACATCGGGCTGTCGGTCGCCGACTACGCGAAGCTGGTGCCCTGGTGGGCGGACGTGGCGAAGGGCAGCCGCACCCGGCTGTACATCGGCGAGGCCCTGTACCGGGCGGGCGACCCGACGCAGTCCGCCGCCTGGCAGGACCCGGCCGAACTGTCGGCCCACCTCGACCTGGCCGCCGCGCGTCCCGAGGTGCGCGGGCACGTCTTCTTCGCGGCCCAGGACGTGAGGAAGGACCGGATCGGAGCGATGGCCAGGGTGGTCGCCGACCACTACGGACAGCCGGCCGACCCCCCGCGCCGCGCCCGCCGGTGGGAAACGGGCGCCTTCGGCTAGGGCCGCCGTTCCCCGGAGGTGCGGTGGCGGATCTCGGTGTCGGGGCCGGGCGAGCAGACGCCCTCGTGCCCGTCCTCGAAGCGGACGCGGTACGGGGGGTCGCCGCCCTGGCCCAGTACCTCGACGATCTCGCCGACCTTGTCGTGTTGCCCGACCACCCTGCCGTGCTGGACAAGCTGGTCGCCCGTGGTTGCGCGCATGGGGAGCCTCCTCACCCGTACCGGCGGTCCGTCCCGCCGGGTCGTCGCCGCCCTCGCGCACCGCGCGTGCGTCGCGGGCGGCCCCTGGTCAGCCGCGCGCCCGCTGGGTGACGGCGATGCAGACGACGACGGCCGCGGCCGTCAGCGGCGCGGCGGGCGTGAGCTGCTCGCCCAGCAGCAGCACCGACCACACCAGTGTGAGCAGCGGCTGCGCCAACTGCAACTGGCTGGCCCGGGGGACGCCGATGGCCGCCATGCCCCGGTACCAGACGACCAGTCCGAGGAACTGGGAACCGGCGGCGACCCACAGCAGTCCGGCCACGCTGTGCGCGGTGAGGTGGACGGGTTCGAGGGCGAGGGCGAGGGCTGCGGCCGGCACGGTGAGCGGCAGGCAGAGCACCAGCGCCCAGCCGATGACCTGCCAGCCCGGCATGACCCGGGCCAGCCTGCCGCCCTCCGTGTAGCCGGCCGCGCACACCAGCAGCGCCCCGAACAGGTAGAGGTCGGCGCTGGTCAGGGCCCCGCCGCTCTGCTGCACGGTGAACGCCGCCACCGCGGCGGCGCCGGCCAGGGCCGCGGCCCAGAACGCGCGGGACGGGCGCGCGCCCGTGCGCAGGGCGGACAGCAGCGCGGTCGTCAGCGGGAGCAGGCCCACCACGACGGCCGCGTGCGCGGTCGTGGACGTCCGCAGTGCGAGCGTGGTCAGCAGCGGGAACCCGACGACGACCCCGCCGGCGACGACGGCCAGCCCCGCCCAGTGCCGCCGGTCGGGCGGGCCGATCCTCAGCGCGAGCAGACACGCCCCGGCGATCAGCGCGGCCAGGACGCTGCGCACCGCCACCAGCGCCCAGGGGCCGAAGCCCTCCAGGCCCCAGGCGGTGGCGGGGAAGGTCAGCGAGAAGGCGACGACACCGAGGGCGGCCTGGAGAGTGCCGGGGCCGCCGCGCCGGTCGGTGGGGCCCGGGATGCTGACCGCTATCGCGGATGATGCGATAGCGCTACTCTGTGTCTTCATGCAAGAGCGTAGCAGCGTGGCTGAACTGGCGGAACAGCTGCGTCGGGAGTTCGACCGCTACTCACCTGGTGGGAAACTGCCGTCGAGTCGGGCCCTGGTCGAGAGGTACCGGGTGAGCCCGGTGACCGTGTCGCGGGCGCTGGCGCACCTGGCCGCCGAGGGGCTCGTGGTCACCCGCCCCGGCGCGGGCGCCTTCCGGGCCCGGCCGTCGCGCACCTCCGCCCCCGCCGGAGACACGTCCTGGCAGGAGGTGTCGCTGAGCGCGGACGGCGCGGGCGACCTCGTCCCGCGCTCGGTCGACGCCTCGGGCGTCACGGTCTCGCTGTCCGCCCCGCCGCCCGGAGTGATCGAGTTCAACGGCGGCTACCTCCACCCTTCGTTGCAGCCGGAGCGGGCCATGGCCGCGGCCCTGGCCCGGGCGGGTCGCCGGCCCGGCGCCTGGGGGCGCCCGCCGATGGAGGGGCTGCCGGAACTGCGCGCGTGGTTCGCACGCACCGTGGGCGGGCCGGTCACCGCGGCCGAGGTGCTGGTCAGCGGCGGTGGCCAGGCCTCGCTGACCACCGCCCTGCGCGCCCTGGCCCCGCTCGGCGCGCCGGTGCTGGTGGAGTCCCCGACGTACCCCGGCATGCTCGCGATCGCCCGGTCGGCGGGGCTGCGGCCCGTCCCGGTCCCGGTCGACCCGGACGGCGTCCGACCGGAACTGCTCGCCGACGCGTTCCGGGCGAGCGGCGCCCGCGTCTTCGTCTGCCAGCCGCTGTTCCAGAATCCGACCGGGGCCGTCCTGGCCGCCGGCCGGCGGGCCGAGGTGCTGCGCATCGCCCGGGAGGCGGGCGCGTTCGTGGTGGAGGACGACTTCGTGCGCCGGCTCGCGCACGAGGACGCCGGCCCCCTGCCGCGTCCGCTGGCCGCCGAGGACCCCGACGGCGTCGTGGTCCACGTGGGGTCGCTGACCAAGGCGACCTCGCCCAGCTTCCGGGTCAGCGCCCTGGTCGCCCGCGGCCCGGTACTGGAGCGGCTGCGCGCCATCCAGGTCGTCGACAGCTTCTTCGTGCCCCGCCCGTTGCAGGAGGCGGCCCTCGAACTGGTCGGCTCACCGGCGTGGCCGCGCCATCTGCGCTCCGTGGCGGCCGAGCTGAGAGCCCGGCGCGACGCGATGAGCGCGGCGCTGCGGCTGCGCCTGCCCCGGCTGGCGCTGCCGCACATCCCGTCCGGCGGCTACCACCTGTGGCTGCGGCTGCCCGACGGCACGGACGAGGCGGCCTTCGCCGCCGCCGCGCTGCGCGCCGGCGTCGCCCTCAACCCAGGCCGGCCCTACTTCAGCGCCGAACCCCCCGCCGCGCACGTCCGGCTGAGCTTCGCCGCCGTCGCCGGGACGCAGGAGATCGCCGAGGGCGTGCGGCGGCTGGAGGCCGCGTGCGAGGAGGCGCTGCCCGCAAACCGTTCGACATGACGCCCACTCGCTGTGAGGATCCCGCCATGACCGACATACCCGGCCTCCCGGAGGGCTACGAGATCTCCGCCGACCCCGCCCGCGTCGACGTCGGGCGCGTGCACCGCTGGCTCTCGGCCGACGCGTACTGGGCGATCGGGCGGACCCTGGACACGCAGGAGCGGGCGATCGCCGGCTCACTGAACTTCGGGGTGTACGACACGGCCTCCGGTGAACAGGTGGCCTGCGCCCGGGTCGTGACCGACCTGGCCACCTTCGCCTGGCTGTGCGACGTGTACGTGGACCCCGCGGTACGCGGCAAGGGGATCGGCACCGCGCTGGCCGAGGCGGCGCGCGACCACCTCGCGCCGTACGGGCTGCGCCGCATCCTGCTCGCCACGCACGACGCGCACGGCGTGTACGAGAAGGCCGGATTCCGGCCGCTCGCCGCGCCCGAGCAATGGATGGCGCTCGTTTTCGAGTGACTTGCCCTGTCGTGTCCAGACCTTCCGACAAGGTTTGGCGCAGTCGTGACAACCACCAGGTAACGCCTCTTGACCTGCGCACTTCGGCGGCTCACCATCGCCGCATGCCACTTCGGGTCACGTTCGTCGCCGCCGCTCGCAGCTCCGCGCTGCTCGCGGAGCGCTTCGAGGACGACCGCCCGCTCGACCAGGCGGGCTGGGACGAGGTGCAGCGGGCGGTCCCCGACCTCCTGCCGCTGGCCGCTGCCGGTCTGCGGTACTGCTCGCCCACGCCGCGCAGCCGTGCGACCGGCGACGCCCTCGGGTACGCGCCGCTGGTGCAGCTCGCGCTGCGCGACTGCGACATGGGCCGCTGGCGGGGTCTCACGCTCGGCGAGGCGATGGCCCGTGAACCGCAGGCGGTGGACGCCTGGCTGGCCGACCCGCTGGCGACGCCGCACGGCGGCGAGTCCCTGCTGGACTTCATCACGCGGGTGGGGGACTGGCTCGACACCCGGCCCGTCGGCGACGGCGACAAGATCGTCGCGGTCGCCGAGCCGAGCGTGATCCGCGCGGCCGTGGTCTACGCGCTCAAGGCGCCCCCGGCGACGTACTGGAACATCGACGTGCGCCCCCTGTCGGCGACCACCGTCACCGGCCGGGGCGGGCGCTGGAACCTGCGCTTCGAAGGCGTGCCGGTTCAGCCGACGCGTGTGTAGTCGGTCCTGAGCAGCAGGTCCTTGGCCGGGCCGGCCACCCGCCACACCGTCCGCCAGCGGTCCGCGTCCGAGACGGTGTACTCGCCCCGGTAGAGGTCCGCCGCGCAGGGATGGTCGGCGGTGTGCTGGCCGGTCCTCAGGTCCACGTCGTGGAAGGGACGCCCGTCGGCGAACCGGACGTCCGCCGCGCCGGGCGTCGCCGCCGGCAGGAAGCGCAGCGTGCGCTCGGCGGGCCGGGCGACGCCCCGCCAGGCGAACGTGCCGCTCTCCCGGTGCAGCAGACCGCCCCCGTCGAGCGGTGAGAAGACGGTCGTGCCCGTGAACGTGCCCGTGTCCCCGCTCGCGAGGTCGTGCACGGACCGCTCCGTGCGCCAGGTCCCGGACAGATGCGCCAGCACGTCGGACACCGGCCAGAACTCGCCCATCGTGCGTCCCTCCCGAAACTTCCGCTGCCGCGCGACCCATTGACGCTCATCGGCCCCCTCCCTATCTTGCCGTTCGAAGTGCTGATCAATGTCCGGCATGTCGAACATTCGTGTACGCAGAGCTTCGGAGCATCCATGTCACGCAGCACCACCCGACTGGGACTCGGTCTCGGGGCGAGCGCCTTCCTGCTGACCGCGGGACTGGTCCCGGCCCCCGCCCGGGCCGCCGACCCCACCGACTACACCCTCACCGTCGACCCCGCCGCCAGGGGCGCGACGATCGACGACACGATGTACGGCGTCTTCTTCGAGGACATCAACCGGGCGGCCGACGGCGGTCTGTACGCCGAACTCGTGCAGAACCGGTCCTTCGAGTACGCCCCGGACGACAACCGCTCGTACACCCCGCTGACCTCCTGGACGGTCGACGGCAGCGCCCAGGTCCTCGGCGACGCGGGACGCCTGAACGAGCGCAACCGCTCCTACCTCTCCCTGGGCGCCGGGTCGTCCGTCACCAACTCCGGGTACAACACCGGCGTCCGGGTCGAGCAGGGCAGGAAGTACGACTTCTCGGTCTGGGCCCGCGCCGAGGGCGGCAGCACGCTCACCGTGAGCCTGGAGGACGCCGACGGCACGCTCGCCACGGCCCGCAGGGTGGCCGTGCGGACGAAGGGCTGGGCACGGTACCGGGCGACCTTCACCGCCGCCCGCACCAGCAGCGTCGGACGGCTGAGGGTCGCCTCCTCCGGCGCGGCCGCCCTCGACATGGTCTCCCTGTTCCCCCGCGACACCTACAGGCACGAGCCCAACGGCCTGCGCAAGGACCTCGCCGAGAAGATCGCCGCCCTGAAACCGGGCTTCGTCCGCTTCCCCGGCGGCTGCCTGGTCAACACCGGCTCGATGCAGGACTACAGCGAGGCCTCGAACTGGCAGCGCGCCCGCTCCTACCAGTGGAAGGACACGATCGGCCCCGTCGAGCAGCGGGCGACCAACGCCAACTTCTGGGGCTACAACCAGAGTTACGGCCTCGGCTACTACGAGTACTTCCGCCTCGCCGAGGACGTCGGCGCGATGCCGCTGCCCGTGGTGCCGGCCCTGGTGACCGGCTGCGGCCAGAACCGGGCGGTCGTGGACGACGCGCTGCTCGCGCGGCACGTCCAGGACACCCTCGACCTGATCGAGTTCGCCAACGGGCCGGTGACCTCCACTTGGGGCGCGAAGCGCGCCCGGATGGGCCACCCCCGCCCCTTCCGCCTGACGCACATCGAGGTCGGCAACGAGGAGAACCTCCCCGCCGAGTTCTTCGCCCGCTTCGAGGAGTTCCGCGCCGCGATCGAGGCGAAGTACCCGGACGTCACCGTCATCTCCAACTCCGGCCCGGACGACTCCGGTCCGACCTTCGACGCGGCCTGGCAGCTCAACCGGGACGCCGGCGTCGACATGGTCGACGAGCACTACTACAACAGCCCGCAGTGGTTCCTTCAGAACAACGACCGCTACGACTCCTACGACCGCGGCGGCCCCAAGGTGTTCCTGGGCGAGTACGCCTCCCAGGGCAACGCCTTCAAGAACGGACTGGCCGAGGCCGCGTACATGACCGGCCTGGAGCGCAACGCCGACGTCGTCGAGCTCGCCTCCTACGCGCCGCTCTTCGCCAACGAGGACTATGTGCAGTGGCGGCCGGACCTGGTGTGGTTCAACAACCACGCCTCCTGGAACTCGGCCAACTACGAGGTGCAGAAGCTGTTCATGACCAACGTGGGCGACCGCGTGGTCCCGTCCACGGCCACCGGCACCCCGTCCCTCCAGGGGCCGATCGCCGGGGCCGTCGGCCTCTCCACCTGGGCCACCGGCGCGGCCTACGACGACGTCCGGGTGACCGGCGCGGACGGCGCCACCCTGCTGAGCGACGACTTCTCCGGCGACGCGGCGCAGTGGACGCACACCGGCGGCGGCAGCTGGTCGCTCCAGGACGGGCAGTACGTGCAGAGCGACACCGCCGCCGAGAACACCATGGTCTCGGCCGGTGACCCCGCCTGGCACGACTACGACCTGCGGGTGAAGGCCACCAAGAAGTCGGGCAAGGAGGGCTTCCTGATCGCCTTCGGCGTCAAGGACACCGGCACCTACTACTGGTGGAACCTGGGCGGCTGGAACAACACCCGGTCGGCGGTCGAGCAGGCCGTGGACGGCGGCAAGTCGACGCTGATCTCCCAGGCCGGTTCCGTGGAGACGGGCCGCGCCTACGACGTCCACGTCAAGGTGCGGGGCCGCCAGGTCACGCTCTACCTCGACGGCCAGGAGTGGGGCGGCTTCACCGACGACAAGCCCGCCGAGCCGTTCCGCCAGGTCGTGACCCGGGACGAGAAGAGCGGCGACCTGATCGTCAAGGTCGTCAACGCCCAGTCCTCCGAGGCGCGCACGGCGATCGACCTGGGCCGGGCGAAGGTCGCGTCCAGGGCCCGGGTGACCACGCTGACGGCCGCGCCGGACGCGGTCAACTCGGAGACGGCGACCGCGGTCGCGCCGGTGACCTCGACGTTCACCGGGGTCGCGCGGAAGTTCACGTACACCTTCCCGGCGAACTCGGTCACCTTCCTGCGGATCGGGCGGAAGTAGCCGCCCCGGCGGGCGGGCGGGGGCGACCGCCGCCCCGCCCGCCCGACGGCCTGCTCCGTGCGTCCCGGACCCGGACGAGCGAATGATCGCGGTCGCCCTGTACGGTGCGTTCGTCGCCGTCGAGCGTGCCGGCCGGAGCCCGCTGATGGACCTGCGGATGTTCACCCGGCGGCCGGTGGTGGCCGGCGCGTTCCTGATGCTGATCGCCACGGCGCTGCTGATCGCGTTCTTCTTCCTGGGCTCGGTATACCTCCAGCACGTACGCGGCTTCAGCCCGTTGAAGACCGGCCTGGTGTTCCTGCCGGTGGCCGCGGCCACCGGCATCGGCGCCCACCTCGGTCGCGGCTGGTCGGCCGGATCGGCAGCCGACCCACCGCGGTGGCGGGCCTGCTGATCGCGGCCGCGGGGACCGTGCCGCTGGCCCGGCTCTCGGCGGACACCGACGTGTACACCGGGCTGCTGCCCTGTCTGGTGATCGCCACCTTCGGCATCGGCGCTGTCTTCGTCACGGCCACCACCACCGCGCTGGCCATGGTCGGCCACGAGGGGGCCGGGCTCGCCTCGGGCGTCGTCAACACCTTCCACGAGGTGGGCGGCTCGATCGGCGTGGCCGTGATGTCCACCGTCGCCGCAGCCGGTATCGAGCGGGGAGCGATCGACGGATTCGCGGACGCCTTCACACTGAGTGCCGCCGCGGCCGCCGCGAGCACACTGGCGGCCCTGTTTCTCGTACCGCGAGGAAAGCCGCAGACGACCGGCGGCCCGCACGTGCACTGAGAAGACGTGAAGGCGGGTGGCCTCGCCCTGCGTTTCGTCCTGCCGATCGCTGCTGCTGCTCTGGGTCGGGGTCGTGCACACCCTGGGTCATGCGGGTGCGCACGACGGCTTGGCGGCTTCCTGAGGGCGTGCACCACTCGATTCACGTCACGCCCGTCGCCGATGACGAGGCCGTCCACGTCCCTGCGGACGCGCGCGCCGTCGACGCGCCAGATACTCCTCCGCACGCCGGCCCGATCACCGACGAGCGCCTCTTCGACTGCCTGGCGCTGCTGCCCGCCGGATCCTGGGTCGCTGCGCCACACGGTGCCGCGGTGTGCGGCGACGACTCGGGCCTCGCTGTGTCGAGACTCGGCCCGACGCCGGGATCCGCCAAGGACGCGAGGAAGGCCGCAAGGCCGGGGCAGGAGGGGGGTGGGGGCGCGACCGCCCGGGCTGCGCGGCGGGCGCGCCGTGAGGCCCGGGCGGTCGGTCGGGCAGGTGAGCCGGCTCAGAACCGGTCGAGGATGCTCTGAAGCTGCTTCACCTCGGCGGACTGGCCCGTGACGATGTCGCCGGCCATCGTCTTGGCGTCGGCGTTCTTGCCGTTCTTCTGCTCGTCCTTGGCCATGGCGATCGCGCCGTTGTGATGGTCGATCATCATCTGGGCGAACATCTTGTCGAACTCGGCGCCCTTCATGCCCTTGAGTTCGGCCATGTCCTCGTGGGACATCATCCCGTTCGTGTTCATGCTGCCGTGGTCCATGCCGGGCATGGACTCCATGGCCGTCGGCTGGTTCCAGGACGTGAGCCAGCCCTTCATCGTCGTGATCTCGGGGTCCTGGGCCTGCTCGATCTTCCCGGCGAGGTCCTTGATCTCCGAGTCGGACGCCCGGCCGTCGGCCAGCTTGGCCATCTCCAGGGCCTGCTCGTGGTGCGGGATCATCATCTGCGCGAAGGTGACGTCCGCGTTGTCGAAGTCCCCGGACTTGGCTCCGGCCTCGGTGGTGGCGGCAGAGGAACTGCTGCCGCCGTGGTCCATGCCGGCCATGTCGTCGCCGTCGCCGCCACAGGCGGACAGCAGCAGGGCTCCCGCCGCCACGACGCTGACGGCGGCGATGCGGCGGGTGGACTCGAGGTGCAGGGTGCGCGTGAAGGCAGTCATGGTCGATTCACCTTGTGTGTCGGTTCTTACAGGTCATCGGCTGTTTCGGCGTACGCGAGACCGCGGGGTCGCGCGTGGTGCGCGCCCGCGGGGCGTTCCGGCCTACAGCCGCAGGACCGACAACCGGGTGAGATCTGGGCCGCGTGGCGGCGGGTTGGGTCGCAGCAGGACAGGAGCCTGGGCGAGGAGGTTCGACAACCAGTCGGGGCGGCGAGACAGCGCCGCACGCAGCAACGCAGCAAGCACCCAGGCGCCGAGCAGCACGGCCAGGCACAGCGACATCATGTCCATCGCCGTGGCCGGCATGTGCGGGGACGAGGAGTGCGAGGGGGCCGTTGCCCGGCTCTCGTCATCCATCGATGCCCAAGCCTTGGCGGGCTCATGACCTGACGGGGCGGCCGCGTCCATCGGGGCCGCCGACGCGTGGGACGCGTCGCTCATCCCGACGCCGGACGAATCCCCGGGATGGCCCACGGTGTGCATGACGAACACCCCGAGTGCGAGCACGACGACGAGCAGCAGGTGCCCGAGGGCGCCTCCTGTTCGCACATGCCGGCTCACGTTCATCACGGACCTCCGCGCCCGACAGTACCGAAGCGGAGGAGGCCATGCCGCGAGGGGCGGGCATCCGGCTGACTTCTCAGCTGATCGGCAGGAAAGCCGCCCTCTAGGATGAACGTTCACTGGTTCCGGAAGTCCCCTGCTCCGGAGGCGAAGGGAGCGGTCGTGCGTCAGCTGGGTGAGCTGGAGGCGGAGATCATGGACCGCCTGTGGACCTGGGGGCGTCCGGCCACCGCCCGTGACGTGCTGACGGACATCAACAAGCAGCGCCACCTCGCGTACAGCACGGTCAAGACAGTGGCCGACGTCCTGTACCGCAAGGGCCTGCTCACGCGGCACAAGGAGGGCCGGGCCTGGGTTTACACGCCCACGCGCACGCGTCAGCAGTACACCGCCTCCCTGATGCACGAGGTACTCGGCGGCAACCCGGACCCGGCGGGTGCCCTGGCGAGTTTCGTGGAGCAGATCTCACCCGAGGAAGCGGACGCACTACGCTCGGCCCTCCGGGCGGCAAAGAGGCGGAGCGAGACATGATCGAGGCCGTGGCGCTGGCCGCGTATGCGGCCCTGGTGAGCGCCGCGGCACCACCCCTGCTGGCTCGCGCGCGCTGGGCTCACCGCGCCCCGGCCACGGCGGTCCTCGCCTGGCTGGGCCTCATGGTGACGTTCGTCATCACCGTCGCGCTGGCCGTCTACCACCTGGGCCTCGGCGAGCAGCATGCGCACGACGGGTTCGCGGGGCTCCTCAGCGCGTGCGGTCTGGTCGCCGGCGCGCCCGCGGGCGACGGGCCCCTCATCTTCGGCGACGTCCTGGTGTTCGCGGCGCCCGTCGCGGTCGTCCTGCTGCCGACGGGCTGGCTGGTCCGCTGCGTCCGGCAGGTACGGCGTGCTCGCCGACGCCAGCTCGACATGCTCGCGCTGGTCGGCGAACCGGCGCCCGAGTACGGCGCCACGATCGTCGACTACGGGGTTCCGGCCGTGTACTGCCTGCCGGGCCGCCGCTCTCATGTGGTCGTCACCCGGGCGGCACTGGACGTCCTGTCCGAGAGCCAACTCAAGGCGGTCCTGGAGCACGAGCGCGCCCACATCGCCGGCAGACACCACCTGCTGGCGGTGCTCGTCGACGCGTTCTCCCGCGCGTTCCCCGGCCTTCCGCTGGCCCGGCACGCCAAGGAGCAGACGAACCTGCTGCTGGAGATGATCGCGGACGACCACGCCCTGCGGCTCCACCCCAGGGAGACCCTGGCAGCCGCGATATGCGAGGTCGCGGCGGGCCGGGCGCCGCGAGCGGCCCTGGGCGCCGGCGGATCGGGAGCCCTGGTCCGACTGCACCGCGTCCTGACTCCTCAGCCCCGGCCGCACCGTGCGACGTGGTGGGGCATCGTGGTGGCCACGGTCGTAGCTCCGCTGGTGCCCCTGGTGGCGTGCGGGACCTGAGCAACCGGGCGACTGGGGGCCGCGCGGGTGATCATCGCCGAACTCCCCGACGCACGGGACCACGGCGAGGCGCCCGGCCGGAAGGCCGGGCGCCTCGCGTTCAGGGACGTCGCTGCGCCTACTTGAAAGACCGCAGTCGCAGGCTGTTCGTCACGACGAAGACCGACGAGAAGGCCATCGCGGCGCCCGCGATCATCGGGTTGAGGAGGCCGGCGGCGGCCAGTGGCAGTGCGGCGACGTTGTAGCCGAAGGCCCAGAAGAGGTTGCCCTTGATGGTGGCCAGGGTCTTGCGGGAGAGCCGGATCGCGTCCGCCGCCACCCGCAGGTCGCCGCGTACGAGAGTGAGGTCGCCCGCCTCGATCGCCGCGTCCGTGCCGGTGCCCATCGCCAGGCCCAGGTCGGCGGTGGCGAGGGCGGCCGCGTCGTTGACGCCGTCGCCGACCATCGCGACCGTACGGCCCTCGGCCTGAAGCCGCTTGACGACGTCCACCTTGTCCTGCGGCAGGACCTCGGCGATCACCTCGTCGATGCCGACGCTGCGGGCGACGGACTCGGCGACGAGACGGTTGTCACCGGTCAGCAGCACGGGCTTCAGCCCGAGCTTGCGCAGTTCGGCCACCGCCTCGGCGCTGGTCTCCTTGACCGCGTCGGCGACGGTGAGGACGCCGCGCGCCTCGCCGTCCCAGGCGACGGCGACCGCTGTACGACCCTCGGCCTCCGCCGCGGCCTTGGCCTCGGCCAGCTCACGCGGCAGCTCGATGACCCTCTCCCCCTCTCGGCTTCGCTCGAGCGGGGGGACCCCCATCGCCAGGAACTTCTCGCGTCCGACGAGCACCGCGTGTCCGTCGACCACGCCCCGGACGCCCAGTCCGGCGACGTTGTCGAAGCCCTCCGGGACGGGCAGGCTCCCGGCCCGCTCCACGGCCCCGGCCGCGATGGCCCGGGCGATCGGGTGCTCCGAGGCCTGCTCCAACGCGCCCGCCAGGCGGAGCAGTTCGCCCTCGTCGACCCCTTCGGCGACGTACACGTCCTGGAGGGCCATCCGGCCCGTGGTGACCGTGCCGGTCTTGTCCAGGACGACGGTGTCGACGCGCCGGGTGGACTCCAGGACCTCGGGGCCCTTGATGAGGATGCCGAGCTGGGCTCCGCGGCCGGTTCCCACCATGAGGGCGGTCGGCGTGGCCAGCCCCAGCGCGCACGGGCAGGCGATGATCAGGACGGCGACGGCGGCCGTGAAGGCGGCGGCCGCGTCACCCGTGACGCCGAGCCAGCCGCCCAGCGTGGCCGCGGCGATCAGAAGCACCACCGGCACGAAGATCCCGGAGATCCGGTCGGCGAGCCGCTGTACCTCGGCCTTGCCGTTCTGCGCCTCCTCCACCAGCTTCGCCATCCGCGCGAGCTGGGTGTCGGCGCCCACGCGTGTCGCCTCGACGACCAGCCGCCCACCGGCGTTCACGGTCGCCCCGGTCACCGCGTCGCCGACGCTCACGTCCACCGGGACGGACTCGCCGGTCAGCATGGAGGCGTCCACCGCCGACGCGCCTTCGACGACATTCCCGTCGGTCGCGATCTTCTCGCCGGGCCGTACGACGAACCGGTCCCCGAGGGCCAACTGCCCCACCGGGACGCGTACTTCCGTGCCCCCTCGCAGTACGGAGACGTCCTTGGCGCCCAGCTCCAGCAGCGCCCGCAGCGCCGCGCCCGCCTTGCGCTTGGACTTCGCCTCCAGATAGCGCCCGGCGAGGATGAACGTCGTCACGCCGGCCGCGGCCTCCAGGTAGATGGAGGAGGAGCCGTCCGAACGGGAGATGGTGAACTCGAAGCCGTGCCGCATGCCGGGCATCCCGGCGTGCCCGAAGAACAGGGCCCACAGTGACCAGCCGAGCGCGGCGAGGGTGCCGATGGACACCAGCGTGTCCATGGTCGCGGCACCGTGCCGGGCGTTGGTGAAGGCGGCCTTGTGGAAGGGGAACGCTCCCCAGACGACGACCGGCGCGGCCAGCGTCAGCGACAGCCACTGCCAGTTGTCGAACTGCAGGGCGGGGACCATCGCCATCAGCACGACGGGGACGGACAGGGCCAGCGACACGAACAGCCGCTGCCGCAGGGCGAACAGCTCACCGTCCGCCGTCGGGACCTCGTCCTGTGCCCGCTCCTCGGTGGTCGGGGGCGGTGGTTCCTCGGCGGTGTATCCGGTCTTCTCGACGGTGGCGATGAGGTCGGCGACCTCGATGCCCTCCGGGTACGTGACCTTCGCCTTCTCGGTGGCGAAGTTGACGGTCGCCGTGACGCCGTCCAAGCGGTTGAGTTTCCTCTCGATGCGGGCGGCGCACGAGGCGCACGTCATGCCGCCGATGGAGAGCTCGACCTGGGAGGCGGGCGCCGGCACCGTGCCGGGCAGCGTCTTCTCGGGAGCCGTGCTGGTCATTGCGTGTCTCCTACGGGAGGCCGGGACGCACGGCGTCCGTATCAGCGGAGCGGTGCGTCCCGGCGTGGGAGTGAATGCGCGTCGTGCGTGTCCACGGGGAAGGCGTCCCCGCAGCTGCCGTCAGGCGCGGCCGACGAGCTCGTAGCCGGCCTCGTCGACGGCGGCGCGGACGGCCTCCTCGTCGAGCGGAGCGGCGGAGGTGACGGTGACCTCGCCCGTCTTGGCGACGGCCTTCACGGCGCTGACGCCGGCCAGAGCTGATATCTCCTGAGAGACCGCGCCCTCGCAGTGCCCGCAGGTCATGCCGGACACCTGGTAGACGGTGGTGACGCCGAGGCTCTGGACGTCGGTGGTGGTGTCGGAGCCACAGGAACCGCCGGACCCGCAGCAGGAGCCGGTGCTGGTGTTCGTCTGGGAGGTCATGAGTGCTTCCTCGGGGTGTGGATGCGTGGGGCTGCCGTCGGGAGGACCTGGTTCCCGGTCGTCCCGACGATGAGAACAATATACCCCCCAGGGGTATTCCAGGCGTGTGACGCGGCCCACGGTGGATCGTCACACGGACGCCCCCGTGCCGCTATGTTCCTTAATGGATCTCGACGGCTCGCTGCTTCTCACACGGCCATCAGCAGCAGCATCGCCGACATGGTCCCGCCCATGCCGATGTGGGCGGCGAGGGCCGCCTCGGGGGTGGCGCCGAGCCTGCGGCGCCGACCGTGACGTCCCCGCTCCGCCGTGCGGGCCTTGTCCCACACCGAGATCGTCAGCGACGCCAGGAAGACGACGACCGTGTCCGGCATGCTCAGCAGCCAGCGGCCCCAGCCGCGCCGCCGACCGTTCGAGACGCTGTTCCTGTCGGTGCCGCGAACGCGCGCCCAGACGGACGCGGCGATCGACAGCAGGAAGTAGACGGCGAGCGCGGCGACAACGAAACGCCAGACAGAGGGCGACGATCCGGCGGCGTCGACGCCGGCGTGGGATGTCGTCGCGCCGGGCCCCTCCATCCCCGGCATGGCCATGCCTCCCGTGTGGTCCATGCCCCCGGTGTGGTCCATGCCCTCCATGCCCGTGTGCTGGGCGTCCGTCATATCGTCCATGCCTGCCATGCCGGCCATGCCTGCCATCCCTGGCATGCCGGCCATGTGGCGCCCGCCGCCCAGTGCGAGCACCGGCCCCGACGGCGTGCTCGTCATGGCCAGCGTCATGATCACCATGCCGAAGCTGCCCACGACGAGATGCACCCAGTGGCGGCCCTGCTTCCAGCCGCCCTCGCGCGTCTGCCTGACCGCAAGCGTGATGCCGCCGAGACCGAGAAGCCCGAAGGCCGCCGCCCACCACATGCCGAACCCGGCGTACCAGGCGGCCGTCGCGGGCAGGGTCATGACGGCCATGCACGCACCCATCAGCAGGTCCCCGCCGGCCGCGAAACGGGCTTCGCCGTCGGTGGTCAGCATCCGGACCGCGCTGACGGCGCCCACCAGGGCGGCGACGGTCGCCATGGTCCAGCTCAGTGTCAGATTTCCCATCTTCGACCTTCCGTCATCTGCTATTCCTCTTAGCACTTAGTACGGGACGCAGTGGAAACGTGCTCAGTGTCAGAGGCGTGACTCGGCGCCCCGGCGGCCGCTTCCCGCCTTTACCCCCACGGGGTATAGAGTCGGACTGCTCAAGACGCCGGGTGACGGGAGACGGACCAGGTGGAGGAACGCGCGGGGCGATGCCGCAGACCGGCACCCGCCCGAAACGCAGGCCGCTCGGCACTCGGCGTGCTGGTGGCCCTCTGCGCCGCGCTCGCCGTCCTCGTCCACCATGACTCGACCGCGGTGACCGGCCCCCGGGCCATGGCGCCCATGCCCATGGCTGGGATGGTGACGGCGGCGATGGCCGACCACGAAGGCCACCCCGTCACCTCCTCGCCGGATGCGATCCGCTTCCGTCCGGACGCGCGGCCGGCAGCGACGGCCACCCCGGCCCTGCACGCGGACAACGCCCTGTCCTGCTCGGACGGCGTCCAGCACTGCGGGGCCGCGGGCGTCGAGACAGTCGAACTCTCCCCGCCGAGGGAGGCGTTCTCCGCGAGCGCCGCGATGCGGCTGCTGCCCTCCCGCGATCCCGCGACCACCCGGTCCGCCGAACGGGCCCCGCCCGAGCTCTCCGTCCTTTCTCAGCTGCGCATATAGGCCGCGACTCCCGGCGCGTCCGGGAACCGTCCGCAGCCATGGCGTCCCGCCCTTACGCGACGCCGCGCACTCAGAGAAGAGGACTCCCTACGGTGAACAGCATCAATCGTCGCTCCCTCCTGCTCGCAGGTCTCGGCGCCGCGGGCGCCGGCGCGCTCGCCGCCTGCGACAGCGCCTCGTCGGACCCGGCCGCTCTGGTCAGCCCTTCCGGTTCGGCTGTCACCGGCGCAGAGAAGAAGCGCCGTGGCACCGGCGCCGAGCGCAAGGTCACCCTGACCGCGGCGCCTGTCACGCTCGACCTGGGCGGTGTCAAAGCCAAGACCTGGGCCTACGACGGACAGGCCCCCGGCAAGGAGATCCGCATCTTTGCCGGGGACACCCTCGTCGCCGAACTCTCCAACCAGCTCCCGGACAAGACCGCCACGTCGGTCCACTGGCACGGCCTGGCCCTGCGCGACGACATGGACGGCGTACCGATGGTCACCCAGCGGGACGTGCGCGCCGGCGGTACCTTCACCTACCGCTTCGTCGCGGCGGACCCCGGCACGTACTGGTTCCACCCGCATTCCGGCGTCCAGCTCGACCGCGGCCTGTACGCACCGCTGATCGTCGAGGACCCCAAGGAGCCGCTCTCCTACGACGACGAATGGGTCATCGTCCTCGACGACTGGCTCGACGGCGTCACCGGCACCCCGGACGAGGCCCTCGCCGAACTCCGCCAGGGCATGGGCGGAATGGGCATGGGCAGCCACAGCTCGTCCAGTTCCGGCGGCATGTCCGGCCACGACATGTCCGGGCATGACATGGGCGACATGAACATGGATGGGATGAGCGCCTCGCCCTCCGCGTCCTCCTCCGGAGAGGGCGACGGCATGTCGATGGGGTTCATGCTCATGGGCGCCACCAGCGACCTCCTCGGCGGCGACGCGGGCGACGTGAAGTACCCCTACCACCTCATCAACGGCAGGGTTCCGGCCGACCCGGACCTGTACACCGGCAAGCCGGGCCGGCGCGTGCGGCTGCGTTTCATCAACGCCGGGGGCGACACCGCGTACCGGGTGGCGCTCGGCGGACACACGATGACCGTCACCCACACCGACGGCTACCCCGTCGAACACCGGCAGGCCGACGCCCTGCTCATCGGCATGGGGGAACGCTACGACGTCCTCGTCACCCTCGGCGACGGCGTCTTCCCGCTCGTCGCACTCGCCGAGGGCAAGAACACGACCGCCCTGGCCCTGGTGCGCACCGGCTCCGGCAGCACACCGTCCGCCTCCGTCCGCCCGAGGGAACTGGACGGCTCGGTCCTCACCGCGTCCTCTCTGAAGGCGGCCGACGAGGTGCGTCTTTCCGCCAAGAAGGCAGACGTCGTTCACCGGGTCGAGCTGACCGGCGGCATGGACACGTACAACTGGGCCATCAACGGCAAGAGGTTCGACATGGAGAACCCGGACGCCGACCCGTTCCTCGTCGAGGCGGGGCAGCGGGTCCGGCTGGACTTCGTCAACACCACCGGGATGTGGCACCCGATGCACCTGCACGGCCACACGTTCCAGCTCGGGGATGGCGGCGCCCGCAAGGACACGACGATCGTGCTGCCGAAGAAGACGGTGTCCGTCGTGTTCGACGCCGACAACCCCGGGCAGTGGATGCTGCACTGCCACAACGTCTACCACGGCGAGGTGGGGATGATGGCCCTCGTCGCCTACCGGGCCTGACCGTGCCCGTGTGAGGCGAGCGCGGCCCCGGCCACGAGGCCGGGGCCGCGCTCGTGCTCGGGCTCGTGCTCGTGAGATCCGTGGCCGGGCAACGGCCGTGCGCACGGTCACGCGCGCGGCGAACGAGGAGCGGACCTGGGCGGGATGGTGGCGGGCGCAACGGTTGCCGACTGTCGGCAGGGCGGCCGAGAGGGCGCGGCAGGTCGTCCGATCCGCCCACGTGGGACGACACGGCGAGAGCCCACTGTGGCGTCGCCGAAGCAAACAGGCCATTCGCATGGCTCGTTGGCTCGACGTTCCGGGGCAGGCGGTGGATCAACGTCGTCGAGCCGCTAGTATCACGGCATGATCACGGCTTGGTCGCCCCGGTGCACAACGCGGTCCCGTGTGTCTGCCGGGCTGCCACGCGTACTGGCCCTCGCCGTAGTGCTCTTCAGTGTCTTCTTCGCTCACGGGGTGCACGTCGAGGGCGTCAGGGGACACCTGTCGACCAGCGCCGCGGCCGCCCTGACGGACCGGGCCGATACGGGCCGCGGCGCCCAGGGTGACATAGCCCGCCTCGCTGTCGTGGCGACAGACGGCGACGATGAGGGGCATGGTTCGACGCACCCTGCCGAGCATTGCGCTTCCGGACAGCTTCAGCAGGGGACAACGGTGGCGTCTCCCTGCTTTGCCGTGTCGGTTCGCGAACCGTTCACTGCCATCCGTTCCACTGTGAAGCCGGGTCCTTCCGGTGCCGAACTCCACGGGGCGTCGGCGCAGGCCATGAGAGCGTCCGTGGTACAGCAGGTCTAGGCACCGCAGAGTCCTCCCACCCGGTCGCTCCGTCACCGCACCCGTCCGCGCAGGAGGGGCAGCAGGGGTGGCTCGACCGGTGTCCCGCCCGACGAGACCAGCCCGTTCGCCCGAGGTCACTCGCCTTCCGGCCAGGTTCGTCGACGCGTCCTTCCCCTCTCACCGCCCATGCCCGCCGCTTCCCTCCCTCTGTGTGGAGGGCGGCGGACGCACGGAGGACCTGTGCCGCCCCATACCCGAACGCTCCCGCACGCCCGAAGTGCTCCAAGCGGCTTATTGGGGCCGCGCCGAATCGGCGCCCTGATCCGGGGCGCCCTGCTGCTGGTGATCTTCCTGTGCGCCGTAGGGCACGGCGGGACCGCCGAGGAACACCACAGGCTGACGCCCGAGGCCGTTGCGGCTCCGGCGGTGACGTCGGGCGGGGCGCAGCCGCACGCGCCGCACGGCGCGCACGAGTGCACGTCGGATGCGGTCGTCCGTTCAACGGCCCCCGCGCTGGAGCGGCCGGTCGCCGACGCGGATGCTCCGGCAGCGGTGGTCGCCGGGGCTGCCGCCCTGGGATGTCCGCTCGTCCTTGACGGAGCGCGCATACGGCGACGACCACGCAGCGGCCGGGCGGCGCTTGCTCGTACGTCCCGGTGGCGTATCTAGATCCCTCTCCCCGCAGTCGGCACGGCCGGCTGCCGCGCCCTGACGGCACCGACCGCGGACCGAGGTCCGGGCCGGTCGCCGTGGCGCGTGATGAATCACCCCCCACCGTGCATTCATCGAACGAGAGCGAAGCATGCAGTCACTCACCTCACTGACGAAGAACCCCCTCCCCTCCGGCCGGTCCGCACTGTCGGCACTGGTCGGGAACACGCCGCTGCTGCGCGTGGCGCAGCCGCTGGCCTCGGCGGGGCGCGGATTCTGGGCCAAGCTGGAGGGCTTCAACCCCGGCGGCATCAAGGACCGTCCCGGGCTCCACATGGTCGAGCGGGCCCGCGCCCGTGGCGACCTGCGGCCCGGCGGACGGATCATCGAGTCCACCAGCGGCACCCTGGGCCTTGGCCTCGCACTGGCCGGCATGGTCTACGGACACCCGGTCACCCTGGTCACCGACCCGGGGCTGGAGTTGTCCATGACCCGGTTGCTGACCGCGTACGGCGCCCAGGTCAACGTCGTCTCCGAGCCCCACCCCACGGGCGGCTGGCAGCAGGCCCGCCGCGAGCGCGTGCAACGATTGACGGAGCAGAACCCCGGCTCCTGGTGCCCGGACCAGTACAACAACCCGGACAACGTCGCCGCCTACACCCCGCTGGCCCTGGAACTCGCCTCCGAAATGGGCCACATCGACGTGCTGGTGTGCAGCGTCGGCACTGGCGGCCACTCCGCGGGCGTCTCCCGCGTCCTGCGGCAGCTCTACCCGGAGCTGACGGTCGTCGGCGTGGACACGATCGGCTCGACGATCTTCGGCCAGCCCGCGCGGACCCGTCTGATGCGGGGCCTGGGCTCCAGCATCTACCCGCGCAACGTCGCCTACGAGAACTTCTCCGAGGTGCACTGGGTGGCCCCGCACGAGGCGGTGTCGACGTGCCGCCAGCTCGCCGCCTCCCACTACGCCACCGGCGGCTGGAGCGTGGGCGCGGTCGCCCTGGTGGCGGGCTGGTTCGCGCGCACGATGCCCGCGGACGCCCGCATCGCGGCGATCTTCCCCGATGGCCCCCAGCGCTACCTGGGCACCGTGTACGACGACGACTACTGCGCCGCGCACGGTCTGCTGGACACGCCTCCCGCCGCCGAGCCGGACGTGATCGGCCGCCTGGACGAGAAGGAAGTCACGCGCTGGACCCGGTGCACCGCAGTGGCCGACCCCCTCACCCTTCAGACCACGCGGCAGGAAGCCGCCCCGGAAGACGACACGACGACCGCCTCCGACTCACCGGAGGCGGACCGGTGAAGGAGCTGTTCACACAGGTCCGCTCCTACGAGCGCAGCGTCCAGTTGCTGATGGCCAATCAGTTCACCATCAACCTCGGCTTCTACATGCTGATGCCCTATCTGGCGGCCCACCTCTCCGGCACCCTCGGGCTGGCCGGCTGGGTCGTCGGACTCGTCCTCGGCGTACGCAACTTCAGCCAGCAGGGCATGTTCCTGGTCGGCGGAACGCTCGCCGACCGGCTCGGCTACAAGCCCATGATCGTGGCCGGGTGCCTCCTGCGCACCGTCGGCTTCGCCACGCTCGGGCTGGTGGACTCGCTGACCGCGCTGCTCGCCGCCTCGGCGGCAACAGGACTGGCCGGGGCGCTGTTCAACCCGGCGGTACGGGCCTACCTCGCCGCGGACGCGGGGGAGCGTCGGGTCGAGGCGTTCGCTCTGTTCAACGTCTTCTACCAGGCCGGGATCCTGCTCGGCCCCTTGGCGGGCATGGTGCTCACCGGCGTGGACTTCCGCGTCACCTGCCTGGTGGCAGCCGGAATCTTCGCCCTGCTCAGCATCGTCCAGATCCGCGCACTGCCGGCCCGGCGCAAGGACGCGGGCCAGGAGCGGGGCGCAACGAGCGGGAGCGTACTCGCCCAGTGGCGCGGCATCCTCGCCAACCGGCCGTTCCTGCTCTTCTCCGCAGCCATGATCGGCTCCTACGTCCTCACCTTCCAGGTCTACCTGTCCCTGCCGCTGGAAGTGCGACGGCTGGGCGGCGACGGACAGTTCGGGACCGCTGCCGTGGCGGTGCTCTTCGCGGTGTCCGGGCTGAGCACCATCCTCGGCCAGACGAGGGTGACCGCCTGGTGCACGGCCCGCTACGAGCCCGGCCAGGCACTGGTGAGGGGGCTTGCGGCGATGGGCCTGGCGTTCGTGCCCCTGCTGCTCGCCACCGCCGTGCCGGCGCCCGACTCCGGCGCGGGGCGGTGGCTGCTCGCAGCGCTGCCGCCGACGCTCACCGCGCTCCTCCTGGCCGTGGGCACGATGATCGCCTATCCCTTCGAGATGGACACCATCGTCCGACTCTCCGGGGACCGGCTCGTCGCCACCCACTACGGGCTCTACAACACCATCTGCGGCATCGGCATCACTCTCGGGAACCTGCTCACCGGCGCCGCGCTCGACGCGGCCCGCTCTGCCGGGATGCCGGCGCTGCCGTGGATCTCGCTGACCGTCCTCGGCCTCGCCTGCGCGGCCGCGCTGTACGGCCTGCACGCCACGGGCCGTCTGAGGGCTCCTGCCTCCGAGCCGCGGCCCACCATGGTCTGATACGGGGCCCGTAGACGCCGGGGCGGGCAACCTGTGTTGCCCGCCCCGGCCGGGCTCTTCCCCGATGCCCACCTCCCTCGCTGCGCGGCCGGGTGTGCGGAACATTCGTCGGCGCAGGCTTGGTGAGTTCGCCGACCACGCCCTCGGACAGGCAGACGTCCGCGCATGCCGTACACGCCCGGGCGCAGGCGATGCACTCCTCGATACGGCGGGTGAGCTTGCCGCGGTCGACCCGGCCCAGGTCGGCCGGCGATCACAGCAGCCGCGGCGCTCACCCCCTGCCCGGCCCGGGGCAGTCAGGGCCGCCCCGGGCCCGCATGGTGGTCGTGCTTGCGCAGCGGGTCGTCGTCCCGGTCGTCGCGCTGGTCGTGGCCGCCGTGCATCCCCTGGCCGCGCATGCCGCGCATCATGAAGAACATCATCAGCGGGCAGGCCGCCACGAGGGCGAGCCAGACCAGGCTCCCCAGGGACGCGCCGACGATCAGGGCTCCGACCACGACGATCGCGGCGACGAGTGCGTACATGCCGTAGGTGCGCTTGTCGTTCATGACGGCCTCCTTCAGCGGAGGGCAAGGGCCGCTGCCCGTGCGGTCGGCTGTTTCAGGATGTGGTGAGAGGGCCGGCGTGCAGTGCCTCCAGACGGCGCCGGTACTCCTCTTCGTCGATCTCCCCGCGGGCGAACCGCTCACCGAGGATCTGCTGCGGTGTGGGTACGGCGGGAGCGTGGGTGTGTTCGTGGGGCCGGTTGACGGCGCGGAAGACCAGCACCAGGGCTGTGATGACCAGCGCCCAGAACAGGATCATGCCGACCGACATGCCGAACCAGCCCCACCCGCTGACATCGTGGGAGTACCAGAACATCATCGCCACCTCACCTGCTTCGGCTCTGTTCGAAACCGTGTCGGGGCTGTGGGAGCCCGTCGGATGAGGCGGGCCTGCTGCCCTCGACTGCATCGTCTCTCGGCCTGACGCTCCGGTCTGGGGCCGGACGGTCCAGGACCTGTGAGCCGTACAGCCCCTACCCGGCAGGGGGTACTCCGGCGCACCCAGATCAGTGCCGCCACCCGCGCCCTGCGAGGAAGTCGCTCTCGGTCTCCTCGACGACCACGTCCGCAGCCGTGTCACCGACGCCGCCAGCGCCGATGCGGCGCAGGCCGAGGAGAAGTGGCGAGGTACTCACCGGCGCGCTTCGCCGCACCCTGCGGCCATGAGCAGCACTCCCAGCGGTCCTGCCCGCGGGGCGCTGTCTCGACGGGGGTACGCGGACCGGGTGGCGCCGAAGGTCCACGCCTGCTCGCGGTGAAAAGGAGGCGTCCTCGTGCAGCACCATGCGGAAGACCGGAAGGAACACGCTCGCAAGGAGCGTGCCACTGCTGTTCTCGAGCTGGGCGGCCCCTGGTGGGCCTCGCAGCAGAACGTGGCCGCCGCCGTCCTCGGACGACGGCCGGGTGTACTCGACGTCGAGGTGAACCCGGTCTCCGAGACGGCGACGGTCGTCTTCGACCCCGTGGCGACCTCGCTGGCCGAGCTACGCGACTGGGTGGTGGAGTGCGGCTACCACTGCGCGGGCCAGTCCGTCCCGGCGCACCTGTGCGACCCCATGGCCGAGCCGGACCCGCCCGCGCAGGCAGACCGAACCAGGCCCGCGGAGCACGGCGGGGACGCGGCGGTTGCCGAACCCCCGGCCGATGTCCGGCATGCTCCCGAGCCGATGCCGTCACCGCACGAGGCGATGGGCCACGGCGGGCACGCCGGCATGTCGATGGCGGCCATGGTGGCCGACATGCGCAACCGGTTCCTGGTCGCCGTCCTGTTCTCCGTCCCGATCGTCATCTGGTCCCCGATCGGCGAGGACCTCCTGGGCGTGGAGGCGCCGGTGCCCTTCGGTCTGCGGCAGGACGTGTGGGCGCTCCTGCTGAGCCTCCCCGTGATCTTCTACGCGTGCACGATCTTCTTCGACGGGGCGCTGCGTGCCCTGCGGGCTCGGACCCTGGACATGATGGTGCTCGTCGCGGTCGCCATCGGAGCCGGCTGGACGTACTCCCTCATCGTCACCCTCACCGGGGGCGGCGATGTCTTCTACGAGGCGGCCACCGTGCTGGCCTCCTTCGTGCTGCTCGGCCACTGGTTCGAGATGCGTGCCCGCGGCGGCGCCAACGACGCCATCCGCACCCTGCTGGACCTGGCCCCGCCCAAGGCGCTGGTCCTGAGGGACGGCGAACCCGTCGAGGTGCCCACCGCGGAAGTGACGGTGGGGGATCTGCTGCTCGTCCGGCCCGGCGCCAAGATCGCCGTCGACGGTACCGTGGAGGACGGTGAGAGCGACGTCGACGAGTCGATGGTCACCGGCGAGAGCATGCCCGTCCACAAGATGCCCGGATCGCCCGTCGTGGGCGCCACCATCAACACCAACGGCACCCTGCGGGTACGCGCCACCAGGATCGGCACCGACACCGCACTGGCCCAGATCGTCAAACTCGTCCAGCAGGCCCAGAACTCCAAGGCCCCCGGCCAGCGGCTCGCCGACCGCGCCGCCTTCTGGCTCGTCCTGGTCGCCCTCCTCGGCGGCGCCGCCACCTTGGTCGTATGGCTGCTGGCCACGGATCGGCCGGCGGCGACCGCCGTGCTGTTCGCCATCACCGTCGTGGTCATCACCTGCCCCGACGCACTGGGCCTGGCCACCCCCACAGCGATCATGGTGGGCACCGGCCTCGGCGCCAAGCGGGGCGTGCTGTTCAAGAACGCCGCCGGCCTGGAGGAATCCGCCCGCATCCAGGTCGTCGTCATGGACAAGACCGGCACCCTCACCAAGGGCGAGCCCGAGGTCACTGACGTGATCACCGCCGAAGGCGCCACGGAAGGCGGCCTGCTGCGCCTTGTGGCGGCCGTCGAGCGGGAGTCCGAGCACCCTCTGGCCGCGGCGGTCGTCCGCTACGCCGATGCCCACGGTGTCGAAGCCCTGCGCGCCAGGCGTTTCAAGAACGTCCCCGGTCAGGGCGCCCTCGCCGACGTCGACGGCCACCGGGTGATCGTCGGCGACCGCCGCCTGGCCGAGCGCGAGGGCATCGACCTGGGCGGCGAACTCGGCGAACGCCGGGAAGAACTCGCCGCCACCGGGCGCACCGCCGTCGTCGTCGCCATCGACGGCCGGCCCGCCGGGATCATGGGAATCGCCGACGCCCCCCGCCCCACCTCCGCTCAGGCCGTGGCAGACCTCCACACCCTCGGTGTCGAAGTCGTCATGCTCACCGGCGACAACCGCGCCACCGCCGAACGCGTCGCCCGCCACCTGGGCATCGACACCGTCATCGCGGAAGTGCTCCCGGGCGACAAGGCCGCCAAGATCGCCGACCTCCAGCGCGGCGGCCGCAGGGTCGCCATGGTCGGCGACGGCGTCAACGACGCCCCCGCCCTCGCGCAGGCCGACCTCGGCGTTGCCATCGGCGCCGGCACCGACGTCGCCATCGAAACCGCCGACCTGGTCCTGATGCGCTCCGACCCGCTCGACATCCCCACCGCCCTGCGCATCGGACGGGGCACCCTGCGCAAGATGCGCCAGAACCTTGCCTGGGCCATCGGCTACAACGCCCTGGCCCTGCCCATCGCCGCCGGCGTCTTCGAACCCGCCACCGGGCTGGTGCTCCGCCCCGAGATCGCTGCCTTGACCATGTCCGGCTCCAGCATCATCGTCGCGGCCAACGCCCTGGCACTCACACGCCTGCACATGCCCGCCGCGGAACAGGCAGTGCCGGACCCCGCACCACCCACTTCCGCCTCACTCTCCACCGGCGATCAGGACGGCACCGGCACGCCGACAGGCCGTGCCGCCTGACGTGGCCCGAGTCCGAACCGCGACGAGAGCGCCTTCGGCGCCTCCAGGCTCAACGCGATCGAGAGCATCAGCGCGCACGGGGCCGGCGGCGGACCAGCCCTCCTGGATTGCATAAACGTGCATCGAAACGTATAGTCATGCCATCCAGGAGGAGGAGTCATGGTGGTACGTGCGGCGGTGGCCGGAGCGAGCGGGTATGCGGGCGGAGAGCTGCTGCGTCTGCTCCTCGCGCACCCCGGGATCGAGATCGGCGCCCTGACCGGCCATTCCCACGCCGGTCAGAGGCTGGGCGGCCTCCAGCCGCACCTGCTGCCGCTGGCCGACCGCGTGCTCCAGGAGACCACGGCCGAGGTGCTCGCCGGACACGACGTCGTCTTCCTCGCGCTCCCGCACGGCCAGTCCGCCGCCGTGGCCGAGCGGCTCGGCCCGGACGTCCTCGTCGTGGACATGGGCGCCGACTTCCGGCTGAAGGACCCGGCCGACTGGGAGCGGTTCTACGGCAGCGCGCACGCCGGGACCTGGCCGTACGGTCTTCCCGAACTGCCGGGCGGCCGCGCCGCGCTGGAGGGGTCCAAGCGCATCGCGGTCCCCGGTTGCTACCCCACGGCCGTCTCGCTGGCCCTGTTCCCCGCGTACGCCGCCGCCCTCGCCGAGAACGAGGCGGTGATCGTGGCCGCCTCCGGAACCTCCGGCGCGGGCAAGGCGGCCAGGACGCATCTGCTGGGCTCCGAGGTCATGGGCTCCATGTCGCCCTACGGCGTGGGCGGCGGCCACCGGCACACCCCCGAGATGATCCAGAACCTCAGCGCGGCGGCCGGCGAGCCGGTGACCGTGTCCTTCACCCCGACCCTCGCGCCGATGTCCCGCGGCATCCTCGCCACCTGCAACGTGAAGGCCCGGCCCGGCGTCGGCGCGGACGCCGTGCGCGCCGCCTACGCCAAGGCCTTCGCCGACGAGCCGTTCGTCCACCTCCTCCCCGAGGGGCAGTGGCCCGCCACGGCGTCCGTCTACGGTTCCAACGCCGTTCAGGTGCAGGTCGCGTACGACGAGGCCGCGGGCCGCATCATCGCCGTCAGCGCCATCGACAACCTGACCAAGGGCACCGCGGGCGGCGCCGTGCAGAGCATGAACATCGCCCTCGGGCTCGACGAGACCACCGGGCTGTCCACGATCGGAGTCGCGCCGTGAGCGAGGCGCGCGCGGCCACCGGGCCGCGGACGACGACGGCCGCACCACCGCGCCGCGCGGGCGCAGAAGCGAACGAGGAGATGCAGTGAGCGTCACGGCAGCCAAGGGATTCACGGCGGCGGGCATCGCCGCCGGGATCAAGGAGAACGGCAACCCGGACCTGGCCCTCGTGGTCAACACCGGGCCCCGCCGAGCGGCCGCGGGCGTCTTCACCTCCAACCGCGTCAAGGCCGCACCCGTCCTGTGGTCCGAGCAGGTGCTCAAGGGCGGCCAGGTGACCGCGGTGGTCCTCAACTCGGGCGGCGCCAACGCCTGCACCGGGCCGAAGGGCTTCCAGGACACCCACGCGACCGCCGAGAAGGCCGCCGAGGTGCTCGGGCACAACGCGGCCGAGGTCGCCGTCGCCTCGACCGGCCTCATCGGCGTCCTGCTGCCGATGGACAAGCTGCTGCCGGGCGTCGAGAGCGCCGCCGCGCAGCTGTCCGAGCACGGCGGCGAGAAGGCCGCCATCGCGATCAAGACCACCGACACCGTCCACAAGACGTCCGTGGCCCAGGGCGACGGCTGGACCGTCGGCGGCATGGCCAAGGGCGCGGGCATGCTCGCCCCCGGCCTCGCCACCATGCTCGTCGTCCTCACCACCGACGCCGACGTCGACGCCGAGACCCTGGACCGGGCGCTGCGCGCCGCCACCGCGGTCACCTTCGACCGGGTCGACTCCGACGGCTGCATGTCCACCAACGACACCGTGCTGCTGCTCGCCTCCGGCGCCTCCGGGGTCACCCCGGCGTACGAGGAGTTCGCCGCCGCCGTGCGCGCCGTCTGCGACGACCTCGGCCAGCAGCTCATCCGCGACGCCGAGGGCGCCAGCAAGGACATCAGGGTCGAGGTGGTGGGCGCGGCGAGCGAGGACGACGCCGTCGAGGTGGGCCGCTCCATCGCCCGCAACAACCTCCTCAAGTGCGCCATCCACGGCGAGGACCCCAACTGGGGCCGCGTGCTCTCCGCGATCGGCACGACGAAGGCCGCGTTCGAGCCGGACCGGCTCAACGTCGCCATCAACGGCGTCTGGGTGTGCAAGAACGGCGGCGTCGGCGAGGACCGCGACACGGTCGACATGCGCTACCGCGAGGTGCACATCGTCGCCGACCTCGCCGCCGGCTCCGAGACGGCCACGATCTGGACCAACGACCTGACCGCCGACTACGTCCACGAGAACAGCGCCTACTCCTCATGAGCAACGTGACCCGCAAACACACCGCGCTTCCCAAGGCGCAGATCCTCATCGAGGCGCTGCCCTGGCTGGTCCGCCACAACGGCAGAACCGTCGTCATCAAGTTCGGCGGCAACGCCATGATCGACGACGACCTCAAGGCCGCCTTCGCGCAGGACGTCGTCTTCCTGCACCACGCCGGCCTCAAGCCGGTCGTCGTGCACGGCGGCGGCCCGCAGATCAGCGCCGCCCTCGACCGGCACGGCATCGTCAGCGAGTTCAAGGCCGGCCTGCGCGTCACCACCGAGGACGCCATGGACGTCGTACGGATGGTGCTCGCCGGGCAGGTCCAGCGCGAGCTGGTCGGCCTGCTCAACCAGCACGGGCCGCTCGCCGTCGGACTGACCGGCGAGGACGCCCACACCATCACCGCCACCAAGCACCGGCCCGAGATCGACGGGGAGCAGGTCGACATCGGTCGGGTCGGCGAGATCACCGCCATCGACACGGGCGCCATCGAGGCCCTGCTCGCCGACGGCCGCATCCCGGTCGTCTCCTCGATCGCCCGCTCACAGGACGACGGACATGTCTACAACGTCAATGCTGATACGGCGGCTGCGGCACTCGCTGCTGCTCTGGGCGCCGAGACCCTCATGGTCCTCACGGACGTCGAGGGCCTCTACGAGGACTGGCCGAACAGCGACGAGGTGATCAGCCGCCTCACGGCCGCGCAGCTCGAGAAACTGCTGCCGGACCTGAGCGCCGGCATGGTCCCGAAGATGGAGGGCTGCCTGCACGCCGTGCGCAACGGCGTGAACACCGCCCGGGTCATCGACGGGCGGGTCCAGCACTCGATCCTGCTGGAGATCTTCACCGACGAAGGCATCGGCACGATGGTCGTGCCCGACGGACAGGGGGAGCCGTGAGCGACGCCAACCAGGAGCTGACCGCGCGGTGGCAGGGCGCGTTCATGAACAACTACGGCACCCCGCTGCTGCCCCTGGTGCGCGGCGCGGGCAGCCGGGTCTGGGACGCGGACGGCACGGAGTACGTCGACTTCGTCGGCGGCATCGCGGTCAACGCGCTCGGCCACGCCCACCCGGCCGTCGTGGACGCGGTGAGCCGCCAGATCGCGTCGCTCGGCCACATCTCCAACTTCTTCATGGCCGAGCCCACCGTCGCCCTCGCCGAACGGCTGCTGCGGCTCTTCGGCCGCGACGGCAGGGTCTTCTTCTGCAACTCCGGCGCCGAGGCCAACGAGGCCGCCTTCAAGATCGGCCGGCTGACCGGCCGCACGCACGTGGTCGCCACCGAGGGCGCCTTCCACGGCCGGACCATGGGCGCCCTCGCCCTCACCGGCCAGCAGGGCAAGCGCGAGCCGTTCCTGCCGCTGCCGGGCGACGTCACGCACGTGCCGTTCGGCGACGCCCAGGCCCTGGCGGCGGCCGTCACCGAGGACACCGCGCTCGTCGTCCTGGAGCCCGTCCAGGGCGAGCTGGGCGTCGTCGTCCCGCCCGCGGGCTACCTCAAGGCGGCCCGCGCGATCACCGCCGCGACCGGCGCGCTGCTCGTCCTGGACGAGGTGCAGACCGGTGTCGGACGGACCGGCACCTGGTTCGAGTACCAGGCGCACGAAGGCGTCCTGCCGGACGTCGTGACGCTCGCGAAGGGCCTCGGCGGCGGACTGCCCCTGGGCGCGACCGTCGCCTTCGGCCGGGCAGCGGAGCTGTTGCGGCCCGGCCAGCACGGGACGACGTTCGGCGGCAACCCCGTCGCCTGCGCCGCCGGGCTCGCCGTCCTCGACACGATCGAGAACGAGGGGTTGCTGGAGAACGTCAAGCGGCAGAGCGAGAGGTTGCGGGACGGAATCACCGGGGCCGGCCATCCGTTGATCGATTATGTCCGGGGCGCGGGGCTCCTCCTGGGTATCGTGCTCACCGAGCCCCTCGCGCCCCAGGTGCGCCAGGCGGCTCAGGAGGCCGGGTTCCTGGTGAACGCGCCCGCCCCCGACGTCGTCCGGCTGATGCCGCCGCTGAACCTCGGCGACGACGAGGTGGAGGCGTTCCTCCGGGCGCTGCCCGGCATCCTCGACGCAGCGAACGGGGACGGATCCGGGGAATGAGACGACGATGAGCCAGGCGCCAGACCATGACCAGGGCGGTGCGGGCGGGGCCGCCGTGCCGCAGACCCGCACCGCGCGTCACCGCCGGATCGTGGACATCCTCAACCGGCAGCCGGTGCGCTCGCAGAGCCAGCTGGCGAAGCTGCTGGCAGACGACGGGCTGAGCGTCACCCAGGCGACGCTGTCGCGGGACCTGGACGAGCTGAACGCCGTCAAGATCCGCAACAACGACGGCGACCTCATCTATGCCGTGCCCAGCGAGGGGGGTTTCCGGACCCCGCGGGCGCCGCTCGGGGAGTCGGCGAAGGAGGAGCGGATGCGGCGGCTGTCGCAGGAGCTGCTGATCTCCGCCGAGGCGTCCGCCAACCTCGTGGTCCTGCGGACCCCTCCGGGGGCCGCCCAGTTCCTCGCCTCGGCGATCGACCAGGCCGAGCTGCACGACATCCTCGGCACCATCGCGGGCGACGACACGCTGCTGCTGATCAGCCGGGAGCCCACGGGCGGCCAGGCGCTGGCGGACCACCTGCTGAGGCTGGCCCAGAACGGACACTAGTGCCGTGCGGCGCTGTGGCGGGGGCGGTGCGGGGTCCACTGTGCGGCGCCCTCGCGTGGCTGCGCCCCCTGCACGGCCGCGCCCTCGGCGGGGTCCTGTGTGCCGGGCGTCGTGTGCCGGGTGCGGGTCGGTGGGGGCTGGTCGCGCAGTTCCCCGCGCCCCTTGGGTGGGTGAGCTCGGCCCGGGTGTCGGGTGGGCGCGGTTCCTCGCGCGCCGGGGGTGAGTCGCGTCGGCCCGGGTGTCGGGTGGGCGCGGTTTCTCGCGGCCCTGGGTGGGTGGCGTCGGGGGCGGTGTCCGGG
>NZ_JAHHIT010000076.1 GCF_024539675.1 Streptomyces hilarionis | reverse complement strand
GGCCCGGGCCGGGGGCGGGCCGACGGGAGGGGACGCGGGGCTGCGCGGAGCGAGCGGGCCCTCGCGGACGCCGGCCTCCTCGCCCTCGCCGAGCGCCCGCAGGCAGCCGGCCGCGTCGCCCGCGGCCCAGGCCGCGTCCGAGGCGGCCAGCAGTGCGCTCTGGGCCTGCGCGGGGGCCGCCGCGGCCAGCAGGCGGGCGGCCAGGAGCAGGGACGCCCGGGCCTCGTCGACGGGACCGTCGCACAATAGCGTCATGCCGCGCACGAGCTCTGCGCGGCCGCGTACCCGTTCCGCCGCCGCGTCGTCCGGACCCGAGCCGCACAGGCCCGAGTCGGTCGGAACAGGATCGAGACGTGCCCGATCGAGACGGGCGGGGTCGAGCAGCCGCAGGGCCCGGCGCGTGCGCCCGCCGAGCAGGGCCGCTTCCGCGGCCGCCGTGGACCACTCGGCGCGCCGCACGGGGTCCTCGGCCAGTTCCGCGGCGCGGGCGAACGCCGCGCATCGCAGACGGTGCGACGCGCCGTGCACCGCGTCGTCGGCGGCCCGGGCCAGTTCGGCGGCCGTCGCGGGCCGGGGCGCCGGCGTGCCACGCGCCCGGTGCAGCAGCGCCGGCAGCCCGGCGGATCCCGCGTCGGACAGCGCCCCGGCCAGCGCACGGTGCGCGGCGCGCCTGCGCTCCGGCCGCGCGGCGGCGTACACGGCGCGGCGCAGCAGCGCGCTGTGGAAGCCGACCTCCCCGCCCGCCAGGGACAGCGCCTCGGGCAGGGCCGGCGCTTCGGCCAGGGCCGGTACGTCGTGCGGGGCGGAGGTTTCGGGCCCGGCCGGTGCCTCGGGCGGCGAGGTGGGGGCCGCTGCGCGCCGCGCGTGCGGACGCGTGGCGTGCAGGCGTGCCGCCGCCCGCAGCGCGACGCTCAGGTCGACGCGTGCCGCGCGCGGGTCGTCCGCGTCCCCGTCGCACAGTGCCGCCGCGACGATGAGCAGCAGGTCCTCCTGCGCGGGCGAGCAGGGAGTCAGCAGGCCGCCGGCCAGGCCGCCCAGCAGTTCGGCGTCGTCCGGCGGCGGCGGTGGCGTGCGACGGCCGCGCAGCTGGGCGGTCGACAGCCGCCGGACCATGGCCAGCAGCAACGCCGGATGGCCGTCCGCGGCGTCCACGAGGTCGTCGCGGACCGCCCGGTCGACGGCCCCGCCCGCAGCCTCCTCCACCAGGGCGGCCGCCTCCGTCGGCGGGAGCGGGTCGAGGCGGATCACCGGGAGCCCGGCGAACTCCGCGTCGACGCGGCGGTGTCCGGCCACGCTCAGCAGCAGGCGAACCGGACCGTCGCCCCGCAGAAACCCAGCGGCGTGTCCCACCGCGGCACGGGTGGACGCGTCCCACAGGTGCGCGTCGTCGGCGCACACCAGCAGGGGCGCCTCGGCGGACGCGGCGCGCAGCGCAGCGAGGAGGACCGCGCCCGAAGCGCCCTCGACCCGAGCCTCCCTGGCCGCGGGGTTTCCGCCCGGCCGGTCGCCGGGCGGTGCGCCGAGGAGCCGCAGGAGTGCGCGCAGGCCGCTCAGCGGCACGGCCGACGCCCCCGGGCCGGCCGCGACGCGGACCACGGATCCGGCCGGGAACGAGCGGGCGGCGGCGTCCAGGAACGTGGTACGGCCGCAGCCGGGCTCACCGGTCACCACCCGCGCGCCGCCGCCCGTGATCGTCTGTCCGGTCATTGCGACGACGCTACGGACGCCGACCGTACGGCGGAAGACGCACGACGGCGACGACGACGGTGGCGGCACGGGCCGCCCGCCCCGGCGACCAGGTGTTTCGCCCGCGACGGGCGGGGGCGTCCTTGTGCGGGCGCCCAACGGCCGCCGCCGTGCCGCGTGCACCGGCACAGCGGCGGCCCGCCGGCTCAGGACGTGTGCGGGCAGTTGCCCCGGTACTCCTCGATGGTCAGGCTCGGCCGCGGCAGCGGGCACAGGAACCGCTCGTAGCGGGTGTCGTCGTCGATGAAGCGCTTCAGCCACGACACGCTGTACTTGGCGATCGTCGTGTTCGACGAGTTGGGGGTGAAGTGGGTGGCGTTGTTCAGCTCCAGGTACGCCCGGTCCAGGGAGGAGGGCAGGCTGGAGTAGAACGGCTCGGCGTGCGTGGCGACGGGGGCGATCGTGTCGCCGTCGGCGCCGACGACCAGGGTGGGCGTCCTGACCTCGGGCCAGGTCTTGTCGAGGTTCCACGGCGTGAGCGGGATCGCGGCCTGGAGCGAGGGCCGGCTCTTGGCGGCCTCCAGGGTGCCGCCGCCGCCCATCGAGTGGCCCATGACGCCGAGCCGGCCGCTGTCGACCCGGTTGCGCACCGAGCTGACCTGGGTGAGGTGGTCCAGGGCGGCGAGCAGCTGGCGTCCGCGGGAGTCGGGCTGGTCCAGCGTGGTGAGGGTGTCGATGGTGAAGACGACGAAGCCCTGGGAGGCGAGCCGCGGGCCGAGCCAGGCGATGGAGGACTGGGTGCCGGTGTATCCGGGGGCGACGGCGACCGCGCCGAAGGTGCCGTCGGCCGTGCTGGTCGGGTAGTAGATCGTGCCGCCGCCGAAGCCGGTGACGACGAGCGGCGAGACGATGGTCTGGGAGACGGCGTAGGGGCCGCGGGCCGCCTCGACACTGGCGTCGGTGGGCGCGGGGCCCCGCTCGTAGGGGTTGTCCGCGGCGTGGGCCCCGGGGCCGTCGAGGGCGACGAGCCCGACGACGGCGGCGATCGCGGCCGTGAGGCGGGCGAGCCGGCCGGGCCGGTGGTGGGGGGCGCCGGTGGATGCTGACTGCTGCACGAGGAGTCGTCCTCTCTCGGGATGCCAGGTGTGTGCGGGACCGCCGGAGATCTGTCAGGGGTCTGTCAGGTCGACGGGACGGGTCTCGGTTGCCTGGCGTGTGGGGTGTGCCGGCCCGGTGCGCGGGCCCCCGGGGACGGCCGGCGCCGCACGCGCGGGCACGACCGCCGCCCCGGCGGACTGCGCCCTCGGAACCGGCGGACCCACTGTCGGACCGGCGCGGCCGCGCGGGGACCGGCGATGTCACCGGTCTCCGGCGCCCGGTTCGCGCCTCACCGGTCTTCGGCCCCGGTCCCGGCCGCGCCGCCGCTGCGCACTCCCGCCGGAACCGCCCGGCGGGCGGGGCTCGGCACGCTCCTCGGACCCCGCCTTCGACCTCGGCCGGCGTCCGGCGGGCACGCGTCGTGCGTCCGGGAGGCATCAGCGGCCCGATTCGGAGCACTCGGCAAGCTGTCGCCTGACGAAAGAGCCTGACGAAAAGAGAACGCCGTGCTCTGGGTCGCCGTTTTGCTGCTGCCGCTGCTGTCCGTTCTGCTGGCCTTCATGGACCGGGTGGAGGAGCGTCTGCTCGCCCCGGTCGCGGCCAGGCCCCGTCACGCCGGCCGACGACGGCATCTGCGTCTGATACGCGGCGGCGCCACGGAGCCGAAGGGGAGCGCGGCGAAGGGCGCGGCGGACGGCGCGGCGAGGACGCACGGGGTCCGGGCGGCCTGAGAGCCGTTCGGGGATGTACGCGCCGCTCGCGGTGTGCGAGGCTCGCCCGGGGGCGTCGGTCCGGCAACGGCAGGAGAGTCAGCGGCATGCGCATCGGTCTGCTCGGCACGGGCCCCTGGGCCGGCATGGTCCACGCCCCCGTGCTCGCCTCCCACGAGGGCCTCGACTTCGTCGGCGTCTGGGGCCGCCGCCCACAGGCCGCCAAGGAACTGGCCGACCGCCACGGCACGCGGGCCTACGACGACGTCGACGTCCTGATCGCGGACGTGGACGCGGTGGCCGTCGCCCTGCCGCCGGACGTCCAGGCGCGCCTCGCGACGCGGGCCGCCGGAGCCGGTCGTCATCTGCTGCTGGACAAGCCCGTCGCCGCGACGGTGACGGGAGCGCAGGCGGTGGCCCGGGCCGTGCGGGAGGCGCGGGTGGCCTCGGTCGTCTTCTTCACCACCCGGTTCCTGTCCGAGCCCCGTGCCTGGATCGCCGAGCAGGCGGAGACCGCGGGCTGGTTCACGGCGCACGCCCACTGGCTCGGGGACGTCTTCCACGAGGAGAGCGACAGCCCGTTCGCCACGCCCTGGCGCGGGGAGAAGGGCGCGCTGTGGGACGTGGGCCCGCACGCGTTGTCGGTGCTGCTGCCGGTGCTCGGCGACGTCCGCCGGGTGGCGGCCGCGGCCCACGGCCCCGGCGACACCGTCCAGGTGGTCCTGGACCACGCGACCGGCGCCTCCAGCACGCTGACGCTGAGCCTGACGGCTCCGCCCGCGGCGGCAGGGGCGGGCGTCGAGCTGCGCGGCGCCGCCGGGGTGGCGCGGCTCCCGCAGAGCGGGGCGGACGCCGCCGACGCCCTCGCCCGTGCCGCGGACGAGCTGCTCGCAGCGGCCCGCGACGGCCGCCCCCACCCCTGCGACGCCGCCTTCGGACTGCGCGTCACGGAGATCCTGGCCGACGTCGAGACGGTGTTGGACGAGGGAGCACGCCGGCTCGGCGCCTGACGTCCGCCGGCCCTGCGGCCGAGGTCTCGGCGTGCGGCCGCCCGCGCCGGGGTGGAGCGTGGGGGTGTGGGACGACTGGAGGGCGACCGGCGGAGCTGGCTGCGGGGCGCGCCGCCGCCGCGCTGGGTGCGGGCGCTGCCCCTCGTGCTGGCGGCGGGCGTCTGCGTGGCCACGCTGGTCAGCCCCGACCCCCTGGACGTCGGCTTCCTGCTGGGCGCGATCCCGCCGCTGGCCGTGCTGTCGTACGGTCCGGCGGTCACCGCGGCGCTGGGCGTGGCCGTCGTCGTGATGCTGAACGTGCCCGCGTTCCAGCTCGACCGGCCGGGCCAGACCGATGTACTGACGGTGTCCTTCGTGGCGCTGCTGAGCGTGTTCGTGGCGTTCGTGCGCCACCGGCGCGACCAGCAGCTGGACGTCGAGCGCACGATCGCGGTGGCGGCGCAGCGCGCCGTGGCGCCGCCGGTGCCCGAGCGCGTCGGCCCGCTGCGGTGCGCGGGACTGTACCGGGCCGCGCAGCGCGGGACGCTGGTCGGCGGCGACTTCTTCGACGTGCGCGAGAGCGCCCACGGGGTGCGGGCCGTGCTGGGCGACGTGCAGGGGCACGGGCTCGCGGCGGTGGCGACCGTGTCCTCGCTGCTCGGGGCGTTCCGGGAGGCGGTGCTGGACCAGGCGGACCTGGAGTCGGTGGCGGGCCGTCTGGACCGCAGGCTGGTGGTCGACTCCGCCCGCGACCCGGCCGCGGAACTGTTCGCGACGGCCGTCCTGGTGGAGTTCACGCCCGGCGCGGACGCGGTGCGCGTCGTCGTCTGCGGACATCCGCCGCCGCTGCTGCTGCGCGACGGCACGGTCACGGAGGTGGACGCCGTGCCGTGGACGCCGCTCGGGCTGGGTCTGTCGGGCGCTTCCCTGACGGCCGCCCGGCTGCCGCTGCGCCCGGGCGACCGGCTGTTCCTCGCCTCGGACGGCGTCTCGGAGGCCCGGGACGCCGACGGCGTGTTCTACCCCCTGTTGGAGCGGCTGCCCGCGCTCGCCGAGGGCGCCGACCCGGCGACGACCGCCGACCGGGTCTGGGCGGACGTGCGGCTCCACTCCCCCGCGATCCGCGACGACGTCACGATGCTGGTCCTGGCCCCGGAGCCGCCGGCGGACCGTTCCGGGGACCGCTGAGGCTCTCCGCGTCCCCCTCGGCGTCGATGTGCGGCAGGATCCGGTCCAGCCACCGCGGCGTCCACCAGGCGTGCGAGCCCAGCAGCGTCATCACGGCCGGCACCATGAGGAGCCGGACGACGGTCGCGTCGATCAGCACGCTGACGGCGAGGCCGAGTCCGAGCATCTTGACGACGATGTTGTCGCTGATGATGAAGGCGGCGAAGACGCTCACCATGATCAGGGCCGCACAGGTGATGACCCGGGCGGTGATCTCCAGGGCGTGGGCGACGGAGTCCTCGGCGTCGCCGGTGCGCAGCCACGCCTCGTGGACGCGGGAGAGCAGGAAGATCTCGTAGTCCATGCTGAGGCCGAAGATGATCGCGAACATCATCATCGGCACATAGCTCTCGATGGGCACGTCGCCGTTGACGCCCAGCGCGGGCCCGCCCCAGCCCCACTGGAAGACGGCGACGACGACGCCGTAGGAGGCGGTGATGGACAGGACGTTGAGGACGGCGGCCTTGACGGCGACCAGGAGGCCGCGGAAGACGGCGAGGATGATCAGGAACGCGAGGCCGACGACCACGCAGATGATGAGCGGGAGCCGGCTGGCGACGATGTCGCGGAAGTCGACCTGGGCCGCCGTGGTGCCGGTGACGTAGCCCTTGGCGTCGTCGTAGCCGGCGACCGCGTCGGGGAGGGTGGTGTCCTTGAGCCGGTTCACCAGGCCGGTGGTGGTGGCGTCCTGCGGGGCCTGGGTCGAGTAGACGGTGCCGATCAGCACGTCGCCGTCCTGGGTGGGCGTGAGCGGGGTGACGGTGGCCGCGTCGGGCACGGCGTTCAGCGTCTTCTGCGCCTGGGACTGGAGGTCGGAGCGTTTGTCGGTGGGGACGGACGTCTGGTCGATGACGACGGTGAGGGGGCCGTTGGAGCCGGGCCCGAAGGCCTCGGTCATCAGGTCGTAGGCCCGCCGGTCGGTGAAGGAGGTCGGGTCGGCTCCGTCGCCGATGTGGCCGAGCTGGATGGAGAAGACCGGGATGGCGAGGATCGCGATGACGGCGACGCCGCCGGCGAGGTACTGCCAGGGCTTGCGCTCGACCCGCTTGGCGTACCGGTGCCAGGTGCCGTGCGGGGTGGCGCCCGGTTCGGCGTCGGTCTCGGCGACGGGCCTGCGGACGTGCCAGCGGTCGATGCCGCGCCCGGCGAGCCCGAGCATGGCGGGCACGAGGGTGAGCGCCGCCGCGACGGCGGAGACGACGGTGACGGCGGCGGCGATGCCGAGTTTGCCGATGAAGGACACCCCGGACGCGTACAGGCCGAGCAGCGCGATGATCACGGTGGTGCCGGAGACGAGGACGGCGCGGCCGCTGGTGGCGGTGGCGTGTCCGGCGGCCTCGGCGGGATC
This sequence comes from Streptomyces hilarionis, assembly GCF_024539675.1. GTDB lineage: Bacteria > Actinomycetota > Actinomycetes > Streptomycetales > Streptomycetaceae > Streptomyces > Streptomyces hilarionis. The sequence continues at coordinate 41,908 of NZ_JAHHIT010000076.1, read as the reverse complement.
GGCGCCGTTGATCAGGTTCTGCCGGTGCCGGGTGATCAGGAAGAGCGCGTAGTCGATGCCGACGCCGAGGCCGATCATGGTGGCGAGGGTCGGCGAGACGGTCGCGAAGGTGAACGCGGCGGCCAGCAGCCCGAGGACGGCGAGACCGGTGACCACGCCGATCAGTGCGGTGACCAGGGGCAGGCCGGCGGCGATGACACTGCCGAAGCCGACGAGCAGCACGACGATCGCGACCGCGAAGCCGATCCCCTCGCTGATGAAGTCGTTGGCCTTGGGCCGGGCGAGTTCGCCGAGCGAGCCGCCGTACTCGACGTCGACACCGGCCGCGCGCAACGGCTGGACGGCCTGGTCGACGCCGTGCAGGTAGGAGTCGCCGAGCGTGTTGGGCTGCTGGTCGAAGCGGATGGTGATGTAGCCGGTCTTGCCGTCGCTCGACACCGGCCCGACCTTGGTCGGGGTCTGCGAGAGAGGGTTCTGCACCGACAGCACGTGGGGCAGCTTCTGCAGGTCGCCCACCGTGGTGGACATCTGCGAGCTCAGCGCGCTCAGGGCCTTCTGGCCGTCGTGCATGACGATCTGCGCGCTGTATCCGCCGGCCTGCGGGTCGTGTTCCTTGAGCACGTCCAGGCCCTCTTGGGACTGGGTGTCGGAGAGGGCGAAGTTGTCCTCGAAGGAGCCGCCGACGGCGCGGTCGGTGACCTGGAGGGCGACCAGGGCGACCAGCCAGGCGAGGATGACGAGGAGGAAGTGGCGGGCGCACCAGGCGCCGAGCCTGCGCAGTGTCCCCCGTTGGGGTTTCCCGGCAGCGGTGGGTTCCATGAGCTGGGCCTTCCTGCCATGCGGCACGCGGCCGCACAGTGGTGGGGACGCCACGACACAGCTCATTACACCCTCGCTCGATCATCGCGGCATCTCGGCCTGCGGTGATCGCGATTGCAGGGTGCGGCTTCAGGATGAATGGTGTTAGTACATTCCTTCGGATGCGAGGAGCCGACATCATGCCGACGTCACAGCCCGGCGCCGCCCGACCCTCCCCGGACGACCGCGCCACCCCGGACGAGCTGCTCCACACCCGCACCGGCACCGAGGTCTCCGCGGAGGACATGGTCCTGGCCACGGGACGCGACCTGACGCCGCGCACGCTCGCCTGGGCGCGGCGCAAGCTCGCCGAGGAGGGACCCGGCGCCATCGAGAAGCTGCTGCCGTAGCCGCCCGCGCCCTTTCCCCGGCGGCCCCCGCCCTGCCAGACTGCGGAGGGTGCCCGACTTCGACATGCTCGTCCTCGGATCAGGTCCCGGCGGCCAGAAGGCCGCCATAGCCGCGGCCAAACTGGGCCGCCGGGTGGCCGTCGTCGACCGCCCCGACATGGTCGGCGGGGTCTCCCTCCACACCGGAACCATTCCCTCCAAGACGATGCGCGAGGCGGTGCTCTATCTCACCGGCCTCACGCAGCGCGACCTGTACGGACAGAGCTACCGCCTCAAGGAGAACATCACCGTCGCCGACCTGACCGCCCGCACCCAGCACGTGGTCGGGCGCGAGATCGACGTCATCCGCAGCCAGTTGACCCGCAACCACGTCGCCCTGTTCGCCGGGACCGGCCGGTTCGTCGACGACCACACGGTCGCCCTGCGCGAGGCCACCGGGCAGGAGCGGCTGATCAGCGCCGAGCACATCGTCATCGCCACCGGGACCCGGCCGGCCCGGCCGGACAGCGTGGAGTTCGACGGGCGGACCATCCTGGACTCCGACAACGTCCTGACCGTCGAGCGGGTGCCGCAGTCGATGGTGATCGTGGGCGCGGGCGTGATCGGGATGGAGTACGCGAGCATGTTCGCCGCGCTCGGCAGCAAGGTCACGGTGGTGGAGAAGCGGGCCGGGATGCTCGACATGTGCGACGTCGAGGTCGTCGAGTCGCTCAAGTACCACCTGCGCGACCTGGCGGTGGCGTTCCGCTTCGGGGAGACCGTGGCCGCCGTGGAGCGGCATCCGCGCGGCACGCTGACCGTGCTGGAGAGCGGCAAGAAGATCCCGGCGGACGCGGTGATGTACTCGGCGGGCCGCCAGGGTCTGACCGACGAACTCGACCTCGACAAGGCCGGGTTGACGGCCGACCGGCGCGGGCGCATCGAGGTCGACGAGCACTACCGCACACCGGTCGGCCACATCTACGCCGTCGGTGACGTCATCGGCTTCCCCGCGCTGGCGGCGACGGCGATGGAACAGGGGCGCGCCGCCGCCTACCACGCGTGCGGGGAACCCGTCGGGCAGATGCACCACCTCCAGCCGATCGGCATCTACACGATCCCGGAGATCAGCTTCGTGGGGCGCACCGAGGACCAGCTCACCGAGGAGCGCGTGCCGTTCGAGGTGGGCGTGGCCCGCTACCGCGAACTGGCCCGCGGGCAGATCATCGGCGACGCGCACGGCATGCTCAAACTGCTGGTCTCCCCCGAGGACCGCACCCTGCTGGGCGTGCACTGCTTCGGCAGCGGGGCGACCGAGCTGATCCACATCGGGCAGTCCGTGATGGGCTGCGGCGGCACCGTCGACTACCTGGTGGACGCGGTGTTCAACTACCCCACCCTGGCGGAGTCGTACAAGGTCGCCGCCCTCGACGCGACCAACCGGCTGCGGCAGCTGGACCGGATCGGGGACTGACCCCTCACTCCTCCACGATGTGGACGGCGGCCTCCTCCGCGCCCGCGGCCCCGCCGTCCACGCCCACGTCCCGGGCGACCTCCTCCTTGACGGCGTCGGGGTGGGCGCCTTCGTCGGGCGCGACGAGCCGGCCCGCACGCCGGTCGCCCGCCTCGGGGTCGAGGGGCTCGCCCTCGCCGCCGGGGAGGTCGCCGACGCCGTCGCCGGCCGGTGCGCTCGTGTCCGGGACCTCCTGGGCGAGCCGCTGGTCCAGGCTCTCGCCCTCGTGCTGCTCGGCCGCGGTGGTGCCGTACTTGGTGACGCCGAGCGGCTTCTCCGGCGGGGAGTAGCCCTCGTCCAGGGTGTCGTCGTAGGTGCGTTCGTCGAGGGCGTCCTGGAGGTCGAGCGGTGCGCCGTCCTCCTGCTCCTCGTTGGATCCGGTGGGCTGGTAGACGTCGTCGCCCATCGCCTCGGACTCCGTGCCCATGGTGCCTCCTCGCCAGGTCGGGCCGCTGTCTTCCCCGTCCGCGTTTCCCGTGCGGTCCGGTCCAATCGCGACGTATCTCACCTGCCTGAGCAGGGGCGCACGTTACCCACCCGTTCAATCTTGAAAGCTCAATCTTTGGGGCTATAGTCACTCGCACACTCGGTGTGACCGTCCACCGACACAGTGCTCTGACGGTGTCCTTCGCGCTTTTCACCGCCGACGTGCCCCGAGGCCATCCCTCCCGGGCCGGGGGCGGCTCCACCCCCACCCCCCATACGCCGTCGGGCCCGCCCGGCCGGTGCGGCGTGCACCAGGAAAGCAGCGCAACGATGAGCAACAGCATCGGAAGAGGGCTCCAGGCGAACGTGCTGGGCACCTTCGACACGGTGGTGATGGCGGTCGCGGGCAGCGCCCCGGCGTACTCCATCGCGGCCACGACGGCGGTCCTGGCGGGCGCCGTGGGCCTCGCGGGCCCGGCGGCGCTGCTGTACTGCGCGATACCCATGCTGGGCATCGCCCTGGCGTTCAGCAGACTCGGCCGGATCGACGTGAACGCGGGAGCCAGTTACTCCTGGGTGGGCCGCACGCTCCATCCGTTCCTGGGCTTCATCAGCGGCTGGGCGCTGGTCGTCTCGGCGACCCTCTTCATGGTGGCGGGATCGCTGCCGGCCGGGTCGATGACGCTGGCCCTCTTCGACGACGGCCTCGCCGACGACACCGCGCTGTCCACCGTCGTCGGCGCGGCCTGGTTCCTGGTCATGCTCGCGGTGGTGCTGGGCGGGGCCCGGCTCACCGTGCGCGCCCAGCTGATCATGTCGGGCGTGGAACTGGCGATCCTGGCGCTGTTCGCGGTGCTCGCCCTCCTCCACACGGACAACTCTCTGGCGTTCGACTGGTCCTGGCTGGGCTTCGGCCACTTCCACGGTGTGTCCGGCTTCGCGTCGGGCGCGCTGGTCGCCGCGTTCTACTACTGGGGCTGGGACGTGACCAGCAATCTCAGCGAGGAGACCCGTGACAGCCGCCGCACGACGGGTCTGGCCGGACTCATCGGCGTCGGCGTCGTCTTCCTGCTCTTCGAGGTCTTCACCATCGCGGTCAACGTCGTCCTCAGCTCGCAGCAGATCGAGGACAACGGGGCGAACGTGCTGGCGGCTCTGGGGCAGGAGGTGTGGCCGGGCTGGGGCGGCAAGCTGCTGATCGTGGCCGTGATGCTGTCGACGGTGGCCACGTTGGAGACGACGCTCATCCAGGTCACCCGCTCGCTGTTCGCGATGGGCCGCGACCGTACGATGCCCTCCGCGCTGGGCCGGGTGCACCGCACCTGGAACACGCCCTGGGTGGCGATCGCGGTGGTGGGCGGGGTGGCGCTCGCGCTGTTCGTCGCCTCCAACCTGCTCGGCTCGGTGGGCGACATCCTCGCCGACGCGATCTCGGCGATCGGCCTGCAGATCGCGGTCTACTACGGGCTGGCGGGCCTGGCGGCCGTCGTCGCCTACCGCAGGACGCTGCTGACGTCCGCGGCCGACTTCGTCCTGGGCGGACTGTGGCCGCTGCTCGGCTCGGTGTTCATGTTCTGGGTCTTCGCCGAGTCGCTGGGCGAACTCGCCCCGGCGGCCGTCGCGATCGGCGTCGGCGGCCTGGCCGTGGGACTGGCGCCGATGCTCTGGTACTGGCGGCGCGGCAGCGACTACTACCGGCCCGCCCGGCTGGACGCCTCGCGGACCGTGCGGACCGACTACGTGCCCGACGGCCGGCCCGCCGACCGCTTCCACGACGGCCTGCCCACCGACTTCTGAGAGGGGCCGTGATGGCGCGGGACCGTTTCGCCCCCGACTTCGACCCCGACTGCGGGGACTCGGCCCTCTCCTCCGTCCGGCACGACATCGTCATCGGCCGCTGGCAGGGACTGCGGGACCTGCTGCGCTCGACCGGCCGCGACCTCACGGCCCGCGGCCACCGGGTGCGGCTGCTGGCGCAGGCCTGCGCGGGCAGTTCGACGGTGGAGAGCTGGCTGGCCGCCGAGCCGCACAGCGCCGACGCACTGGTGCTGCGGGCGGCCACGGAGACGGCCCGGGCGTTCCACCTGGCGATCGCCGCGGGCCGGGGCGTGCCGATCGAGCAGCACCGCATCGACGGCGCGGTGCTGGCCTGTCTGGCCGCGGCCGAGGCCGGCCCCGACGACCCGACGCCGTGGATCTCGCTGATCTCGGTGGCGCGCCTGTACCCCTGCGGCGTGCGCCGCCGGGAACTGGCGCGCTGGTGGGACGAGTTGCACCGGCGCGACCCCTACAGCACGGAGGGCCACCTCCAGGTGCTGCACTACTACTCCGCCCGCTGGCACGGCTCGCACGGCCTGATGTACGACTTCGCCCGGGACGCGGCCGGCGTGGCCCCGCCGGGCTGCGCGCTCCCGGTGCTGGTGCAGTACGCGCGGGTGGAGGAGTTCCGCCACTCCCTGGAGGGCGCGCCGGGACGCGTCCCGTCGGTGGGGCTCAGCCAGCACTGGAACAACGACGGCGCGGTCGGCGACGTCCGCCGCACCTGGGACCGCTGGATCATGGGCCGCCAGGACGACACCGTCGCCCCGGGCGAGCTGCGCGACGTCAACCACCTGGCGCACGCGGCCTGCGCGGCGGGCGTCGCGGACGTGGCGGCGCCGCTCCTCGGGATCCTCGGTCGGCGGGCGACGAGCACGCCCTGGTCGTACACCGGTGATCCCGCACAGCAGATCGTCCGGTGGCGCAAGGAGTGGGGCGTGCGCGACTGAGCCCGGTCGCGGGGCCGCGACCGGGCGGGCGCACGCCGCTTCCGCCGTGCGCCTCGGCCATCGGCTGCCTCCTGCGACGACCGCCCATGGGCTACAGCCGGGTGTGCGGCCCCCGGTGCAGCGGCTGTCGGGGCGCCGGGCGCACCGGCAGGGGCGGCACGGCCCGCACCACGGGGCCGTCGCCGTTCACCTCCACCGGCTCGCCGTGGTGATGGAGCGTCAGCGGCGGGCCGGACAGCAGGGTGTACGCGGCCTTGTCCGGTCCCATCTCCACGCGCAGCCGCCGGCCGAGGAACTGGATGCTGAAGGCCAGCCGGCTCAGCCGCTGCGGCAGCCGGGGCGCGAAGCGCAGGCCCTCGGCGTCGCGGCGCAGCCCGCCGAACCCGGCGACCAGGGCCGTCCAGGTGCCCGCCAGCGAGGCGATGTGCAGCCCGTCGCGGGTGTTGTGCTCGAGGTCGGCCAGGTCCATCAGCGCCGCCTCGGTCGTGTAGTCGAAGGCCAGGTCGAGATGGCCGGCCTGGGCGGCGATGACGGCCTGGCAGCACGCCGAGAGGGAGGAGTCGCGCACCGTCAGCGGCTCGTAGTAGGCGAAGTTGCGGGCGACCTGCTCGTCGTCGAAGTGACTCGCGCAGGTGTACATCGCCAGCACCAGGTCAGCCTGCTTGACGACCTGCTTGCGGTACAGGTCGAAGTAGGGGAAGTGCAGGAGCAGCGGGTACTGGTCGTCCCGCGTGCCGGCGAAGTCCCACTGCTGGTAGCGGGTGAAGCCGGCGTGCTGTTCATGGACGCCGAGCTCGTCGTTGTACGGCAGGTACACCGCCTGGGCGGCGTCGCGCCAGGCCGCGCTCTCCTCGTCGTCGACGCCTAGTCGGCCCGCCTCCTGCGGATGGCGTTCCACGGCGTCGGCGGCGGCGAGGAGGTTCGCCCGGGCCATGAGGTTGGTGTACGTGTTGTCGTCGGCGACCGCGCTGTACTCGTCGGGCCCGGTGACGCCGTCGATGTGGAACGCGCCGTGCGCGTCGTGGTGGCCGAGCGAGCGCCACAACCGGGCTGTCTCCACGAGCAGTTCGACGCCCGTCGAGCGCTCGAAGTCGGTGTCGCCCGTCGCCGCGACATAGCCGACCACGGCGTGCGCTATGTCGGCGTTCACGTGGAAGGCGGCGGTCCCGGCCGGCCAGTACGCCGAGCCCTCCGACCCCTCGATGGTGCGCCAGGGGAACGCGGCGCCGCGCAGGCCGAGTTGAACAGCCCGTTCCCGGGCGGCGGGCAGGGTGTTCTGGCGCCAGCGCAGGGCCTCCGCGACGGAGTCGGGGGCGGTGTAGGTGAGCAGGGGCAGGACGAACGTCTCGGTGTCCCAGAAGGCGTGGCCGTCGTAGCCGGAGCCGGTGAGCCCCTTGGCGGGGATGGCCCGCTGTTCGGCGCGCGCGCCGGCCTGGAGGACGTGGAAGAGGGCGAAACGGACGGCCTGCTGGATCTCCTCGTCCCCGTCGACCTCGACGTCCGCGCGGGACCAGAAGTCGTCGAGGTAGGCGCGCTGTTCGTCGAGCAGGCCGTCCCAGCCGCTGTGGCCGGCCGCCGCGAGGGCCGCCTCCACCTGGTCGCTCATCGCGGGCCGCGAGCGGACGCCGGACCAGCCGTGCGCGACCAGCTTCTCCACCCGCAGCCGCTCGCCGGGCTCCAGCACGGAGGTGACGGTGAGACGGGCGACGTCGACGTTGCTCTCGCTGCTGAGGGTGGTCCGTTCGGGGCCGGTGACGGTGTGGTCGGCGGCCACGGCGACGCGCAGCCCGCTGCGCTTGGTGCGGTGCACGAGCCGCAGACGGCGGCCGACCGCCACGTCCTCCTCGGGCTCCAGGGGGGATTTCAGGGCGCGTGCCGCGCGCGGGTCGCCGTTCGGGGCGGGCAGGCTCTCGTTGGTGACCAGTTCGGACTGGATCACCACCCGGGAGCGGCTGTCGACGGCCTCCACCTCGTAGGCGACGGCGGCGACGGCCCGCTGGGAGAGCGAGACCAGCCGGGTGGAGCGCACCCGCACGGTGGACCCGGCGGGAGAGGTCCATTCGCAGGTCCGCTCCAGGACGCCCCGGCGCAGGTCGAGGACGCGCTCGTGGGCGACGAGCCGCCCGTAGCGCAGGTCGAACGGCTCGTCGTCGACCAGGAGCCGCAGGATCTTGCCGTTGGTGACGTTGATGACCGTCTGCCCCGACTCGGGATAGCCGTAGCCGGCCTCGGCGTAGGGCAGCGGGTGCAGTTCGTGGACGCCGTTCAGGTAGGCGCCGGGCAGCCCGTGCGGTTCGCCCTCGTCGAGGTTGCCCCGCCAGCCCACGTGTCCGTTGGACAGCGCGAAGACCGACTCGCTCTGTGCGAGGACGTCGAGGTCGAGCTCCCTCTCCCGCACACACCACGGCTCGACGGCGTAGGGCCGTTGGGTGGTCACGCGCGCCCTCCCCGCCCGAGGAGGTCCTCGAGATCCTTCACCACGACGTCCGCGCCGTGCGCGTACAACGCGTCGCTCTGTCCGACCCGGTCAACGCCGACGACGTAACCGAAGTTCCCGGAGCGGCCCGCGTCCATCCCGGCCAGCGCGTCCTCGAAGACGGCCGCGCCCGCCGGTTCGACGCCCAGGTCGCGGGCGGCCGCGAGGAAGGTGTCGGGGTGCGGCTTGCCGGGCAGGTCCCGCTCCGCCGCGACGACGCCGTCGACGCGCACGTCGAAGAGGTCCTCGGCGCCGATCGACCGCAGCACGTCCCGCGCGTTGGCGCTGGAGGACACGATCGCCGTGCGCAGGCCCCGCGCGCGGGCCGCCTCGAGATAGCGCAGGGTGCCGTCGTAGGCCTGCACGCCCTGGGTGCGGATCTTCGCCAGGAGCAGTTCGTTCTTGCGGTTGCCCAGGCCGTGGACGGTCTGCGCGTCGGGCGGGTCGTCGGGGGCCCCTTCCGGCAGCTCGATGTCCCGGGAGGCGAGGAAGGCGCGGACGCCGTCCGCGCGCGGGCGGCCGTCGACGTACTCGTCGTAGTCGTCGCCCGCGTCGAAGGGCCGGAACCCGTCCCCGTCGCGTGCGCGCAGGAAGGCGTCGAACATCTCCTTCCAGGCGGCCGCGTGGACGACGGCCGTGCGGGTGACGACCCCGTCGAGGTCGAAGAGACAGGCCTGGATGGCTTCGGGGAGGCCGAGCGTCGTCGTCATACAGGGCCGGTTCCCCGCGATCGGCCGGCTCAACAGTGTGGCGCGCGACACACCGTGGTGTGCTCACTCGTGCGGAAAGGAGTGGTGTTCGTGCGCGATCAGCCAGCGGCCGTCCTCCTTGCGCAGGCCGAAGGTGAGACGCAGCCGCAGCGTGGGGTTCTCGGCCAGTTCCCGGGGTGTGCCGCAGCGCAGCAGCGCGTGGGCGAAGGCGACGTCGTGTCCGGCGGTGACGTCGAGGGTGTCGATGTCGAAGCGCGCCCCCTGGGCCTGCCACGCGAAGAAGGGCGGCCACAGGGCGCGGTAGGCGGCCAGGCCGCGCAGACCGGCGTGCGGGGGCGGCACGTAGTACAGGACCAGGTCGTCGGCGTGGCCGGCGAGGACGGCGTCGAGGTCCCCGCGGCGGACGGCGTCGGCCCAGCGGTCGATCAGGGTGCGGATCTGCGTCTCGTCGTCGGGCAAGGGTCGTCCTCCTCTCTCTGCGGGTCTCCTCCCAGGAGACTGCGACACTCTGCTGTGTGCTCACTTTCGACGATCTGCTGTGCCGGGCCCGTTCCCTCGCCCAGGGGGGCGGGCGCGCGCTGCTCGGCGTCGCCGGGAGTCCCGGCGCGGGCAAGACGACCCTGGCACGGCGTCTGGTGCGGGAGCTGAACGGCACGGGCGAGCCCTGGGCGGTGCAGGTCCCGATGGACGGGTTCCATCTGGCCGACGCCGAGCTGGACCGGCTCGGCCGGCGGGACCGCAAGGGCGCGCCCGACACCTTCGACGCGGCCGGATACGCGGCGCTGCTGCGGCGGCTGCGGGAGGAGGCGGACGGCGAGGACGTCGTGTACGCGCCCGGCTTCGAGCGAGAGCTGGAGCAGCCGCTCGCGGGGGCGGTGCCCGTGCCGCCGGGGGTCCGGCTGGTGGTCACCGAGGGCAACTACCTGCTGCTGGACACGGGCGCGTGGCGGCGGGTGCGGGCCGCGCTGGACGAGGTGTGGTTCTGCGAGGGCGACGAGAGCGAGCGGGTGCGGCGGCTGGTGGCCCGGCACGAGGAGTTCGGCAAGGGCCACGAGGAGGCGGTGGCCTGGGTGCTGAGGAGCGATCAGCGCAATGCCGCACTGGTGGCGGCGACGCGGGAACGGGCGGATCTGGTGGTGTCGCTGCCTCTGTGAGGGACGGGGCCTCGTTGTCAGTGGCCCGCGCTACCTTCGACACCATGAGCGAGGCACTGCAACGACCGCCGCACGAGGCGTCGAGCGGGCCGCCGGGCGACCCGGCGGGCGACGGACCGGGCGCGGGTCCGGGGCGGGGGCCGCACGAGGGCATCGGGTGGCTGGTGGATCTCGACGGCTGGATGTCCAGCGTCGTGTTCGCGCGCGGCATCTCCCCCGAGGAGCTGGCCTGCCGCATGGGGGCGGACCCGGGCGCGGCCACCGGACCGGTCACCGAGGCCGAGGTGTGGCGGCTCGGGATCACGCAGTGGCGGCCGGGCGCCGACGGGGACGGCGTGATCCGCGTCGGCAGCTCCGGGGACTGGGCGTTCGCCTTGGAGTACGGGGACTCGACCGGCGGGGACCTGCTCGCGGAGATCTCCCGGGACGGCGTCGAGGTCGTGCGGTACGTGCCGCCCCAGGAGCACCCGCCCGCCGACGTCGACTACGCGCGTGACGGCGTGCTGACGTGCGGCTACGGTCTGACGGAGGAGGTGTGGCGTTGGGGCGCGAACCCGGACCTCTTCGTGCCGGAGCTGGTCGCGGCGGGCGTCCTGTCCCCCGACGGCGGCGCCCTCGTGCCCTCGCCGGACGAGCCCTGGCGAACCGGTTGCCGTCGCAGTCCGGGCGTCGTGGAGCGGCGGTTCGGTCTGTCCCTGTCCCCCGCCGTCCTGCGGGACGCACGGCTGCCCGCCTACGCGGTCCGGGGCACCCCGCGGATGACGCTCAGCGGCTGACGGCGCTCAGTGTCAGCTCGGGCTCCCCGTGGGGGTCGTCCGGTCCGAGGACGGCGGTGAAGGCGTCCGTGCGCACGGTCAGGCCTCCCTCGCCGTGCCGCGCCGACGCGGTGAACGGCTCCTCGGATCCGTAGCGCACCGCGAAGACGTGCAGGTCGTCCGGCGCGTCCGCGAGGGGGCCGGCCTCCAGGGCCGTCGAGCTGACCAGGTGGCGCCAGCCCTCGTCCGGGTCGCCGTAGCCGCGCGGGTCGGCGGCGAGGGCGAAGGCGGCCTGTTCCTGGGTGAGTTCGGCGCGGGCGTCGAAATGCTCCGGTCCCGTCGCCGCGGGGTGCGTCAGGCGCAGGGCGCCCGGCGAGGAGACGGCGGCCCGCGCCGTGCGGCGGACCCGGTCGCCGTCGTCCTGCGCGTAGGGCAGCCCGGCCAGCAGGTACGGGGCGCCGTCGAGCCGTTCCACGGCGACCGTCGTCCACAGGGCGGCGCCGTCGGTGACGTACAGGGAGCGCACCCGGCGCAGGACGTGGTCGCGGCCGACGACCGGCTTGGTGACGAGCTTGGCGGTCAGGCCGTCGGCGCGGACGTCGCGGACGCGGACCGCGCCCATCGGGCGGCACAGCAGGAAGCCGTCGGCGACCGGGCCGAAGCCGTGCTGCCGGCCGACGGCGGCGGCCAGGCAGTACGTCCCGCCCGCCTCGATCACGGCCGGGGTCATCCGGTCGTCGAAGGCCACCGAGACGGAACCGGCGCGCAGTTGGTGGCGTGCGGGGCGCGGGGACGGGGTGCGTCGCCAGCGCGCGGTGTCCTGGATCTGCCAGACGAGCATCCACGCGAAGTGCCCGTCGACCGCGCCGTCCGCCCCGACCGCGTGCCGGGCCCAGCGGCTGTCGCCCCGGTAGCGGCCCAGGTCCGCGCCGATCCGTTCGCCGAAGTAGCGCAGGCCCAGCACCGACTCGAAGGCCGAGTGCTGCTCGCTGTAGCGGGGGCCGCCGTTGTCGAAGCCGCCGACGGTGAGACGGGCGTCGATGTAGCGGGCGAGGGCTTCGCCGTCCTCGGCGAACATCTCCTCGCCGCTGACGCGGTGGGCCTGGGCGAGGAAGGACAGGGAGATCGGGCCGTAGTTGTTGTCGTAGGCGCCGCCGTGCTCGGGCGGCAGCAGGGCTCCCCGGTCGCGCACCCGGTGCGCGCGGATCTCGTCGGTGTAGAGCGCCAGGGCCCGCGCGCGGACCGGTTGCGCCGCCCCCGGCGGGAGGTGACGGGCCAGCATGAGTCCGCCCACCACGCAGCCGATGGCCTGGTTGGCCGCTTCCTGCGGGTTGAAGAAGGTCGCCTCGGTCAGCCAGCTCCAGTAGCCGCGGGCGACCTCCAGCAGTTCGGCCCGCTGCCCGTCGTCGAGGAGGCCGTCCGCGGCGTCGAGGACGTTCACCGCCTGCAACAGCGCCCAAACGGTGCTCGGCCAGTCGCCGACGGGGTGGGCGCCCGGCTCGAGGACGTACCGGGCGTGGGGCAGGCCCGTGCCGCGCGCGGTCAGGTTGGGGTAGCCCGGGTTGTCGTCCCGGTGGACGCGCTCGCGCAGGTGGAAGGCGAGGCTGCGGCGCACCGCGTCCGGCAGGCGCGGGTCCGCGGTGCGCCGCCAGGCCAGGGCCAGTAGGGAGGTGATGCCGAGGGAGGTGTCGCCGATGTCGTCGACGCAGTCGGGGTGTTCGAGGTTCCCCTCGGGCGTCATCCGCCGCAGGGCCTGTTCGGTGACGTCGGCGAGGACGGCGTCGTAGGCCTCGGGGGTGTCGGGCAGGTCGTGCAGCGGGCCGCGCTGGTGCGTGAGGTGCACGGGGATCAGTCCTTCATGCCTGAGGTGGTCGCGCGCAGTGCGACGGTCACTGTGTGCGGGCCGTGTCCACCGAGGTAGACGCGGTTGCCGGTCGTCGCGTCGGTGCCGCCCGCCACGGTGTGGTCCTGTCCCGGGTCGTAGCGCAGTACGTCGCTCCGGTCCGGTCCGGCGAGCGGTTCACCCGTCTCGACGGCGGCCTCGACCCGGATCTCGTCGTCGCCGACGCGGTAGGTCAACGGCTCGGTCGTCAGGCACCTGGTTCCGTCACCGAGCGGTACGGCGCCGTGCGGCACGCCGCCCGGCCGGAAGGTCAGTTCGAGGGCCCAGGGCACCGGCGGGCCGCTGATGTCGATCCGCAGGTCGGCCCCGTCCTCCCGCAGGTCCACCTGCACGCGGGTCGTGTGGGAGACCTCGTCCCGGGGCCGGTCCGGGAAGGCCATCGCGGCCGAGAAGCGTCCCTCGTCCGTCATCCGGTAGGCGCCGTCGTCCCTGCGGTGGTCGGGCGGGAGCGGCTGGTAGTAGGCGGCCGAGAGGGTTTCGGTGAGCAGGTAGCGGCCGTCGGCGAGCCGTTGCATGTCGGCGGCGCGGAACGGGCCCAGGTCGAAGAACCCCCTTGAGAGGCGGACCGCGTCGAGGACGGCGGCGCCGGCGAACAGGCGCAGGAAGGTGGGGTTGCAGGCGAGGCCCGAGCGGATGCGCCGGTGCGCGGGCACGTCGGAGCCGCCGTACACCACCGTGTGCGCGGTGGCCGAGGCGCGTGCGGCGAGGCGTGCCGTGGGGAGGTACCGGTCGCGCGGGAACTGCTCCGCGTCCGGGGCCGGCAGGGCGCGGCACAGATCCGGGGTGAGGAGGGTCTGGGCGAGCAGGTCGGGGTCGTGGATGCCGTCGGCGGCCGCCAGGCGGGCGGCGCGGGCGAAGTCGTCCCGGCCGGTGCGGATCGCGAGCAGCCGATAGTGCGGCAGGTAGGGCCACAGCGCGAACGACAGCCTCTGGTCCTGGCGGCGCGAGTGGACGGTCTCCACCGTGCCGTCCGGCCTGATCAGGTCCAGGGTCGCGGTGAGGTTGCGTTCGACGGCGTCCGCCAGGTCGGTGCGGCCGAGCACCTCGGCCAGCAACAGCAGTGCCGGGTTGGTCACGATGGACGCGTAGACGGCGCTGCGTTCCGAGTACAGGCCGTCGGCGTCGATGTCGACGCCCTCGGCGAGCCACTCCTCGGCGCGGACGAGCAGCCGGTCGTCGGGGAACGACCGGTGCAGCCGCGCCAGCGCCGCGGACAGCTCCCAGCGGTGGTTGGGAGTGTGCACGCCACCGGCCAGGAGGCTTTCGGTGGCGGCGCCGGCGATCTCGGCGAGCGCCGCCGTGACGTCGGCCAGTCCGGGCCCCGCGCCCGCGGCGAGGACGTGCGCGTCGCACACATCGTTGACGGTGAACGCGGAGTCCGGCGGCGACTGCACGTTGTCGCCGCCCGCGAAGAGACCGGACGCCGTCTGCGCGCACCGCAGGGCACGGAGGTGGGTCAGCGCGGCGGCGACGGCCCGCTCGCTGCCGTGCAGGGCCGACTCCGGCGAACGGTACGCCGCGACCAGGGTCTTCACCCGCCGGGCCAGGGCGCGGTGCGGCTCGATGAATTCCGCCGACGGATCGGCCGACCCGTCGGCGGCGCGTGCCGCCGCACGGACGAACGCGTGGTCGATCGGAGCGGGCAACGTCAGTCCTTCAGTCCGGCGTTGATGTCGGCGCCCATGACGTAGCGCTGGAAGACCAGGAAGATGGCGATCAGCGGGATCATGGAGATGACCGAGGCGCCGAGCAGCACCGACCAGTTGATGTTCTGCGCGCCGACGATGCTCTGGATGCCGATCTGCACGGTGAACTTGTCGGGGTCGTTGAGCATCAGCAGCGGCCAGATGTAGTCGTTCCAGCGCCACTGGAAGGACAGGATGGCCAGGGTCAGCATGATGGGCCGGGAGAGCGGCACCATGATCCGCAGGAAGATCGACAGTTCGCGGGCGCCGTCGATGCGGGCGGCCTCCACGAGTTCGTCGGGGACCGTCAGGAAGAACTGGCGGAACATGAAGCATCCGGTCGCGGTGAGCACGGCCGGCAGGATGATGCCGGCGAACGAGTTGTAGAGGCCGAGGTTGCGCACGACGAGGAACTCCGGGGCGAGCATGACCTCGCCCGGCAGCATCGTGGTGGCCAGGATGCAGAGGAAGAACGCCTTGAGCCACCGGTTGTCGTACTTGGCCAGGGCGTACCCGGTGCAGCAGCTGACTCCCACCGTGAGGATCGTCGTGATCACGCACACGAGGGCGGTGTTGATGAAGTACTGGGAGAAGTTGGCGCTGTCCCAGGCCGCCTTGAAGCCCGACAGCGTGGGGTCGTGCGGGACGAGCGTGAGCGGATAGGAGAACAGTTCGCTGGCCGGCTTGAGGGAGCTGAGGATGAACCACAGCACCGGCAGCCCGTACAGGCAGGCCAGGATCCACAGCAGCGTCGTCGCGGGCACCGCCCGCCGGAGCCCGCCGCTGCCCGGCGTGTGGGCCCGCTTCTTGTTCTTGGAGACGGACGGTCCGTGATCGGCGTCGACCGGGCGGGGCGTGTGTGTGGTTGTCATCGGTTCTCCACCCGCCGGTTGACGAAGAGCTGGACCAGCGCGACGGCCATCAGGATGAGCATGAGCACGAACGAGGCGGCGCTCGCGTAGCCGATCTGGCCCCGTTTGAAGCCGGTCTCGTAGATGTACTGGACGAGCAGGTTGTTGGAGGTGCCGGGTCCGCCGTTGTTGAGGGCGACGAACACCGGGTATTCCTTCATCGCGTTGATCGTGTTGAGCAGGATCACGATGAACGAGGTGGGCGCGATGCTCGGCAGGGTGATGCTGACGAACTGGCGCCAGGGGCCGGCGCCGTCGAGCGCGGCCGCCTCGTAGTACGACACCGGCACGTTCTTGATCGCGGCGATGAACAGCAGCATGGAGAAGCCGGTCCAGGCCCAGGAGGCCGCCATGACCACCACGATCAGCGACAGGTCCGCGTTCGACTGCCACGGGACGGCGCTGCCGCCGAGCTTCTCGATGATGTAGTTGACCAGGCCGAAGTTCTCGCCGAAGAGCCACCGCCACAGGACGCCCACGACGATGGGCGACAGCAGCCACGGGATGAAGAAGACGACGCGGGCCACCGAGGCGCCCTTGGCGTGCTTGTTCACCACCAGGTTGGCGGCGAGCAGGGACAGACCGAAGTTCAGCGGGACGAAGAGCACCGCGTACAGCAGCGTCCGGGTGAGCGCGCCGTAGAAGGCGGAGTCCTCGATCAGGTGGCGGTAGTTCTCCAGTCCCGTGAACTGGAACGCTCCCACGCCCGTGTAGTTCGTGAAGGAGTAGACGAGCCCGATCGCCGCCGGCCAGACGAAGAACAGCGAGAAGAGCACGACATTGGCCGCGATGAGGACGAGCGGCGCGAAGACGTAGGTGCTGTGTCGTCTCCTGGGCGGGCTCACGGACACGTCCGGGGCGCGTTTGGTCATCTTCCTGACTCCGTGCTGGTGGGAGGGATCTGTGGGGGCTCACGCCATGAGCCCGGCATCACGTCGGCCGGGGCCGGGCGGCGGCGTCTCGAGCCCGCCGCCCGGCCCCGTGCGCTACGACCCGCTGCCGACCTGCTGGTTGTAGCCGGCCACGATGTTCTCCAGGGCCTTGTCGGCCGACTGCTGGCCGTTGATCGCCTTGCCGAGCTCCGTCTTGGTCGGGTCCTCGGTGATGCTCTTGCCCTTCAGCACCCACTGCGTCTGCGCGCCGTTGAAGTAGCCCGAGATCGGGGCGTAGAGCGGGATCTCCTCGTTGTACAGCTTGAACGCCGCCTGCGCCGCCTCGGAGGTGAAGGGGTACTTCGGGTTCAGCCCGCTCTCGACCGGCAGGAAGCCGGACGTCTCGCACAGCACGCGGTAGTTGTCCGGCTCGTACAGCCAGGACATGAACTTGGTCGCGGCCTTGGCGGCGTCGCCGTTGTTGTTGAAGCCCACCATCATGCCGCCGGCGTTGACGTCGGAGGCCTGCACCGGCTGGGCGGGGGTCGGGACGCTCGCCCAGTCGAACTTCTTGATGCCGTCCGCGAAGGCGGCGACCTGCCAGACACCGGACCAGAAGGCGACCACTTCACCGCTCTGGAACATGGCCGACGGGTCGGCTCCGCTGGTCCAGACCGACTTCGGCATGGTCTTGTCGTCGTTCAGTCCGACGAAGTAGTTGACGGCCTTCTTGGTCGCCTCGTCCACCGAGAACTTGCCGGAGGAGTCCGCGTGGACGTACTTGCCGCCCATCTCGTACACCATGGCGCGCAGCCGGGACGGCGACTGGTCGAACGCGAGGGAGTACTTGGCGCCGGTCTTCTCGCGGACCTTGTTGGCCGCGGCGATGAAGTCGGTCCAGGTCCAGGTCTTCGAGGGCGACGTCGGGAAGGGCACCTTGGCCTTCTCGAAGAGCGACTTGTTGATGAAGAGACCGGACGCGGTGACGTCGGAGGGGATGGACAGCACCTTGCCGGAGGAGTCCTTGGCGAGGAAGTTGCTGTTGATCTTGTTGGCCTTGTTGTTGGCGATCGAGCTGAGGTCGATCAGCTTCGCCGACCAGATCGGGTCCAGCGCCGGCACGGCCGCCACGTCGGGCAGGGAGTTCGCCTGCGCGGCGTTCTTCAGCTTCGTCGTGTACCCGTCGTAGGGGATGTTGACCAGCTTGACGTCGACGCCGGCTTCCTTCTTGTACTGCGCGACCAGCTTCTTCCAGCCCGCGTCCTGGCCCGGAACGGTGGAGATCCAGAACGTCAGCGACTTGGAGGTGCCGCCGGAGCTGCCGTCCGAACCGCAGGCGCTCAGCAGCAGGGCTCCTGCCGTGGCCACGGCAGCGAGGGGGACAAGGCGGCGTATGCCGCCGCGGCCGAGTCGGCGGGAGCGCCGCACACCCACAATGGTCATCTTCGATCCCTCTTTTTTGTCATAGGGGACGGAGCACGGCGCCGACCGAGCGGCACGGGTGCATTGTGCAGGAGGTTTCGCTCTCCGGGGGCGCGGCCTCGCCCGGCCGCGTCGCCTGTGCGGGTGCGTTCCCCGGCCTGCGGGCCGTCACCGTACGAGCACGCCCTCGTGCGGCTGCCGTACCTCGTGGGGTACGGGCGGGACGCTCACCCCAAGCCGGTGTCCCGACCGACTTAGAAAGCGCTTGTCCGGACATTGGCAGACCGAGTCGGAGGCCGTCAATCCTCAGCCCGCGCGGTCTGGGTCACGGTTTGGACTCCCCGGCCCACCGCGAGCCGCGCCGCGCCCGTCACGGTGCCGGAATCCCCGACCGTGCTGCTGACCACCTCGGTGGGCCAGCTCAGCCTCGCCAGTTCGGCCCGCACTCCGGGCAGGAGCTGGGGATCCGCGCCGGTGGAGCCCCCCAGCACGATCAGTCCGGGGTCCAGCACGGCCGTCACGGCGGCGGCGAGCCGGCCGACGTCCACGGCGTGCCGCGCGACCACGGCACGGGCCGTCCCCGCCCCCTGCCCGGCGAGGGCGAAGAGCCGGTCCGTGGTACGCGGGAGGGGCCCGTCGCCGGGCTGCCAGGCCGCGCGCGCCCGCCGCAGCAGGGAACGGGCGCCGATGTACTCCTCCAGGGCCTCCTGGCGCGGCTCACGGCCGTCGTCCCAGGGGTAGGGAAGCCGTGCCAGCTCTCCGGCGGCGCCGTTGGAGCCGCGCAGCACCTGCCCCCCGACGACGATGCCCAGACCCACGCCGACGCCGATCCGCAGATAGCCGAACGTGTGGCGGCCCCGGGCCGCGCCCTCGTGCAGTTCCGCGAGCGCCGCGCAGTTGACGTTGTTCTCCAGGTGGACGGGAACGCCGGGCGGCAGCGCGACGGCCATGGCGTCGAAGGCCGGCCCCGCCTTGGCGGTGGCCGGTCGCAGGCCGCTGCCCTGCCGGTCGGGAGCGAGGACGTCGCCCACGGCGACGACGATCGAACGCAGCGGCACGCCCGCGGGCAGCGCGGCGAGCGCCTCGCGCACGGCCTCGGCGGCGTCCTCGCGGGAGGCCGCCGCCTCGGCGAGCAGGGTCCCGTCCAGGGCGCAGCCGCGGACCCGGGTGAGGGCGGGGCCGAGGTCGACGGCCAGCACCGCGCCGGCGGCCGGGCCCAGGCAGTAGACGGCCGCCGACCGGCCGGTGCCGCTGGAGGCGGTGCCGGAGTGCGCGGCCAGCCGGGCGCCCTCCAGCTCCGCCACGGCGGAGGACACCGTCGGTTTGGACAGGCCCGCCAGGCTCGCGAGCTGCGGCCGGGTCGCGCTGCCCGCCTGGGCCAGCACGGCGAACACGGCGCTCGCGCTCTCGGTCAGGCGGGGGGCTTCAACCACGTCGAGTTCCACAGATTCCCCCACACGGGTACAGGGCCGCGCGCCCGGCCGACGGTCTCGGGGGGCTGCTGGCGATGGGATGCACCGACGTCGCGCGTTCCCGCTCCGCGGCGGCCGCGAAAGCCTGCCCGGTGGTCGAGTGCGCGATACCTCTTGACGCACTGTACTTCGTTAGTTAACTTCCTAACGAACTTCACGGTATACGCCTGCCGTGCCTCGTCAGAAGCCCGTCCCGGGGCTTCCCTAGTTCATCAGGTGACCGGTTCACCAGGTCATTCGTGTGGTCACGGTTCGCCCGCCGTCGCAGCTTTCCAGCGCATCGACGAAAGAGGATCCGTGCAGGACTCTCCCCCTTCGAGCCCCCTCGTGGTCGGCGTCGACGTGGGCGGCACCAAGACCCATCTGCGCGCCGTCTCGGGCGACGACGTCGTGGCCGACCATGTCCGCGCCACCCGCGGCTGGCGGCCGCACGAGCCGCTCGCCGCGGCGCGCGGGCTGGCCGATCTCGTCCGTGAGGCGCTCCCCCCGGGCGCGCTCCCGTCGGCGCTCGCCGTGGGGGCGCACGCCTGTGAGACGCCGTTGCAGTGCGCGCGCATCCGCGTCGCGCTCCAGGAACAGCTCGGCGTGCCCGCGCAGGTCGTGGGCGACGCCGAGCTGCTCGTGCCCGCCGCGGGCCTGGACAGGGGCGTCGGCCTCGTGGCCGGCACCGGCTCGGTGGCGGTGGGCAGGCTGCCCGACGGCGTCGTCGTCCAGGTGGGCGGCTGGGGCGCGGTCCTCGGCGACGAGGGCGGCGGCGCCGGTCTCGTCCGCGAGGCGGCCCGGGCGGTGTGGGCCGCGCACGACCGGGGCGAGGGACCCGACGCCCTCGCGCTCGCCCTGCTCGACTCGTTCGGCGTGTCCGAGGTGCCGGCGCTCGGCGCGGCGCTGGAGAGCGCCACCGACGTCTCCGCCGAGTGGGGGCGGCACGCTCCCGTCGTCTTCACGGCCGCCGCCGAGGGCTCCTCGCTCGCCGGCGCCGTGATCGGCGAGGCCGCCCGGGCCCTCGCCGCACTCGTCGCCCGGCTCGCCGCACGCGGGGTCCCCGTCGACGACGTGGTCGTGGCGGGCGGCACCGTCCTCGGACGGCCCGAACTGTACGACGCGTTCACCGCCGCCCTCGCGGACGTCGCGCCGGGAGCACGGCCCCGGCCGCTGACCGCGGCGCCCGTCGACGGCGCGGTGGCGCTGGCCCGCTCCCTGTTGTGAGCCGCCGGCCGCACGTTCACCTCGGCGACACGCACCGGTCGCCGGGTCCTCGCGGAAGCGACACGACCCGGCCGTAGATCTTCGCTCGGACACGTCATCCGGCTCACCGGTCGGCACCTGTCCGACGAGCCGAACACGCTCGCACCTCTTCGCTCTGCCCCACTGGCCGCACGGCCGAAGAACTCAAGAGAGGCACACCCATGCCGTCCTCCGCCGGGCTCCCCACCCCCTCGGCCGTGAACCGCAGGCGCTTTCTGAAGTCCTCCCTCGCGGGCTCGGCGACGCTGGTCGCCGCCCCGACGCTGGTGTCCTGGCTGGGCGCGGCCGACGCCAAGGCAGCCACCGCCCCGCTCGCGTTCGTCGACGACTACAAGACGAACCTCCCGACCAACCTCACACCCGAGACCAACGCCGTGGTGCGCGCGCTCGGCGGGTTCGCCCGGGTGTGGAAGACCGGCTCCGCCTGGAACACGGGCACGCCCCTGCGGCCCGACATCCTGCGCGCCAACATGCGCTACTGCATCGCGATCACCCGGTCCCGCACGGAGGCGCAGGGCAAGGAGGCGTTCGTCTACGACCGCCAGCACCAGAGCTACTCGACGATCGCCGGGCTGGGCCCGCTGACGGATCTGTACAAGGCCGGGGCCAAGGCGGTCACCTCGATCACCGGCGCGCCGGACGGCATCCCCGCCACCAAGATCGACGACGCCGTGCCCGCCGACGCGCCCGCCGGCTCCGCCCTCGGCGCCGGCTCGTACGCCTCGGACCTCGGACTGGTCGCCAAGCTCGTCGACACCGTGCGCGGCAACTGGGCCTCGGGGAACCCGAGCAAGTACGCCTACCAGTACCCGCGGCCCTGGCGCATGAACGAGGACAGCCAGGTCGTCGACACCGGGAGGACCGACGCGCTCGGCTTCCCGGTCTACGACTCCCGGGTGGTCGTGGTCCCGCAGCTGCTGCGCCAGCGCAACACCTCCCCCGTCGACGACGGCGGCTTCCCGAGCGGGCACACCAACGCCTTCCACCTGGCGTCGCTGGCCTACGCGTACGCCGTCCCCGAGCGGTTCCAGGAACTGGTGACGCGCGCCCTGTACCTCTCGCACACCCGGATCGTCTCGGGCATGCACTCCACCGTCGACGTCGTCGGCGGCCGCATCATGGCCACCGCGCTGGCCGCCGCCGCCCTCGCCGACCCGGCCAACGCCGAGCTCAAGGCGGCCGCCCGCGCCCAGGCCCTGGCCTACTTCACCCGGAAGACCGGCACGACCCCGGACACCCTGTTCGCGTACGCGCACTCCGACGCCTCGGACGAGTACGCCGACCGCGAGGCCAACGCCCGCGCGGTCGAGCCCCGGCTGACCTACGTCCTGCCCCGGGAGGGACGCCGGGCGCCCATGACGGTGCCCAAGGGCGCCGAGGTGCTGCTGGAGACCCGGCAGCCGTACCTCACCGCGGCCCAGCGCCGGGAGGTTTTGCGCACGACCGCGCTGCCCTCGGGCTACGTCCTGCTGGACGGCTTCGAGCAGTGGGGGCGGCTGAACCTGTTCGCGGCGGCGGACGGCTACGGCTCCTTCGACTGCGACGTCACGGTCACCCTGGACGCGGCCCGGGGCGGCTTCCACGCGGCCGACGCCTGGCGCAACGACATCGACGGAGAGGGCGCTCTGACCAAGCGCGGGTCCGGCACGCTCACCCTGAGCGGCCACAACCGCTACCACGGCGGCACCGTGCTGGAGGCGGGCGTGCTCGTCGCCGGGCACGCGAACGCCCTCGGCCAGGGCGATGTGCGGCTGACCGGCGGCACGCTCCGCGCGGCGGCCCCGGTGCGGGTGCGCGGCACGTGGGCGCAGGGCGCCGGCGCCGTGCTGGACCTGACGCTGCGCGGGCACCACGGGCCCGCCCTCGCGGTGTCCGGGCGGGTACGGCTCGAACGGGGCGCGGTGCTGTCGCTGCGCCTGGACGACGAGCGGCCGCCGGCGGCGGGGACGGTCGTCCCGGTGATCGCCGCTTCGGCGGTGCGCGGGCAGTTCGACCGTGTCGAGCTGAACTCCGACCGGCTGCGGGCCGTACCCGTGTACACGGCGGACGGACTGTCGGTACGACTTCTGAAGCGGTAGCGCCCCGCGCGGCGGGAGCCGGTGCGCGGCGGGCCACGACGGCCCGGCGCGCACCGGCTCCCGCCGCCGTCCGGCGGTGCGACCGCGAGGAGGACGATGACGCGCGCACCGCACACGGAACCGAAGCCTCCCGGCGGCGAGGGCCCGGCCGCTCGCGCCGCCGGGCCTTTGAGGCCTGCCCGTGCCGCCGCCCGCGCCCGTGCCACGGGCCCCCACGGCGTCCCGCCGACCACCGCCCGCACGGCCCCCGCCACGATCACCGCGGCGGGCCCGCGGAAACCGGCCGTCGGTGAACCGGGCCCGGCCGGCGTCACGGCCACGCGGCCGCGCGGGTCCGCGGCGCGGGGCCGGCCGACGGTGCTGCCGCGTCGCGGCGGAGCGGTCGACGAGGCCGAGTGCCCGCTCGCCGTGTACCGGCGGTAAACCACGTTCAGCGGGGGTGCGAAGGACCGACTTCACCCTCCCTGCCGGGCCCGCCCGCTGAGCTATGTTGAGCCTCGTGGAAGACAAAGGAGGCGCACCGGTGCCATCGCCGCAGCAGGCACGCGCACAGGCATCAGCGATCACCTCGGGCAGAACCGGTCCGGAGACGGAGGTGTCCCCGACCTCCCGGCTCAGGACCCTCTTCGACGGCCCGCGGCTGTCTCCGGGACAACGGCGGATCGCCCAGTATCTGATCGAGAACATCACCGAGGCCGCGTTCCTGTCGATCACCGACCTCGCGGAACGGGTCGGCGTCAGCCAGCCCTCGGTGACCCGGTTCGCCGCCGCGGTCGGCTTCAGCGGGTACCCCGCGCTGCGGGAGAGGCTCCAGTCCATCGCGCTGGGGGCCCTGGCCGGCGGCCCGGCGGCGGCCGAGGTGAACCGGAGCAACGAGCTCCAGGCGGCGGTGGACGCCGAGATCGAGAACCTGGAGAACCTGCGGCGCGACTTCGCCGACCCCGACCGGGTCATCGACGTGGGCCGCCAGTTGTCCCAGTCGACGCCGCTGACCGTGCTGGGGCTGCGCATCTCGGCCTCGCTGGCCGAGTACTTCGCGTATGCCGCCCGCCGGGTCCACCCGGACGTCAGGCTCGTGACCCGGGGCGGCAGCGTCGCCTACGACGCACTGCTCCAGTCCCGGGAGGCGGGTGGGACCTGGGTGCTGGCGTTCTCGATGCCCCGGCACGCGCAGGAGACGCTGACCGCCGTGCGGGTGGCGCACAGCGCCGGCCTCAAGGTCGCGCTGATCACCGACCTGGCGCTGGGGCCGATGGCCGACGAGGCCGACGCCACGTTCGCCTCCGGGACCGGCTCCCGGCTGGTCTTCGACTCCTATGCCGCACCCGGCGTGATGGCCGCCGCCCTGCTCCAGGCCATGACGGACGCGGGCCCCGAGCGCACCCAGGCCCGGCTGGAGGAGTACGAGCAGATCGCCGAGCAGCACCAGTTCTTCCTGAGGGAATGACCGGTCGCCTCCCGCGCTCCCGCTCCCCCGCGTGAGAACGCCCGCGATCACCTGAGACGGCCCGCGAACGTATACGACCACCCCCCTGCGAAGAAAAGCACCAATGGGATCAGTGCGGGCATTTCGAGCATGAATGTTTTCATACGTCTTGCAAAGGAGACGGCATATATAAATACTGCTCACGGCCGCACCCGCCCGCCAAGGGCTCCTGTACGAACACCCGAAAGCCGCCGTCCCCTACCCACGTCGGCGCCCAGGGTGTTCGGGGCATCGCTTGCGCGAGCGCCCGCGGCGGCCCCGGTCTTCCCCTGGACCGGGGCCGCCCCGAACCGTCGGACCACCGTCACGACGCCACACACCCGGAAGCGATGATCATGACCCTGACGACGACGCGCATCGGCTCGGACTGGCCGTGCCAGGTGAAGACCCCCGGCAGCTACGACTGGGAACGCTCGGCCGCCAAGTGGCTGCGCGAGCTGGTGCCCGCCCGCTACGCGAGCTACCCCGCGCTGCTGCGCCACCCGGTGCTCCTCGCCCGCCATGCGCAGATCCAGGTCCAGAACGAGGTCCGGGTGGCCCGCACCGCCCTTCAGACGGCCCGCGCCGACCTGCCCCGGCTGGGCATGCCCGAGTCGGTGATCGAACACACCATCAAGATGTACGCCGCCGAGGTGATGCAGTTGCAGCACATCGCCCGCAGCGTCCGCGCCGTCACCCAGGCCCTGGTGGACCAGAACGGCCGCTGACCAGGGAGACCCGCTCCCCCGCCGGGGACGCGTCGCGCCTGGCGGGGGCGTTGCCGCAAGACCCCGATCGAATCCACGTCCGTGTGCCATGCTCAAGGCGTGACGAGCGAACCCGCCCTGCCCCCGGAATTCGGTGGGGTGCCCGACATGGCCGCGCTGACCCGGGTGGTGGCACGCCAGCGCGCGGAGATGGACCGCCTCCAGGAACTGGCGGCCGCCTCGGCCGTGCTCGAGCGGGCCAAGGGCGCGCTGATGGCCCAGAGCGGGTGCTCGCCGGACGCGGCCCAGGAGGAACTGCAACAGCGGGCG
The DNA here is from genome assembly GCF_024539675.1 of Streptomyces hilarionis. Lineage (GTDB taxonomy): Bacteria > Actinomycetota > Actinomycetes > Streptomycetales > Streptomycetaceae > Streptomyces > Streptomyces hilarionis. The sequence goes on along the minus strand of NZ_JAHHIT010000076.1, from coordinate 16,829 downwards.
AAGACGAGCCGCCGCACGCTGCTGGAGGAGTGCTGGACCACCCTCGGCGCCCTCGCCGGCCCCTCCCGCCCCGACGCGGCGCCCGCACCGGCCGGGGCGCCCGCACCGGGCCCGGCCCCGGTTCCCTTCGCCGACGAGGTCGACGCCACCGCCCTGGGCCGTCTCAGCCGCGCCCTGCTCCGGGTCGGCACCCCGCAGGACCTGGCCCTGCGCCTGCTGGACCATCTCGCCCCGGACGTGGGCGCCGACGCCGTGATGATCTACACCCGCCGGCCCGGCGGCGGGCTGGAACTCCTCGCGCACGCCGGCGTCGACGCCGCCCTGGCCGACCAGTGGAGCCGGGTGCCCCCGGTGAGCGGGCTCGCCGCGCTCGACGCCCTGCGCGCCGACGAGCCCCGCTGGCTGGAGGACCCGCGCAAGGACGCCGAGCACTACCTGCTCATCGGCGACCAGCCGCAGCGCTGGCACTCGCGGGCCTGGCTGCCGGTGACCACCGGCGGGTCCGCCGACGTCGCGCTCGGCATCCTGCGCCGGTGCGAAGGCCCCTTCACCGCCCGGGTCCGCGAACACCTCCTCGCCGTCGCCCAGCTGTGCGCGGGCCCGCTGCGCACCTTCGCGGCCCGCAGGGCGCCGGCTCTCGGCGCCGTCGCGGACGCCGTGCAGACGGTGTTCGACCGGCTGCCCGTCGCCGCGGTGCTGCTCGCCCCGCTGGCCGGCGACGACGGGGGACGCGTGGAGGACTTCCGCGTCGACGCCGCGACCGGCGGGGCCTTCGACGCCCTGGGCCGCAGCGGACGCGACCTGGTCGGCCTGCGCTTCCTCGAGTGCTGGCCGGAGGTCGCCGACGAACCGCTGTGGCAGGGATGTCTGCGGGCCCTCGCCGACGACGAGCCCTACGAGAGCGAGCCGTTCGCCCGGCAGCAGCTGGTGGCGGGCTCCAGTGAGCTGTCCACCTACACGGCCCGGGCGGCGCGGCTCGGCGACGGCCTGGTCGTCAGCTGGGTGCGCTACGACCCCTCCGACCGGCAGCAGCAACGCCTCGCCGACGTGCAGCGGCTGGGCAATCTGGGCTGGGCGACCTGGAACCTGGTCACCGGCGAGGGCGACTGGTCCTCCCAGGTCTTCGCCATCTTCGAGCGCGATCCCGCCCAGGGCGTCGTCCCGTTGCAGGCGCTCCCCCGCCTCGGCCTCAACGAGGACGTGCCCCTGCTGGCCCGCGCGGTGGGCGAGCTGGTCCGCCACGGCCGTCCCTGTGACGTCCCCTTCCGGATCGTCACCCGCAACGGCGTCCGCCACCTGCGGATGGTCGCCGAGGCGATGCCGGACGCCCACGGCGCGCCCGCCGAGGTGCACGGCTTCGTCCAGGACCTCACCGTGCAGCGCAATGCCGAGCTCGCCCTGGTCGCCAGCGAACGGGCCATGCTCACCCAGCACGGGGTGCTCCAGGCCGAACGCACCGTGGCCGCCCGGCTCCAGGACGCGCTGCTCCCCCTGCCCAAGCAGCCCGTGGAGCTGGCCGGACTGCGCGTGGACATCGCCTACCTGCCGGCCCAGGCGGGCCTCAACGTCGGCGGCGACTGGTTCAGCGCCATCGAACTGCCCGACGGCGACGCGCTGTTCGTGGTGGGCGACGTGGCCGGGCACGGGATGGGCGCCGTCGCCGCGATGGCGCTGCTGCGCTTCACCGCCAAGGGCATGATCATCACCGGGTCGTCGCTGACCGGGGCCCTCTCGCGGCTCAACGCCCTGCTGCTGCACTCCCGCGACCCGCACGGCTCGGCGACCATGGTCATGGCCCGCTACAGCCCCCGCGACAACCGGCTGGTGTGGGCGCAGGCCGGGCACCCGCCGCCGCTGCTGGTACGCGACGGCGAGGCGCGCTACCTGGAGCGTCCCTACGGCATGCTGCTCGGCGCCACCGACGCTCCCCGCTACGAGGAGGCGGAGGTCGTCCTGGAGCCGGGCGACCGGCTGCTGCTCTACACCGACGGCCTGGTCGAACGGCCCGCGGAGAGCATCGACCTGGGCCTGGAACGCCTGGCCGACGCCGCCGGGCCCGACGGCCCGTCCGCCCCGGCCCCGCTCAAGCGGCTGCTCGGCGCCCTGCTGGACCCCGAGGGCCGCGACGACGTCTGCGTGTGCGACATCCAGCTCCCTCGCGACGGCGAGCGCTAGCGGACGGCGACGAAGGCCCCCCGCACGCCCCGGTCACTCCGGCTCTTCCGGACCCACGACCCGCAGCCCACGGCCGCAGTCCGTCGTCATCCGGTGTGTGCGCCGGTGCGGGACTCCAGGTCGCGGCGGGTGTCGTCGCCGTAGACGCCGCTCTCGTCGCCGCGGATGCCGTACCAGAGCTGGAAGCGCGCCACGGCCTCGGTGAGGACGGCGCTGTAACGGCCGTCGGTGGGGCCGTGGTCGTAGACGTTCGGGATGCGCAGCAGCCGGCGCTGGAGGTCGGTCACCTGCGGACCGCTGTCGCCCTCCCGGAGCGTGCCGGCCCCGTCGGGGTCGGCGGACGGGGTCGCGGCGACGGACGGCGTCGACGCGGGGGCCGAGGCCGACGGCGGGACCGTCTCCGCGGCGGCCTCGCCGCCCCGGCCCGGCAGCAGGAGCGCCCCGGCGAACCCGGCCAGCGCCGCGGCGCACACGCCCACCATGATCGCGCCGCGCCGCAGGCCCGCGTCGGAGTCGGTCCGGGCCGCGCGGGCGCCCGTCCGCCCGTCGCGAGCCGCCCGAGCCGCTGCCGGCGCACCCCGCCCCGGCGCCGCCGGCCCGCCGCGCGGGACGCCGGGGTCCCTGCGGGCGCGCCGGGGCGCGGGGCGGGGCCCGCCGCGCTCGCTCGCCCAGTCCGAGCCCCCGCGGGGCGTCGTCGGCGTGGGCGTCGCCGTCGTCGTGGGCGCGGCGACCGGCGGGAGTTCCTCCGTCTCCGCCTCGCCTCCCGCCGACGGCGTCAGCGGGATCGCCTCGTACGCGCCGGCGTCCCGGTCCGGCTCGGTCATCTCGCGGATCAGCTCCGCGAGGGCGTCGGTGTTGCGCGGTCGCAGGACCCGGATGGGTTCCAGGACCGGGCGTTCGTGCGGCTTCCCGGGTTCCTCCGGTGTCGGCACGCTCGTCTCCCTCCCGTGGGTCCCCCGGGAGAGATACGGGCGGGCGGGCCGCCGGGTTCACCCCGGCGCCCTTCGGCGCCCCGGCCGCCCCGGCCCGGGGGCTCACCCGGCGAGGAAGCGACGCAGGGAGCGGATCGTCGCGGCGACGAACGCGTCGCGTCCGGCGTCGTCGACGGCGTCCAGCGACAGGTACGGGTTGAGGTCCTCCAGTTCCACCAGCAGCAGCTCCCCGTCGGGAGCGCGGCAGGCGTCGACGCGCTGGATGCCGTGCGCGAGGTCGTTCCAGTCGACGAAGCGACGGGCGAACTCCAGGTCGCGCACGGTCGGCTCGTACGGTTCGAGCTGCCAGCGGCGGTCCGGGTGCGGGGCGTACAGCGCGTACTGGAAGTCGTGGTCGACGTAGAAGAAGGAGACCTCGTAGCGGAAGTCGACGCACGGCTGGACGAGCGTGGAGCCGTCGGCCAGCGCGGACAGGGCCTCCGGGCCGACGACCCGCAGGCCTGCCGAGTCGGCGCCGAGCCTGGGCTTGACGACGTAGCGGTCGGCCGGGGGCAGCAGGTGCAGGTCCTCGGGGCGGTCGACCGTCGGGATCACCGGGTGGCCCTCGGCGCTCAGGTCGAGGAGGTACTGCTTGCCGAGCATGTCGGCGCGGCCGGTGAGCGGGTTGTACACCCGCACGCCCTCGCGCAGCGCCCGCTCCCGGAAGGCGTCGTACTGCTCCCGGTAGCCGAGGACGGGGCCGCTGTTGCGGACGACCACGGCGTCGAAGGCGTCCATCAGCGCGGCCGCGTCCAGCGGGTGGCACAGGGCGAGGTCGAACTCCTCGCGCAGGCGGGAGGCGAGGAAGACGTCCTCGTCGCCGTAACGGCGTCCGCGTGCCCGGTAGGCCAGGTCGGTGACATAGAGGAGACGGGGGCGGGCGGCGGGCATGCGGGTCTCCCGGAGGGCTGCGAAACGGTGCGGAAAGGCTACGTCAGGGGGTGGCGCCGGTCCGGGCGGGGCGGCTGCGGCGGGCGGGACGCCTGGTCCGGGTCGGGCGAACGGGTCGTACGATGAGAGGACCGTCGTCTTCTCCCGAAGGGCTCGTCGACTCCCGTGACCACCGCAACACTTCTCGACGGCAAGGCCGCCGCGGCCGACATCAAGAGCGAACTCGCCCTGCGCGTGCAGGCGTTGAAGGAGCGCGGGGTCACCCCGGGGCTCGGCACGATCCTCGTCGGCGACGACGCCGGCAGCCGGTCCTACGTCGGCGGCAAGCACCGCGACTGCGCACAGGTCGGCATCGCCTCGATCCGGGTCGAGCTGCCCGCGGACGCCTCCCAGGCGGACGTGGAGGCCGCGGTGCTGCGGCTGAACGCCGACCCGTCGTGCACCGGCTTCATCGTGCAGCTCCCGCTGCCCGACCACATCGACACCCATGCCGTGCTGGAGCTGATCGACCCGGTCAAGGACGCCGACGGTCTCCATCCGACGAACCTGGGCCGGCTGGTGCTGGGCATCCCCGGCCCGCTGCCCTGCACCCCGCGGGGGATCATCGACCTGCTGCGCCGCAACCACGTGCCGATCACCGGCCAGCAGTTCTGCGTCATCGGCTGCGGGGTCACCGTGGGCCGTCCGCTGGGACTGATGCTGACCCGCAGCACCGAGCACGCCACGGTCACCCTGTGCCACGAGGCCACCCAGGACACGGCCGCGCACGCCCGGGAGGCGGATGTGGTGGTGGCCGCGGCCGGCGTCGCGCACATGGTCAGGCCCGACTGGATCAAGCCCGGCGCGACGGTGCTGAGCGTGGGGCTGACCCGCACGGTCGAGGGCATCCTCGGCGACGTGCATCCGGACGTGAGCGACGTCGCCGGGTCGTTCGCGCCGCCGATCGGCGGGGTCGGGCCGATGACCCGGGCGATGCTGCTGACGAACGTCGTCGAGGCGGCGGAGCGGATCTGACGCTCGCGGTCACGGACGCCGAGGGCACTCGGTTCCCCCCGGGAGGGAACTGAGTGCCATGACGACGCCTCAGGTGTTACGTTCCGTGCATGAGCGCCACTGAGAAGGCGGAGGCCAAGCCGCCGATGCGGGACGCCCTGGTCGCGGCGGCCTTCCGGCTGTTCCTGGAGCGGGGCTACGAGCAGACCACCGTCGACGACATCGTGACGCTCGCGGGGGTGGGGCGACGGTCGTTCTTCCGTTACTTCCCCTCCAAGGAGGACGTGGTCTTCCCCGACCACGAGCGGTGCCTGGCGGACATGACCGCCTTCCTCGGCGCGAGCGGGCCGGAGCACGAGCCGGTGCGACGCGTGTGCGACGCCGCCCGGCTGGTCCTGCTGATGTACGCGGAGAACCCCTCGTTCTCGGTGCAGCGCTACCGGCTCACCAAGCAGGTGCCGGGACTGCGGGCGTACGAGCTGTCGGTGGTCTGGCGGTACGAGCGCGCCCTCGCCGAGTATCTGCGCGGCCGCTTCGCCGGGCGCCGCGACGGCGACCTCGAGGCCGACGTGATCGCGGCCGCGGTGGTCGCCGCGCACAACAACGCGCTGCGCTCCTGGCTGCGTTCGGACGGCGAGGGCGAGGCGACCGCCACCGTGGACCACGCGCTGGCGTACGTGCAGTCCGCGTTCGGCTCGCCCCCGGCGGCGCCCGTCGTCGACGCACGGCCGGACGGCCGCGCGAACCCCCCGCGGGCCACCGTCGAGCGCCCCGAGGACGTCGTCGTCGTCGTGGCGCGGCGCGGGGCCCCGCTGTGGCGGGTGGTGCAGGAGATCGAGACGACCCTGGGGCGCGACTGACCACGCGCCACCGCCACCCTTTTTGGGGGTACGCAGTGCCTTTACGCGTGGCACTGAGTGCCATACTCTGTGGGACGTGCACGGCGGCACGGTCGACCGGGCACGTCCGTGCACGGGTGAGCCGCGCACGTGGTTTCCGGCCGAGTGCAGGGAGTTGACCCGCGTGTACCACCTCTCAGGAAACGTCGTCCAGCAGGCCGCCGGCTCGGCGGCGGGCCTTCTCGAGCGCGCGAGCGCCGACGGCGACACGCTCCTCTTCCAACGCTGCACCTGGTGCGCCACCGCCATGTACCACCGTCTGCTGTGTCCCGTCTGCCAGGGCGGCGACCTGCGCACCGAGCGCAGCGAGGGCACCGGGACGGTCCGTCACGCCACCGTGGTGCACCGCAACACCCCCGCCGCGCGCAACGTGTCGCTCGTCGAGATGGCCGAGGGCTTCGTCGTCCGCGGCCGGGTCATGGGCCCGCTCATCGGCATCCACAGCGGCGACCGCGTCCGCCTGTCCACCGTCAAGGACCCGGTGCGCGGCGAGCCGGTCTTCCAGCTCCTCGACGAGCCGTACCGGGCCTGGCACTAGATCCCGTCCGTCCCGGCGAGGAAGGGCGGCCCGTTTCACGACGGCGTCCGACGGTGTCCGGATTCGTGTCCCGACGCGGACGCGGTGCGCCGTCACAGGCAACCCACAGATCCGGTTTCCCTTCCTTCGGAAGGCGAGGGGCTCCCGGTACGGACGGGGCCCCCGCGCTCCGAGTGCTGAGGAGTGGACCTTGATCCGTGCCCGGCGAATAGGTGTCACCGCCGTGGCCGCCCTGGCGGCCCTGGCGGGAACACCGGGACTGGCACAAGCCCGACAACCGTCCGAACCGAGCCCGTTGACCGCCCCCGCCGACGGCGTGCTGCCGCCGGGATGGCGAATCGCCGGCGAGGGCGCCGCCCGCCAACTGGTGTGGCGCTCGCCCCGGCCCGTGCCTCCCGGCGACGCCCGCGTGGAGTTCCACGCGGGCGACCGGCTGCTCGGCGCCCCGCGGCCGGGCAGCGACGGCCGCACGTTCCGGCTGCCGCTCGACGCGACCGGCGGCGCCCCCCTGAAGGACCTCCAGGTGCTCGCGAGCGGGCGACGGCTGGACGCGCCCGCCGCCGGGTCGGCAGCGGGGCACGGGCGGGCGCGCACCGCGCAGCAACTGCCCGCCCTGCCCGCGGCGAACGCCGTGGACCCCGGCAGACCCGGCCCGTACCGCACGCTCTCCGGCGAGTACGACCTGAACCCGGTCAAGCTGCCGGGCTACGCCCGCCCCGTCGAGATGCGGGCCGTCGTGGTCGCGCCGAAGGGCGCCACCGGCAAGCGCCCGCTCGCGCTGTTCCTGCACGGCCGCCACGCGACCTGCTACAAGCCGGGCGCCGAGGACGACGTGAACATCGACTGGCCCTGTCCCGCGGGGACGAAGGAGATACCCAGCCACAAGGGCTATCTCAAGGACCAACAGCTGCTCGCCTCCCAGGGATACGTCACCGTCTCGATCGCGGCCAACGGCATCAACGGCCAGGACTGGGCGGCCGAGGACGCCGGCGCCCAGGGCCGCTCCTCCCTGGTCCGCCGCCACCTCGCCCGCTGGGCCGACTGGGCCGCCCACCCGGGCGGCGCCCCGGCCGTGGTGCGCGACGCGCCCCGGGCCGACCTGTCCAGGGTGCTGCTCGTGGGCCACTCGCGCGGCGGCGAGGGCGTCAACCGCGCGGCGATGGACAGCCTCTACCCGCCGCCGGCCGCCCAGGACGGCTACCGGGGCCCGGTCCGCTGGAAGATCCGCGGAACCGTGCTCATCGGACCGACGATCTTCGGCCAGAATCCGGTCGCCGACGTCCCCTCGACGACGATCCTGCCCGGCTGCGACGGCGACGTCTCCGACCTCGAGGGCGAGACCTACCTCGACGGGACGCGCGGCGTCGGCCGCGGAACCGCCCTGCACAGCGCGGTCTACGTGATCGGCGCCAACCACAACTTCTTCAACAGCGAGTGGACGCCGGGCCAGGCCGAGGCCCCGGCCTCGGACGACTTCTACGACTCGCCGGAGGAGCCGGACCCGGTCTGCTCGACCGGCGCCCGGACCCGGCTGAGCGCCGAGCAGCAGCACCAGGCCGGCGCGACCTACATCGCGGCCGCCGCCCGGCTGTTCGTCGGCGGCGACGACCGGGTGCGCCCGCTGCTGGACGGCACCGGGCGGCGCGCGCCCTCCGCGGGCCCGGCCCGCGTCCTGACGCACGCGGTCGGCGCCCGGCGCTCGGGCGGCTTCCTCCCGGACGGCGGGGTGAAGGTGACCGGCGGTCGCGTCTGCCGCGCCGACTCCGACCCGGCCCGGGCCTGTCTGGGCGAGGACGCTCTCGGCATGTCCCCGCACTTCGGCTGGTGGGACCTGGAGACGGACAGCGCCAAGAGCGCCGTGGCCCTGCGCTGGTCCGCGCCGGGCAGGCCGACGAGGATCACGTCCGGCGCGCCGGTCTCCCTCGCCGGGGCCAGAAGCCTGGCGCTGCGCGTGTTCGTGCCGCCGAACTCCACCGGCACGGCGCTGGACGTGGCCGTCACCGACACCGCCGGCCGGCGTGCCGACCTCGGGCGGATCACCGCCGACGGGCTGCCCGGCTCGGCGCGCACGGCCTCCTACTGGGCGCGCGAACTGCGGGTGCCGCTGACCGCGGCGACCCGCGCCGGACTCGACCTGCGGCACGTCAGGTCGCTCTCCCTGACGCCGCGTTCGGCGTCCGGGCAGGCGTGGTTCATGGACGCCTGGGGCTGGGCGCCCGGCACGCCCGCGGTGAAGGCGGCGGCCCTGCCGCGCGTCGACGTCGGGCGGCTCACGGTGAAGGAGGGCGACTCCGGCGTCCGCACCTACCACGTCCCGGTCCGCGTGTCCGGGCACGGCGTCGGCACGGCCCGCTTCTACGTGGTCGACCCGCGGACCGGGCGGGCGACGGAGAAGGTGGTGAAGGTCCGGCCCGGCGTCCTGCCCATCGACGTGCCGGTCCGGGTGAAGGGCGACACGCTCTTCGGCACCGACGAGGAGCACAACCTGCTCGTGAAGGCCGTGCGCGGCGCGGTCGTCGGCTCCTCGCGGGGCGGGGTCACGGCCCGCAACGACGACCCGGCGCCGGCGGTGACCCTGACGCCCGCCGTCCGGGCGACCGAGGGTGAGCCGCTGACCTGGCGGATCTCGCTCTCCGCGCCCGCAGAGGTCGCCCAGTGGTTCCCGCTGCGGCTGCTGCCGGTGGTCGAAGGGGCGGAGCTGTCCACCAAGGACGTGGACCCGCGGTGGCTGGAGGACGTCTCCGGACGGCAGCCCGACCCCGAACTCCCCCTGTCCCAGGTGGAGATGTACGTCGGACCCGAGATACCGGCCGGCGCCACGAGCGCCGAGTTCGCCATCCCGACGGTGAAGGACCAGGTGGCCGAGCCCGAGGAGTCGGTGCGCCTGACCCTGACGGACGAGTCGGGCGGTCCGTTGCCGGGCGCCCCGACCGCGACCGGAACGGTCGTGGACGCGCCGTAGCGCACAGCGCGCGCACCTGACCGACTGAGGGAGTGAGGGACCGAGCGACAGGGAGGCAGGAAGACCGTGGGACGGCAGGGGGCACGGACCGCGTGGTCCGTGCCCCCTGGCGCTGCGCCCCCCGGCCCTGTCTCAGAGCGTGATGCGGATCCCCACGGTCCCGTCCTGGCCGCGACGCAGTCTGCTGCCGAGCAGGGTGAGCCGGCCCACCACGCCGTACTTGCGGGCGAGCAACGAGCGGTAGCGTGCGGTGGTCGGCGCGTCGCAGATCTCCGCCCTCGCCGGGACCTGTTCGCCGGTGGGCTTCCCGCGGACGTCGCACGGGCCGACGAGCACGTCGCCGCGGGCCCGGATCCGCTTGACCTTCCAGGCGTCCGCGGCCGACCAGGCCCCGAGCGCGTCGCCGTCGCGGACCACCCAGACGGGGGTGGCGACGCCGGTCCCGTTCTTCCGGTAGCTGGTGATCAGCAGGTACTTGCCCGCGGCCAGCCGGTCGATCGCCTTCTCGTCCATGTCCGCAGTGTAGGCGCGAGGTGATCGCTTCCCCGCTGAACATTGCCGGGACCCGGCACGTATCCCTGGTGAGGGCGCTCAACGACCGGAGTGCCCCGCGGTGTTGAGACCGCGCGTTGAAGGTTTCGGGAGCCATGCATGAGGCACGTACGACGACGGACCGTCCGGCGAGTGACCCGGCTGGCGGCGGTCGGCGGACTCCTCCTGGGAGGGGCCATGGTCACGCAGGCGGCCATGGCGAGCGAACCGCCCGCCGCCACGGCGACGGTGCGCAGCGCCGCCGAGCCCGTGGTCAGCAATCCTGGGGCGGCGCTCGTGAAGAAGCTCGGGACCGCGCGCACGGCGGGAACCTGGCTCGCGGACGACGGACGGCCGGTGGTCGCGGTCACCGACGAGGAGTCGGCCGACGCCGTCCGCGCGGCGGGGGCCGAGGCGAAGGTCGTCTCGCACAGCATGAACGAGCTGAAGTCGGCCACGGCGACCCTGCGGTCGGCGCCGAAGGTGCCCGGCACCGCCTGGGTGATGGACTACCGGACCAACCAGGTCGTCGTGCAGGCCGACAGGACGGTGTCGGCCGCCGACTGGTCGCGGCTGTCGGACACGGCCGCCGGGATCGGCAGTTTCGTGCGCATGGAGCGCACCGCCGGTGAGTTCACCACCCGGATCAACGGCGCGCAGCCCATCCTGTCGACCGGCGGGCGCTGTTCGGCGGGCTTCAACGTGACGAACGGCACGAGCGACTTCATCCTCACCGCCGGGCACTGCGGACCCAACGGGTCGACCTGGTTCGCCGACAACCAGGCCGAACGGCAGGTGGGCCAGACGGTCCAGTCGAACTTCCCCGGCAACGACTTCTCCCTGGTGCAGTACGCGAGCGGCAAGGCGGGCGACGGCGCCGACGTCGTGGCCATCGGCAACGGCAACGGGGTGCGCATCACGGGCGCCGGCGAGGCGGCCGTGGGCCAGCGGGTGTTCCGCAGCGGCAGCACCAGCGGGCTGCACGACGGCCAGGTCACCGGCCTGGACGCGACGGTGAACTACCCGGAGGGCACGGTCGGCGGGCTCATCGAGACGAACGTGTGCGCCGAGCCGGGCGACAGCGGCGGCCCGATGTTCTCCGACGGCATCGCCCTCGGCGTCACCTCGGGCGGAAGCGGCGACTGCAAGACGGGCGGCACGACGTTCTTCCAGCCGGTCACGGACGCGCTGGCCGAGCTCGGCGGCGTCCAGCTGATCGTGGCCGCTCCGTCGGCCGGCGCCCAGGGCGGCAAGCAGGCGTCGTCGGCCGGGCCCGCGCCGACGTCGTCCCCCACCCAGGCGGCGATCGCTCCGGGCTCCGCCTCTCCCGGCTTGACGACGCCGGTGACGGGCGCGGGGGGCGAGGTGTCGCTGGCCGCCCGGCTCACCGACCCGAGGAACATCGGCCCCGGTCTGCTGGTCATCGCGGGCAGCATGGTCGCTCTGGTGGCGACCCGGTACTTCCGCGCCGAGCAGGACCGCAAGGCCTACCAGCGCTACTACTCGGCGACCTGGGGGTGAGCCCGGGAATCGTTCGGGGCGGGGCCGCGGGGAGCGGCCCCGCGGCAGGCCGTGCGGCCGGGTCGGCCGTCAGGCCGCCTCTACGGGCGGCGGAGCGGCGGCCCACTCCAGGACGAGCCGCTGGTACTCCTCGCGCTGCTCGACGCTCAGTGTCCCGCCCGACCGGAACCACAGGGCCCGGATCTCCTCGTTGACCTCGGCCGCCGATCGCTCGGAGCGGGTTTCAACAGTGGTGGACATGATGTGAATCTTAGGGCGTCCGGCGTGAAGGCCGCGTGAGTCATCCCCAATGAATCTGACATATCGGACGTGTTACTGATCACGTCCATCTGTCAACCCCTTGAGCACCGTTCATCCGGCCGGCGGAGCCGGCACCGCGGACGCTCCGCCCCGCGCCGCCCCCAGCACCAGCACCTGGATCGCCGGCACCGCGGCCCCGCGGGCCCAGTCGTGGAAGTCCGAGACCTTCGTCTCCAGCGCCACGGGGTCGGCCAGCGGGTGCCGGTGGGCGCGGACGGTCCGCTCCACCGTCGCGCCCCCGACATCCATCAGGCCGACGCCTTCGCCGGCCAGCAGGATCTTCTGCGGCATGACGAAGTTGGCGATCTGCGCGACCAGCACGCCCAGGGCGCGGGCCGCCTCGTCCACGACCCGGGCGGCCATCGGCTCGCCTTCGGCGGCGAGGGTGAGGATCTCCTCGTAGGTCAGCTCCCGGCCGGTGGCCGCCTGGACCTGGTAGCGGATGCTGGGGACGGTCAGCAAGGACACCGCGCTGCCCCGCTCCCCGTCCGGGGTGAGCGGGCCGTTCGGGTCCAGGATCCAGTGCCGGCCGAACCCCCGGTCCTCCTCCGCGCAGGGCACCCGCCGCCCGCCGAGGACCAGCCCGTAGCCGATGCCCGCGCCGATGGTCAGCACCACGAAGCGCTCGAGGCCGCGACCGGCGCCGAACCAGGTCTCGGCCTCCACCAGCGCGGCGACGTCGTTCTCGACGACGACCGGCAGCCCGGTGCGCTCCCCGACGAGCGCGGCCAGCGGGACGTCACGCCACCCGAGGAAGGGCGAGTCCGCCACGACGGCGCGGTCGCGGACGAGCCCGCCCACACCGATGCCGATGCCCTCCAGGCCCGGGTGGGCGCGGGCCAGTTCGCCGGCCATCTCACCCAGCGACCGGACGACCTCGGCCGGCTCCCGTGAGACGAGCGGGCGGTCGTGGCGGGCGATCACCTCGCTCCTGAGGGTCGTGACGACGCCGTACACCGTGTCCTCGGTGATCTTGAACCCGATGAACGAGCGGGATCCGGCGACCACGTCGAGCGGTCGCGAGGGGCGGCCCTGCCGGGTCTCGGCCGCGGCGGCCGGCGCGGGCGCCTCGACCAGCAGGCCCGACTCGATCAGCGGCTTGGTCAGCCGGGTGAGGCTGCCCGCGGACAGACTCAGCCGCCGCGACAGCTCGGTGCGCGAGAGCGGTCCGTTGACGAGCACCTCGATCGCCACGGAACGCTCCCCCGCGCTGAGCGGCGGCCAGCCGGCGCTTCCTGCGGTCACGAGGTCACCTTCCCGCCCGGCTCATCCGGACCACCCGGATCTCACGGGCCCCGGGATCACACGGACTTCTTTCCGCGATGGAACTAATCCGCCCACTCTAGAGGCTGGATCGCCGATGGAAGTCGCCGGAGAAGAATCACGCCCGCCTCTTGACGCCAGGATTCTTTCACCTCAAAAGTAAGTGCCGGGCCGGATCACCCTGGTTCCCGACCAGTGAAGGGCACGCGCACCATGACGTTCTCGCTCGGCATCGTCGGCGCCGGACAGTTCTCCGGCCAGTTCGCCAGGCTGTTCCTGGCCCATCCCGGCGTCGGCGACGTGTACGTCACCGACCTGCTCCCCGAACGGGCCGAGCGGCTCGCCGCGGCCGAGGGCCTCACGGGGGTCTTCCCGTCGTACGAGGCGATGCTCGCGTCGGACGCGGTGGACGCGGTCGCCGTCTTCACCCAGCGCTGGACGCACGGCCCGCTGGTCCTCGACGGCCTGAACGCCGGCAAGCACGTGTACTCCGCGGTCCCCATGGCGATCAGCGTGGCGGAGATCGCGGCGATCATCGACGCCGTCGGGGAGACGGGCCTGACGTACATGATGGGCGAGACGAGCCAGTACAACCCGGCGACCGTGCACGCGCGCAACCGGATCGCCGAGGGCGCCTTCGGCCGGATCTTCTACGCCGAGGGCGACTACGTCCACGACATGGACCTCGGGTTCTACGACGCGTACCGGTACAGCGGCGGCGAGGACTGGAAGGCCACCGCGAGCTATCCCCCGCTGCTGTACCCGACGCACTCGGTGGGCGGGGTGCTCGGGGCCTGGCGCACGCACGCGGTGAGCGTGTCGGCGATCGGCGTCGTCGACGAGCGCGGCGACGGCGTCTTCGACAAGGAGGTGAGCCGCTTCGGCAACGACTTCTCGAACGCGACCGCCCTGTTCGAGGTGGCGGGCGGCGGTTCGTTCCGCACGAACGAGTTCCGGCGGGTGGGCTACCCCTCCCACATCCGCGAGTCCCGGTTCCGCTTCTTCGGCACGGAGGCGAGCATGGAGCAGCTCGCGACGGTGGCGCTGTGGCAGGACAAGAGCGGCGTGCAGGACATCAGCGAGTTGCTGGAACCCAAGCGGACGCTGTCCCCCGACGACCCCTCGCTGCGGCACGTCGCACCCGAGCTGCGGGCCGCCTTCACCTCGGGCTCCGCGCCGGTGCACGACCGCTCACGGCTGCCCCGGGAGTTCGACACGATGCACAACGGCCACGAGGGCAGCCACCACTTCCTGGTGGACGACTTCGTGACCGCGGTGGCCTCGCGCACCCTGCCGTCCGTCAACGCCTGGGTCGCGGCCCGCTACACCCTGCCGGGCATCGTCGCGCACGACTCGGCACGGCAGGGCGGGAGAAGGCTGGACATACCCGACTTCGGGGACGCCCCCGAGGCGTGACGCCCGGGCCGCCGGGCGCCCGGGCCGTCTCAGGAGCGTGCGGTCTCAGGTGCCCGGCTTGCGGCCGTAGACGAAGACGTCGTCGCCGGTCTTCAGCAGCGACCAGTACTTCTTGGCGGACGTCGACGTCATGTTGACGCAGCCGTGGGAGCCCGGCGGGTTCCACATGCTCAGGCCGACCGAGTGAAAGGCCTGCCCGCCGTCGAAGAACTGGCTGTACGGCATGGGCACGTTGTAGATGTTCGAGACGTGGTTCAGGTGGCGCCAGTAGATCTTCTTCAGGCCGGTGCGGGTCTCGTACCCGTCACGGCCGGTGCGCACGGGGACCGGCCCGTAGACGAGGCGGCTGCCGTCCTGGATCCAGCTGATCTGGAGGGTGAGGTTCACACAGGCGATGCGGCCCTTGTTGGTCGGGCAGGTGCCCGCCTTGTTGGGCTTGTTGCCGACCGCCTTCTGCTTGTTCATCAGGTCCATCACGCCCCAGGTGACGGGCCCGGCGTAGCCGATGTTGGGCGTGATGCCGTGCTTGTTCTGGAAGGCGCGGATGGCAGTGCAGTCGGCGCCGGACTGCCTGCCGTCCACGGGCCGGCCGAGGAACTTCTCCACCTGCTTCTGGTACGGCCCGGCCTGCGTCGTACAGCTCGCGGCCTGTGCCGGCCCCGCGCCCAGCGCGAGCGTCAGCGGTGCTACGAGTCCGGTGACCCCCAGCGCGACGACTCCTCGTCTGCGTATGTCCCCCATGGCTGCCCTCTCCCTGGCATGGTGTGTCGTTCTCGCAGTGGTAGACCGCTGTGCGCGGGCGGCGGTTGTACTCCGACGCAGGCTGTGACGAAACGGTGAACTTCACCGCCCCGTCCGGCCCGGCGCCGCCCCGCGCCCGCCGGGCAGCCTACGGCGGACCGCCACCGCCGTCACGGCCGGGGCGGTCACTGGTACGGGACGGCTACGGCGGTGACGGCGGTGGCGGCGATGACGCCCGCTCACCCGGCGGACGCCGGACGGGTGGGCGGGGGCCGCGGCTCAGCGGTAGCCGGTGGTGTCCGCCGGCTTGCCCGCGTCCTGGACCTCGACCAGATAGCGCCAGGCGTCCGGGCGGCTCCCGTCGAGATCGGTGAAGCCGTACTCACGGGCGAGTCCGCCGCTGGAGAGGGACCGGCCGTTGAAGCGGTCGACGCCGGGGTCGGCGGCGAGTGCGGCGACGGCCCGGCCGACGAAGCGGGGCGTCTCGGAGATGGCGAAGTGCGGGACGCGGTCGAGGGCGTCCCGCCAGTTGTCCTCGCGCACGCCGAACTGATCGAGCATCAGCTCCGAGCGCAGCCAGCCCGGGGTGAGCGCGACGGCGGTGGCTCCGCGGGGGCCGAGCTCGTGGCCGAGGGCGAACGCCATGCGCAGGACGGACGACTTGGCGAGGTCGTAGAAGAAGTTCACGCGGTAGGCGTCGCGGTTGTACTCGGCGGTGCCGTCGGTCATCTCGACGACCAGGCCGCCCGGCCGCCGCAGCAGCGGGAGCGCGTGGTGGCTGGTGACGGCGTGGGTCTCCACGGCGAGGCGGAGCAGCCGCAGTCCGTTGTCGAGGTCGTGCTCCCAGACCGGGGTGTCCCATTCGAAGAGGTGCTCGCCGCCCCAGATGTCGTTGACGAGGACGTCGAGGCGGCCTTGTTCCCGTGCGATGCGGTCGACGAGGTCGCGGACCCGGGCGGGGTCGAGGTGGTCGGTGGGGACGGCGACACCGCGGCCTCCCGCCTCGGTGACGAGGTCGGCGGTGTCCTCGATCGTCTCGGGGCGGTCGTACTCCGAGCGCCTCTGGCGCGTGGTGCGTCCGGTGACGTAGACGGTGGCGCCGGCCGCCCCCAGTTCCACGGCGATGCCCCGTCCCGCGCCCCGGGTGGCCCCCGCCACCAGTGCGATCCTGTCCTGCAACGGCCCAGACATGTCCGGCCTCCCTGTTCCCGTGTCCTCGCGGCAGTGGTGTCGCCTCGATGGTCCAGGGAAAGCCGGACGTCTTCTGTCGCCTTTCGGCGGCTCTCACCCGGTCGGCGCCGGGCCGCCCGGCGCGCCGCGCGCCGCCGGGTCAGTGCCCGCGGGCGATCCACTCCTCCAGGTGCGGGGCCTCGGCCCCGATGGTGGTCTCGTCCCCGTGTCCGGTCAGCACGCGCGTCTCGGGCGGGAGGGCGAGCAGCCGGTCCCTGATGGACGTGATGATCGTCGGGAAGTGGGAGTAGGAGCGGCCGGTGGCGCCGGGGCCGCCCTGGAACAGGGTGTCGCCGGTGAACAGCACCCCGAGCCCCGGGTCGTGCAGGCACACCGCGCCGGGCGCGTGCCCGGGCGTGTGCAGGACGGTGAGGTCGACGCCCGCCGCCTCGATGACC
>NZ_JAHHIT010000075.1 GCF_024539675.1 Streptomyces hilarionis | reverse complement strand
GTGGGCGGGTCCGGGTCAGTGCCGGTAGAAGATGCGGTCCCGGTACTCGTCCAGGATCCGGCCGTTCCATTCGTGGCCGCCGTCGACGTTGCCCGAGCGCAGCAGCGGGGGCTCGATGCCGCGTTCGGCGAGGGCGCCGGCCGCGGTGGCCAGGACGGCCTGCATGAGGGCGGAGGTCACGACCGTGGAGGCGGGCGCGAAGGGCGCGGGGACGGTGTCGAGGGCGAGCTCGGCGTCGCCGACCGCGATCTTCGAGTCGAGGACGACGTCGCAGTGGTCCTTCAGGAACGTTCCGGTGACGTGGCGGGACGTGGTCTGCGTCGCGTAGGCGACCGAGGTCACGCCGATGACCTTCACGCCCAGGGCGCGGGCGTTCAGCGCCATCTCCACGGGCAGCGCGTTGCGGCCCGAGAGGGAGACGACGACGAGGGCGTCGCCCGCGCGCAGCGGCGAGGTGTCGAGGACGGCGCCGGCCAGCCCCTCCACGCGTTCGAGGGCCGAGCCGAGGGTGGCGGGGACGACGTCCACGCCGACGACGCCGGGCACGACGAGCAGGTTCATGAGCGCGAGGCCGCCCGCCCGGTAGACGACGTCCTGGGCGGCGAGCGAGGAGTGTCCCGCGCCGAAGGCGAAGAGGCGGCCGCCGGCGGCCACGGTGTCGGCGAGGAGCGTGCCGGCGGCGTCGACGGCCTCGGCCTCCTCGTCGCGGACCCGTTGCAGCAGGGCGACGGCGGCGTCGAAGAACTGGGCGGCGAGCTTGCGGTCGCTCATCCGAGGGGCCCCTTTGCCGTGTCGGTGGAGGTGTCGCTGTCCGTGTCGCGGATCACCGTGCGGTCTGGACCAGTGCGCTGTCAATACGGCCGGCGCCGACGGCCGCGGGGGGCGTGGACGGGGGCGCGGGTGGGGGCGCGGGACGCTCCGGGTGCGGCCGCAAGGCCCGGGAAGCGGCCCGCGCGTTCGGACGGCGAGGCACGCTTGTCAGTGGTATCCGGCAGAATTGGGTGCAGGGCCAGCGCACGCGCCGTAGAGCGGTCGAGCTTTTCGGCAGAGCTAATCGAGGGGCACGAATGTCCGGACTGATCGACACCACGGAGATGTATCTCCGCACCATCCTCGAGCTGGAGGAGGAAGGTGTGATCCCCATGCGTGCCCGGATCGCCGAGCGGCTCGACCAGAGCGGCCCGACGGTCAGCCAGACGGTGGCGCGCATGGAGCGCGACGGACTGGTCGCGGTGGCCAGCGACCGCCATCTGGAGCTCACGGACGAGGGCCGCCGGCTGGCCACGCGCGTGATGCGCAAGCACCGTCTCGCCGAGTGTCTCCTCGTCGACGTGATCGGACTGGAGTGGGAGCAGGTCCACGCGGAGGCGTGCCGCTGGGAGCACGTGATGAGCGAGGCGGTGGAGCGGCGGGTCCTGGAGCTGCTGCGCCACCCCACGGAGTCGCCGTACGGCAACCCGATCCCGGGCCTGGAGGAGCTGGGCGAGAAGGACGGCGCGGACCCGTTCCTGGACGAGGGCATGGTCTCGCTGGCCGATCTCGACCCGGGCTCGGAGGGCAAGACGGTCGTCGTGCGCCGGATCGGCGAGCCGATCCAGACGGACGCGCAGCTGATGTACACGCTGCGCCGCGCCGGGGTGCAGCCGGGCTCGGTGGTGAGCGTGACGGAGTCGCCGGGCGGTGTGCTGGTGGGCAGCGGCGGCGAGGCCGCGGAGCTGGAGTCGGACGTCGCGTCGCACGTGTTCGTCGCGAAGCGGTAGGGCGCGGGGCCGGGGCGGGAAGCGGGGCGAGGAGCCGGCCCGCCCAGGGCGCCCGGCCTGCCCGGGGGCATCCTCCTGAGCCTGAGCCTTGTTCAACTCCTGGGGCCGACGGGGAAGTTGTGGCGCGCCGTCGATCTCGTCGAATCGGGGATTCCCTGTGTCGAATCGCAGCGCGGCGGCGCTTGTCGTGCCAGGCTGTCGCGTGAGGCATATGACCTGAGGGGGCCGGGATGGTGTGCCGCGAAGCAAGGGAGGGCCCCGACGCCGTGCGGCGCCGGGGCCTGTCCTCCCCTGTGCTGACCCGGAGCCCCGAGCTCTCAGGGTCATTCCCCTCGGACCGTTTTCCCCGAGCGGTCCGCCTCCCGCTGAAGATCTCCCCTCGGCGACGGGGATCATTCCTTGAGGGTGGTCACTCGAACGAGGGGTGTTGTGCGCGGAGAGTGTCATTCTCGAAAGGGCATTCGATAGCCTGCGGGTGATCGAAGCGGTACGGAGCATCGACAGCGCAGCGGTACGACGGCTAGGGGGTGCCAGGACCTATGGCGCGACGCATCGACGTGACGGGGGCGGGCGGCGTACGTCTGGCGGCCTGGGAGTTCGGGGACCCGCCCAAGGGGATCCCGGCGCAGTCCTCCGGCGGGCGGCCGCGGCCCGCGGAACCCGAGCGGACCTCCGGGGTCCTGTTACTGCACGGCCTGATGGGCCGGGCCTCGCACTGGGCGTCCACCGCCCGCTGGCTGTCCGAGCGGCACCGGGCGGTCGCCCTCGACCAGCGCGGCCACGGGCAGAGCGAGAAGCCGCCGCAGGCCGCGTTCACCCGCGAGGCCTACGTCGAGGACGCGGAGGCCGCCCTCGAGCAGCTCGGGCTGGCCCCGGCCGTCCTCATCGGGCACGCCATGGGCGCGCTCACCGCGTGGCAGCTCGCGGCCAAGCGCCCCGACCTGGTGCGCGGCCTGGTCGTCTGCGACATGCGGGCCTCGGCGCTCGGAGCGGCCTCGCAGCGCGAGTGGGCCGACTGGTTCGCCTCCTGGCCGCTCCCCTTCGCCACCCTCGCCGACGTCCGCAAGTGGTTCGGCGAGGACGACCCCTGGGTGGAGCGCCCGAACCCGTCCCGGGGCGAGTTCTACGCGGAGGCGATGCACGAGTCGCCGGACGGCTGGCGTCCCGTCTTCGAGCCCGAGCAGATGCTCAAGTCCCGCGAGACCTGGGTCTACGACGCGCACTGGGAGGAGCTGACCCAGGTCCGCTGCCCCGCCCTGGTCGTGCGCGGCCTGGACGGCGAGCTGGGCCGCGCCGAGGCGCAGGAGATGGTGCGCGTCCTGCCGCGCGGCGAGTACGCCGAGGTGGCCGACGCCGGGCACCTCGTCCACTACGACCAGCCGGAGGGATGGCGCACGGCGATCGAGCCCTTCCTCGACGCGGTGCTCACCCCCGACGCCCCCTGAGCAGGAGCCCGCGCCCCCCGGCGGGACCGGAGGGGCCGCCGGGCCGGAGGGGGCGGCCGACCGGTGGAGCCGCGGCGGCCGGACCGGCGCGGGAGGCCGTCGGGGCCGTCAGCCCTTGCTCACGGCCGCCAGGATCTCCGGCAGACGCGCCGCCGTGCGCGGTGCGGCCAGCCGCAGCCCCAGGAAGGTGATGCCCGCGCCGTACACCGCCCCTCCCGGCAGCAGCAGCCACGTCCACGCGTCCCCGCCCGCGCTGACGTTGAGCCAGATCGTCACCGCGATGACGGGCGCGCACAGCAGGGCCGCCGACACCATGCCGCCGAAGACCGCGATCCAGGCGAGCCCGGCCTGCCCCGGGGCGACGTTCTTGTAGCCCTCCTGCGGGATCGAGTAGGGGAAGCGCGCCGAGGTCCACGCGCCCGTCGCGAGCATCGCGCCGAGCAGCGCGAGGGACAGCCCCAGCACCTCGGGCAGCATCGCCCAGTCGCCGAGCAGCGCCGTCGTCAGCACGGTCACCGCCGTCGCGTACGGCAGGGTGATCAGCAGCAGGGCCAGCGCACGGGCGCGCAGTTCCTCGTAGGCGTCCCGCGTGGACGAGATCGTCATGGCGACCATCCAGAACGCCGAGGTGTCCTGGCCGAACTGGTTGTACATCTGGATGCCGAGCATCCCGGCCGCGAAGCAGGCGAAGTAGATCGAGCCGGTGCCCTGGAGCGCGTTGAACAGGGGCACGATCAGGCCGATGGCCAGTGACGTCACCCAGGCCGCCTTGGTCTTCGGATCCCGCCAGATGTAGCGCAGGCTGCGTTCCATGACCGTGCCGGTGCGCCCGCCCGGCAGCAGCCGCGCCGGTCCCGCCCCGCCCCGCCGCTTGCGCGCGACCGGTTCGGCGGCGTGCAGGGTCGAGCCGTCGGGCGAGGTCATCAGCCGCGTCATACTCCGCGCCCACGCCGTCACCAGCAGGACGAGCGCCGCCGCGCTGACGGCGAGCTGGGCGGCCGCGACGCCGTGGTCCCCCTTGCTCACCGAGTCCACCGCGCCGACCGCCGAAGCGGGCGGCAGCCACCGCAGCACGGACGCCAACGGATCGAGCTCCCCCAGACCGGACGTGCCGAGCCGTTGCGCCCCGAAGTTGACGACCTGCGCCCCGACCGCGATGACCAGGCCGCTCAGCACCGCCAGATCGCGACCCTTGCGGCTGGTCAGGAGCCGGGTGTTCGCGGCGGCCACGGTGCGCGCCAGCGCCACGCACACCAGCAGGGCGAGCGCCACGGCGAGCACCCCCACCGTCCAGGCCGCCGGCCCGTGCGCCACCGCCACCACGGAGCCGGCCAGCATCAGCAGCGTGAGCAGGGGGCCGATGCCCACCAGCGAGGCCGCCAGCAGCGCCCGCACCAGGGGCAGGGGGCGCAGCGGCAGCATCACCAGCCGGGTCGGGTCGAGCGTCTCGTCGCCGCCGGGGAAGAACAGCGGCATCACCGCCCAGCCCAGGCCGAACACCGCCACCAGCAGCACCACCAGCGACACGGCGTGCGCGTGCCCCCGCAGGGCGGTCAGGCCGAGCACCAGCAGCGCGGCGAACAGCAGGGTGACGACGGCGGAGGCGACGTACGCGGCCCGCCGCCCGCTCGACTGCCGCAGCCCGTTGCGCAGCAGGGACAGCTTCAGCCGGACGACGGTGGCGACGAGGCCCGGCGCGGAGCCGGCCGTCACAGCGGCCCGGGCGGCGGTGGGGGCGGTCAACGGCTCGCCCCGCCCAGCCAGTCGAGGTCGGAGCCGGTGTCCCGGCCCTGCGCCCCGACGAGTTCGAGGAACGCCCGCTGCAACGAGGGCGCGGATCCCCGCACCTCCTCCAGCGTGCCGTGCGCCCGGATGCGCCCCGCCGCCATCACCGCCACCCAGTCGCACAGCGACTCGACGAGCTCCATCACATGGGAGGAGAACACGACCGTCGCCCCGGACGCCGTGTACCGCTCCAGCACCCCCCGGATGATCTGCGCGGACACCGGGTCCACGCCCTCGAACGGCTCGTCGAGGAAGAGCACTTCGGGGTTGTGGAGCAGGGCGGCCGCGAGCCCGATCTTCTTGCGCATGCCGGTCGAGTAGTCGACGACGAGTTTGTGCTGGGCGCCGGCCAGGTCGAGGACGTCGAGGAGCTGGGTGGCCCGACGGTCGACCTCGGCGCCGGGCAGCCCCCGCAACCGGCCGTTGTAGGACAGCAGTTCCCGCCCGGACAGCCGTTCGAACAGGCGCAGCCCTTCCGGGAGGACCCCGATCCGGGCCTTCACCTCCACGGGATCCCGCCACACGTCGTGCCCGACGACCTCGACGGATCCCTGGTCGGGCCGCAGCAACCCGGTCACCATCGACAGGGTGGTGGTCTTCCCGGCTCCGTTCGGTCCGACCAGCCCGATGAACTTGCCCGAGGGAAGGTCGAGATCGATCCCGGCGACGGCGACCTGCTGACCGAACCGCTTCCAGAGGTTGCGCACGCGTACGGACGTCATGCACGAACCCTACGCACGCGGCGCGGGACGCGCCCTACCGATCCCGCCCGCACGCGTAGGCGAGAGGCGAGATCAACTCCTCGGCGTCCGGCAGCCAACGGTTCGCGGCGGTCGGCCGGCAGGCCCACTGCACGGCGCCCCGGGACCCGAACCGGGTGGGCGGCGCGGCCACGTAGGCGCCCTCGCCGAGCGTCACCAGATCGAGGGTGCCCAGCGACCAGCCCAGCTTGCGCACCAGGTCCGGCACCTTCGCCGACGCGCCCGGCAGCACGAAGAACTGCATGCGCCGGTCCGGTGTCAGGGTCACGGGACCGAGCGTCAGCTCCATGCGCTCCATCCGGGCCAGCGCGAGGAACCCGGCCGTCTCGGGCACGGAGATCGCGTCGAACGTGCGCCCGGTGGGCAGCAGGATCGAGGCCGTCGGCTGCTTCTGCCACATCCGGCGCGCGACCGTCGCACTGCCGGTGGCCTGCGTCGCCCAGTCCGGCCGGGCGGCGTGCGCCCCAGGGGCGGCGCACGCGCCGTCGCCGCAGGAGCAGAGCTGCACCCCGTCGACGGCTTCCAGCCAGGTGCCGGGGAAGACGTCCCAATGACGTTCCTCGGCGTAGCGAACAGCGGTCTCGAGCAGCGAATCCCCGCGCTGCTTCGGGATTTGAGTGACGTCGGCGCCCGCGATGGTCTCTTCCACGATGAACACAACTCTAGCGGTCACCAGGGGTTACGCCCGCCCGAATGCGCGGGGGAGGAGCATCGATTCGGCGTTCGGGGCGCATGGGTGCATGTGCGGGGGCGCGCGGGAGGAAGGAGCGTGGGAACGGGTAACCAGGTAGCGGGGGCGGCTTCTCCGTCGGCGGCCCGGACAGCGTCCGTATCGCACCGCACCGCACGGCATGACACGGCATCACCTGGCATGGCACGGCTCTGAACGACGTCGCACGTCATTGCGGGGCAATCATCGGCAATCCTCACATGCCTCGCATTTTCGGCCGGTCCGTGGGGCATTGATCTGCTCGGCCGGAACTTTTCGGTGGAAGACACGTCAACTCGGTGTGTGGGCGGGCACCCGCCGCCCCGGTCACCGCAGCCACAGGGGGTAGTGCCCATGGCCGCAAGGCCGCTAGTCGCGCGGCAGCCGAACGAACGGCTGCAGGCGCTCATCCAGGAGGCGGGGTGCTCGAACGCCGGGCTCGCCCGCCGCGTCAACATGTGCGGCGCCGAGCACGGTCTCGACCTGCGCTACGACAAGACGTCCGTGGCCCGCTGGCTGCGCGGACAGCAGCCGCGGGGGCGCGCGCCGGCGATCATCGCCGAGGCGCTGGGCCGCAAGCTCGGCCGGACCGTCACGATCGACGAGATCGGCATGGCCAACGGCAAGAACCTCGCCTCGGGTGTGGGCCTGCAGTTCTCACCGACGGTGCTGGGGGCCATCGAGCAGGTCTGCGAGCTGTGGCGCAGCGACGTGGGCCGGCGCGATTTCCTGTCCGGCTCGTCCGTGGCCGCCTCGGCGCTGGTCGAGCCCAGCCGCGACTGGCTGATCTCCGCGCCCGACGCCCAGGTGGCGCGGTCCGCGGGCCCCCGCGTGGGCCAGTCCGACGTGGCGGCCGTCAAGGCGATGACGCAGGCGCTGGTCGACCTGGACCACCAGTACGGCAGCGGGCACGTGCGGCCGGTCGTCGTGCACTACCTCAACAGCGTCGTCTCCGGCCTGCTCGCGGGCTCCTACCGGGAGGCGGTGGGCCGCGAACTCTTCGCCGCCGTCGCCCGGCTGACCGAGCTCGCCGGGTACATGGCCGTCGACACCGGTCAACCGGGCCTCGCCCAGCGCTACTACATCCAGGCGCTGCGGCTGGCACAGGCGGCCGGCGACCGCGGCTACGGCGGGTACGTCCTCGCCGCCTCCATGAGCCATCTCGCCGCGCAGCTCGGGAACCCGCGTGAGATCGCCCAGTTGGCGCGGGCCGCGCAGGAAGGGGCGCGCGGGCGGGTGACCCCGCGTGCGGAGGCGATGTTCCACGCCGCGGAGGCGCGCGGACACGCCCTGCTGGGCGACGCCCACGGCGCGCAGACGGCCTCGGGGCGGGCGGTGTCCGCGCTGGAGGCGGCGGACGCGGCCGCCGGCGACGACCCGGCGTGGATCGCGCACTTCGACGAGGCGTATCTGGCCGACGAGTTGGCGCACTGCCACCGCGACCTCGGTCAGGCCGAGGCGGCCGCGCGCTGCGCCGAGCAGTCGCTCGCCGGGCATCCGCCGGGCCGCGCGCGCCGGCGCGCGATCGGGTACGTCCTGCTGGCCACCGCGCAGGTGCAGCAGCGGGAGATCGAGCAGGCCTGCAACACCGGCCTGAAAGCCGTGGAGTTGCTGGGGACGCTTCGTTCCAACCGCGGCGCGGAGTACCTGGAGGACCTCCAGCAGCGGCTGGACCCGTTCCGCGAGGAGTCGGTGGTAAGGGAGTTCGGGGCGCGGCTGGAGTTGCAGACCGCGGCGTGAACGGGCGGGGCGCCGCTGCGTGAACGTGCGGAGAACGCCGTCCGTCCTCGGGGCGGCGGCGGACGCGGCGCACGGCGCTCCGGATCTGTCGGGAACGTCACTGTCCGGCGCCGAAGCCGGAGGTCACGTCCTGAGCTGCGTAGCACGGGGTTCCGGGGACCCGGTAGCGTGAGCCGACGATTGCGACAGTCCCCCATTCGTAGGAGCCCCGGTGACGCAGAGTGGACAGGGCGAGGAGCCCTCGGCGCAGCCCGCGCGCGAAGGCATCGTGCTGCCCTCCGACGGCGGGGAACCCCTGCTGCCGGGAACGACGCCGAACGTGCCGCGACCGGGGGCCCGGCCGGGACCGCAGCAGGGCGGGCACGCCGACGGCTACGGCGCCCACCGGCCCGACCCGTCCCAGCCGTACGGACAGCCGGACCCGGGACGGCAGGAGTACGGGCAGCAGCACTACGGGCAGCCGTCCTACGGGCAGCCCGCAGCGCAGCCGCAGCAGCAACCGCAGCAGCAGTCCGGGCCACAGGGGTACGGGAGCCAGGACTACGGGAGTCAGGACTACGGGCAGCCGGACGGCGGTGGGCAGGCGCCGGCCGGCGGGCAGACCTGGGGGCAGCCCTGGGGCCCCGACCGGCAGACGTCGGCCCCCCAGCAGCCGGGCCAGGGCTGGCCGCTTCCCGCCGACCAGCCGGACCCGGGGCGCCCGCACGGCGGGACGCACCAGCCGGGCCATCCGGGGCAGGCCGGGCAGCAGGACCCGTGGAACGGCCCCCAGGCGCCGTGGAACGGCGCCTCCCCGACGGGGGCGGGCCCGCTGCCGCCGGAGGGCGCGCCGGCCCCGGGAGGCGCCGCGTACGGCCGCAGCGCGCCGCTGCCGCCGGCCGTGCCCCCGGGCGACGAGGGCGCGACGCAGTACATACCGCCCGTCCCGGCCGACGATGGGGCCACCCAGTACATACCCCCGGTCCCCGCGGACGAGGGCGCGACCCAGTACATACCGCCGGTCCCGGCCGCCCGGGCCGACGAGGGCGCGACGCAGTACCTCCCGCCGGTCGCGCCGGGCGCGCTGCCGCCCGAGAGCCCGGCCGAGTCG
This sequence comes from Streptomyces hilarionis, assembly GCF_024539675.1. Classification (GTDB taxonomy): domain Bacteria; phylum Actinomycetota; class Actinomycetes; order Streptomycetales; family Streptomycetaceae; genus Streptomyces; species Streptomyces hilarionis. The sequence continues at coordinate 39,910 of NZ_JAHHIT010000075.1, read as the reverse complement.
ACCCATTTCCTGGGCCGCACCCCGCGCGACGCCGCGCCGCAGGCGTCCGGCGCCGGAGCCTTCCCGGGCGGTCAGCCGGGCGCGCACCCCGACTCCGAGGCCACCCAGTACATCCCGCCCGTCCCGGGCCAGGGCGGCGGGGACGGACAGCCGCCCGCCGGCTTCGAGAACCTCTTCCGCGGCGGACCGGGCGGCGACGGCCAGGCCGGGTCCACGCAGCAGCTCCCGCGCTTCAGCGAGCCGGACGGCCCCGGGCACGGCCCGCAGGGCTACGCGGCCGGACCGGCCGCCCGCTCTCCCCGGCCCTCGTACGGGCAGCCCTCCCACATCCCGCCCGGCGGCCCGGCGACGGGCGGCAGACGCGCGGCCCACGACGACGACGGCGCGGGCGACGGCCGTCGCCGCTCCCGTGTGCCGCTGTTCGCGGCGATCGGCGTGGCGCTCGCGGTCGTCGGGATCGGCGCGGGCGCGCTGCTCGCGGGCGGCGGCGGGGACAAGGGCGGCGACGACAAGACCGTCGCCGCGTCGTCCCCGGTCGCCGGGGGATCCGCGTCGACGTCCACCGACGGGGCCCGGCAGCAGGCCGTCGAGCTGGACAAGCTGCTCGCCGACAGCGGCAGCAGCCGGGCCAGCGTGATCAGCGCGGTGGCCTCGGTGAAGGCGTGCGGCAACCTCTCCCAGGCGGCCGCGGACCTGCGGGACGCGGCCCAGCAGCGCACCGGCCTGGTCACGAAGCTGTCCGGGCTGAAGGTCGACCGGCTGCCGGACCACGAAGCGCTGACCGCCGCCCTCACCAAGGCCTGGCAGGCGTCCGCCTCGGCCGACGACCACTACGCCGCCTGGGCCGACCAGGTCGCCGGCGACAAGAAGAAGAACTGCCGGAAGGGCTCGGCCCGGGCGACCGGGGAGGCGCAGGCCGGCAACCGGGCGAGCGGCACCGCCAGCGCCCAGAAGACCCGGGCCGCGCAGCTCTGGAACGAGATCGCGAAGAAGTACGGCCTCACCCAGCGAGGCCCCACGCAGCTGTGACCCGGCCCCCGTGCGGAGCGGGCCGCCGCCGCGGTCAGTCCACGTCCGCCTTCTGGAGGATCTTCGTCATGTCGACGAAGCCCTTGCGGGCCGCGACGAGCCGGCCCTCGCGCACCTTCTGCACGGTGACGTCGGCGTTGACCAGGCGGGGGAAGCCGATGGAGGCGAGCGGGGCGGAGAACTGCCAGCGCAGGGTGGGGGTGAGGCCGCCCGTGGTGATCCGCAGTCCGTCGTCGAGCGCGCCGCGCACGGTGTCGGCGTTCACGTCGCCGCCGGCCAGCGACTCCACGGCCTGCCGGAACACGGTGTAGGCGATCCAGGTGGTCTGCACGCCGGTGTCGGCCGGGTCGATCCGGGTGTCGGAGAAGGCCGCCTCGCTGATCACCTTCTTCATCGGCGCCCAGGCGGGGTCGTTCGCCGCCGGGTACCAGCCCGTGACGTACGCGCCCTCGAAGGGCCCGGATCCGGCGCCGGCCGCGTCGATCACCGTCTGGTCGACGCTGCCGAGGACGGTGGCGGTGCGCACCTCGGGATGGTCGTCGCGGGTGCGGCGGAAGGAGTCCATGAAGGTGCTGGTGCGGTCCCCGAGCGCGGTGACCACACAGCCCTTGTCCTTCCCGCCCGCGCCCGCGCCCCCGTTCTCCTTCTCCCCGCCCTGCCCGGCCGCCCCGGTCCCGGTCCGCGTGCCGCCGCCGCCGTTGGCGTGCGTCAGGGCGGTCTCGGCCTGTGCCGCGTACTCGGTGGCGTCCTCGGGCGCCCGCTCGTCGACGGCCTCGTGGTGTCCGCCCGCCGTCAGCCCGGCGTCGAGCATCGTGGGCAGCGAGTCGCCCGCGATGGTGTCGGGGCGGACCAGCGAGACGGGGCCGCAGCTCGCGGCGAGCTCCTTGCCGAGGCCCGCCAGCAGCGAGGACTGGCCGCCGTTGACCGGATACGACAGCGGGCTGGTGAACTCGGCGTTCGTGACGCCGTAGCCGCCGATGTAGGCGATGCCGGCGCCTTCCAGGTGCGGGAAGAAGGAGTCGGAGTGCTGGCTGTAGGAGCCGACGACGGCGACCGCGTGCTCCGTGACGGCCCTCCGGGCGCACTTCGCGGTGGACACCGAGTCGTTGCCCTCGTTGCAGGTCAGGACCTTGAGCTTGCGGCCGTTCAGGCCTCCGGCCGCGTTGATCCAGCGGGCGTAGGCGCGGGCGAAGGCGGGCATGCCCGGCTTGTTGGTCGCGGACGTCCCCTCGGGCGCCCACGTCATCACGACGATCGGGTCGTCCCCGGAACCCCCCGTGGTGCCGGGGACGACCCCGCAGCCGACGGCGAGCGACGCGCAGGCGGTCAGTGCGCCCGCCGAGAGGGCGGCTGCTCTGACGGACCTGGTGAAGCGGAAGGACCTGGGGAGGAAGGTGCCTCGCGTGGACGTGCGTCGCCTGCCGGTCATGGACACGCACGATTCCGTCACATCACCAACCCGGGAGTGACCCTCGGTCGACGGACGGTGACGGGAAGGTGAATTGCCGGGGTCCGTGAAGCTCCTGGGGCGACGAAACGTACGATCGGTGACCGTGCAAGGTTCGGAGAACTCTTCCCGTCGCGGCCGTCGCTCGTTCACCATGGGCGGCATGCCACTCAACGACATGCCGTGGTGGCGCTGGCGCAGCAATGTGCGCTCCGCGCTGCACATGCTCTCCGATCCGGCGTTCCAGCAGAACGTCTGGCTGGCCGGCGTCGAGGGGTACGGGGACGTCACCGACGCCGTGTACCGCCTGGTCGAGGACACCTGGCTCGACAACTGGTCCGCCGAGAAGTACGTCGGGACGATCTTCCGCGACTCGCAGGAGGCGGCCCTGGTCGACACCGCCGTGCTGCGCGTGCTGCGGATCATGCACCAGGTCGGGCCGGACGCCCCCGTCTCCGCGTACGTCGACCACCAGGCGTGGCCGGACGCGGTGCGGGCGGCACGCGACGCGCACGTGCGCATGGCGGCGAGCGACGGCGACGACCCGGACGCGCCGCCGCGGACGCTGGAGGTCCTGCGGATCATGACGCGGGCGGCTTAGCGGCCTGCGTGCCTGGCGGCTCGGCGCACGGCTCGGCGCATGGCTCGGCGGGCGGCTCGGGGGCGCGAGCCGGGCGGGGGCGCGGGGCGGCCGCCTCGTTCCGCCCTGCGGGACGGGTTGTCCACGCCGCCGGGCGGTATGCGACCCTGTCGGGCATGAACGCGCAGTCCGGCCGAGCCCCGGCGACCCCCGCCGACCAGTACGTCCTCACGCTCTCCTGCCCCGACAAGCAGGGCATCGTGCACGCCGTGTCGAGCTACCTCTTCATGACCGGCTGCAACATCGAGGACAGTCAGCAGTTCGGCGACCACGACACGGGTCTGTTCTTCCTGCGCGTCCACTTCTCCGCCGAGTCCCCGGTGACCGTGGACAAGCTGCGGGCGAGCTTCGCCGCGATCGGCGACTCGTTCCACATGGACTGGCAGATCAACCGGGCCGACGACCGGATGCGCATCGTCCTCATGGTCAGCAAGTTCGGGCACTGCCTGAACGACCTGTTGTTCCGCGCCAGCATCGGCGCGCTCCCGGTGGAGATCGCGGCCGTGGTGTCCAACCACACCGACTTCGCCGAGCTCGTGGGCTCGTACAACATCCCCTTCCACCACATCCCGGTGACGAAGGAGAACAAGGCGCAGGCCGAGGCACGGCTGCTGGAGCTGGTCCGCGAGCAGGACGTCGAACTGGTCGTCCTCGCCCGCTACATGCAGGTCCTCTCCGACGACCTGTGCAAGCAGCTCAGCGGCCGCATCATCAACATCCACCACTCCTTCCTGCCGAGCTTCAAGGGCGCGAAGCCGTACCACCAGGCGCACGCGCGGGGCGTGAAGCTGATCGGCGCGACGGCGCACTACGTGACGGCCGACCTCGACGAGGGGCCGATCATCGAGCAGGAGGTCGAGCGGGTGGGCCACGGCGTCACCCCCGACCAACTCGTCGCCATCGGGCGGGACGTGGAGTGCCAGGCGCTGGCCAGGGCCGTCAAGTGGCATGCGGAGCGCCGCATCCTGCTCAACGGCCGGCGGACGGTCGTCTTCGCCTAGGGCGTGTTTCGATAGTCCCGTCTGCCCGGCGACGCCTGGCACGCACTCCCCCGGAGGGGGCACCCCCAGCCGCGTTGTCGGGATCACCCCGATACAACCAGTATCGGGGTGACCCTCCGCCTTGCGATCGCACGCACCAGACGCCGCCGGGCCCGCCCTCCGGGCGGACGACGCTACTTTCGAAACACGCCCTAGCGGTTCCGGCGGGCCGGCGGTTGCGCGCTTTCCGCAGCGGCGGCCCCTACATCCGGCTCAGGCTCGCCGCCGCGAACAGCACGTCCCTGATCGCCTCGCGGTCGCCGATCTGACCCGCCGCCGCCTCCTCGGGCGACACATGGCCCGCGGCGAGGCGGCAGAACTCCACGTCGTCCAGGGCCACATGGGCCACCTCGTGGTCGGCGGAGCCCACCGCGGCCGGTGAGTCCAGGGGGATCAGCCACTGGCCGCCGCCCGAGCCCTCGATCTCCAGCCGCAGGCTGCGGCCGGGGCGGCCGGCGCTCACCAGGTGGCGGGTGTGGTGCGAGGGCGTGGCGAGCCCGGCGCGGCGGCGCGCCGCGAGCGTCTGCGGCAGCATCCGGGCGGCCAGGTCGATCATGCCGTGCAGATGGCGGGGGGCAGGCGGCGCGTAGGGGTAGTCGACGGCGTCGGCGATGTCCTCGGCGTGCACCCAGCATTCGAAGGCGCGGTCCAGCAGGGCGTCCCGCAGGGGCAGGGCGAAGCCGCCGTAGGACACCGGCATGGCGCCGTGGCCCTCTTCGCCGGTGAAGGACACCGTGCGCACCAGGGCGTGGGTCTGCTCGCGCCAGGGGCCGCGCACGGAGCGGGTCGGCGGGAAGCGCGAGCCGGCCCAGAAGGCCTCGGTGCGGCGCGCCGGGGTGCCCGGCGGCCCGTCCACCGCGCCCGGCGAGTCCGCGTCGGGGCCCGCCTCGCGCGTCCCGTCCGTCTCCCGCGTCGCGCCCGTCTCCAGCGGGTCGTCGAGTCCCAGGGCCAGGGCGACCAGTCCGTCCACCGCCAGGAGATGGGCGATGACGCCGGCGACGGTGGTGCGCCGGCTGGTGGCCTCCTGGCCGCGGAACCAGCGCAGTCGCACGGGGGCGTGCCACTCGGCGTCCCCGAAGTCCTGGAGCAGGGCGTCCAGCCGTGCCGTCTCCGCGTCGTACGACTGGGCCCAGGGCGGCACCGGGATGCGGGGCGGACGGCGGGTCAGACAGCCGTCGAGCACACGGGTGCGCAGGCCGGGGTCCAGGTCGAGGCTCTCGGGGCGCTGGAGCAGGCCGACGGCCTCGCGCAGCCGCCGTGCCTCGTCGGCGCAGGCGCCGCAGTCCCCGAGGTGCTCCTCGACGGCGGCCGTCTCCTCGGCGGAGCAGGCGGCCAGCGCCCACGCCCCCAGCAGCGACTTCAGGACCGGGTGCTCCAGCCGGAGCGGCGGCGGGGGCGCGGCGGGCAGCGGCGCCCCGCCGTCCTCGACGGACGCGCGGGGCAGCGGTATGCGCGGCGGGCGGCCGGGACCGGGGCGCGCGGCGGCGTCCCGGCCGCCGTCGTCGCCGCTGCCGTCGCCGGGACTCCCCGGTGCGCCCGGCTCGCCCGGTCCGTTCGTGTCGTGCGGCCCGTTCATCGCGGTGGGCACCCTGTCTTCCCCGGCTTCCCTGTCCTCGCCGCCTCCGCGGTCTCCGCCGTCCTCGCCGCCGTCGTACGACAGCCGGGGGTTCGCATCGCTCACGCGGCACCCCCGTATCCGGGCGGGGCCCCGGGGGCCGCGGTGTCGTGGGCCGTGGACAGCAGTTGGAGGCCGAGGCGGAGCCGGCGGCGGGCCTCGTCCTCGGTGACGCCGAGGTCGGCCGCGGTCTGGCGGTAGTCGCGGCGCTGGAAGTAGGCCAGCTCCAGGGCGGCGCGCAGGGGCGCGGGCATGGCCTGGACGATGTAGTCGGCGCGGGCGGCGACCGAGGCGTGCCGCACCCTGCGCTCGAGTTCCTCCCGCGCCTCGGCCGAGCCGTGGCCGGTCTCGGCCAGCGCGGCGGTCTCGGTGGCGTGCAGGCGCTGCACGGCGAGACGGTGGGTCAGCGTGGCGACCCAGGTGCGCAGCGGGCCCTGCCGGGGGTCGTAGGCGTCGGGGTGCTCCCACAGGTGGGCGAAGACCTCGCGGGTGATACCGTCCGCCGCCCGTTCGTCACCGAGCACGCGATGCGCGAGACCGTGCACGAGCGAAGCGAAACGGTCGTAGAGCTCGCCGAGGGCGGCCGCCTCACCGCGCGCGAGCCGCTGCTGCATCTTGCGGTCCCAGCGGGGCGGTGCGTCCTTTTTCGCCATGCGGCCCCCTCACCCGTGTCCGTCCCTTTGGCCGTGCGTCCCTCGGTCGTGCGTGTGTCCAGCGTGCGTCCACCGTCTCCTCGAATGTAGTCGGCAGGTACGACAATGCACGCCCCTTTGTTGCAATGTGCGCCCCCTGTCCGTTGGGAGGTGGTATGGGCGGTGCCTACCCGACAGATAAGGATCGAACCGGACTGCATATGACAGAAACAAGCCTCTTTCCGTTGGTTCCTGTTTTTCCGCCGGTGTTTCGGGGCACGGCCGCTGGGCAGCCGCGCTGCAAGGAAGCGAAGGGACAGCTTCCGTTCCCAGCCAGCTACAGCGAACGAAGGGCGTGGTGGTGGCCTTCACAGTGACCGGCGGCGAGCAGGGCGGATGGGCCGTGCTCCACGTGTCGGGCGAGCTGGACCTGGTGACGTCGCCCGTGCTGCGGCAACGGGTGCACGACGAGGTGGCCGAGGGTCGCCATCGTCTGGTCCTGGACCTCTCCGACGTGTACTTCTGCGACTCCAGCGGCGTCGGCGTCCTGATCGCGGCCCGCCGGCTGATCTGCTCGTGCCGGGGCCGGCTGCGGCTGATCCTCCCCGCGCACGGCGCTGCCGACGGCTCCCACGTCAACCGGGTCCTGGGCGCGCTGGGCGTGCGCCGGCTGTTCGACGTCTACGGCGACCTCGCCGACGCCGTGGACGACGGGACCGAGCCCCTCTCGGCGTGAGCCGTGCGCCTCCGGGCCACACGTGTGTCCCGAAATTCCCCCGGTCCTGGCACAGCGTCCGCCTTCCGGCCACCCGGACGTCGCGGGCGTCGTACGCTCCCTGCCGGAAGACACTCGCGTCCGCCCGCCGGGAAACACCCCCGGACGGCGGCCGGGAGCCGCCTTCGGACCCACCGGGAGACGCCCCTGTGGCCTCACCCGGCGCACCACCCGCAGACACAGGCACCATCCACCCACGACGTGACGACGTAAGGCGGCCCGAGCAGACATGGTCAGCAGTGAGTACGAGCGCAGGATCGCCGCCCGGTTCGCCACCTTCGACCAGGACGGCAACGGCTACATCGACCGCGTGGACTTCGCCGCCGCGGCCAAGGCGGTGCTCGCGGAGTTCGCGACCGCGGCCCGCTCCGACAAGGGGCAGGCCCTGTACGCGGGCGCCGAGGCGTTCTGGCAGGGCATGGCCGGGATCGCCGACCGCGACGGCGACCAGCGCATCAGCCGCGACGAGTTCGTGAACAGCGCGGTCAAGCGCCTGCGCGACAACCCGGAGCGGTTCGCCGAGATCGCCCGCCCCTTCCTGCACGCGGCCCTGGACGTCGCGGACGCGGACGGCGACGGCCGGGCCACGGTCGAGGACACCGTCCGGGTGCTGCACGCCCTCGGAGCGCCCGACGAGGTCGCCCGCGGGGCCGCCGCCGTCCTCGACGCCGACGCCGACGGCAAGGTCGGCGAGGCGGAGATCGTCCCCGCCTTCGCGCGCTATTTCACCGTTCCCGAGTAGGCGCGTGCGGCCCGCCGTCCGCGGCGGGCGGCCGGGCGGCCGGCGCGTAGCGTTCGCGGAGCCGGTACTTCAGGACCTTGCGCAGCGTGTCGTTGCGCGGCAGGGCATCCACCACCTCCAGCCGTTCCGGCAGTTTGTGGACCGACAGCCCGCCCGCGCGCAGATACGCCGTCACCGCCGCCAGGGTCAGCGGCTCGGCGGGCTCCGGCGCCCGTTCCACCACCGCGCACACCAGTTCGCCCCGCTCGGCGTCGGGCAGGCCGATCACCGCCACGTCCCCGACCGACGGGTGCGCGGCGAGCAGGTCCTCGATCTCCTTCGCGGACACGTTCTCGCCCTTGCGGATGATCACGTCCTTCAGCCGCCCGGTGAGCACCAGATGGCCGCTCCCGGTCAGGCGCCCCAGGTCCCCGGTGCGCAGGAACCCGTCCGCGTCGAACGCCTCGGCGTTCTGGGCGGGATCCAGGTACCCCTGGCACACGGCCTCCCCGCGCAGCCGCACCTCGCCGTCCACCACGCGTATCTCCATGCCCGCCGGAGGGCGGCCCTCGGTGGTCGCGAGGTTCTCCGCGCTGTCGTGGGGCGACCCCATGGTGATCATCGGCACCTCGGTCATCCCGTACCCGTGGGTGAGCTGCACGCCCATCTCGCGCACGACGGCGTGGTAGACCTCCGGCGGCTTGGGCGCTCCGCCGCCGGCCAGCAGCCGCAGCGTGGGGATCACCGGGACGCCCGGCCGCCTGCGCTGCTCGGCGAGGAACATCGAGTAGAACGCCGTCGACCCGCCCGCGACCGTCACGCCGTGCCGGCGGTACCCCTCCAGCGCGTCCGGCAGCGCGAAGTGCTCGAACATCACGGCCGGGAAGCCGTACAGCAGCAGCATGACGGTGTAGTCGGGCCCGGCGATGTGGGCGTAGGGGAACGCCATCGAGCCGACGTCGTCCGGGGTCAGCCGGAGCGCGTGGGCGAGGCAGGAGCCGCCCGCGATCAGCGAACGGTCGGTGTGCAGCACGCCCTTGGGGTCCGAGGTGGTCCCCGAGGTCCAGTAGATCCAGCGCACCGAGCCACCCTCGGCGGGCGGCGGCGGGAGGACGGCCGGATCGCCCTCGGGCAGGTCGTCGTACGCCTCGAAGACGCCCTTCGCGCCCAGCCGCCGGGCCATCGCGGTGTGGTCGTGGCCGCGCCAGACGCCCGGCACCGCGAAGAACTCCGCCTTCGACTCGCGCAGGGCGAAGCCCACCTCGCGGTCGCGGTAGAACGGGATGACGGGCGACTGCACGGCCCCGAGCCGGGCCAGGGCGAAGGACAGGACGGCGGTCTCCAGGCGGGTCGGCAGCTGCCAGGCGACGACCGTGCCCGGGCGCACGCCCATGTCGTACAGCCCGGCCGCGGTGCGCTCGGCCCGCTCGCGCAGCTCGCCGAAGGTCAGGGCGCGCTCCTCCTGGAGGAGGACCCGGCGGCCGGGGGTGAGGTCGGCGCGGCGGGCGAGCAGCTCCCAGAGCGTGCGCGAGCCGCTCAGCTCGTGGGCGGTGGCGGTGGCGGTGGCGGTGTCGTTCACGTCGGCCCCCTGACCTAGCTGACGGACTGTCAGGTTTTCGGCAGAGCGTAGGGCCGGCCCGCTTGTCGGTCCAGGGGGCGCGGACTAGCCTGCTGGGGAGCACGTATCTGACGGTCCATCAGATGACGTCGGCGACAGCGCGTCGGACGACCGGCGCACCGCCAGGCGGAGGGGAAGCCATGAGCACCGAACTGCCGCGCATCGTCAGCGTCGACGATCATGTGATCGAGCCCGCGCACCTGTTCGCGACCTGGCTGCCGCGCAAGTACCGGGACCGGGGGCCGCAGCCCCTCACCGCCGGGATCGGCGAGCTCGCCTACGTCGCCGGGAAGTACCAGATCACCATGGACCCGGACGGCCCGCCCACCGACTGGTGGATCTACGAGGACCTGAAGTTCCCGTACAAGCGCAACATCGCCGCCGTCGGCTTCGACCGCGACGAGATGACGCTGGAGGGCATCACCCGCGAGGAGATGCGCCGCGGCTGCTGGGATCCGAAGGCCCGGCTGGCGGACATGGACCTCAACCACGTCGAGGCCTCGCTGTGCTTCCCCTCGTTCCCCCGCTTCTGCGGCCAGACCTTCGCCGAGGCGCACGACAAGGAGGTCGCGCTCGCCTGCGTGCGCGCCTACAACGACTGGATGGTCGAGGAGTGGTGCGGCGGCAGCGGCGGCCGGCTGATCCCGCTGTGCCTGATCCCCCTGTGGGACGTCGGCCTCGCGGTCGCCGAGATCCGGCGCAACGCGGCCCGCGGGGTGCGCGCGGTGACCTTCTCCGAGATCCCGAGCCACCTCGGGCTGCCCTCGATCCACTCGGGCTACTGGGACCCGTTCTTCGCCGTGTGCGAGGAGACCGGCACGGTCGTCAACATGCACATCGGCTCGTCGTCGCAGATGCCCGCCGCCTCCCCCGACGCGCCCCCCGCCGTCCAGGCCTCGCTGTCGTTCAACAACGCGATGGCCTCGATGATGGACTACCTGTTCAGCGGCGTCCTGGTGCGCTTCCCGCGCCTCAAGCTGGCCTACTCGGAAGGGCAGATGGGCTGGATCCCCTACGCCCTGGAGCGCGCCGACGACGTCTGGGAGGAGCACCGCGCCTGGGGCGGGGTGCGCGACCTCGTGCCCGAGCCGCCGTCGACGTACTACTACCGGCAGATCTTCTGCTGCTTCTTCCGCGACAAGCACGGCGTCGCGTCCCTGGACGCGGTGGGACGCGACAACGCGACCTTCGAGACCGACTACCCGCACGTGGACTCGACCTTCCCGCACACCAAGGAGGTCGCCCTCGACCACGTCAAGGGCCTGGACGACGAGACCGTCTACAAGCTGATGCGGGGCAACGCGATCCGCATGCTCGGCCTGGACCTCGACAAGTAGCCGGCGCGGCGGCCGCGGACGAGGAGGGACGACGACCATGGACCTCTCGGACAGCCCCGAGGACGCGGAGTTCCGGGCCCGGCTGCGCGAGTGGCTGGCCAAGGCGCTGCCCGCGCTCCCGCCGAAGCCCTCCCCGGACGACTGGCCCGCCCGGCGCGCCTACGACCTCGGCTGGCAGCGGACCCTGTACGAGGCCGGTTACGCCGACGTGCACTGGGAGGCCCCGCCCGGCCTCCGGCTGATCTTCCTGGAGGAGACGGAGCGGGCGGGCGCGCCCTACGTGGGGGCCGGCTTCGTCGGGCTGCTGCACGCGGGGCCGACGATCGCCGCCGAGGGGACGGCCGAGCAGCGGGCCCGCTGGCTGCCGCCGGTCCTGCGCGGCGAGGAGGTCTGGTGCCAGGGCTTCAGCGAGCCCGACGCCGGGTCCGACCTCGCGGCCCTGCGCACGCGCGCGCGGCGCGACGGCGACGACTACGTGGTGAGCGGATCCAAGATCTGGACCTCGCACGCGGAGGTAGCCGACTGGTGCGAACTCCTCGTCCGCACGGACCCGCGGGCCCCCAGGCACCGGGGCATCACCTGGCTGGCGATGCCGATGGACGCCCCGGGCGTCACCGTGCGGCCGCTGCGCACCCTGGCCGGCTCGACCGAGTTCGCCGAGGTCTTCCTCGACGAGGTGCGGGTGCCCGTCGCCAACCGGGTGGGCGCGGAGAACGACGGCTGGCGGGTGACGATGGTGACGCTGTCCTTCGAGCGCGGCACCGCCTTCGTGGGCGAGGTCGTCGCCTGCCGGCGGGTGCTGGGCGAACTGGCCGGGCGGGCGCGCCGCGACGGGAGCTGGGACGACCCGGTCCTGCGTCGGCGGCTGGGCCGCCTCAACGCCGAGTTCCGGGCGCTGTGGCGGCTGACGCAGTGGAACGTGAGCGAGGCGCAGACCGTCCGGGGCGGGGTGCCCGGCGTCGGCGGCTCGGTGTTCAAACTGCGGTACTCGCAGGCCCGCCAGGAGCTGTACGACACGGCCGCCGAGGTGCTGGGCGACGCGGCGCTGGACCTCGGCCACCCATGGGTCCGCGACCGGCTGTCCTCGCTGTCGTACACCATCGCGGCCGGCACCTCGCAGATCCAGCGCGACATCGTGGGCGAACGGATCCTGGGACTGCCGAAGGGGAGGTGACCGTCCGCCATGCGCTTTCGGCCGACGGACGACCAGCGCGCGCTGCGGGACGGCGTGCGCACACTGCTGGCACGCCGGTTCGACCGGGAGGCGCTGCGGGCCGCCGTGGACCGCCCGGGACGGCTGGACCGGGCGCTGTGGCGCGAGCTGGGCGCCGCCGGGTTCTTCGCGCTGCGGCTGCCCGAGGCGGACGGCGGCGTGGGACTCGGGCTGCCGGAGGCGGTGTTGGCCTTCGAGGAGGCGGGCCGGGCCCTGCTGCCGGGTCCCCTGCTGGCCACGCACCTCGCGGCGGGCGAGGTGCCCGGAGCGGCCGAGGGGGAGACCGTCGTCGCGGCCGTCGACGGCGGCGGCCTCGTGGAGTGGCTCGCCGAGGCGGACGTCGTGCGCGGCGACGCCGCCGGGGCCGTGCCGCTGGACGGCGTGGACCCCCTCACCCCGCTGCACACGGTCCCCGCGCGCGGGGCCGCGGATCCCGTGGCGGTCCTGCTCACCGCCGCGGAGCAGCTCGGGACGGCCACGCGCGCGTGCGAGACGGCCGTGCAACACGCCCGGGCGCGTGAGCAGTTCGGGCGGCCCGTCGGGGCCTTCCAGGCGGTCAAGCATCTGTGCGCGGACCTGCTGGTGCGGGTCGAGACGGCCCGCGCCGCGGTCTACGCGGCCGCCGTCACCGCGGACCCGGCCGACATCGCGGCCGCCCGGCTGCTCGCCGACGAGGCGGCCGTGCGCGGCGCGCGCGACTGCCTCCAGGTGCACGGCGGCATGGGCTTCACCTGGGAATCGGACGTCCATCTGCTGCTGAAACGCGCCTGGGTGCGCACCCGTCGTGCGGGCGGCGGCGCGGAGGGTGAGGAGCTGCTCGCGCGCGATCTGCTGTCCGCGACGGACCGTCAGGGGGCCCGCCCGCGGTGACGGCGCGCCCGGCGGACGGGCGGCCGCGCGGATGTCGCGGATTGTGGCATACCGGAATCACGGAGCGTTGATACCGGGTTGTGTCCGATGCGTGACCCGTCACGGCCCGGAGTCGGCGGGCGGCTCCGGTACCTTCTGTGGGATGCGAGTGGTTCCGAGCATGAGCCATGCCGGCGGTGCCCCTGGGGCGGTGCCGGATCCGGCGGTGCGCGCCGCCGCTCGCAGGGCGGACGGCCTTCTCGCCCCCGCCTGTTCGACTCCCCGCAACGAGCGTCGCACAGTATGCCGCACGGGTACTCCTTCGCGATGGAATATGCCCGAAGCGCTTGTTGGGGTGACTGTAGGTCAACCAAGCTGTCTCCTCAGGGATTCACGTTCCGTCACCCTGCCTCTGGCTGTTGTTCTGGCCATGCAGAAAATGGCTACGATCGTGGCCCCCGTCGTCATGGTGCCCACGCGGATCGCGTGGCTCGCGTGGCGCACGGCCATGTGTCCGCCGGTTCGGATGGTGTGAGCGGTGCAGGTGCTTCAAGTGCAACTGGAGATCCGGCCCGACCCCGCTGAGGTGGGGCGCGCCCGCAGGTGGGCCCGTTCGCGCCTCGCCGGGTCCGGGATAGGGGACGAGGAGCCGCTCGCCGAGACGCTGATCCTGCTCGTCTCGGAGCTGGTCACCAACGCCGTGGTGCACACCGGCTGTCCGGCGGTGCTGCGGCTCTCCCTGCCCGACGCCGCGGGCGGGCCGTCCGTCGTCCGCCTGGAGGTGGCGGACGCCAGCGACCGCGCCCCGGTTCCCCGGTGCGCCGGGGACGAGGCGACCGGCGGCCGCGGCCTGGCCCTCGTCGACGGACTCGCGGACCGCTGGGGCTGGAACGTCGAGGGTGCGGGCAAGCGCATCTGGTGCGAGCTCGACCGCTGTGCCGCGCCGGGCCGGACGGCGGCCGACCGGGGCGGCGTCGCGGACTGCGCGGTGGTGGCCGAACGCGCGCTCGCGGTCCGCGCCGAGCCCGCACCGGCTTACGGAGGCCTCGCCTACGAGGTGGTGTGACGAGCCGTCGGCGCACGCTCGCGATCGCGCGCTCACAGTGGCGCGCGGTCGGGAAACGCCCGGCGGGACGTGGTGTGCGCGGAAGCCGGGCCTCACCGCTCCTTCCTCCGCGCCGGGGCGGTGCGCCCGCCCGTGCTCCCGTGCGCGCCCGATGCGAATCGGACGTAAGTAACAAATCGCCGTCCGGGTGTTGACGTGAGGTGTCCGTTTGATCACCCTTGTGGGCAGCGATTCGCCGTGAGGGGACGGCGAGGGCCTCGGTGACGGGGGCCCTCGTCGAGCGTGGGTCGTGATTCGGCGCCGACGGCTTCCTCAGGGCCCGAGGGGAGTCGGGGGGGTGCGCCGGAGTCGGATGGCGGTGCGCGGTGCCGTGCTCGGGGCGGACGGCCGCGCACCGTCGGCCGACGCCCCTGCGGGCCCCGACCTCCGGGGCGCCCCGCCCGAGTCCCCTTTCAGAGCACGGCCACGGGGGCCACCGGGGTGCCCGTGCCGCCGACGAACGGCTCGGGCATCGCCGACAGCAGGAAGGCGTAGCGCCCGGTTTCTCCACAGGCTGTGGACAACTTTTCGAGATTCCAGTTCTGGCCCTGGATCATCCCCATCTCCACCAGGTGGAGCGCGTGCACGGGCAGCCACAGGTCCTCGATCTCCGGCGGGAAGATCTCGAACGTCAGCGTGTCGTCGGCGACGGCGGCCACGTCCCGGGCGTGGAACCACTCCGGCGTGCGCAGCGACAGCCCCGGGGACGGATAGCCGTACCCGTGCCGGTCGCCGCCCAGGTAGACCTGGATCTGCCCGGTGCGCACGAGGACCACGTCGCCGGCGCGCACCCGGGTGCCCGCCAGCTCCTCCGCCGCGTCCAGGTCCTCCGGGGTGACCGCGTGGTCGCCCGCCAGCCGGTCGACGCCGCGCGCGCGTGCCACGTCGAGCAGCACCCCGCGCGAGACGACGTGCCCCACCTTGTCGATGCCGCAGAACCCGGCGCCGCCGTGCGCCGTGACGGCGGCCGCCGGGCGGCCGTTGTAGAGCTTCCCCGAGTGCGACACGTGGGACAGGGCGTCCCAGTGGGTGCCGGCCTGAAGCCCCATCGTCACGGCGTCGTCGCTGCACGCCACCGTGCCCGGGCCGAAGATCTCCTGGTTGATCTGCACCATGGCGTGCAGCGGGTTGACCCGGCCCGGGATCAGCCCGGTCTGCACGCCGTCCTCCCGCAGCGGCAGGGCCAGCGCGACGCGCCGGCCGGTGCGGACCTCGGCGGCCGCGGCCCGCACGACGTCGTCGGTGATCAGGTTCAGCGTGCCGATCTCGTCGTCGGCCCCCCAACGCCCCCAGTTGTTCACGCGCTTGGCGATGTCGTGGAACTCGGCCGGCAGTGTCATTACGTGCCTCCCCGGGGCTTGTCCCCGACCCTGCGACGGGTCAGTCTGGTCCTCGCATCCAGAATCTAACGGTCCGTCAGAAACTTCGGGAGGGGGCTGGGCATGGCGAACTTCCTGGCCGGCAAGGCCGTCGCCGTCACGGGCGCGGGACGGGGCATCGGACGGGCGGTGGCGCTCGCCGCGGCGGCGCAGGGCGCGCGGGTCGTCGTCAACGACTACGGCGTCGGCGTGGACGGGGCCGCCCCCGCGAGCGAGATCGCCGAGGGCGTCGTCAAGGAGATCGAGGCCGCCGGCGGGGAGGCGGTCGCCGTCGCCGACGACATCTCCACCATGGCGGGCGGACAACGGGTCGTGGACACGGCCCTGGCGGCGTACGGACGGCTCGACGGGGCCGTGTGCGTGGCCGGGATCCTGCGCGAGCGCATGCTGTTCAACATGTCCGAGGAGGAGTGGGACCCGGTCGTCGCCACCCATCTCAAGGGCACGTTCACGGTGTTCCGGGCCGCGTCGGCGGTGATGCGCGCGCAGCGCTCCGGCACGCTGATCGGCTTCACCAGCGGCAACCACCAGGGCTCGGTGTCCCAGGCCAACTACAGCGCGGCCAAGGGCGGGATCATCTCCCTGGTGCGCAGCGCAGCGCTCGGCCTGCACAAGTACGGCGTGACGGCCAACGCGGTCGCCCCCGTGGCCCGCACGCGCATGTCGGCCGGCGTGCCCATGGAACTGGCGGAGATGGGCGAGCCGGAGGACGTGGCCGCCTTCGTGGTCTACCTGCTGTCGGACCGGGCGCGGGAGGCCGGGGTCACCGGGCAGGTGTACACCGTCGCGGGGCCGAGGATCGCGGTGTGGGCGCAGCCGAGGGAACTGCGCTCGGTGTACGCGGAAGGGGGCTCCTGGACGCCGGAGCGGATCGCCGACGCGCTGCCCGGGACCGTCGGGGTGGACCCCATGCCGATGCTCGCGCGGCTGGAGGAGATGGCCCGGGCGGCGCGGGAGGGGAGCCGGCCCAACGCCTGAGCGTCCTCGCGCGCTCCGACGGGCGCCGGCCGCCGTCTCGCGGCCGGGGCGCCCACGCGGCGCAGCCGCACCTCGAAGCAGGCCCGCGCCCCCGCAGGGCGCCGGCCGCCCCTGTCCAAGGAGGGAACGTGGACTTCGGATTCACGTCGGCGGACGACGCGTTCCGGGCCGAGGCCCGGGCCTGGCTCGCCGAGCACGTCCCGCTCGCCGGCGGCCGCCGCGCCTGGGAAGGCGTCCTCGGGGCGGCCGGATGGGTCGGGCTCGGATGGGGGGAGGGCGGGTACGGCAACCGGACCGCGACCCTGACCCAGCAGGTCGCCTGGGCCGAGGAGTACGCCCGCTGCGGCGCCCCGCCCCGGTCCGGGCACATCGGGGAGAACCTCCTGGCGCCCACCCTCCTCGCGCACGGCACGGCGCGGCAGAAGGCGCGCTTCCTGCCGCCGATCGCCGCCGGCGCCGAGCTGTGGTGCCAGGGGTACAGCGAACCCGGCGCGGGATCCGACCTCGCCGCGGTGCGCACGAGGGCGCGACGGAGCGACGACGGACGGATCTACCGGATCACCGGGCAGAAGATCTGGACGTCCCTCGCCCACGAGGCCGACTGGTGCTTCGTCCTGGCGCGCACCGACCCTCGGTCCGCGCGGCACCACGGGCTCACCTTCCTGCTTCTGCCCATGGACCAGCCGGGCCGCATCGACGTGCGCCCGATCCGGCAGCTCACCGGCACCAGCGACTTCAACGAGGTGTTCTTCGACGGCGCCCACGCGCGCGCCGAGCACGTCGTCGGCGCGGAGGGCGACGGCTGGCGGGTGGCGATGAGCCTGCTCGGCTTCGAGCGCGGGGTGTCGACGCTCGCCCAGCAGATCGGCTTCGCGGAGGAGTTGGCGCGGGTGGTGCGCACGGCGGTGGCCTGCGGCGCGGCCGACGACCCCGTCGTGCGCGAACGGCTGGTGCGGTTGTGGGCGGAGCTGCGCACCATGCGGTGGAACGCGCTGCGCACGCTGGGGGGTTCGGGCGGACCGGGCGCGCCGAGCGTGGCGAAGCTGCTGTGGGCGGGCTGGCACCAGCGCCTGGGGGAGGCGGCGATGCTGGTGCGGGGAGCGGCGGCGAGCGCGGGCCCGGCGGACTGGTCGCCGGCCGCGCCCTACGAACTCGACGACGCGCAGCACCTGTTCCTGTTCTCGCGGGCCGACACGATCTACGGCGGCTCGGACCAGATCCAGCGCACGATCATCGCCGAGCGCGTGCTCGGTCTGCCCAGGCAACCCAAGGGATGAGGCGGAGGGGAGCAGTGTGATGCGAGGCGTGGTGTTCGACGGCGAACGGGCCGAGGTCGTCGACGATCTTCAGGTCCGCGAGCCGGGGCCGGGCGAGGTGCTCGTCGCGATCTCGGCGGCCGGGCTGTGCCACAGCGACCTGTCGGTCGTCGACGGGACGATCCCCTTCCCGACGCCCGTCGTCCTCGGGCACGAGGGCGCGGGCGTGGTGGAGGCGGTCGGCGCGGGGGTCTCCCACGTCGCGCCGGGCGACCACGTCGCCCTGTCCACGCTCGCCAACTGCGGGGCCTGCGCGGAGTGCGACCGGGGCCGGCCGACGATGTGCCGGCAGGCCATCGGGCGGCCGCAGCGGCCGTTCTCGCGCGCGGGACGGCAGCTGTTCCAGTTCGCGGCGAACTCCGCCTTCGCCGAGCGGACGGTCGTCAAGGCGGTGCAGGCGGTCCGCATCCCGGACGACGTTCCGCTGACGTCCGCCGCGCTGATCGGCTGCGGGGTGCTGACCGGCGTCGGGGCGGTCCTCAACCGCGCGCGGGTGGGGCACGGGGAGAGCGTCGTCGTCA
This sequence comes from Streptomyces hilarionis, assembly GCF_024539675.1. GTDB lineage: Bacteria > Actinomycetota > Actinomycetes > Streptomycetales > Streptomycetaceae > Streptomyces > Streptomyces hilarionis. The sequence goes on along the minus strand of NZ_JAHHIT010000075.1, from coordinate 21,695 downwards.
TCGGGACCGGCGGCATCGGGCTCAACGTGCTCCAGGGCGCGCGGATCGCGGGCGCGTCGCGGATCGTCGCCGTCGACGCGAACCCGGCGAAGGAGGCGGCGGCCCGGCGGTTCGGGGCCACCCACTTCCTGCCGTCGGCGGACGGCGTGCGCGAGGTGCTGCCGACGGGCGCGGACCACGTCTTCGAGTGCGTCGGCCGGGTCGAACTGATCCGTACGGCCGTCGACCTGCTCGACCGGCACGGTCAGGCGGTGCTGCTGGGGGTGCCGCCGGCGACCGCCGAGGCGTCCTTCCTCGTGTCCTCCCTGTTCCTGGACAAGTCGATCCTGGGCTGCCGCTACGGCGCCTCCCGCCCGCAGCGCGACGTCGCCCTGTACGCGCAGCTGTACCGCGAGGGGCGGCTGCTGCTCGACGAACTCGTCACGCAGACCTACCCGGTGGAGGACTTCGAGAAAGCGGCGGCGGACGCGGAGGCGGGCCGGGTGGCCCGCGCGGTGCTCACGTTCTGACCGCCGGCGGGTGCGGCCGGCCGGGGTTGTCCACAGGCTGCGGAAAACCTCTGGGGCGATGTCGGCGCCGCCCCCTACGGTCGGGTCATGAGCTACCGCGACGTCGCCTCCCGGCAGGTCCTGACGTGGGCCTGCACCGCCGTCGGCGCCCGCATGCCGGTCGCCATGGCCCCGCTGGCGCTGGTGTTCCTGGTGCGCGAGCGTCCCGGCGGCTACACCCTCGGCGCGGCCCTCGCGGCGGCCTATGTGATCGGAGAGATCGTGGGCGCGCCCGTTCTCGGGCTGCGGCTGCGCCACGAGCGCGCCCGTGCGGACCTGTCCCGGGGGCTGGCCTGCGGCGCCCTGGGCTTCGCGGGGCTCGGCGCGCTGCCGGACGCGCATCCGGCAATCCTGTGCGGGTTCGCCGTCGCGGCCGGGGCCGCCCCGGCCGCCGCCACCGGCGGGCTGCGCACCCTGCTCACCTCGCTCGTCCCCGAGCGGGCGACGGCGCAGGCGCTGTCGGTGGAGTCGATGCTGACCGCCGGGGTGTGGGCCCTCTCCCCGGCCGCGGTCGCCGGTCTGGCGCTCGGCGTCGCGCCGCGCGTCCCGCTGCTGCTGGCGGCCGCGCTGATGGCGTCGTCGGTCGGGGGCCTGCGGCTGCTGCCGCCCGCCTGGGGCGGCGGCGGGGACGGGGACGGCGGAAGCGCCGAGGGCGGTGCGGGCGGCGGGAGTCCCTTCGGCGGGCCGCTGCCGCGGCTGCTGGCCGGCGCCTGGCCGGTCTACGTCACGGGCGCTGCCAGTCTCGCCCTGCTCGGACTCGCCGAACTCGTGCTGCCGGCCCTGCTCGAACAGCGCGGCGTAGGCGTCGGCTGGTCCGGCCCGCTGCTGACCGGGATGGCGGTGGGCGGCGGGATCGGCGGCTTCGTCCACGGCCTGCGCGCCTGGCCGGGCCGGCTGCGCACCCGCAGCGTGGTGCTCATGGCGGGGGTGGCCGTGTGCGTGACGGCGGCCGCGCTGTCGCCGGGCGCGGCCGGGGTCGCCGTGGCGCTGGTCGTGGGCGGCACGCTCCAGTCGGCGGCCATGCTGACCCGCAACCTGTCCCTGCGCGAGGCCCTGCCGCCGCACGCCCTGGCCGCCGGCTACTCCGTCATGTACGCGGCCGCGGGCGCGGGGTACGCGGCGACCGGCTCGCTGGCGGGCGCGCTGCTGCGGACGGTCGCGCCGTCCACGGCGATGCTGGCCGGGGTGGCCCTGACCCTGCTGCTCACCGCGGTCGGCTGGTGGGGCGAGACGCGGGCGGCCGCGCGGTCACACCGGGGCGCCGGCCGGGCGGTGGCCGGCGCGCCCGGCGACCTGCGGGCGGCCGCTCCCGGCCTCGCGGCCGCCGCCGGTGCGGAAGGTGCGGCGATACGCGGTGGGGGTGACCCCGAGGGCGGCCTGTAGGTGCTGGCGCATCGACTGGGCGGTGCCGAAGCCGGCGTCGCGGGCGATCCGGTCCACGGACAGGTCGCTGGACTCCAGCAGGTGCCGGGCCCGCTCGACGCGCTGCCGGGTGAGCCACTGCCCCGGGCTGATCCCCGCCTCCTCGCGGAAGCGGCGGGTGAACGTCCGCACGGACATGGACTCCCGCTCGGCCATGTCGCGCAACAGGATCGGCTCGTGCAGGCGGTCCAGCGCCCAGGCGCGGGCGGCGGTCGTGGTCGCCTGCCGCGGGTCGGGCACCGGGCGCTCGATGTACTGGGCCTGGCCGCCGTCGCGGTGCGGGGGCACGACGGTGCGGCGGGCGACGTCGTTGGCGACGGCGGTGCCGTGGTCGCGGCGCACCATGTGCAGGCACAGGTCGATCCCGGCGGCGACGCCGGCCGAGGTGAGCACGTCGCCGTCGTCGATGAACAGCACGTCCGCATCGACGTCGACGCGCGGGAAGAGCCGCTGGAGGCGTTCGGCGTCGGCCCAGTGCGTGGTGGCGGGCCGGCCGTCGAGGAAGCCCGCCGCGGCCAGGACGTACACGCCGGTGCAGATGGAGGCGAGGCGCGTGCCCGGCCGGATCCGGGCGAGCGCCGCGGCGAGCTCGTCGGTCAGGACGCCCTGCTCGAACACCGGGCCCAGCTCGTAGGAGGCCGGGACGATCACGGTGTCCGCGGTGGCCAGGGCCTCGGGGCCGTGCGCGACGTCGATGGCGAAGTCGGCGTCGGTCTCGACGGGGCCCGGCGGCCGCACGGAGCACGTGACGACCTCGTACAGCAGCCTGCCCTCGGCGTCCTTGGGGCGGCCGAAGATGCGGTGCGGGATGCCCAGCTCGAAGGGGAGCAGACCGTCGAGCGCGAGCACGACGACGCGGTGGGGGCGGAAGGGGACCTCATCTACGGCCATGGCCCGATCCTAGCGAATGCTGTCTTTCGGGCCACTCGTTCCGCGGGCGCGCGTGGCCGAAGCTCGATGACGTGACCCAGACAACCGAAACGCCCGCGGCGGCAGGGCGACCGAAGCAGGACGGACCTCTCCGGCTCCGCGTCCACCGGGCGTGGTTCGTCGCCGCCGTCACCTTCGTCACGATCATCGGGGCGGCGGCCTTCCGCTCGCTCCCCGGTCTGCTCATCGATCCCCTGCACGACGAGTTCGGCTGGTCGCGCGGCACGATCGGCGCGGCCGTCTCGGTCAACCTGGCGCTGTACGGCCTGACCGCCCCCTTCGCGGCGGCGCTGATGGACCGGTTCGGCATCCGGCGGGTGGTCGCCGCCGCGCTGACCGTCATCTCCGTCGGCTCGCTGCTCACGGTGTGGATGACGGCCGCCTGGCAGCTGATGCTGTACTGGGGCCTGCTGGTGGGCCTCGGCTCGGGCTCGATGGCCCTCGCGTTCGCCGCGACGGTCACCAACCGGTGGTTCACCGAGCGGCGGGGCCTGGTCAGCGGGATCCTGACCGCGGCCTCCGCCTCGGGTCAGCTGATCTTCCTTCCGCTGCTGTCGTGGACGGTCACGCGCTACGACTGGCGTCCGGCCGCCGTGACGGTCGCGCTGGCCGCGCTCACCGTCGTCCCCTTCGTCTGGCTGCTGCTGCGGGACCACCCGGCCGACGTCGGCCAGAAGCCCTACGGGGCGACGGAGTTCGTGCCCAAGCCCGCGCCGGTGCAGGGCGCCGCCCGCCGCACCCTGCGGGTGCTGGCCTCCGCCGTGCGCACGGGCCCCTTCTGGCTGCTGGCCGGCACCTTCGCGATCTGCGGCGCCTCGACGAACGGCCTGGTGCAGACCCACTTCGTGCCGGCCGCCCACGACCACGGCATGCCGGTCACGGCGGCGGCCTCGCTGCTCGCCGTCATCGGGGTCTTCGACGTGGTCGGCACGATCGCCTCCGGCTGGTTCACCGACCGCTTCGAGGCGCGCCGGCTCCTCGCCGTGTACTACGCGCTGCGCGGCGTCTCGCTGCTGTTCCTGCCCATGCTGCTCGCCCCGTCGGTCCACCCTCCGATGATCTTCTTCATCGTCTTCTACGGCCTGGACTGGGTGGCCACCGTCCCGCCCACCCTCGCCCTGTGCCGTGAGCACTACGGCGAGGACAGCGCGATCGTCTTCGGCTGGGTCCTGGCCTCGCACCAGGTGGGCGCGGCCCTGGTGGCCTTCCTGGGCGGCGTGGCCCGGGACGCGTTCGGCTCCTACGACGTGGTCTGGTACGGCTCCGGGGCGCTGTGCGCCGCCGCCGCGCTGATGGCGCTGGTGATCCGGCGCCGGCCCGCGGTCGCGACGGGCTCCCCGGCCCCGGCCGCCGCCGCTGCCTGACGCGGCGGCGGCCCGGAGGCGGCGGCGGGGCGGAGGCGACGGTGGGGCGGGCGCGCAACCCGCCGGTGACTACTCCACGTGCCGGGCGGCTACCTTCCGTAATGTGAGGTTCTCCGACCCGCTCTGCCGTTCGCTGCCTGTGGAGGCGCCTCATGACAGCCCTGTCCCGTCGTGGCGTACTGAAAAGCCTGCCTCTCGCCGCCGGGGCGGTCGTGGCCGCGGGGGCGGCGAGTCCCCCCGCGGCGGCGCGGCAGGCGGCCGATCCGCCCTTCCCCGAGCCGGAGACGCGCAGCTCGTCGCCCGACACGGGGCGGCTGACGACCCGGCTGACCGTCCGGTTCACCGACCTGGACGTCCCCGGCGTCGGCCGGGTGTCCACGCGCACCTACGAGGGGACCGTGCCGGGGCCGACGCTGCGCGTGCACCCCGGGGACTCCCTGGACATCACCCAGGTCAACGCGCTGCCGGCGAACGGCGACGCGACGCACGAGGAGATGAACCTCCCGCACCACTTCAACAGCTTCAACCTGCACACCCACGGCATGCACGTCGACCCGACGGGCGAGGCGGACAACGTCTTCCGCGTCTTCGAGCCCGCCGCCGTGCGAGGGACGGCCGCCGGCTACCGCACCCGCGTCGACGTCCCGGTGAACCACCCGGCCGGCACCTACTGGTACCACCCCCACCACCACGGATCCACCGCCACCCAGGTGCTGGGCGGCATGGCGGGCGTGCTCGTCGTCGAGGGGGACGTCGACGAGGTCCCCGAGATCGCCGCCGCCCGCGAGGTCGTCGTCTGCGTCAGCGAACTCAAGGTGTCCGGCGGGCGGGTGCCGGATCTGACCTCGCACGGCGTCTACGACGGCATCGCCTCGACGTTCCTGGTCAACGGAGTGAAGAACCCCGTGCTGACCATCGCCCCGGGAGAGATCCAGCGCTGGCGGATCGTCAACGCCGGCGCGCTCACGGCGCACTTCCTGAGCCTGGCCGGGCAGGAGATGCATCAGATCGCCTGCGACGGCGTCACCTTCATGGAACCCGTCGCGACGACCGGACTGACGCTGCCCATGGGCGGCCGGGTGGACGTGCTGGTCAAGGGCGGCAGACCGGGCACCTACCAGCTGACCGGCGGCGGCCCCTCCCAGCACCTGCTCACGCTCGTCGTCACGGGAGCCGCCCGCTCGATGGCGCTGCCGGCCGCCCTGCCCGGCCGGCCCCCGGAGCTGCCCGAGCCCACCCGCAGGCGCACGCTGACCTTCCGCAGCTACGAGAACGTCTTCTCCGGCGCGTTCCCGAACGCCTACCGCATCCTGGGCGACGGCGAGACGCCGCCCGCCGACGCCCGGGGCGGTCGTCAGGACACCGCCTGGGGCCGCTACTCGCCCGACCTCGTCAACCAGCGGGTGCGGCTCGGCGAGGTGGAGGAGTGGACGGTCGTCAACGACTCCCACGCCCACAGCCACCACCCCTTCCACCTGCACACCAACCACTTCCTCCTGACGGCCGTCGACAACCGCCGGCTGGCCACGCCGATCTGGCACGACACCGTCGCCGTCCCGCCGAAGGGCTCGGTCACCTTCCGGCTGCGCGCCGAGGACTTCACCGGCCGCTCGATGCTGCACTGCCACCAGCTCCAGCACGGCGACGAAGGCATGATGCAGGTCGTCGAGTACGTGAACTGAGCGGCGGACGGCGGGCGGGTCAGAGGAACCGGCCCCTGTGGAACAGCAGGGGCGGTTCGTCCGCGTCCTCGCCCGTGCCGAGGGCGTTCACCCGGCCCACGACGACCAGGTGGTCGCCGCCGGTGTGGACGGCGTGGATCGCGCAGTCGATCCAGGCGAGCGCGCCGGTCAGGCGCGGGGCGCCCGAGACCGGGGCCGGGTCGTGGTCGACTCCCGCGAACTTGTCCGCGCCGCTCACCGCGAAGGCGCGGCACAGGGCCCCCTGCCGGGCGCTGAGCACGTTGACGCAGAAGACGCCGGCCCGGGCGATGCGCGGCCAGGTCGTGGACGTGCGGGCGACCATGAAGGCGACCAGGGGCGGATCGAGGGAGAGCGAGGAGAAGGACTGGCAGGCGAACCCGGCGGGCCCCTCCGGCGTCGGCGCCGTCACGACGGTCACCCCGGAGGCGAAGCTCCCGAGCACCCTGCGGAACTCGGCCGGGTCGACGGGCGCGCGCTCGTCGTCGCGCACACAGCGCAGTGCGGGGCGCGGCAGCGGCTCGACCGGTCCCGCCCGGAGGTAACGGACGGCGGCGGCCGCCATTCCCGCATGTCCCATCATGTCCTCATTGAAGCTGACGGTACGTCAGATGGGAAGGGGTGCGGACCCGTGGACCGGGCTCGCGTCACCGTCCCCTGAAGTCGGTCGCCCGGCGCTCCACGAAGCTCGCCACGCCTTCCTGCGCGTCCCTCGTCGTCATGTTGACCTCCTGGGCGGCCGCCTCGGCGGCGAAGGCCGTGGCCCGGTCCGACTCCAGGGAGGCGTTGACGAGCTGCTTGGTGAGCGCGAGGGCGCGGGTCGGGCCGGCGGCCAGGCGCATCGCCCAGTCACGGGCCGTCTTGTCCAGCTCCGCGTCCGGGACGACCCGGTTGACCAGCCCCAGGCGTTCGGCGTCGGCCGCGGTGAGCGCGTCGCCGAAGAACATCAGCTCCTTGGCGCGCTGCGGGCCGACCAGGCGGGGCAGCAGATAGGCGCCGCCGCCGTCGGGGACCAGGCCGCGGCGGACGAACACCTCGATGAAGCGCGCCGACTCGGCCGCCAGCACCAGGTCGCAGGCGAGCGCGAGGTGCGCGCCGAGCCCGGCCGCCGTGCCGTTGACCGCGGCGATCACCGGCTTCTCGCAGTCGAGGACGGCGGCCACCAGGCGCTGGGCCCCGAGGCGCAGGGTGCGGGCCACGTCCCCGGCGATCCGTTCGCCGCGTGAGCCGCCGCCGCGCAGGTCCGCCCCGGCGCAGAAGCCGCGCCCCGCCCCGGTCAGGATCACCGCCCGCACGCCCGGGTCCGCCGAGGCCTCGCCGAGGAGCGTGATCAGCCGGTCGCGCCCGTCCGGTGTGAGGGCGTTGAGGGTCTCGGGCCGGTCGAGGGTCAGCTGGGTGACATGGCGGTCGGTCCGGCGCCGTACCGACGGCTCGGGCGCGCTCATGCCCCCTTCCCCCGCCCGCGGCGCGCGGCTGCGGCGGCCCGCACCGGACGGGAGGCCCTCGCGGGGCCGGCGGCGGTCACCGGCACACCGCCAGGGCGTCCAGCGCCACCGCGCCCTGGCCCCGGTCCAGGACCACCAGCGGGTTGACGTCGAGCTCGGCCAGGTCCTCGCCGAGCTCCAGGGCCATGCGCTGCACCCGCAGGACGACCTCGACGAGCGCGTCGACGTCGGCCGGCGGGCGGCCGCGGACGCCCTCCAGCAGCGCCCGGCCGCGCAGTTCGGCCAGCATGTCGCGGGCCTGGTCCTCGCCGAAGGGCGGGACGCGCACGGCGGCGTCCCGCAGGACCTCCACCAGGACCCCGCCCAGCCCGACCGTGACCGTGGGCCCGAACAGGTCGTCGTGGGTGACGCCCACCACCATCTCCACGCCCCGCTCGACCATCTGGCACACCAGGACGCCGTCCAGCGCGACGCCCTCGTAGCGGGCGATGTCGGTCAGCTCGCGGTAGGCGTCGCGGACCTGGCTCGCCGAGGTCAGGCCGATCTTGACCAGGCCCAGTTCGGTCTTGTGGGCGATCTGCGCGCCGGACGCCTTCATCACCACCGGGTAGCCGACCAGCCCGGCCGCCCGCACGGCCGCCGCCGCGCTGGTCACCAGCTGCTCGCGCGGGACCCGGATGCCGTACGCGCGCAGCAGCTGCTTGGCCGCGTGCTCGCTCAGCTGCTGTCCCGGCCGCATCAGCAGCTGGGCCTTGCGGTAGGACGGGGACGGGGTGCGCGGGGCCTGGTCGAAGGGGGACCGGTAGCCGGTGACGAAACGGTGGTGGTCGAGGTGGGCGCGGACGGCCGAGAGGCAGTTGGCCAGGGTGCGGAAGGTGGCCACCCGGGAGGAGCCCAGCAGCACCTCGCGGTAGGCGGGTTCCGTGCCCACCGGGGAGCCCCACACCACGCACACCAGCTTGTCCGTCCGCTCCGCGGCGTCCACCAGGTCCTGGACCAGCCGGTCGCTGAGGGGCGGGAAGGGGCCGGTCACGGGACAGATCAGGACGCCCACCGCCGGGTCGTCGAGGATCGCGTCGATGATCTTCCGTCCGCGCCAGTCGCCCACCGGGTGGCCGCCGTTGTCGACCGGGTTGGCCACGTTCAGGTACGCGGGGATCCACTGGTGCAGCTCGGCCTGTTTCGCGCTCGACAGGGCCGGCAGGTGCAGGCCCGCCGCCGTGGCCAGGTCGGCCGCGTGGGCGCCGGTGCCGCCGGAGATGGAGTAGATCGCCACGCCGGTGGCCCGCGGCGGCCGCGCCCGCGCCAACAGGGCCGCCGTGTCCTGGAGTTCGTCGAGGCCGTCGACGCGGATCACCCCGTACTGCCGCATCGCCGCGTCGACGACCTCGTCCGCACCGGTCAGCTTGCCGGTGTGGGAGGCGGCGGTGCGGGCGCCCGCCTCGGTGCGGCCGACCTTGACCGCGACCACCGGGACCCCGCGCCGGGCGGCCCGGTCGGCGGCCAGCAGGAAGGACCGGCCGTCCTTGAGACCCTCGACGTAGCAGGCGATCGCGCCGACCTCCGGGCGCTCGGCGAAGTACGAGAGGAAGTCCGCGGTCTCCAGGTCGGCCTCGTTGCCGGTCGGCGCCCAGTGCGAGAGGCGCACGCCGAGCTCCTGAAGGGCGAAGACCGGGCGGCCCTGGTGACCGGACTGGGTGATCAGCGCGATCGCCGGTCCGGTGAGGTCGTCGCGGAACCGCTCGAAGGCGTTGAGGTTGGTGTTGGGGCCGAGCAGACGCATGCCGGAACGTTCCACCGCCGCCGCCAGCCGTTCCTGGGCGGCCGCGCCCTCCTCGCCGGTCTCGGCGAACCCGGAGGCGAAGACGACCGCGAACTTCACCTTCGTCTCGGCCAGTTGCTCGATCACCGGCAGCGGGTCGGAGACCAGCAGGACGGCCAGGTCGACCTGGTCGGGCAGGTCGGCGACGGACGCGGCGCAGGGCAGGCCGAACACGCTCGCGCGGGTGGGGTGCACGGGATGCAGCCGCGCCCCCACCCGCTCCGCCCAGCTCACCAGCTGCCGGGTGACGCCGGTGTTCGGGCGGCCTTCGGCGTCCGAGGCGCCGATGACCGCGACGGACTCGGGCCGGAAGAACCGGTCCAGATCGGGGACGTCCGCGTACAGCGGGCGGCCGCTGACGTCGAGGTCGTCCGCCTGGTCCGGCCGGCCGTGGACGGCGGGTCCGGGCGTCTCGCCGCACGCGACGACCCGGGCCCGGCGGGAACCGGTGGTGAGGGTGCCGTGGGTTGATCCAAGCATCGGTCCGCCCGTTCCTGTGTGACTGCCGTGAGTGACCGTCGAGTAACTGACGCTCTGTCAGGTTACATAGCTGACGGTCCGTCAGGAATGGTCGTGCACACAGAAAGGGCGGACCCGCGCCCCTCGCCTACAGGGCGGCCAGCACTTCCGCCGCCACCCGCTCGCCCGAGCGCACGGCTCCGTCCATGAAGCCCATCCAGTGGACGGAGGTCTCCGTCCCGGCCCAGTGGATCCCGCCGACTGGCTCGCGCAGGGCGCGGCCGTACCGGGTCAGGACGCCGGGCGCGGCGAGCGAGACCGGGCCGCCGCGCGTGTAGGCCTCGTTGTTCCAGCGTTGCAGGACGAAGGACGTGGGGGAGGCCGCTTTCGGGCCGAAGTACGTCACGTAGTCCTTGAGCACGGCCGCTTTGACCTCCGCCTCGCTCGCGGCGTCGTACGCCCGTGCCTCGTCGGCCTCGATGAAGCCCATCAGCGCGCCGTAGGAGGCGTCCGGCGGCGAGTTGTCGAAGGTGGAGCTGACCACGCCGGTGTCGCTGACGACCTGGCCGTTGAGGCCGTCGGCCCGCCAGAAGGGGGTGTCGTAGATCGCGATCGCCTTGCCGACCGAGGCCATCGGCAGGCGCTGGGTGAGCTGGTCGCGGGCGGCGGGCAGCAGCGGGTCGTACGTGATGCGCGCCGCGAGCGGCGGCGGCACGGCGACGACGACCCGCCCGGCCGTGACGGTGACGCCGTCGGCCGTCACCACGTACTTCCCGCCGGAGCGGGCGATCGTGCGCACCGGGGCGTTCAGCACCACCCGGTCGCCGAGCGTGGCGGCGAGCCTGATCGGCACCTGCTGGGACCCGCCGACGAAGCGCTGTTCCTGCGCGCCGCCCGCGGTCTCGGTGAGGCGCTCCAGGGTGCCGGGCGTGGAGTCGTTGCCCGCGGCGGCGATGTAGAAGAGCACGAAGAGCAGCGAGAGCTCGCGCGGCTCGGCCGAGAAGATCGAGGTGCAGGCGACGTCCAGGAGGAACTTGGCCGAGGGGACCACGGCGTTGGCGCGCAGCCAGGTCTCGAAGGTCTGGCGGTCCCACTCCTCGGCCTTGGCGGCGGTCCAGGGCGCGTCGACCGGGACCGTCTTGGCCATGTCGTCCAGTGAGGCCTGCACGATCGCCGCGTTGGCCAGGCCGGCCGCGTCGACCGGTGGCACCGAGCCGAGCAGGCCGTCGGTGGCGTACGGGGTCTTCCTGCCGTCCTTGTAGAGCAGGTTCTTGCCGGCGTTGTAGGTGGGGAAGGTGGCGACGCCCAGGGAGTCGGCGAGCGCCTTGATGCGGTCCTGGGTGGGGCCGATGAACTCGCCGCCCCCCTCGGTGACCCCGCCGTTCGCGAGAGGGAGGTTGACGACGCGGCCGCCCACCCGCCCGCGGGCCTCCAGGACGGCGACCGTGCGGCCGGCGGCCACCAGGTCGCGGGCCGCGGTGAGACCGGCCAGGCCGGCGCCCACGATCGCGACGTCCACCTCCCGGGTGGCCGCGGCGGCCGGACCCGCGGCGGTCGCGCCGAGCGCGGTCGCGCCGGCGGCCACCGCGGCCGTGCGGCCGAGCAGGGAGCGGCGGGACATCCTGGGGGTGGGCTGTCTTTCACTTGCCACGTGCGTCCTCCGTCGGGCTTCGGGAGCGAGAGGTGGGTGGAGCCGAAAAGGTGAACAGGGCTCACATTCTGGCTCCGCGCACGGGCGCACGACAACGTCCCCGCCACATCTGGCACAGATGTAACGGGCAGCGGAATCAAGGAAGTTACCGACAGTTACAGCTGACGGCGGGGGTGTTCACCGCCGGGAGCGGCGCACCGCCTTCGCGATCTTCGCGGCGTCGATCGACAGCTCGCGCAGCGTGCCGCTGATGGGGGTGGTGAAGCCGGTGAAGTACAGGCCCGGGGCCTGCTCGCCGGTGCGGGCGCCGTGGACGACGGGTCTGCCCCGCTCGTCGAGCACCCCGAGGTGGCCGACCAGGCTCTCCAGGGCGCGGACGTAACCGGTGGCCGCGACGACCGCGTCCGGGGAGATCCGCGTCCCGTCGGCGAGCACGACCTTGCCGCCGTCCTCGAAGCCCTCGACGGCGGCCACGATCTCCACCCGGCCCCGGCGCACGGCGTCGATCAGACCGACGTCCTGCACCGGGATGGCGCCCTGCCGGGCGCGGGTGTAGAGCCCGGTGTCGGGGCGCGGCAGCCCGTGCGCGGACAGGTCGGGGATGCTCGCCCTGGCCATCACCCGGCAGATCCGGTCGACCAGCGCCACGGGCAGGCGGCGCACCAGGATGCCGCTGTACTGCGCGGCCCAGCCGGCCGTGGAGCGCCGCACGATGTGCGGGACGGTGCGCACCGCGAGCCGCACCCGCCCGGCCCCGTGTTCCACCAGGTCGACGGCGATCTCCGCGCCGGTGTTGCCGACGCCCACGACGAGGACGTCCCGGCCGGCGTAGGGCGCGCCGTCGCGGTAGGAGCCGGCGTGGGTCAGCTCGCCGGAGAACTCCTCGCGGCCGGGCCAGTCCGGCAGGTACGGGGTGTGGTTGTAGCCGGTGGCGACGACGACCGCCGAGCCGACCAGCTCACGGCCGCCCGTGGCGCGCAGCAGCCATCCGGCGCCGTCGGCGGTGCGCTCGACGCGGGAGACCTCGACGCCGGTGACGATCTCCAGCTCGTGCACCTCGGCGTACTTCTCCAGGTAGCGCACCACGTCGTCGCGGGCCGCCCACCGTCCGAACCGGCGCGGCATCTTCAGGCCCGGCAGGGCGGACAGCCCCCGGGTGGTGTGCAGATGCAGCCGGTCGTAGTGCCGTCGCCAGGACGCCCCGACCGTGCCGGCCTTCTCCACCACGACCGCGCGTATGCCCTGGGCACGCAGCGCGTACGCGGTGGCGAGGCCGCCGGGGCCGCCGCCGATCACGTAGACGGGACGGTCGGCCGGGTTCGCGGCGGTGATCGCCTGGGAGGCCGGGCGCGGTGCGGAGTCTTCCATGAGCGCGAGCGTAATCACGCGATCCGTTGATGGGTCTCGGTCAAGACCGGAATTGGTTGCGGATCGATCACATGTGGGGGAGAGGGGTGCGGATTCGGTGACGTAGGCCACTTCGTCGTGGGCGAAGGGGGGGGGTGCTCATGCGCGGTGCGCGGCGGCCCCGCTGCCGCGCACGCGCGGGGTTCCGGGAAGCACGCATCTGACGTACCGTCAGATTCATGGATGCGATCTGGCTCGACGGGGCCGAGTGGCTGGCGGTGCTGCGGATCGGACTCGGGCTGTGGTGGCTGGAGAGCTGGCGGCACAAGGACAAGAAGGCCTGGTTCGCCGAGGGGTCGGGCATCGCCTGGGCCGCGGACGTGGCGGGCAAGCACCGCTGGACCGCCGTCCGTTCCGGCTTCGACGCGGTGGTGCGGCCCCGCCCGCGCGTCATGGCGTACGTCGTGGTGTACGCGGAACTCGCGCTCGGGCTCGGACTGGTCGCCGGCTTCCTCACCCCGGTCGCGCTGGCCTGCGGCCTGCTCCTCAACCTCCTCTACCTCGTCCTCATGATCCACGACTGGGCCGAGCAGGGGCAGAACTCGATGATGGCGCTGATCTCGGCGGTGGCGCTGGGCGGCATGGCCTGGCAGACGTGGTCCCTGGACAACGCGCTGGGGTGGTTCCGCTGACCGCCGCCCGGTACGACCTCCCCGAGGCCGACGCCTTCACCCGCACCTACTGGGAGGCCGCCGCCACGGGCCGGCTGCTCGTCCGGCGCTGCGGGGCCTGCGGGCGGGCCCATCACTACCCCCGCGAGTTCTGCCCGCACTGCTGGAGCGAGGACGTGGTCTGGGAGGACGCGAGCGGCCGGGCCACCCTCTACACCTGGTCCGTCGTCCACCGCAACGACCTGCCGCCGTTCGGGGAGCGCACGCCCTACGTCGCGGCCGTGGTCGACCTGGCCGAGGGGCCGCGGATGTCGACCGAGCTGGTGGGGGACGCCGAGCCGCGCATCGGCATGGCGCTGACGGTCGCCTTCCGGGACGGGATCCCGGTGTTCCGGGCGGCGGCGGACGACCCGCCGCCGTCCGCCCGGACGGGTGTTCAATGACCGGATGACCGACACTCGTGAATCCCCCTCCACGTCCTGCGCGACGCCCGTGCTCGAAGGCCACGGACTGCGGCTGCGCGCCTGGGACCCCGAGTCCGCCGACGACGTCGAGGCGTGGCTGCGCGGGCATCTCGACCCGGAGTTCCGGCGCTGGAACACGCCGCTGCGCACGGTCGCCGACACCGCCGGCGCCCGGGCCTCCCTGGAGGGCAGGAAGGCGGACGCCGCCGCCGGGCACGCCCTGCCGTTCTGCGTCACGGACGCGGCCGACGGGACGATCCTCGGGCAGGTCGCCGTCAACATGATCGACCGTGTGCTGAGCTTCGCCCGGGTCGGTTACTGGGTCCTGCCCGAGGCGCGCGGCCGGCACGTCGCCACCGGCGCCCTGCTGCTCGCGGCGCGCTGGACGTTCACCGAAGTCGGCCTGCACCGGCTGGAGTTGGGTCATGCCCTCGGCCACGAGGCCTCGTGCCGGATCGCCGAGCGCTGCGGGTTCCGCCACGAGGGGACCCTGCGCGGGGCGATGTGGGAGGAGGGCCGCCGCGACGCCTTCCGCGACGTCCATCTGCACGCGCGCCTGGCGACGGACCCGGAGCCGGAGTTCCCCGAGTCCCCCTGAGCCCCCGGTAATTCGCAGGCGGCCCACGCCCCCCGCAGGCGACGATGGACCATGAGCCCTGACAGCCCTGACAGCCCTGACAGCCCTGACAGCCCTGACAGCCCTGACGGTCCCGGCGAGTGGCGTCTCACCCATGACCTCGACGCGTTCCTCGACCGCGCCGGCGACTTCCTCGCCTCCCGCCCGGCCCTGCACACGGTCCCGCTGACCGTCGTCGACAGCCTGCGGCGCAGGGGCCCGCACGTGTACGGCGACGAAGACCCCGTCTTCGGCGTGCTGGGCGGGGACGCCCCGGCCGGGACCGGCGGCGGGGTCCGCGCGGTGTTCTTCCGGACGCCGCCGCACGGGATCTACCTCACGTCCCTGACGGCGCAGGAGGCCGACGCCCTCGCGGGGACGCTGGCCGCCGCCGGTCACCGCTTCCCCGGAGTCTCCGCCGACCGCGACACCGCGGCCGCGTTCGCGCGGGCGTGGCAGCGGCGGACGGGCTCCGGGTCCCGCGTGACCGTACGGCAGCGCCTGTACCGCCTGGCGGAGCTGACGCCGCCGGAACCCGCCCCCGCGGGCCGGGCGCGGGTGGCGGACGCGGCCGACCGGGACCTGCTCGTGCGCTGGTACGAGGAGTTCTCGGCCCAGGTCGGCGGGCACCCCGTCCAGGACGGCGGGGCGTGGGCCGACTCCCGTGTCTCCTACGGCGGGATCACCTTCTGGGAGACGCCCGACGGCGTCCCCGTCGCCATGGCCGGCGTCACCCCCGAGGTGGCCGGCCAGATCAGGGTCGCCCCCGTCTACACCCCGGCCGAACTGCGCGGCCGCGGCTACGCGGGTGCGGCCACGGCCGAGGTGAGCAGGGCGGCGCTGGCCTCGGGCGCGGCGGAGGTGCTCCTCTTCACCGACCTCTCCAACCCGACGAGCAACGGCCTCTACCAGCGCATCGGCTACCGCCCGGTGGCCGACTTCGCGGCCCACGAGTTCGCGTAGGGGCGCGTCGCCGCACGCCCTCTTTCGGGTGAGGCCGGTGACCGGCGGCAGGGCGCCCGCGTGTCACCGATCGGTGCTGACGGGGTCAGGGCCACAGGAGGCGGGTGGTCCAGGTGTCGTCCGTGCGGTGGTAGCTCAGGCGGGTGTGGCGGCGGGCGGCGTCGCCCTGGAAGAACTCCACCTCGTGCGGGCGCAGTCGGTACAGGGTCCAGGTCGCGGATCTCGCCGTCGGGTCGCGGCGGGCGTGTTCCCAGGCGGCCTCCGAGGCCCGCGCCAGTTCCTCCGGCGAGGCCAGGACCTCGCTCTGCCGGCCGGTCAGCGCGGCGGCCAGGGCGCCGGTCGAGCGGGCGTGCAGGTCGGCCTGGGCCTCCTCGGAGGGGGCGGACGAGACCGGGCCGCGCACCCGGACCTGGCGGCCGAGCACGGGCCAGTAGAACGTGAGCGCCGCGTAGGGGCGGGCGGCGAGCTGGCGGCCCTTGCGGCTGGTGGCGTGGGACGCGAAGGACCAGCCGTCCGCGTCCGCGCCGTGCAGCATGACGACGCGGGCGTCGGGCAGACCGTCCTCGCCGACGGTGGCGAGGGTCGTGGTGTGCGGCTCCCGCTCGCCCGCCGCGACCGCCTGCGCGAACCACCGCGTGAAGAGGGGCAGCGGTTCGGCGGGCGCCGACGCCGGGTCGAAGGGCGGCAGTTCCGTCACCTCCGGGTCCCACACCCGCAGCGTCCTCAGCAGTTCGTGCAGATCCTCGGTCATGTACCGAGTATCCGGTCAGTGCCGGGCGAACTGCAGGCGGGTCGGCTGCACCACGTCGGCCCGGACGGCCGGCGCGCCGACGGCGAGCTGCTCGCCATAGACGTCGGTGAGCCGGATCGCGCTGCCGCAGCCGGCGCCGTGCTCGGAGAGGAAGTAGTTGTAGCCGGTGCGCGCGAGCCGGGTCCAGCCCGCGCCCGTGCGGACCTCCAGGCGGGCCAGCGGGTTGCGGTGGCCGATGGCCTGGATGCCGCACCAGTACGGGGAGGAACCGGTCTTGTAGCGGATCGAGATCGTCTCGGACGTGGCCGGGCTCAGCACGCTCCAGGTGATCGGGATCCGGCCCGTCACGAGCGGCGCGAGCTTGGCGAAGGCCTGCTGGCTGAGGTCGATCTGGCCGACCGCGCAGGGCGCCGGGCACTCGTTGGTGATCCGGACCGTCACGGACGCCCCGTTCGACGCCCGGACGGACACGTACGCGCCGCACGCCTGCGCCGTGTCGTAGTCGGCCGTGTTCATCGCCGCGGTCATCACGTCGGAGGTCGGGCCGTAGGAGCAGGCGCCGTTGCCGTCGCCGATGTCGTAGGCGGTGGCGACCCCGGTGTGGGTGGTCCCGGGCCGGACGCGTCCGGCCGACGCGGCCGTGCCGGAAGCCGTGCGGGCCGCGGACCCGGCCGCGGGCCGCGGCGACGGCGCCTTCGAGGCGCCGGCCGTTCCGGCCGGGCTCGGGCTGCCGGACGCCGTGGACGACTTCGGCGACGGCGACGGCGAAGCCGTCGGTGACGCGGACGCCGTCGCGGGCGGGCTCGCCGCGGGCGTCGCGCTCACCGCGGACCCGGCCGCCGGCTCGACCGCCCGCGCCCCGCCGTCGTCCCCGCCGCCGGGGCGGAGGGCCACGACCAGGGACACCACGAGCGCGACGGCGGCCACGGCCACCACGGTGACGACGGGGACACGACGGCCCGGGCGCCCGTCGGGGCGGCGGGAACGTCGGTGCGAGGAGCTTGCCACGGAGGGATCCTTACGCGAGTCGGCGGAGCACGTTCGGCAGAGGGCTCGGGAAAGCCGCACCTGCCGACTCCCAGTGGCCGCCGGAGCCGAAAAGGTTGCCGCCCGCCTCCGCCCTTTCCCCGAGGGGCCCTTGACCGCTGTCGTGGGGTCTTCCGGCGGCCACCCGGGAGCGGCACAATCGCCTCATGGCGATCACGGGCGGCGCGCAGACCGACGACCCGCAGACCGACGACCCGCAGACCGACGACCCGTGGACCGGCGGCCCCACGCCCGTGCGCGACGACCCGGCCCGGCTCGTGCGCGCGTTCCTGGCCGGCTCCGTCGGCGGCGGGTCCCTGGCCGCTCTGGCGGTCGGCTACGTCGTCGGGAGCGGCGCCCTCCTCCTCGCCGGGCTCGGACTGCCCCTGGCGGCAGGCGTGATCGCGTTCGCGGCGGGCGGGCCCCGGCGGGCCCGGCGCGCGGCCGTCACGCCGGTCACGGCCCTCGCCGGGATCGAGAGCGTGCGCGCGGAGTCGAGCGACACCGGGGACGTGCCGCTCCGGTTCGTCCTCACCGTGGCGCCGGACGCGGCGCCGGCCTTCCGGGTGGCGACCCGCCTGCACGTCAACCTCGTCGATCTTCCCGCGTACCGGCCGCGTCGCACGGTCGTGGTCTCCTACCCGCCGGACCGGCCGTGGCGGACGAGGATCGTCGAGCCGCCGGGGCCGCAGTGGGCGGCGCGGGCGGCCGACGCGGCGATCGACTCCGCGCCGGAGTCCGCCCTCGTGCGCCGGCCGTCGGCGCGGTTCGACCACGCGGCCGTCCGCCTCGTCGGCCTGGTGCTCGCGGCGGCCGCCGTGGTCGTGCCGTTCCGCGGCGACCTGTCCGAGGCGTTCGGCTCCGACGGCCCCGGGCGGCCGCCCGCCACCGCCGAGCCGTCGGTCTCCACGTCGTCCACCACGGTCACGTCCACGTCGATGACCGGCACCGTGTCGGTCGGACCGCGGCAGTCCCTGCTGGACGCGGGCGAGTTGCGTCGCGCGGTCGCCTCCCTGACCAGGAACCGGGGCGCGGGCGGGAGCCGGGCCGTCACCGTCGTCGTCCAGGAGCGGCTCGTGTCGGTGGTGTTCGCGCCGGACGTCGCCGGCGTCCCGCGGTTCGACCTCGACTCCCTGCCCTACGCCCGCATCCCCGCCCTGGTCGAGCAGGCGCGCACCACGCTCGGCGCCGGGACCCCGAGCACCTGGCAGCTCACCGCGGTCCGGCTCACCGGCCCCCCGACCCTGCGCGTCACCGTGACCGGCCCCCACGGCACGGGCACCCTGGACGCGGACATCGACGGCTCCGTCACCCACCGCACCCCGGCCGGCTGACGGGCCGCCCGCCTCACCCCCGGCCCAGGACCACCGTCGCCGAGGAGCAGAACCAGCCGCCCGTGGCCGAGGCCACCGCGTGGCGGGGGAGGTCGCCGGCGGCGTCGCGCACCTGACGGGCCCCTGCCTCCCCCCTCAGCTGCCGTACCGCTTCGACCAGGAGGAACAGGCCGCGCATGCCGGGGTGCTGGGCCGACAGGCCGCCGCCGTCCGTGTTGACGGGGAACTCCCCTCCCGCCACCCGGAGCCGCCCCTTCTCCACGAACGGGCCGCCCTCGCCCTTGGCGCAGAAGCCCAGGTCCTCGAGCGTCACCAGCGTCATGTAGGTGAACGCGTCGTAGATCTCGGCGAAGTCCATCTCGTCCGGGCGCAGTCCCGCCCGTGCGAAGGCCAGGCGGCCGCTCGTCGCCGCGGGGGAGACCGTGAAGTCGTCCCACTCCGACATCGAGGCGTGCGAGACGTGCTCGCCGGTCCCCAGGACCCACACCGGCGCCGTGCGGCAGTCGCGTACGTACTCCTCGGCCGCCAGCAGCACGGCCGCGCCGCCGTCGGAGCGCAGACAGCAGTGCAGTTTCGTGAACGGGTCGGCGATCATCGGCCCCGACAGGACGTCGTCGACGGTGATCGGGTCGCGGTGCATCGCCTCGGGATTCAGCGCCGCGTTCGCCCTCGCCTGCACCGCGACCTGCGCCAGCTGCTCGATCGTCGTGCCGTACCGGTGCATGTGACGGCGGGCGGCCATCGCGTACTTGGCGATCAGGGTGTGCCCGTAGGGGGCCTCGAACTGGAGGGGGCCGCGTGCGCCGAAGGCGAAGGTGCCCGTGCGGCGACCCGCCCTGATGTCGGCCCGGGGCGTCGAGCCGTACGCCAGCAGGACGGCGTTCGCGTGCCCGGCGGCGATCGCGTCGGCCGCGTGCGCGGCCATCACCTCCCAGGTGGCGCCGCCCACCGAGGTGGAGTCGACCCAGGTGGGGCGCAGGCCCAGGTAGTCGGCCAGTTCCACCGGGGCGAGCGTGCCGAGGCCCGCGGAGGCGAAGCCGTCCACCGCCTCCCGCCCCAGCCCCGCGTCCGCCAGCGCCCGGCGGGCCGCCTGGGCGTGCAGGGCGTAGGGGGTGGCGTCGTCCACCCGACCGCAGTCGGACAGGGCGACGCCGACGACGGCCACGTTTCGGGTCCGCGCTGTCATGAGAGGCCACCTTCCTCTGTGCATCTCGTTCCCGGGCTCCTAATATGACGGACCGTCAGATCGGGAGGAAGGGGCGGCCATGGACCCCGGCTTCACAGCCGAACAGGACGAGATCCGCCGCACACTGCGGGAACTGCTCCACAAACGCTGCGGCCCCGGGGAGCTGCGCGCCGCCCTCGACGCCCCCACCGGACACGACCCCGCCCTGTGGGCCGCCCTCGCCGAACAGCTCGGGCTGCCCGGTCTCGCGCTCCCGGAGCGCTACGGCGGCGTCGGCTGCCCCCGCACCGACCTCGCGCTCGCCGCCGAGGAGACCGGCCGGGCCCTCGCCCCCACCCCGCTGCTCGCGACGTCCGTCCTCGCCGCGCCCCTGATCCTCGCCCTCGGCTCCGACGCCCAGCGCGCCCGTCTGCTGCCGCCGATCACCGACGGCACGCTCACCGCCGCCCTCGCCGTGCCCGCCCCGGCCCTCGCCACCGCCCTCGCCCTGACCGGGCCGGGCGGCGGCGACTGGGCCGGCGGGGGCCGCGCGGGCGGCGTCCAGGCCCGTCCGGCCGAGGGCGGCTGGCGCCTGTACGGCGAGGCCGCGCAGGTGCTCGACGGGCACAGCGCCGGGCTGCTGCTGGTCGCCGCGCACACCGGCGGGTTCGTACGGTCGCGGACCCTGCTGTTCCTGGTGGCGGGGGACGCCCCCGGCGTCGTCCGGACGCGGCAGACCGCGCTCGACGCGACCAGACCGCAGGCCCGCGTCCAACTGCGCCACGTGACCGCCGAACTGCTGGGGGACGAGGCGGCGGACGTCCCGCGAGCCCTGGCCGAAGCCGGTGACTTCGCCGCCGCCTTCCTCGCCTGCGAGGCCGTGGGGGCCGCCGGCCGGGTGCTGGAGCGCACCGTCGACCACCTGGGGCAGCGGGTGCAGTTCGGACGGCCGATCGGCTCGTTCCAGGCCGTGCAGCACCGGCTGGCGGACGTCTACGTCCAGCTCCAGGCGGCCCGGTCCGCCGCCTATTACGCCGCGTGGGCGGCCGGCCGGACGGACGGCGTCCCGGACGGCGTCCCGGACGGCGTCCCGGAGGGCGCCACGGGGGACGCCGCGGAGCACGTCGGCGGGCTCGCGCTCGCCCAGGCCCTGGAGGCCCTGCGCCTCGCCGCCTCCGAAGGCGTCCAGCTGCACGGCGGCATCGGGTTCACCTGGGAGCACGAGGCCCACCTGTACTTCAAGCGGGCCGCCGGCGACGAACTGCTGTTCGGGCCCGTGCACCGGCTGCGCGCCCACGCGGCCGAGCGGGCCGCCCTGTTCACCCGGACGGAGGTGACGGTGTGATCGGCGTCCGGCTGGTGCAGAAGGTGTCCTCGACGCGTGCCTTCGCGAAGGTCGCCCCGCGGGTGATCCCCGCCCTCGACCGGGCCGTCCACCGGCTCACCCGGGGGAAGGTGCTGCTCAGCGCCCAGATGCTGCCGGGGGTGATCCTGACCGCCACCGGCGCGAGGAGCGGGGCGCCGCGCCGGACGCCGCTGGCCTGCATGCCCGAACCCGACGGCCGGAGCTGGATCCTCGTCGGGTCCAACTTCGGCCGCACCGGGCACCCCGCCTGGACGGCCAACCTCCTCGCCCACCCCGAGGCGGAGATCAGCTGGAAGGGCGCCGACGTCCCGGTGACCGCGAGGATGCTGGCGGGGGAGGAACGGGCGGCGGTGTGGAAGGAGCTGCTGGCCTTCTGGCCGCCGTACGCGACCTACCAGGCGCGGGTGGAGCGCGAGATCCGGGTGTTCCGCCTCACCCCGAGGACCGCGGGCCCTTCGGAGCGCGACCCCGCCTGACCTGCCCGACCTGCCTGGCCTCCCTGACCTGCCTGGCCTGCCCGACCCGCCTGGCCGCGCACACCGCGTGTGGTCCGTCCGGTCCGTCCGGTCCGTCCGGCCCGCCGGCCCGCCGGTCCGCCGGTCCGCCGGTCCGCCGGGCGGCTCCGGGGGGGGGCGGGGGTCGGTCCGGCGG
>NZ_JAHHIT010000074.1:39089-49752 GCF_024539675.1 Streptomyces hilarionis | reverse complement strand
GCCGGGACGGGCGGGGCGGGGCCGCCGGGCGCGGGGGGACGCCGGGCTGGGGCGGCGTCTCGGGCCGGGGCGGCACCTCGGGTCGCGGAGGGACGGAGGCGCGGCGTGCTTCCGTGCTCATGCACCCCCCGTTTCCTCGTCCGCGGGCCGTCGTTGCGGTTCGCGGGCCGTCGTTCCCGTCGCCCGTGGCCCGGGCGGACGCGGCCGTCCGTTCCGGGCAGCCATACCCGCACGAGCGGAGCGGCATCCCGACGCGGGCGTCCGGTCGGAGCCGTCCCTGCGTGCGTGCGCGTCACTCTACGGCTTGTCGCCCGGCAAACGGGAACCCGTCCGCGCCGCCGGGGCTTCTGCCCGGAACGTCCCCCTACCCTGCGGTAATCCTGTCTGGCAGGCTGCGTGCATGACTGCGCGCGCCGCCGACCGGGCCCGTTACGACCGGGCCACCGCCCATCTCGACGCCCCCCTCGCCCTCGTGGACCTGGAGGCCTTCGACGCCAACGCCGACGATCTGGTGCGCCGGGCCGGGGGCAAGCCGATCCGCGTCGCCAGCAAGTCGGTGCGCTGCCGGACGCTGCTGGAACGCGTCCTGTCCAGGGACGGCTTCGCCGGGATCATGTCGTTCACCCTCGCCGAGTCCCTGTGGCTGGCCCGCTCGGGCTTCGAGGACGTCCTCCTCGCCTACCCGTCGGCCGACCGCGCCGGCTTCGCCGAGCTCGCCGCCGATCCCAAGCTGGCCGGCGCGGTCACCGTGATGGTCGACGACGTCGCCCAGCTGGACCTGATCGACGCGGCGCGCGGCGAGGGCGCCGAAGTGATCCGTGTCTGCCTGGAGTTGGACACCTCGCTGAAGCTGCTCGGCGGCAGGCTGCGGGTCGGGGCACTGCGCTCCCCGCTGCACTCCCCCGCCCAAGTGGCGGACGTGGCACGGGCGGTGTCCCGGCGGCCCGGGTTCGCGCTCGTGGGGATCATGGCGTACGAGGGGCACATCGCCGGGGTGGGCGACTCCGTCGCGGGGCGGCCCCTGCGCTCCCGGGCCGTGCGGCTGATGCAGGCCGCGGCCCGGCGTGAGCTCGCCGAGCGGCGGGCGGCCGTGGTGCGCGCGGTACGGGCCGTGGTGCCGGACCTGGAGTTCGTCAACGGCGGCGGCACCGGCAGTGTGCAGCACACGGCGGCCGAGGACGCCGTCACGGAGATCGCCGCCGGGTCGGGACTGTACGTGCCGCGGCTCTTCGACAACTACACGTCGTTCAGCGGGCGTCCGGCCGCGCTGTTCGCGCAGCCGGTCGTGCGGCGGCCCGGGGTGGGCGTCGTGACCGTCCTGGGCGGCGGGTATCCCGCCTCCGGCGCCGCCGGGCCCGACCGGCTGCCGGTGCCGTACCTGCCCGAGGGGCTGCGGTACGACCCCCAGGAGGGCCCCGGCGAGGTGCAGACCCCGCTCATCGGTTCCCCCGCCGACGATCTGCTGATCGGCGACAAGGTGTGGTTCCGGCACGCGAAGGCCGGTGAGCTGTGCGAGCGGTTCGACGAACTGCACCTCGTCGAGGGCGAGTCGGTGACGGCGACCGTGCCGACGTACCGGGGCGAGGGCCGGACGTTCCTGTGACCCGGCGCGCGGCCTACAGCGGGGTCACGTAGGCGCCGGAGATCCCGCCGTCGACCAGGAAGTCGGTGGCGTTGACGAAGGAGGAGTCGTCGCTGGCCAGGAAGGCGACGGCGGCGGCGATCTCCTCCGCCTCGGCGAACCGGCCGACGGGGATGTGGACCAGGCGGCGGGCGGCGCGCTCCGGGTCCTTGGCGAACAGCTCCTGAAGCAGCGGGGTGTTGACCGGGCCGGGGCACAGGGCGTTCACCCGGATGCCCTCCCGCGCGAACTGCACGCCGAGCTCGCGGGACATGGCCAGCACGCCGCCCTTGGACGCCGTGTACGAGATCTGCGAGGTCGCCGCGCCCATCCTCGCCACGAACGACGCCGTGTTGATGATGGAGCCCCTGCCCTGGCGCCGCATGTAGGGGATGGCGGCCTTGCAGCACAGGTAGACGGAGGTCAGGTTGACCTCCTGGACCCGCTTCCAGGCCTCCAGGCCGGTCTCCAGGATGGAGTCGTCGTCGGGCGGTGAGATCCCGGCGTTGTTGAACGCGATGTCGACGCTGCCGTAGGTGTCGTGAGCGGTCCGGAACAGCGCCTCGACCTGCTCGGGGTCGGTGACGTCGACCTTCACGAACAGGCCGCCGACCTCTTCGGCGGCGGCCTTGCCGCGGGTCTCGTCGACGTCGCCGCAGACCACGTGCGCCCCCTCGGCGGCGAGCCGGCGGGCGGTGGCGAGGCCGATGCCGCTGCCGGCTCCGGTGACGACGGCGGTGCGCCCCACGAGGCGGCGGCAGACGATCTCTCTGGTCACTGTGCGGGGCCCTCCGTGCTGATGAAGACGTTCTTGGTCTCGGTGAAGGCGGTCAGGGCGTCCGGCCCCAGCTCCCGGCCGACGCCGGACTGCTTGTAGCCGCCGAAGGGGGTCCAGTAGCGGACGCTGGAGTGGGAGTTGACCGACAGGTTCCCGGCGCGCACGGCCTGCGAGACGCGCAGCGCGCGGCCCACGTCCCGGGTCCAGATCGAGCCGGACAGGCCGTAGGGGGTGTCGTTGGCGAGCCGGATCGCGTCGGCCTCGTCGGTGAAGGGGAGCAGGACGGCCACGGGGCCGAAGATCTCCTCGCGGGCGGCCGCCGAGTCGGGCGCGGCGCCGGTGAGGACGGTCGGCGGGAACCAGAAGCCCGGGCCCTCGGGCGCGCCGCCGCGCAGCGCCTCGGCGTCGTCGGGCACGAACGACCGCACGCGGTCGACCTGCCGACGGGAGATCAGCGGGCCCATCTGCGTGCCCTCGTCGGCCGGGTGGCCGACCACGACGGCGGCCAGTTCGCGCGCGAGGTGGTCGGCGACCTCGTCGTACACCGACTCCTGGACGAGGATGCGGGTGCGGGCGCAGCAGTCCTGGCCCGAGTTGTCGAGGAACGAGAACGGGTCGACGGCCCGTTTCAGGTCGGCGTCCGCGAAGACGACGTTGGGGCTCTTGCCGCCGAGTTCCAGGGTGACCGGCTTGACCTGCCCGGCGCAGCGCTCCATCACCTCGCGGCCGGTCCGGGTGGAGCCGGTGAACACGATCTTGGCGACGCCGCCGTGGTCGACGAGCGCCCGGCCGGCGACCGCGCCGTACCCGGGCAGCACCTGGAAGAGGTGCTCGGGCAGGCCTGCTTCCAGGGCGAGTTCGGCCAGGCGAAGGGCGGTGAGGGGGGTGGTCTCGGCGGGTTTGAGGACGACGGCGTTGCCGGCGGCGAGGGCCGGGAACGAGCCCCAGGCGGCGATCGGCATCGGGAAGTTCCAGGGGGCGATCACGCCGACCACGCCGAGGGGCTCGTGGAAGGTGACGTTCCAGCCGCCGGGGGCGGGGATCTGCCGGCCGAGGAGCCGTTCCACGCCGCCGGCCGCGTAGAGCAGCAGGTCGCGGGCGTTGCCGGCCTCCCAGCGGGCGTTGCCGAGCAGATGACCGGCCTCGCGGACCTCCAGCAGCGCCAGTTCCTCGACGTGGGCGTCGACGACGTCGGCGAAGCGGCGCAGCAGGCGGGCCCGGTCGGCGGGGGCCAGCGCGGTCCACGTCGACTGCGCGCGGGCGGCGCGTACGACGGCGGCGTCCACGTCGGCCGCGGTGGCGGCGGGGACGGTGGCCACGACCTCCTCGGTGGCCGGGTCGAGGACGACGAGCTCGTGCGGGTCGGACAAGGGGTGACCTTTCACAGGCGTTCGAAGGAGCGGCGCAGCTCCCAGTCGGTGACCGCGGCGTCGAAGGCGGCCAGCTCGACGCGCGCCATGTTG
Organism: Streptomyces hilarionis; assembly: GCF_024539675.1. Taxonomy (GTDB): domain Bacteria; phylum Actinomycetota; class Actinomycetes; order Streptomycetales; family Streptomycetaceae; genus Streptomyces; species Streptomyces hilarionis. Next base: position 45,890 of record NZ_JAHHIT010000074.1, on the reverse strand, counting down.
CGGTAGTGGGCGACGATCTCCTCGCCGAAGGCGGCCCGTGCGATCGGGCTGTTCTCCCAGAGCTCGGCGGCCTCGCGCAGCGTGGTGGGCACGTGCGCGTAGTCGGCCGTGTAGGCGTTGCCCGCGCAGGCGTCGGGCAGCTCCAGTTTCCGCTCGACGCCGTACAGGCCGGCGGCGATGAGGCCGGCCACCGCGAGGTGCGGGTTGACGTCGCCGCCCGGCAGCCGGTTCTCGAAGCGCAGGGAGCGGCCGTGGCCGACGACCCGCAGCGCGCAGGTGCGGTTGTCGTGGCCCCAGGCGACGGCGGTGGGGGCGAAGGAGCCGGGCTGGAACCGCTTGTAGGAGTTGATGTTGGGGGCGTAGAGCAGGGAGAAGTCGCGCAGGGCGGCGAGCTGTCCGGCGAGGAAGTGGCGCATGAGCTCGGACATGCCGTCCGGGTCCTGGTCCGTGCCGGCCATGGCGTTGGCGCCGTCGGCGTCGGTGAGCGAGAGGTGGATGTGGCAGGAGTTGCCCTCGCGCTCGTTGAACTTGGCCATGAAGGTGAGCGAGACGCCTTCCTGGGCGGCGATCTCCTTGGCGCCGGTCTTGTAGATCGCGTGCTGGTCGCAGGTGACCAGGGCTTCGTCGTAGCGGAAGGCGATCTCGTGCTGGCCGGGGTTGCACTCGCCCTTGGCGGACTCGACGGTCAGGCCGGCGCCCGCCATCTCGTTGCGGATGCGGCGCAGCAGCGGCTCGACGCGGCCGGTGCCCAGCACCGAGTAGTCGACGTTGTACTGGTTGGCCGGGGTGAGGCCGCGGTAGTTCGCGTCCCAGGCGGCCTCGTAGCTGTCCTTGAAGACGATGAACTCCAGCTCGGTGCCGACCTGTGCGGTGAGGCCGTGCTCGGCCAGGCGGTCCAGCTGGCGGCGCAGGATCTGGCGCGGGGCGGCCGTCACGGGTGAGCCGTCGTGCCAGGCCAGGTCGGCGACGAGCATCGCCGTGCCGGCGTTCCAGGGCACGCGCCGCAGGGTGGACAGGTCGGGGTGCATGGCGAAGTCGCCGTAACCGCTCTCCCAGGAGGACATGGCGTACCCGTCGACGGTGTTCATCTCGGTGTCGACGGCGAGGAGGTAGTTGCAGCCCTCGGTGCCGTTGCGGAGGACCTCGTCGAGGAAGAACGCGGCGGCGAACCGCTTGCCCTGGAGCCGCCCCTGCATGTCGGGGAAGGCGAGGACGACCGTGTCGATCTCGCCGCCCGCGACGAGGGCGTGCAGTTCCTCGACGGCGAGCGGGGGTGTGCGGTCTGCCACGGGAGGGCCTCCTCAGGCTTCCTGGCTTGCGTCGCCTTCTGCGGGTCGGCCGGTGACCGATGGCCATAAGGTATTGCGGAGAACCATTGCTTGGGAAGGGGGCGCGACGCTGTGGCGGTGAGCGCTGACGGCGGTCCGGACGACCGGCTGACCCCGGTGCTGCGCCCGGTGCGGGCCGGCAACGGCTTCGAGGAGGCGCTGGAGCAGATCCTCCAGGTCGTCCGGCTGGGCCTGGTGCCGGGGGGCGGGCGGCTGCCGGCCGAGCGCGAGCTGGCCGAGCGGCTCGGCATCAGCCGGGTGACGCTGCGCGAGGTGCTCCGGGTGCTCCAGGACCAGGGACTGGTGGAGGCCCGCCGGGGCCGCTACGGCGGGACGTTCGTGCTGCCGCGCGCGGACGGCGGCGGCGAGGACGAGCTGCGGCGGCGCGTGGCGCGGACCGACCTCGAGGACGTGCTGCGTTTCCGGGAGGTGCTGGAGGTGGGCGCGGCGGGTCTGTGCGCCGCCCACGGTCTGGACGAGGAGCGGGCCGGGCGGCTGCGCGAGGCCCTGGCCCGCACGGCGGACGCCCCGCTGGCCGAGTACCGCCGCCGGGACACGCTGCTCCACCTGACGCTGGCCGAACTGTGCGGCTCCCCCTCGCTGGCCGGGCAGTACGCGGCGGTGCGGGCCACGGTGAACGACCTGCTGGACTGCATACCGCTTCTGGTACGCAACCTCGAGCACTCCCAGCGCCAGCACACGGCGCTGGTGGAGGCGGTGCTGGACGGCGACGCGGACGGCGCGCGGGAGATGATGCGCGAGCACTGCGCCGGGACGGCGGCCCTGCTCAGGGGCTTCCTCGCCTGAGGGGTGCACGCGCGGGGGCCGCACAATGGTATGAAGGCGGTCCATTGAACGGCCGGAGGAGCACATGACGACCACGGCGGAGGCGACGGCGTCCGGGGCCGGCACGGCGGGCGGCCGGCCGCTGATCGGCGTCAGCACGTATCTGGAGCGGGGCACGCGCTGGGGGGTCTGGGAGCTGGACGCGGCGCTGCTGCCCGCCGGGTACCCGCGGCTGGTGCAGCGGGCCGGCGGGCTGGCCGCGATGCTCCCGCCGGACGCGCCCGAGCACGCGGCGGCCGCCGTGGCCCGTGTCGACGCCCTGGTGATCGCGGGCGGCCCCGACGTCGACCCCGCCCGGTACGGCGCGGAGCGCGATCCGCGCACCGGGCCGCCTGCGCCGGAGCGCGACGCCTGGGAGCTGGCCCTGATCGGGGCGGCGCTCGCGGCCGGTCTGCCGCTGCTCGGCGTCTGCCGCGGCATGCAGCTGCTGAACGTCGCGCTGGGCGGCACCCTGACCCAGCACCTCGACGGGCACGTCGGGGCCGTGGGCGTCGTCGGCCGCCATCCGGTCGAGCCGGTGCCGGGCACCCTGTACGCCCGGGTGGTCCCGGAGCCGGCCTCCGTGCCGACCTACCACCACCAGGCGGTGGACCGCCTGGGCACGGGTCTGGTGGCCTCGGCGCACGCGGCGGACGGCACGGTGGAGGCCGTCGAACTGCCCTCGTCCGCCGGCTGGGCGCTGGGGGTGCAGTGGCATCCGGAGATGGGCGAGGACGTGGAGGTGATGCGCGCCCTGGTCACCGCCGCCTCGCGTCTCGCCGCCCGGCCGGCGCCCCCCGCCCGCTGAGCGGCTCCGGGGGCCGTCAGCCGCGGGTCAGCGCCAGGAGCTCCCTCGCCGGGCCGGCCGGGCGGTGCCCCGCCGGCCACACGGCCCGCAGATCCCGGGTCAGCGGCACCGCGTCCACCGGTATCGCCACCAGTCGTCGCAGCGCCAGCTCCTCGCCCACGGCCAGTTCGCTCAGCACCGCCGGGCCGGCCCCGCTCACCGCCGCCGCCTTCACGGCCGTCGTCGAGGACAGCTCGATCAGCGGACGGGCCAGGCCGCCCAGGGCCGTGTCGAGGACCTGACGGGTTCCCGAGCCCTTCTCGCGCAGGATCAGCGGCGTCGAGGCCAGCTCGGAGGCGTCCAGCGGGCGGCGGCGACGGGCCCACGGATGGCCGGGGGCGACGACGACGACCAGACGGTCGTGCGCGATCACGGCGGAGTCGAGGCCCGCCGGCGCCGTGAGCCCCTCCACGAAACCGAGGTCCGCCTCCCCCGCCAGCAGCCGTTCCGCGACGGCCGCCGAGTTGCCGGCGAGCAGCGACACCGCCGTGTCCGGCCGCCGCGCGTGCAGGGCGAGGAGCCAGCCGGGCAGCAGGTACTCGGCGATCGTCATGCTCGCGGCGACCCGCAACCGCGAGTCCCGCCGGTCGCGCAGGGCCCGCGCCCCCGCGTCGAAGGCGCGCGCCGCCTCGACGATCCGCCCGGCCCAGTCCGTCACCAACGCGCCCGCGTCGGTGAGCCGGGAACCGCGCGGCGAACGGTCCACCAGCGCCACGCCCAACTGGCGCTCCATGGAACGGATCCTGCTGCTCGCGGCGGGCTGGGTGATGCCGAGCTCCCGCGCGGCCGCGCCCAGGCTGCCCAGCCGCGCCACCGCCAGCAGCAGCTCCAGCGCGCCCAGGTCCGGGACCCGGTGCGCGATCGAGCCGCCGTCCTCCTGCCGCCCCTCCTCGCTGCCCATAAACCCAGTTTATGCCCCCATAGAGACATCCTCCCTGGTGGGCGGCCGTGCCCGCGGGCGACCGTGGAGGCATGGTCACCGTCGCCCAGCCCCTGCCCGCCCTCCCCCGCCCGCGCGCCGACGCCGTCCGTCACCTCGGACCGAACTGGTACGCCACGGTCATGGGCACCGCCATCGTCGCGACCGCCGGCGTCGCGCTGCCGGTCCGGGTCCCGGGGCTGCGGCCGCTGTGCGCGGCGTTCTGGGCGCTCTCCCTGGTCCTGCTGGCGGCGCTGCTCGCCGCACGCGCCCTGCACTGGCGCCACCATCGCGACCAGGCCCGCGCGCACCTTCTCGACCCGGCGACGGCCCCGTTCTACGGCTGCCTCGCGATGGCGCTGCTCGCCGTCGGGGGCGGCGCGCTCACCGTGGGCCGGGACTGGGTCGGCGTGGGGCTCGCGGTCGCCCTCGACGCCGTGCTGTTCACCGTCGGCACGCTCGTGGCCCTGACGGCCGCGGTGGCCGTGCCCTACCTGATGGCCGTGCGGCACCGCGTGACGGCGGCGCAGGCCACGCCGGTGTGGCTGCTGCCGCTCGTCGCGCCGATGGTGTCCGCCGCGCTCGGTCCGCTGCTGGTGCCGTACCTGCCGGCCGGGCAGCCCCGGCAGACGCTGCTCTACGCGTGCTTCGCGCTGTTCGGGCTCAGCCTGCTGGCCACTCTCGTCATGCTGCCGCTGGTGTTCGGGCGGCTGGTGACCGGCGGACCGCTGCCCCTCGCGCTCACGCCGACCCTGTTCCTGGTGCTCGGTCCGCTCGGACAGTCCACGACCGCCGCCGGGAAGTTCGCCGAGGTCGCTCCGGGGGTGGTGGCGGGGCCGGACGGCAGCGGTCTCGCCGCGCCCGAGGGTCTGGGCGCTCTCGCCGTGCTCTACGGGGTGCCCGTCATGGGCTTCGCGCTGCTGTGGCTGTGTCTGGCCACCGCCCACGTGGTGCGGGCCCGCCGGCACGGCATGGGCTTCGCGATGACGTGGTGGGCGTTCACCTTCCCGGTCGGCACCTGCGTGACCGGGGCCGCCGCGCTGGCCCGGCACACCGGGCTGGCCGCCCTCGACGCGCTCGCCTGCGCGCTGTACCTCGTGCTGGTCGCGGCCTGGGCCGTCGCCGCCCGGCACACCGTGCGCGGGCTGCTCAGCGGTGAGCTGCTCGCAGGGCCTTATCCAGCGCCTCGCGGGCCTCGGCCAGCGACGGTCCGTACCACGTCAGGTGCCGCCCGCTGACCAGCGCGCACGGCACGCCGGGAAAGGCCTCGGGGCCGTCGTCGGCGGTGAAGCGGTACGGCTCGTCGGGCAGCACGACCAGGTCCGGTCCGGCCTCCCGCAGTTCCCCGACCGGGATGCGCGGATAGCGCTCGGCGTGAGCGGCGTGCAGGTGGTCGACGCCCAGGCGGGCCAGCACGTCACCGGCGAACGTGTCCCGGCCCAGCACCATCCAGGGGCGGCGCCAGATCGGCACGACGGCCGTCCGGCGTCCGCCGAGCGGCGGCGGCTGCGCCCAGGCCCGCTCGGCCCGCGCCAGCCAGTCCGGCCGGGCCGGCCCGCCGCAGGCGTCGAGGACGCGCGCGAGCTCCCGGAAGGCCTGCGGGACGTCGCGGACCTCCGTCACCAGAACCCGCAGTCCGGCCGCCCGCAGGGCGGCCAGGTCCGGTTCCCGGTTCTCCTCCTCGTTGGCGATCACCAGGTCGGGGGCGAGCGCGACGATCCGCTCGACTTCGGGGTTCTTCGTCCCGCCGATGCGGGTGACGTCGAGACCGGCCGGGTGGCTGCACCAGTCGGTGGCCCCGACCAGGACGCCGGGCACGGTGACGGCGACGGCCTCGGTGAGCGACGGCACCAGGGAGACGACCCGCACTAGCGCTTGCGCCCCCGGTCGCGGTCCCGGACCGCCTCGATGTGCTCGGCCACGGCGACGACGACCACGCGCGTGTCCGCCACGGTCGCCCGCCAGCGGTGGCGGACGCCGCCGGTGAGGTACAGGGTGTCGCCACGGCCCAGGCGGTAGGCGCGGCCCTCCGCCTCGATCTCGACCGCGCCGTCGGCGACGTACATCAACTGGTCGTTGCGGTACTGGAACTCGCGCCCGGCGTCGTGGTCGCCGGTGAACTCCGAGGCGTGCATCTGGTGGTGCCCGCGCACCAGGGACCGGGACCGGGGCTCGGCGTCGGCGGCCTCCCCCGGAAGCCGGCCTGCGACCTCGACGATCTCGGCCCGCACGACGTCCACGCTGCACGCCGGGTCGGCGGCGGCGAGGAGTTCGACAGCGGTGGTGCGCAGCGCGTCGGCGACCTTCTCCAGCGAGCTGGTGCTGGGCCGCGCGCGGTCGTTCTCGATCTGGCTCAGGAAGGGCACCGACAGGCCGCTGCGCTCGGCCACGACGGCGAGGGTGAGCTCCAGGGAGCGGCGCCGGCGGCGCACGGCCGCGCCCACCCGCAGGGGCTGTTCTTTGTGGTCGCCCATCGCTCCGGCTCCCTCCTTCGCTCGTCGACGCCGTGTGCCCGGTGGGTCCTCGGACACGTCCTCCGGTGAGTTCCCTGCACCCTATGCGTGTTCGGCAAACCGTTTCATGTGCCCGTCACATCGAGGACGCACGGGGTGACGCGCGACCCCACGGTTCACGCCAGCCGACCGCGGTCCGCGGTCGGCGGGTGCGGTGCCGCTCCACCGTTCTCCGGTTCAATGCGCGAGCGGCCCCCGGTGTTCCCGCTCGTCCCCGGCGGCGCCGACGATCAGGCCAGGGCTTGATTGTAGCTCTGCGTGGTTGGCCGGATTCCTCTGGTCGGGCGCCCGCGCGCGGGCGCCCCGGGCGCCGGGGCGCGTACGCGCCGGGCGGGGCGGGAGGAGGGCTCGGACGGCGCGAGGGGCGGG
>NZ_JAHHIT010000074.1:0-39079 GCF_024539675.1 Streptomyces hilarionis | reverse complement strand
GGCCCCGGCGCGGGCCGTGAGGCCGTGCGCCGGGGCCCGCCCCTCCTGGGACGGCCGCGGTGCTGTCAGGTCACCGCGCCGCCCGGCTCTTCTGCCCCGGGCCGGTGACCGGTGCCCAGCGGTCGACGAGCCCGGGGTTGTCCTTCAGCCAGCCGCGGACCGCGTCCTGCTCCCCGCCCTTGCCGGCCTTCTGGATCCGCGCCTCCAGGCCGGTGAGCTGGGCCTCGGTCATCCGGAAGTCCTTGAGCCACTTCCCGACCTCGGGGTGGTCGTCGGCGAGGCCCCGCCGCGCGACGGTGTGCACGCCGTCGCCCTTGCCCCAGGCCCCGCGGGGGTCCGCGAGCTTCTTGAGGTCGTAGTCGCTGTACGCCCAGTGCGGCGACCACAGCGTGACGGCGATGGGCTTCTTCGCGGCGTACGCGCGCTTGAGCTCGGCGAGCATCGCGGGCGTGGAGCCGTCGACGACCGTGTAGGCGCCGTCGAGGCCGTACGCCCCCATGACCTTGTCCTTGAGCAGGCCCATCATCCCGGCGCTGGGCTCGATGCCGGTGATCCGGCCGCCGAACTCGGAGGCGTGGCTCTCGAGGTCCGCGAGGGAGTTGACGTCCTTCACGTACGAGGGGACCGCGAGCTCCAGCGAGGTGGGCCCGTACCAGGAGCCGAGGTCGTCGAGCCGCTCGCCGTACTTCTTCCAGTACTCGGCGTGGGTGGTGGGCAGCCAGGCGTCGGTCTGGAAGTCGATCTGGCCGGTGGCCACTCCGGTGTAGAGGGGGCCGGCGGCGTACTGGGTGGCGGTGACGTCGAAGCCGCGTTCCTCCAGGAGCTCCTTCCAGAGGTAGGTGGAGGCGATGCCCTCGTCCCACGGGATGTAGCCGATCGTGATCCGCTCGCCCTTGCCGACGTCGGAGGCGGAGGCCTCGGCGGTGCCGGAGGAGGAGCCGAGGACGCCCATGCCGCCGGCGACCAGGGCGAGGACGACCATGCCGACCACGGCGACGACCGGTCGCGGACGGTGCGTCCACACGGTGGCGCGGGCCTTGGCGGCGGCGCGCCGCCCGAGCGGGGAGATCCGGGTGCCGAGGGCGCCGGTCATCCGGTCCAGGTAGACGGCGAGGACGACGATGCCCAGGCCCGCCTCGAAGCCGAGGCCGATGTCGAGCCGGCCGATGGCCTCGTTGACGGCGCCGCCGAGGCCGCCGGTGCCGACCATGCCGGCGATGACGACCATCGACAGGCCCAGCATGATGACCTGGTTCACGCCCGCCATGATCGTCGGCAGGGCGAGCGGCAGCTGGACGCGCAGGAGGGTGTCTCGGGGCGTGGTGCCGAACGCCTCGGCCGCCTCGACGAGGTCGCCGTCCACCTGACGGATGCCGAGCTCGGTCATCCGCACGCCCGGGGCGAGCGCGAAGATCAGGGTGGCGACGACGCCGGCCGGGACCCCCATGCCGAAGAACAGGATGGCGGGGATGAGCAGGACCATCGACGGCATCGTCTGGAGCAGGTCCAGTACGGGGCGCAGGGTCGCGCTGACGGCGCGCGAGCGGGCGGCCCAGATGCCGAGCGGGACCGCGGCCAGCAGGGCGATGACCGTGGCGACGAGCACCAGCGACAGGGTCGACATGGCCTCGTCCCACAGCGCGAGGGAGTCGATCAGGGCGAACCCGGCGAAGGCCAGGACGCCCGCGACGAGGCCGCGCAGCCACCAGGCGAGCACCGCGAGGATGCCGGCCAGGAGAAGCGGTTCGGGGGCGGTGAGGACGGCGTCCAGACCGTCGTACATGCCCTCGACGACCGCCTTGACGGCGTCGAAGAGCCAGGACATGTGGGTGACGAGCCAGTCGACGCCGGAGTCGACCCAGTCGCCGAGGTGGAGCCTAGGCACCGGCGGTCACCTTCTTCCCCGCGTCGCGCGGGCCGGTGCAGGCGACCTCGTCGTCCTGCCCGTCGCCCAGGAAGCCCACCAGGCGCCGGCGCGGCACGACGCCGACCAGCCGGCCGCCGTCGAGGACGGCGACCGGGTGGGGCAGCCGGGCGCTGAGCGCGCACAGCGCGGTGAAGGGGGTGTCGGGGGTGGCCGTCCGGCAGCCGCAGTCGGCCTCGTCGCCGCGGACGCCGGTGTCCATGACGGCGGAGGCGGTCAGCACGCGGGAGCGGTCGACGTCCTGGATGAAGGAGGCGACGTAGTCGTCGGCGGGGCGCAGCAGGATGTCCTCGGCGGCGCCCGTCTGCACGATGCGGCCGTCGCGCATGACGGCGATGCGGTCGCCCAGGCGCATGGCCTCGTTGAGGTCGTGGGTGATGAAGACGATGGTCTTCTTCAGCGTCTGCTGGAGCGTGAGGAGCTGGTCCTGCATGTCGCGGCGGATCAGGGGGTCCAGCGCGCTGAAGGACTCGTCCATCAGCAGCAGATCGGCGTCCGTGGCGAGGGCGCGGGCCAGTCCCACGCGCTGCTGCATGCCCCCGGACAGCTCGTCCGGCCAGGACGTCTCCCAGCCGGCCAGACCGCACAGCCGCAGCGCCTCGGCGGCGCGTTCCTCGCGCTCGCCGCGCGGGACGCCCTGGACGGCGAGCCCGTAGGCGGCGTTGTCGAGGACGCTGCGGTGCGGGAAGAGCGCGAAGTGCTGGAAGACCATGCTGATCTTCCTCGCCCGCACCTCGCGCAGCTCGCGGTCGGTGAGCGCGGTCAGGTCCTGGCCGTCGAAGAGGACGCGTCCCGCGGTCGGCTCCAGCAGCCCGTTGAGCATGCGCAGCAGGGTGGACTTGCCGGATCCCGACAGGCCCATGACGACGAAGATCTGGCCCGGGCGCACCGTGAACGACGCGTCGACGACGGCGGCCGTGGCGCCCTCGGCGCGCAGGTCCGCACGGTCGGCGCCGGCGCGGAGCCGTTCCACGGACTGCTGCGGTCGTCTGCCGAACACCTTGTACAGGTGCTCGGCCTCCAGGCTGGATGACACACGGTGCCTCTCGATGGGGGACGGTACCGAAGCAGTGGGCGACCGCAAACAGCCGCCGGGGTGACGCCCTGCTCCGCGGCGGCCCCTGCCCTGGTCCTTCGGGGGCAAACGCGTGAGTGGCCCAGTTCACAGCAGGCTCACAGAAGGTTTACGTCTGCCACGGGAGTGAAGGCGCGCCGGTCGCCGCCGCGCGTGTGCGGCATGATGCGTGGCGTGACCGGACGACTGATGCTCCTCGACACCGCCTCGCTCTACTTCCGCGCCTACTTCGGCGTCCCGGACTCCGTGCGGGCGCCGGACGGCACCCCGGTGAACGCCGTGCGCGGGCTGCTGGACTTCATCGACCGGCTGGTGAAGGACCACCGGCCGGACGAGCTCGTCGCCTGCATGGACGCCGACTGGCGGCCCCGGTGGCGGGTCGACCTGATCCCCTCCTACAAGGCCCACCGCGTCGCCGAGGAGCGCCCGGGCGGCCTGGACGAGGAGGAGGTGCCCGACACGCTCTCGCCGCAGGTGCCGGTCATCGAGGCGGTCCTGGACGCGCTCGGCATCGCGCGCGTGGGAGTGCCCGGGTACGAGGCGGACGACGTGATCGGCACGTTCACCGGCCTCGCGAAGGGCCCGGTGGACATCGTCACCGGAGACCGCGACCTCTACCAGCTGGTGGACGACGCGCGCGGGGTGCGCGTGCTGTACCCGTTGAAGGGCGTCGGGACGCTGCAGATCACGGACGAGACGTGGCTGCGCGAGAAGTACGGCGTGGACGGGCGCGGTTACGCCGATCTGGCGTTGCTGCGCGGCGACCCGAGCGACGGCCTGCCGGGCGTGCCGGGCATCGGGGAGAAGACCGCGGCCAAGCTGCTGGCCGAGTTCGGCGACCTGGCCGGGATCATGGCGGCCGTCGACGATCCCGCGGCGAAGCTGACGCCGTCGCAGCGCAGGCGGCTGGACGAGTCCCGCCCGTACGTGTCCGTCGCGCCCCAGGTGGTCAGGGTCGCCGGTGACGTGCCCCTGCCCGAGGTGAGCACCGCGCTGCCCCGCGCGCCGAGGGACGCGGCCGCCCTGGAGGCGCTGGCGCAGCGCTGGGGGCTCGGCGGGTCGCTGCAACGACTACTGACGACCCTGGCGCCCTGAACGGGGGGGTTCCCGCGCAGCGGTGCTAACTTAGGTTGACCTAACTATGTCGACATGGGAGGCCGTCATGGCAGAACGTCCGGCACGGAAGCCGCGCACGCCTCACTCCGCGCAGGTCGTCCGCACCGAACGGCTCACCCCGCACATGCAGCGCGTCGTGCTCGGCGGCGAGGGCCTGGCCGGGTTCACGGTGGGCGCGTGCACCGACCACTACGTGAAACTGCTCTTCGGCCCCGAGGGCGTCGCCTATCCGGAGCCGTTCGACCTGGAGCGGATCCGTGCCGAGTTCCCCCGCGAGCAGTGGCCGGTGACCCGGACGTACACCGTGCGCCACTGGGACGCCGAACACCGTGAGCTGACCCTGGACTTCGTGATCCACGGCGACGAGGGACTGGCCGGCCCGTGGGCCACGCGCGTGCGGCCGGGCGAGACGGTCCGCTTCATGGGCCCCGGCGGCGCCTACGCCCCCGACACGGACGCCGACTGGCATCTGCTGGCCGGTGACGAGAGCGCGCTGCCCGCCATCGCGGCCGCGCTGGAGTCGCTGCCCGCCGGCACCCTCGCCCACGCCTTCATCGAGGTGGCGGGCCCGGAGGAGGAGCAGAAGATCGAGTCCGACGTGGAGGTCGTCTGGCTGCACCGCGGCGAGCGGCCGGTCGGCGAGCGGCTCGTCGAGGCCGTGCGGGCGCTGCGCTTCCCGGAGGGCCGCCTGCACGCGTTCGTACACGGCGAGGCGGCCTGCGTGAAGGAGCTGCGCAGGCTGCTGCGCGTCGAGCTGGAGATCCCCCGCGAGGACCTGTCGATCTCCGGCTACTGGCGGCTCGGCCACAACGAGGACGGCTGGCAGGCCTCGAAGCGGGAGTGGAACGCCCGGGTGGAGCAGGAGCAGGAGCAGCAGGACGCGACGCCGACCGCGTGACCCCGGCGGACGGCGGCCCACCCTCCGGGAGCGGGCCGCCCGCCGACGCACCGCCACGACCCGCCCCCGGCGCGCCGGGCCGGACCGGCCTCACGGAACGGCGACCGGCCCGGCCGTCCGCCGCCTCGCCGTCGCGGCTGCCGCCGTCACCGTCCGGGCGGCCGCTCCCGCCGGGCCGACGGGCGCCCGCCGTGTGCCGCCGACCTCTCGGCCCCCGCGGTCACACCGAACGCTGGTAGGACCGGAAGGTGCGTATCGACAGCCACACGGCCGCCACCGCGAGCGCGAACAGCGCCCCGCCGCGCAGGAGCACCGCGCCCCAGTCGGGGTGCGCGGACAGGGCCGAGCGGCCGGCGGTCATCGCCCAGTCCAGCGGGTTGCACCGGGCCACGTGCCGCATCCAGTCGGGCATGCGCTGCGGCGCCATGAACGCGCTGGACAGGAAGGTCAGCGGCAGCAGCAGGAACGTGTTGACGCCGATGATCGACTCCCGCTCCCGCACGAGCATCCCCAGGGCGTTGGACAGCGCCCCGAAGACCGTGCCGAGCAGCACCGAGGCGACGACCAGGACGGCGACGCCCGCGATCCCGCCCGGGTAGCCCGCGCCGCCCGCGAGGCCGAGCAGCACGATGACGGCCGACTGAAGGGCGGTGACGATGCCGTTGTGCACCACGTTGCCGTTCATCAGCGCGGCCCGGCTGGCCGGGGTGGTGAGGAAGCGGTCCAGGGTGCCGCGCTGGATCTCCTCCAACGTGCCCATGCCCGCCCACAGGTTGGAGGCGAGCGCGCTCATCACCACCACGCCGGGCACCAGGTAGTCCAGGTAGGAGCCGGCCCCGAAGCCGCCGAGCTCGACGACGCTCCTGAAGAGGGATCCGAAGAGGAACAGCCAGATCACCGGCTGGATCAAGGTGATCACGGCGTAGGCGGGCTGACGGGCGAACACCATCAGCTGACGCTGCGTCATGTACCAGGTCTGCACGAGCGCGGCGCTCATCGCGCACCCCCGGCGAGCGCGGGGGCCTCGGTGGTTGTGCTCGCGGCCGCGGCGTAGCGCCGGCCCGCGTACCGCAGGTAGACGTCGTCGAGGGAGGGACGGGCGACGGTCGCCGTGTGGACCGCGACCCCGGCCCGCTCCAGCGCGCCGAGCAGAAGGGGCATCGCAGCCGCCCCGTCCACGGCGCGCACGCTGATCCGCGGCCCGTCGCACCGCACCTCGGACACGCCGGCCAGCGCGCTCAGGGCGCCCTCGAGGAGGACGCGGCCGCTGTCGCCCGGGGCGGTGCGCAGCTCCAGGTGCACCGCGTCGCCGCGGAGTTCGCCCTTGAGGGCGTCGGGCGTGCCGGTCACGACGACCCGGCCCCGGTCGACGATGGCGATCCGCCCGGCCAGCCGGTCGGCCTCCTCCAGATAGTGCGTGGTGAGCAGGATCGTCAGCCCGTCCTCGGCGGCCAGCCGGCCGATCTCGTCCCACATGGCGGCGCGGACCTGGGGGTCCAGGCCGGTGGTGGGCTCGTCGAGGAAGAGCACCTCGGGCCGGTGCACCAGCCCGAGCGCCACGTCGAGCCGGCGCCGCATGCCGCCGGAGTAGGTCTTGACCTGGCGCCGGGCGGCCTCGGCCAGCGCGAAGCGTTCGAGCAGCGCGTCCACCCGGCGGTCGAGTTCTGCGCCCCCGAGGCCGTGGAGCCGGCCCTGGAGGCGGAGGTTGTCGCGCCCGGTGGCGACCGGATCGGCGCCGGAGTTCTGCGCGACCACGCCGATCGCCCGGCGCACCCGCTCCGGATGGCGCAGGACGTCGTGCCCGGCGACGGTGGCCGAGCCGGAGTCGGGGCGGGCGAGGGTGGTGAGGATCTTGACCGCGGTGGACTTCCCGGCGCCGTTGGGGCCGAGCAGTCCGAAGACGCTCCCGCGCTCCACGGTGATGTCGAGGCCGGCGAGGGCGGTGACGTCACCGGGGTAGGTCTTGACGAGTTGACGCGCCTGCACTGCGGGCGCACGAGTCGTGCTCATGGCGATGCTGCTCCCTGTGTGAGCGGACATGACGGACGATCCGCCGCGCGAGAGCACCGGGCTATCCTGGGTGTGCCGCACCTCGATGGCCCGGAACTGCCTCACGGCGGGTTCTGGTTCGGGGTTCGAGACCCCGGCGGGACTGCTGCAACAGTCCTGCCGGGGCCCTTCTCAGTTGCTGATCTCCTGCGGTGTCTCCCCTGTCTCGTGGAACCGCCGCCACTGCGCCACTCCGGGCAGCGAGCCGTTCCTGACCTCGTCGAGGAAGCCGCCGACCCACCGCGCCTGCGCCTCGACCATGTGCAGTTGGTACTCCGTCTCGACCAGGAAGAGCCTCGGCACCGTCTCGTACGCCTTCTCGAGCACGCCCCGGCCGCCGGCCACCTGGAGTTCCAGGGCCGTGAGCCGCGCCTCCAGCAGAGAGACCACCTCGTCCGGCGGCAGCGCCGCCATCAGCGAGAGCGCGGTCTCGAAGATCGGGTACTCCTTGGCCGGGACGGCGAGCAGGTCGGACAGCCACCCGGCCATCTCCTCGCGCCCGGCGTCGGTGAGCCCGTAGACCGTGCGCTCGGGCCGGTTGCCCTGCCGCTCCACGCCGGTCACCTCGACGAAGCCGTGCTTCTCCAGGTTCTGCACGACCGTGTACAGCGAGCCGTAGTTGGTCTTCGTGCTCGTGTCCTTGCCCTGGCTGCGCAGGGTCTGGGCGATCTCGTACGGATGCATCGGCTTCTGCCACAGCGTCGTCATCACGGCGAGCGCCAACGGATTGCCGAGCTTGCGGCGCTTCCCCGCCACGACGATCACCTCGCTTCCGAATATCCGCACCCGAACATATCGCGACTCCGAGCCCGGAACAAGATACGCGACATAACGCGATCGAGTGAAGCGGCGTCGACGTGAGCACATGGGCCCGCTCCGGACACGACGGCGTGACGCGGACGAAACAGCCCGTCCCTAATTTCTGTCGCCCGACAGGAATGACACCGTCCCCACTGGGCCAAGGCAGGTTCCGCCGTGACGACAACGACACCCACCGACGTACGCCCCGACCCGCCGCACTCCCCCGACGCCGACGACGGCTCCCTCGCCGAGTTCGGCTACCGCCAGGAACTGCACCGCAGCCTCGGCCGGTACGCCTCGTTCGCCGCCGGGTTCTCCTTCATCTCCGTCCTGACGACCGTCTTCCAGTTCTTCGCCTTCGGGTACGCCTTCGGCGGCCCGGTCTTCTTCTGGGCCTGGCCGGCCGTCCTGGCCGGCCAGCTGCTGGTCGCCGCGTGCTTCGCGGAGCTGGCCGCGCGCTACCCCATCTCCGGCGCCGTCTACCAGTGGTCGTCACGACTGTCGACGCCCACGTTCGGGTGGTTCGCCGGCTGGATCATGGTGATCGGACAGATCGTCGTGGTCGCCGCGGCCGCGCTGGCCCTGCAAATGGTGCTGCCTCCCATCTGGTCCGGCTTCCAGCTCATCGGCTCCGACCCGGCCCCCACCTCCCCGGACGGAGCCGCCAACGCAGCCCTGCTCGGGGTGATCCTGCTGGTGCTGACGACGCTGGTGAACGTCCTGGACAACCGCGTGATGTCCGTGATCAACCGGGTCGGCGTGACCGCGGAGATCATCGGCGCGGTGCTCATCGTCGTCCTGCTGCTCACCCACTCCGAGCGCACCCCCGGCATCACCTTCCACACCGAAGGAGCCGCCGGCGGCGGCCTGTTCGGGGCGCTGCTCGTCGGCTCGTTCACGGCCGCCTACGTGATGATCGGCTTCGACAGCGCGGGCGAGATGAGCGAGGAGACCCACCACCCGAGGCGCACCGCGCCCCGCACGATCCTCACGGCCCTCGGCGCGGCCGGACTGCTCGGCGGGCTGATCGTGCTCGGCGGCCTGCTGGCCGCGCCCAGCCTGGCGGACGGCCGGCTCGGGGTCGACGGGCTCAGCTACGTCCTCACCAGCAGCCTCGGCGACGGCGTCGGCAAGGCGCTGCTGGCGGACGTGGTCGTGGCGATCGCGGTGGCGACCCTGGCCATCCAGACGGCGGCCTGCCGGATGCTGTTCTCCATGGCCCGCGACGGCGAGCTGCCGTTCTCCGCCCGCCTCGCACGCGTCAACCCCCGCACCGGCATGCCGAGCGCCCCCGCACTGGTCGTCGGCGTCCTCGCCGCCGCCCTGCTCCTGCTGAACTTCGCCTCGCCGGACGCCTTCCTGGCCATCGGCACCACCTGCATCGTGATGCTGTACCTGGCGTACGCCATGGTCACCGGCCCCCTGCTGGTGCGCCGGCTGCGCGGCGGGTTCACCTTCGCGGGCACGGACGAGACGGGCGCCCCCCTGTTCTCCCTGGGCCGCTGGGGCGTCCCGGTCAACGTCCTCGCGCTCCTGTACGGCCTGCTGATGACGGTCAACCTGGCCTGGCCGCGCGCGGCGGTCTACGACCCGGCGGGCGGCCACTGGTACTTCCGGTGGTTCACCGTGCTGTTCCTCGGCGCGACGGTGGCCGCGGGGGTGGCCTGGCGCGCCCGGCGCAGGCCGGCGGCGGCCCCCGCGGGGACCGTCACGGAGACGGCCCCGGCATGAAGACCCGCACGCGCGCGTGCAGGCGGCATGAAGACCCGCGCGCGTGCAGGCGTGACGGCCGCACGCGCGCGGCGGCCGGGTCCGCCCGGCCGCTGCGCTCAGTCGCCCTGCACGCGCGCGTGGACGTGCATGTCGTGCCAGCCGTCCGGGTGGAGGCAGGCGCTGCGCTTGGTGCCCTCCAGCGTGAACCCGGCCTTGACGGCGACCCGGCAGGAGGCCTCGTTGGCGGTGGCGTGATGCAGTTCGAGCCGGTGGAAGCCGATCTCGTCGAGGGCCCAGCGCGCCAGGGCGACCGTGGCGCGGGGAGCGACTCCCCGGCCGCGCGCCCCCCGCGTGGTCCAGTACGCGACCTCCGCGACGCCCTCGTCGAGCTGGATGCTGCGCAGCGCCACCCGGCCCAGCAGCTCGTCGGTGCCGGAGTCGACGACGGCCCACTGGACGGCGCGCTCCTCCTCCCAGGCCGCGCGCCAGTCCCTGATCCAGCCGGCCACCTCCTCCTCGGAGTCGGCGGCCCGGATGTGCCACTGGTGCATCACCGGGTCCTGGAAGGCGGCGTGGACGGCGGGGGCGTCCTCGAGTCGCCAGGGGCGCAGGAGGAGTCCCTCGCCGGTGGGGAGCACGGGCTGCGGGGTGCGCGCGAGGGTTCCGGCGGGCAGGACGGGGCCGACTGTGTAGGGCATGACCCGCATCCTGCCGACGGCTCGCGAGGAGTCAACCGGGTTTCCCCCGCCGTACCCTGGACCCCGATGAGACGCCGTACGCCGCCCCCGCCCTCTCCCCTGCCGCAGCGCGAGGGCATCGACCCGGTGCGGGTGCGGCTGCCGGGCGAGGGCCCCTGGGCCACCGTGCGCGAGCACCTGGTGGAGCGGCTCGGCGCGGCGCGCGCCCCCGTGGTGGACGCCATGCTGGCGGCCGGGCGGATCGTCGGCGCCGACGGGCGGGCGGTCACGGCGGACACGGCCTACGCGCCGGGGACGTTCGTCTGGTACCACCGCGAGCTGCCGCCCGAGACGCCCGTGCCGTTCCCGCTGGAGGTCGTGTACCGCGACGAGCACCTGGTCGTCGCCGACAAGCCGCACTTCCTGGCCACCACCCCGCGCGGCAGCCACGTCGTCGAGACCGCGCTGGCCCGGTTGCGGCGGGAGCTGGGCCTGCCGGCGCTGGGCGCCGCCCACCGGCTCGACCGGCTCACGGCGGGTCTGGTGCTGTTCGTCGTGCGCCCCGAGGACCGCGGCGCGTACCAGACGCTGTTCCGCGACCGCCGGGTGCGCAAGGTGTACGAGGCGATCGCGCCGTACGACCCCGCGCTGGTCCTGCCCCGGACGGTGCGCAGCCGGATCGTCAAGGAGCGGGGCGTCCTGGCCGCCTACGAGGTGGCGGGCGAGCCGAACGCGGTGAGCCGCGTCGAGCTCGTCGAGCACGGCGCACGGGGGCTCGGCCGGTACCGGCTGCTGCCCGCCACCGGCCAGACGCATCAGCTGCGCGTGCACATGAACGCGCTCGGCGTGCCGATCCTCGGCGATCCGCTGTACCCCGAGGTGGCCGACCCCGTGCCGGCCGGCGACTTCCGGCGCCCGCTGCAACTGCTGGCGCGGGAGCTGGAGTTCACCGATCCGGTCACGGGCAGGCACCACCTGCTGCGCAGCGGGCGGGTCCTGGACGCCTGGGCGGCGTACGACCGCTGGGCGGCGGGCCCGCGGCCGCCGGACGCGCGGCGGCGGCCGGGAGCGGTTCAGTAGCCGCGCCACCAGGCCAGGAAGCGCCGCCAGGCGTTCGGCCGCGGGGCCGGCCCGTCGGGACGCGGGGCGTCCGGGCCGCAGGACGACGCGGGCGCGGAGGCGGACGCGGGCGTCGGCGCCGGGTCCGGCGCCTGGGCGGGCGTCGGCATGGCGGCGGCCGCCGGCTCGCGGACGGGCGCCGGCGCGGACTGCGGGGGTGCTCCCACCGGCCGCGTCAGGCGCTGCGGCGGGATCGGGGCGTGGCTCGGCTTGTGCTTGACGTCCTGCTGGTCCTTGGGCTCGAAGCGCACCGGCAGTTCCACCAGGTGCCGCGAGGCGATCGACATCGTCCACCGCAACTCGTCCTCGGAGCAGTCGAGTTGCACGTCGGGAAGGCGCATGAGCAGGGCGTCGACGCCGACGTCGGCGATGGCGCGGCCGATGTCCTGGCCGGGGCACTCGTGCGGACCGCTGCCGAAGGCGAGGTGGGAGCGGTTGCCCTGCATGTGGGCGGACAGGTCGGGGCGCACCCGCGGGTCCACGTTGCCGGGCGCGGGCGCGAAGAAGAGGCCGTCGCCCCGGCGGATGCGCTGACCGCCCAGCTCCGTGTCCTGCTTGGCGAAGTAGCCGAAGATGGTGCTGAACGGGGGTTCGTCCCACAGGGACTGCTCGACCGCCTCCGCCACCGTCATCTGCCCGCCGTTGAGCCGGGCGAGGAAGCGCGGGTCGGTGAGGACCATGCGCAGGGCGTTGGAGAGCAGGTTGACGGTGGCCTCGTAGGCGGCGAAGAGCACCAGGCGCAGGTGTTCCCTGACCTCGTCGTCGGTGAGCCCGGCCGGGTGGGTGACGAGGTGGCTGGTGAAGTCCTCCTCGGGCTTGGCGCGGCGGCGGGCGGTGAGCCGGGCGAGCGCGCCGACGACGTACTCGTGGCTGGCGACGGCGGTCTCGCTGCCCTTGAGGGCGTCGCGGGCGGCGTGCACCATCTTGTCGTTGTACTCGTCGGGCATGCCGAGGACGTGGCACATCACGGCCATGGGGAGGTGCTCGGCGAAGTCGCCGACCAGGTCGGCGCGGCCCGCCTCGCAGAAGCGGTTGACCAGGCGCTGGCTGGAGCGGTTGATGTAGCGGCGCACGCTGCGGTCGTCGATGGTCGCCATGGCCGCCGTGACCGCGCCCCGCAGCCGCTTGTGCTCGTCCCCCTCGGCGTGCGCGCAGATCGGCTGCCAGGCGATGTGCGGCATGAGCGGGTGGTCGGGGCGGACGTTGCCCTGCAACAGTTGCGACCAGATGCGGCTGTCCTTGGTGAACTGCGAGGGCGTGCGCACCATGCGCAGGTTCTCGGCGTGTCCGAGGACCATCCACATCGGCAGGTCGTCGTGGAGCAGCACCGGCGCCACGGGGCCGTGCTCCTCGCGCAGCCGCTCGTACAGTTCGTTCAGGTCCTCGGCGCCGGGGCCGTAGAGGCGGGCCAGTCCGCCCGGGCCGCGGACGTGCGCGGGGCAGCCGGCCGGCGGGTCGAGGGCCAGGTCGCGCGGGCCGGTGGGGGTGGGGTGTTCGGGAGTCACAGGGGGTCGCTCCGAAACTGTGCTGAACCCGGCGTGGCGCCGGATCCGGTGTCGGTGGGTGGTGGTGCCGTTCGCGTCAGGTGAGGCTGCGGCTGAGGGCCAGGGAGTGCAGGAAGCGCATGAGGGTCATCAGGACGTCCCGGCTGGAGGCCCGTCGGCGGACGTCGCACTCCACGATCGGGATCTCGGGCGGCAGGTCGAGGGCGGCCCGCAGGTCCTCGAGGGGGTAACGGGGGCCGTCGGGGAAGGTGTTGACGGCGACGACGAACGGCACGCCGCCCTCCTCCAGCCGGCCCATCACCTCGAAGCTGACCTCGATGCGGCGGGTGTCGACCAGGACGACCGCGCCGAGCGCGCCCTCGAACAGCCCGTTCCACAGGAACCAGAAGCGTTCCTGGCCGGGGGTGCCGAAGAGGTAGAGGACGACCTGTTCGGTGATCCGGATGCGGCCGAAGTCCATGGCCACGGTGGTGGCGGTCTTGCTCTCGGAGCCGTAGTCGTCGTCGACCCCGATGCCCGCCTGGGTCATGGTCTCCTCGGTGGTCAGCGGTCTGATCTCGCTGACGGAACCGACCATGGTGGTCTTGCCGACGCCGAAGCCGCCCACGATGACGATCTTCGCCGCGGCGGTGGTGGTGTGCGGCAGATGGTCCTCGGCCCGTGGGCCGGGAATCGTGTCAGAGCCGTTGAAGTCCATGCATCACCGCTTCGAGGAGGGAACGGTCGGGGAGCTGCTGCCGGACGATGGGGGCCCGCGCCTGGACGAGTTCGGCGGCCAGCATCTCGGTGAGCAGCACCGTCACCACGCTGAACGGCAGGCGCAGGTAGGCCGAGATCTCGGCCACGGAGAGCGGGGCGGCGCACATCCGCAGCACCGCCGCCTGTTCCGGCGGCGCCGAGGAGGGGGCCTCGGCGCGCGCCACGATGAGCGTGACGAGGTCGACGGGCGCGCGTTCGCCGTCCGCGCCCGTGATGATGTACAGCCGTTCGGGGTTCTTGCCCTCCCCCTCGTTCCCGTCCTGGCCCTCCGCCGGGGACGGCGCGGACGGCGGGACCGGCGGGACCGGTGGGGGCGGCGGGGACGGCTGGGGCAGGGGTTGTCGCCGGCGGCGTTGCGGAGGGGTCATACGCTCTGCCCGTTGCGGCGGGGCGGGCTGGTCAGATGGGCGCCGATGCGGACCACGAGGTCGCGCATCATGCCGCTCATCCGGCCGGCCTCGCAGCGCACGTCGGCGAGGACGGCGAGGTAGGCGTTGGCGCCGGCCGACATCATGTAGAAGTAGCCGCCGCTCAGGTCGATGACGACCATGTCCATCTCGCCGCTGCTGGAGTGGATCTCCTGTCCCACGGCGGCGGCCAGGCTCTGCAGGCCGGCGCAGGCGGCGGCGACGCGGTCGGCGGCGTCGGGGTCGCCGGCGTAGCGGGCGATGCGCAGTCCGTCGGCCGAGAGCACGACGATCATCTCGATGCCGGGAACCCCGTCATAGAGCTCCTTGAGCAGCCAGTCGAAGTTTTGGCGCTGCTGGATCACGTGAGGTCCCCTTCATCGTCGGCCCCGGTCTCGGCCTTGTCCTCGAGCAGGTGCAGGTATGCGGTGGGATTGCGGGTGAAGTCGGTGGGGTGGGCTCCCGGCGGGGCCGCCTTCACCAGGCCCTCCCAGAAGGCCTCGAACGCGAGGCCGGGCTCCCGCCGCTTCTCCTCGGGCTGCGGCTCCGGCTCGGGCCGTGCGAACGGGTCGGGCTTGCCCTCGCGTGCCGCGTCCTGGGCGGCGTAGGCCTCCCGGTAGCGCTGGGCGATGGAGATGGTGGTCTTGCTGCGGCGCTGCGGCAGGCCCTGCTCGGTCCACTCGGTGACCTCGGGCACCTCGTCGTCGGTCAGGGACACTCCGGCGGGGATGCGCGCGTTGGTGGGGCGGCGCTTCTTCGGCGGGCGCTTGGGGCCCTCGCCGATCTGGCTCAGGTCGATCTGCGGCACGGCGGTGGCGCCGATGCCGTGCGCGAAGCCGGGGGCGGGGTCGGAGGTCTGCATCTCGCTCGGCACGATGAGGACGGCCCGGACGCCGCCGTAGGCCGAGGTGCGCAGCGAGACCTGGAGGTTGAACGACGTGCACAGGCGGCCGACGACCGCGAGGCCCAGGCGCGGGGTGCCGCCGACGTCCTGGATGTCGACGCCCGCCTTGGCCTGCTCCAGCATGCGTTCGGCCTTGGCGCGGGCCTCTTCGCTGAGGCTGACGCCGGCGTCCTCGATCTCGACGGCGATGCCGGTCTGCACCTCGACGGCGTTGACGTGCACCTTGCTGTTCGGAGGCGAGTAGCGGGTGGCGTTGTCGAGGAGTTCGGCGAGCGCGTGGATGAGGGGCTCGACGGAGAGGCCGCGGATGTTGACCTTGGCGATGGAGTCCAGCTGGATGCGCCGGTACTCCAGGATCCGGGACATGGCGCCGCGCAGCACGCTGTACATCGGGACGGGCTGCGGCCAGTTGCGGCTGGGGCGGCCGCCGCCGAGCACACCGATGGAGTCGGCGAGCCGGCCGATCAGCGCGGTGCCGTGGTCGATGCGCAGCAGGTCGTCGAAGACCTCGGGGTTGCGTCCGTGGTCCTCCTCCATCTCCCGCAGTTCCGCGGCCTGTTGGTGGACGATGGCCTGGACGCGGCGGGCGATGCTGACGAAGGAGCGCTGGGCGGAGTCGCGCAGGGACTCCTCGTGGTCGACGATGTCGAGGATCGTGCGGACCACGGCGCGCTGCGCGTCGTCGAGCGCCCGGAAGGCCGGGTCGCTCTGGCTGAGGTCGCGCATCACCTCTCGGGGGGAATTGCCGGCGCGCAGCCAGGCGACGGCGCTCGGCACGTGCTCCTCGGCGAGGCGGCGGTTCTCCTCCGCGTGATCGGCGACCCGCCGCTCCAGGTGGGCGACGCGCCGGTCGGTCTGCGCGCGCAGTTCCCTCAGGTGCCGGCCGCGACGGACCGCCTCGGCTCCCACCGCGACGACCAGGAGGGTCGCGACGGCTCCGCAGACGCCGACGGCGAGCCGGGCCTGCGTCGCCACCAGGGCGACGGCGGCTCCGGTCGCCGCGGCCATCAGTATCGCCGGCAGCAACAGCACGCGCGCGTAGGGAAGTTCTCGGCGACCGGGTGGGGACTGAACACTCACCATGTGGGCACCCTCTGTAGGGATCTGTCGGCATCTTCGGGATATTGGGGAACAAGCGCACGAATTCGCCTCAACTCGGTGCGCCGCGGGCGAGCTTAGTCCGACAGGATCATCGCCGTGTCATATTCGGCAACTGCCTGAAACCGCTTCCGTACGTGGAGTAACCTCACTGGTTTACACGCATCGCAATGATTCGAACACGTGCAGTGACGAGATATGGGCGTGCGAATCAATTCACCGGGACGGATGAGGCGACCGGGGACCGGCGGTCACACGCCGTGGCCGGGAACCACGGGGACGCCGACGATGCGCAGGGCCGCGTCGGCGGTGGCGCGCGCGAACCGGGCGACGGAACGCTCGGGATCGGAGCGGTGGACGAGGATGACGCCCTCGATGAGCCCGAAGACGAGATCGGTGCGCAGCGCGAGCTCGCTCTCGGCCAGCGCGCCGCCCGCCTCGGTGGCGCCGATCAACTGCCGGTAGGCGTCCTTGAGTTCGGCGCGCACGGCATGGAACCCGGCGAACCGTTCGGTGCGCACCTCGGGCAGCAGGTACAGGCCGCCGAGATCGTGCGGGCCGCCGCACAGCAGCTCCACGTCGGCACGGCACAGCTCGCGGAGCCGGTCCGCGGCGGGCCGCGCGTCGTCGGCGAGCAGTTCACCCGCATAGGCGAGCGAGGGCGTGACCGTCGACTCCAGCAGCGCGGCCAGCAGCTCCTCCTTGCCCGACACGTAGTGGTACATGGAGGCCTGGCGCATGCCCGCGCGCTCGGCGACGGCCCGGGTGGTGGTGGCGGCATAGCCGCGGGTGGTGAACAACTCCGCCGCGGCCGCGAGCAGTTCCGCGCGCGGCGCGAGCCCGCTGTCCGGGCGCTGCGCGGCGCGCGGCCGGCCCACTCGACGCCCGCCGCCCGACTCCATGCCGCGATCCTCGCACACGCTCCCCCGCGACGATCTTCGGGCGGCCCCGGTGAGCACTCGGTAACCACCCCGCAACCCCGGAGCAACGGCGGCGACCCGACGCGGCCCTAATTTCTGTCGCGCGACAGAAATGCCGGGACAGTGACGCAACCGAGCCGGGGAGGCCCGCGATGACGGCGACCGCGACCACATACGGAGCACGCGCCCACGCCAGGGCGCAGGAGGGCGCCCGGGCCGAGGCGATGCCCGTCGTCCCGGCCCGGGACTGGCCGGACCCGCCCTGCGAGGCGGGTCATCTGGTGTGGGCCGAGACCGTCGCGGGCGGCAACTACACCCACCGGGTCCTCGCCCGCGGCGCCGAGCTGCGCCTGACGGACCCGCACGGCGACGCCTGCGCCCATCTGCTCCTCCACGTGGAGGGCCGCCCCTGGGAGCGGCTGAACGTGGCCGACACCGTCAAGGTCCAGTGGAACGCCTACCTCGGCGAGGGCGTGCTGCTCCTGTCCGACCAGGGCCGCGTCCTCGCCTCGGTCGTCACCGACACCTCCGGCCGGCACGACGCCCTGTGCGGCACCTCCACCCTCGTGCGCAACACCGCGCGCTACGGCGACGGCGCCCCCCAGGGCCCCTCCCCCGCCGGCCGGGAGCTGTTCAAGCTGGCCGCCGCCAAGAACGGTCTGGACCCCCGCGACCTGCCGCCCTCGCTCTCCTTCTTCCAGGGCGTACGGGTCCGTGCGGACGGCTCCCTCGACTACACCGGTTCGGCCGGCCCGGGCGGCAGCGTCACCCTGCGCGCCGAGCAGGACGTGACGGTGCTGATCGCCAACGTGCCGCACCCGGCCGATCCCCGCCCCGGTTACGTCTGCACACCGCTGGAGGTGCTGGCCTGGCGGGCCGAGCCGACCCGGCCGGGCGACCCGCTGTGGGACGCGACCCCGGAAGGCCGCCGCGCCTTCCTCAACACCGCCGACTTCCTCGCCGCCAGGGGGCTCGCATGAGCACGACGACCCTCGTCCCGGCGCGGGCGGCATGGTCGTCCGTCATCGCCGCCGGCCACACGCTCACCATCACCGACCTGCACGGCAACCAGGCCGTCGACTTCCTCGTGTACGACGCCCACGACACGTCCGTGCGCTACAGCGCGCCCGACACGATCCACGCGCAGGGCGGCGTCTTCCTCACCACCGGCAGCGTGCTGCTGTCCAACGAGCACACCCCGCTGATGACGGTGACCGCCGACGCCGTCGGCCGCCACGACACCCTCGGCGGCGCCTGCTCCAAGGAGTCCAACACCCTGCGCTACGGCCACCACACCTTCGCGCAGCACGCGTGCGTCGACAACTTCCTGGCCGAGGGCGCGCGCCACGGCCTCGGCAAGCGCGACCTCGTCTCCAACGTCAACTGGTACATGAACGTGCCGGTCGGGAAGGACGGCGCCCTCGGCATCGTCGACGGCCTGTCCGCCCCCGGCCTGTCGCTCACCCTGCGCGCCGAGCGGGACGTCCTCGTGCTGGTGTCCAACTGCCCCCAGATCAACAACCCCTGCAACGGCTTCGAGCCGACCGCGGTGGAGATGACGATCAGCGCACCCGACGGCGACGAGGACCCGGCATGACCTTCGACACCCTGCTCGTCGCCAACCGGGGCGAGATCGCCGTCCGCATCCTGCGCACCGCCCGCGAACTGGGCCTGCGCACCGTGGCGGTGTACTCCGACGCCGACCGGTCCGCGCCGCACGTCCGGCTCGCCGACGAGGCGGTACGCCTCGGCCCGGCCCCCGCCAAGGAGTCCTACCTCGACGCGGGCCTGGTGCTGAAGGCGGCCGCGGACACCGGAGCGGGCGCGATCCACCCGGGCTACGGCTTCCTCTCGGAGGACGCGGCCTTCGCCCGCCGCTGCGCCGACGCCGGCGTCGTCTTCGTCGGTCCGACACCCGAGCAGCTGGAGCTGTTCGGCGCCAAGCACACCGCGCGCGCCGCCGCCCGGGCCGCCGGGGTGCCGCTGGCGCCGGGCACCGGGCTACTCGCCTCCCTCACGGCCGCCGAGAAGGAGGCCGGGGCCATCGGCTACCCCGTCATGCTCAAGGCGACCGGCGGAGGCGGCGGGATCGGCATGTCGGCCTGCCGCTCACCCGGCGAACTCGCCGACGCCTGGGAACGCGTCCAGCGCGTCGCCGCCGCCTCCTTCTCCTCGGCCGGCGTTTTCCTGGAGCGCCTCGTCGAGGACGCCCGCCACGTCGAGGTGCAGGTCTTCGGCGACGGCGAGGGCCGGGTCGTCACCTTCGGCGACCGCGACTGCTCGCTGCAACGCCGCAACCAGAAAGTCGTGGAGGAGGCCCCCGCGCCGGGACTGCCCGACCGGGTGCGCGAGGAACTCTCGTCGGCGGCGCGGACGTTGTGCGCCTCCGTCGGCTACCGCTCGGCCGGAACCGTCGAGTTCGTGTACGACGCGGCCCGTGAGGAGGCCTACTTCCTGGAGGTCAACACCCGCCTTCAGGTGGAGCATCCGGTCACCGAGGAGATCTACGGCGTCGACCTCGTCGCCTGGATGCTGCGTCTGGCGCGCGGCGAGCGCGACGTCGTCCGCGAACCGGGGCCGCCGCGCGGCCACGCCGTCGAGGCCCGCCTGTACGCCGAGGACCCCAGCCGCGGCCACCGGCCCAGCGCGGGCCTGCTGACCCGGGTCGAGTTCCCCGGCGGGGTCCGCGTCGACGGCTGGGTGGAGACGGGCTGCGAGGTGACGACGTCCTACGACCCGATGCTCGCCAAGATCGTCGCCCACGGCGCGGACCGCGCCCACGCGCTGCGCCGCCTCGACGAGGCGCTGGCCCGCACCCGCGTCGACGGCATCGAGACCAACCTGGGCCTGGTGCGCGCGGCGCTCGCGGACCCCCGCTTCGTGACGGCCTCCCACTCGACGGCGACCCTCGCCGAGGTGCGCGACCCGACCCCGCGCGTCGAGGTCGTGGCCGGCGGCACCCTCACCACCGTGCAGGACTGGCCCGGCCGCACCGGGCACTGGCAGGTCGGCGTCCCGCCGTCCGGTCCCATGGACGACCGCTCGTTCCGGCTCGGCAACCGGGCCCTCGGCAACCCCGAGGGGGCCCCGGGCCTGGAGTGCACGCTGCGGGGCCCCGCGCTGCGGTTCACCCACGCCACCACGGTCTGCGTGACGGGCGCGCCCGCCCCGGTCACCGTCGACGGCGTCGAGGCGCCGCAGTGGGAGCCGCTGACCGTGCCCGCGGGATCGCTGCTGGAGATCGGCGCGCCCCGCGAGCACGGTCTGCGCACCTACGTGCTGTTCGCGGGCGGCCTCGACGTCCCGGCCTTCCTGGGCAGCGCGAGCACGTTCACGCTGGGCCGGTTCGGCGGGCACGGCGGCCGCGCCCTGCGCACGGGGGACGTCCTGCACGGCGCCCGGCACGGCGGGGCTCCCGCCGGGGCCGCTCCCGCGACAGAGCGCCCGGCCTTCGGGGCCGTCTGGGAGATCGGCGCCGTCGAAGGGCCGCACGCGGCGCCGGAGTTCTTCACCGAGGAGGACGTCCGCGACTTCTACGCCGCCGACTGGAAGGTCCACTTCAACTCGGCCCGCACCGGGGTGCGCCTCGTCGGACCGCGGCCGCGGTGGGCGCGCACGGACGGCGGCGAGGCGGGTCTGCACCCCTCCAACATCCACGACACCCCGTACTCCGTGGGCGCCGTCGACTACACCGGCGACATGCCCGTGCTGCTCGGCCCGGACGGGCCCTCGCTCGGCGGGTTCGTGTGCCCGGCCACGGTCCACACGGGCGAACGCTGGAAGCTGGGCCAGCTGCGCCCCGGCGACACCGTCCGCTTCCGGCCGGTGGACGTGGACGGCCGCCCGCGCCCGGCGATCGTCGACGGCGGGATCCTCGCCCGGGACGGGGACGTCGTCTTCCGCCGCAGCGGCGACGACAACCTGCTGGTCGAGTTCGGGCCGCCGCACCTGGACCTCGCCCTGCGGATGCGCGTGCACGCCCTCATGGAGGCCGTGGCGGCGGCGGACCCGGCGGGCGTCACCGACCTCACCCCGGGCATCCGCTCGCTCCAGATCCGCACGGATCCCGGCGTCCTGCCCCTGCGCGAGCTCCTCCCGGTCGTCCGCGCGACGGCGGCGGCGCTGCCCCCCACGGACGAACTGGTCGTCCCCTCCCGCACCGTGCACCTGCCGCTGTCCTGGGACGACCCGGCCACCCGCGAGGCGATCGCCCGCTACATGGCCGGCGTCCGCGACGACGCCCCCTGGTGCCCCTGGAACATCGAGTTCATCCGCCGCGTCAACGGCCTGGAGACGACCGCGGACGTCTACGACACCGTGTTCGCGGCGGAGTACCTGGTCCTGGGCCTCGGCGACGTCTACCTCGGCGCCCCGGTCGCCACCCCCCTCGACCCCCGCCACCGGCTGGTGACGACGAAGTACAACCCGGCGCGCACCTGGACGGCCGAGAACTCGGTCGGCATCGGCGGGGCGTACCTGTGCGTCTACGGCATGGAGGGCCCCGGCGGCTACCAGTTCGTCGGCCGGACGACCCAGGTGTGGTCGCCGTGGCAGCAGCGCGGCGCCTTCGAGCCGGGCTCGCCCTGGCTGCTGCGGTTCTTCGACCGGATCCGCTGGTATCCGGTCGACGCGGACGAACTGCTCGACCTGCGGGCCGACATCGTCTCGGGACGGTTCGTGCCCCGCGTCGAGGAGGGCACCTTCTCCCTGGCCGCCCACGAGGCCTTTCTCACCGAACACGCGGACGCCATCGCGGAGTTCGCCTCCCGCCAGCGGGCCGCCTTCGCGGCCGAGCGGGACGCCTGGGAGGCGGCGGGCGAGTTCGCGCGGGCGCAGGACGCCGCCGCCCCGGCCGCGACGCCGGCCGAGGTGACGGTGCCGGCCGGGGGACGCCTCGTGGAGGCGGAGTTCGCCGCCTCCGTCTGGCAGGTGAACGTCTCGCCCGGCGACGAGGTGACGGCTGGCCAGCCGCTGCTCGCGCTGGAGGCGATGAAGATGGAGTCCAGGGTGCACGCGCCGGCCGACGGCGTGGTGGCACGGATCCTGGCCCGGCCCGGCGACCAGGTCGAGGCGGGGACGGCACTGCTCGTCCTCGCGCCGGCCGCCGTCTGAGAGAGGAACCGCAGATGTCCGCCACGCTCAGCCGCGTCCGCGCCGCGTACGCCCGCATCGAGGCCACGGACCGTCCCGAGATCTGGATCGACCTGCGCCCCCGGGAGGAGGTCGAGGCGGAGGCGGAGGCGATCGACCGACGCGTCGCCCGCGGGGACCGCCTCCCCCTCGCGGGCCGGCTGCTCGCCGTCAAGGGCAACATCGACGTGGCCGGTCTGCCCACCACGGCGGGCTGCCCCGCGTACGCCTACCGGCCCACCCGCGACGCCCCGGCGGTGGCCTCCCTGCGCGCGGCCGGGGCGCTCGTGCTCGGCACGACGAACCTCGACCAGTTCGCCACGGGCCTGGTGGGCGCCCGCTCCCCCTACGGGGCGGTGCGCGGCGCCTTCGACCCGGCACGGATCAGCGGCGGCTCCAGCTCCGGCTCGGCCGTCGCGGTGGCGCTCGGCCTGGTCGACCTCGCGCTCGGCACGGACACGGCGGGCTCCGGCCGGGTCCCGGCCGCCTTCAACGGCATCGTCGGCCTGAAGCCGACCCGCGGTCTCGTCCCGACCGAGGGCGTCGTCCCGGCCTGTGCCTCGCTCGACTGCGTGACCGTCTTCGCCCGCACCCTGCCGGAGGCCGAGCAGGCCCTCGCCCACCTGGCGAGCGGCGCCGCCCCGCCCCTGCCCGGGCGGCCCGCCGGTCCCTGGCGCGTGGCCGTCGCTCCCCTCGACCTGCTCGGCGCGCTGGACCCCGGCTGGGGACAGGCCTACGAGGCGGCGGCAGAGCAGCTCGCGGCGGCCGGAGCCGAGCTGCGCACCCTCGACCTCACCCCGTTCACCGAGGCCGCCGCCATGCTGTACGAGGGCGCGTTCGTCGCCGAGCGCTACACCGCGGTGGGCAGCTTTGTCGACAAGTTGCTCGCACAGGGCGGTGCGGGCCTGGACCCGACGGTCGCCGGCATCATCACCCGCGCCCGGGACATCCCTGCCCACCGCCTCTACGCCGACCAGGACCGGCTGGCCGGCCTGCGCGGCCGCGCCCTCGCCGAACTGGCCGACGCCGACGCCCTGCTGCTGCCCACCGCCCCCGGCCACCCCACCCTCGCCGAGGTCGCCGCCGACCCGCTGGGCGCCAACGCCCGCCTGGGCCGCTTCACCAACTCCACCAACCTCTTCGGCCTGGCGGCCGCGGCGGTCCCGGCCGGCGAGGTGAACGGCCTCCCGTTCGGCGTGATGCTGATCGGACCGGCCCACACCGACGAACGGCTGGCCCGCATCGCCGCGCTGCTGCGGCCCGGGACACGGCTGGCGGTGGTGGGCGCGCACCTGTCGGGCCAGCCGTTGAACGACCGGCTCCTCGCCCTCGGCGCCCGCCTCGAGCGGACGACGACCACCGCCCCGGTCTACCGGCTGCACGCCCTGCGCACGAGCCCGCCGAAGCCGGGCCTGGTGCACGTCGGCCCCGGGGACGGCTCGAAGGACGGCTGCGGAGCGGCGATCGAGACCGAGGTGTGGCGTCTCCCGGCCGAGGGCCTCGGATCCCTGCTGGCCGCACTGCCCCGTCCGATGGCCCTGGGCCCGGTGGAACTCGCCGACGGATCACGCGTCCCCGGCTTCCTCTGCGAGCCCTCCGCCCTGGCGGACGCCGAGGACATCACCGCCTACGGCGGCTGGCGGGCCTACCTGAACGCGCGCCGGGAACAGCGCGCGCAGGGCCTGCTGAGCGGCGTGTTCGTCAACGACTACCTCCCATCCTGACCGACAGAAATCTGTACTGGCTGGAGTAGACATTGGGAGATGGGCTGGTTATGGTTTCTCTCGTAGCCGAGATCGAGAAGGGCCTGGCAGGGAAGAGTTGCCAGGCAGCAGTACGTAGGTGCAGTGCGCAGGACGGTGCGGCGGTGGAGTTCCGAAGCCAGGGCTGTTGCAGGACGGCGACGGGACTGACGGCCGGACCGGGTGGCCCGCGGTGATCAGGGGCCGCCGAGAGCAGGACCGCGGCGCAGTGTCCGCGGGGTACCGGTGAAGGCGTCTGAACGTGGGCGCGCGTGCCGGGAAGTTCGGCAGGTGACGGATCAGAGGAAGGAACGGAAGGAGCACGCGCCATCAGGATCGCCCGGGCGAGCAACGGGTCCGGGTACCGCAGGACATCGACAGTGAGGTGGTCTCCGGTCACGCAACCGCGATCCCCGCGCCCCCGGCAGCGTTCAGGCCGGGCTCGCGGAAACAGAAGGCCGGCGCATTACCGAGGCCGGCAGATGGTGTAGCAGTTCCTTCGGGGCCCTGGTGCGAGATGGCGCCAGGGCCCCTCCAGCGCGGTTCGAAGAGGTGCGATGACACCATCCGATGTCTCGGGGCATCACGACGACGAGGGCCACCCCGCCTCCGCCATGGGCCGGGCCGCCGAGAAAGCGCGGCGTCCCGACGAAACGCTGTGCTATCGCCCGCGTCGTGACGCCGCGACCGCATGAACGTCCCTCTGACCGGGCCAGCTGCCGTGTTCAGCGTTGATTCTCCTACCGGGTGCACATGATCGCCGAAGACGCTCAGCCGCCGGCCGCAGGCCGGGAAGCACCGCTCGACCGCCGGACCACGCACGAGGTCCTCCCCGCCACCGGTGGACCGCCTGCCGTTTCACGGGGCCCGCACCCGGCGCCGACGGCCGATCCGCACGGCGGGGTGGATCGCGCGGTGGCGGTCCTGAAACCGGCGATGCGCGGGTGGCTGCACGCGGGCATGTTCCCGCTCGCACTCACCGGCGGCGTCGTCCTGGTCGCTCTGGCCCACTCGGCGAGCATCGCCGTGGCGTGCTCGGTGTATGCGGCGTCGTCGCTGCTGTTGTTCGGCACGAGCGCGGTCTACCACCGTGGGGACTGGGGCCCTCGAGGTGAGGCCGTGCTGCGCCGACTGGACCACGCGAACATCTTCCTGATCATCGCCGGCACCTACACACCGCTGGCGGTGCTGCTGCTGTCGGCGCGTCAGCAGACGGTCCTGCTGCTGCTGGTGTGGACCGGGGCGGCAGCAGGCATCGCCTTCCGCGTCTGGTGGATCACGGCACCACGCTGGCTCTACACCCTGTGCTACATCGCCCTGGGCTGGGCAGCGGTCTTCAACCTGCCCGACTTCGCACGCACCGGCGGCACCGCGGTCGTCGTCCTCGTCATCACCGGTGGCCTGCTCTACACCGCGGGCGCCGTCGTCTACGGGCTCAAACGCCCCGACCCCTTTCCGCGCTGGTTCGGATTCCACGAGGTCTTCCACGCCCTGACCATCGCCGCCTTCACCGCGCACTACACCGCCATCCTCCTGGCAGCCACCTGACGCAAACCGTCAGAAGCGGGGCGCACCGGGAAGGGCAAGATCGACGTGGTGGGCCGCGTCCTGGAAACCGAGCCCCCGACGCGGCTGGTCATCACCTTCGACGACGCCCCCGACGCCCCGTCACCGAGAGAGCCGTCGGTGGTCACCTTCCTCGTCGAGCCGCATCACTCGCGCACGTCTCTCTCATCAGCGCCGCCACCATCGCCGCCGTCGCGGACATCGCAGCCGGGGCCCCGATGTACGACACCCGGATCGCCCTGGACACCTGGACCATCCGGCACACCCTCCTCCATGCCGGAGGCAACGCCGGTCTGCGGGACCGCATCCGCGGACAAGCGGCCGCCCTGATGCGCACTCACCGCGAGTACGGCGCTCAGCGACGCCGGCCGGGGCGGGCGGGTGCGCGACGGGGCGCGCACTCCCCCGCACCCGCCGCCCGTCTCCGCTCATCCCACCGACGAGTAGGCGACGACGCCCCGCAGCAGGGCGTCGACCGCCTTGCGGGCGTTTCTCGCGACCGTGGTGCTCTCGGCGGGAGCCGCCGCCGCGATCTGCCCGAGGACGTCGATGACCTGCTTGCACCAGCGCACGAAGTCGCCGGCCGGCATCTCCGCCTCGCGCAGCACCTCGTCCAGCCCCTTGCCGGAGGCCCACATGTACGCGGACCAGGCGAAGCCCAGGTCGGGTTCGCGCTGTCCGACGCCCTCGGTCTGGCTGATGCGGAAGTCCTCCTCCAGCGCGTCCAGCCGGCCCCAGATGCGCACCATCTCGCCGAGCGCGGCCTTGGCCTTGCCCGAGGGCAGCTTCGGCGCCATCGCGTCGTCGCTCATCCGGGACTCGTACACCAACGCCGAGACGCAGGCGGCGAGTTCGGCCGGGCTGAGCCCCTCCCAGACGCCCGCGCGCAGGCATTCGCTGGCCAGCAGGTCGAGTTCGCCGTAGAGGCGGGCGAGCCGCTTGCCGTGCTCGGTGACCTCGTTGCCGCGCAGGTAGTCCAGCTCGGTCAGCAGCGCCACGATCCGGTCGAAGGTCCGGGCGATGGTGTTGGTGCGCCCCTCGATGCGCCGCTCCAGCTGCCCGGTGTCGCGCAGCAGCCGGTGGTAGCGCTCGGCCCAGCGGGCGTGGTCCTCGCGGTCGGAGCAGCCGTGGCACGGGTGCGCCCGGATCTCGGTGCGCAGCCGGGCGATCTCCCGGTCGTCCGCGGCCTGGGAGCGCTGCTTGCGGGCCCGCTCCGGCGGGATGTGCCCGGCCTTGGTGCGCAGCGCGGAGGCGAGATCGCGACGGGACTGCGGCGAGCGCGCGTTGAACGTCTTGGGGATCCGCATCCGCTCCAGCGCCTCGACCGGCACCGGGAAGTCCATCGACGCCAGCCGCTTGACCTGCCGCTCCGCGGTGAGCACCAGCGGGCGCGGCCCGTCGTGGTGGTCGAAGCCGCGGTGCCCGTTGGCCCGCCCGGCGGGCAGGCCCGGGTCGAGCACCAGCGCCAGGCCCGCGTACTTGCCGGTGGGCACGTGGATGACGTCGCCGGGCTTGAGCTTCTCCAGCGCCACGGCGGCCTCCGCGCGCCGCTGGGCCGCTCCCTGCTTGGCCAGTTCCGTCTCGCGGTCCTTGAGGTCGCGGCGCAGCCGCGCGTACTCCTCGAAGTCGCCGAGATGGCAGGTCATGGAGGCCTTGTAGCCCTCCAGGCCCTCCTCGTTGCGCTGCACCTGGCGGGAGATCCCGACCACCGAACGGTCGGCCTGGAACTGCGCGAACGACGTCTCCAGCAGTTCGCGCGAGCGGTGCCGCCCGAACTGTTCGACGAGGTTGACCGCCATGTTGTACGACGGCTTGAAGCTGGAGCGCAGCGGGTAGGTGCGCGTGCCCGCGAGACCGGCGAGGTGGTCGGGGGCCATGGCGCGCTGCCACAGCACGACCGCGTGGCCCTCGACGTCGATGCCGCGCCGGCCGGCGCGCCCGGTGAGCTGGGTGTACTCGCCGGGGGTGATGTCGGCGTGCTGTTCGCCGTTCCACTTGACGAGCTTCTCCAGGACGACCGACCTGGCGGGCATGTTGATGCCGAGGGCGAGGGTCTCGGTCGCGAAGACGGCCTTGACCAGGCCGCGCACGAACAGCTCCTCGACGACCTCCTTGAACGTCGGCAGCATGCCCGCGTGGTGGGCCGCGATGCCCCGCTCCAGGCCCTCCAGCCACTCGTAGTAGCCGAGGACGTGCAGGTCCTCGTGCGGGATGGCGGCCGTGCGCTCCTCGACGAGCGCGCGGACCTCGGCCCGCGCCTCGTCGTCGTTGAGGCGCAGTCCGGCGTACAGGCACTGCTGGACGGCGGCCTCGCACGCGGCACGGCTGAAGATGAACGTGATGGCGGGCAGGAGCCCTTCGGCGTCGAGCCGCTCGATGACCTCCGGCCGCCCCGGGGTCCACACCCGCGAACGCTGTCTGCGCTCGCGCTCGCGGTCGGCCTCGCGCATGCTGCGGCCCCGCCGGCGGTCCTGGTAGGAGGGCCGGGCGGCCTCCATGCGGGCCAGGCGCGTGAGGTCGGGGTTGACGGCCCTGCGGTGGCCCTCGCCCTCCTCGAACAGGTCGTACATCCGCCGTCCGGCGAGCACGTGCTGGAACAGCGGCACGGGCCGGTGCTCGGAGACGATCACCTCGGTGTCGCCGCGCACGGTGTCCAGCCAGTCGCCGAACTCCTCGGCGTTGGACACGGTCGCGGACAGCGAGACCAGGGTGACCGACTCGGGAAGGTGGATGATCACTTCTTCCCACACGGCTCCCCGGAAGCGGTCGGAGAGGTAGTGCACCTCGTCCATCACCACGTACCCGAGGCCCAGGAGCGTCTGCGAACCGGCGTAGAGCATGTTCCGCAGCACCTCGGTGGTCATCACGACCACGGGCGCTTCGGAGTTGACGCTGTTGTCGCCGGTGAGCAGGCCCACCTTGTCGCTGCCGTAGCGGCGGCACAGGTCGGAGTACTTCTGGTTCGACAGCGCCTTGATGGGCGTCGTGTAGAAGCACTTCTTGCCCTGTTGCAGGGCGAGGTGGACGGCGAACTCGCCCACGATCGTCTTGCCCGAGCCGGTGGGGGCGGCCACCAGGACGCCCTTGCCCGCCTCCAGCGCCTGGCAGGCCTCGATCTGGAAGGGGTCGAGACCGAAGTCGTACATCTCGCGGAAGGACGCGAGCGCGGTGGCCTGCTCGACAGCGCGCTTGCGCGCCGCCGCGTACCGCTCGGCCGGTGAGAGATCCTCTGTCATCGTGCTTTCGAGCGTACCGGGCCGCACTGACAACAGGACGATCATTATCCGGATCGGGTGCTTCCCCACCCGGGTACGCCCAGCTCACGCCGGGCGCGTGGGCCCGGGCGCGCGCCCGTCGGCCCGCCCCGGCTCAGGGGCCGACGACGCGCACCGCGCCGGGCACGCAGCGCGCGGTGAGCGGCAGGGCCGCGAGGCGTTCGCCGTCCGCGTACCCGGAGACGCCCTCGGCGGCGATCTCGACCCGGGCGGCCCGGTGCACGGTGACCCGGGGGTGGTCGACGTGCGTGCCCCGGTACACCTGGGGGAAGACCCGCAGCAGGGTGGCCCGGCCGCAGTCCCCGACGACGGTGACGTCGAACAGCCCGTCGGTGAGGTCGGCGCCGGGGCAGATCCGCATGCCGCCGCCGTAGGAGGGGCCGTTGCCGACGGCGACGAGGGTCGCCTCGATCTCCCGCACCGGGCCGTCGTCGAGCGTGATCCGGTACGCGAACGGGCGCAGGGCCGCCAGCTCGGCCAGCATCGCGAGGTCGTACCGGGCGCGTCCGGTGGGCCACCGCATGCGGTTTCCGCGGTCGTTGACACGTGAGTCGAAGCCGGAGGCGAGAACGGTGCCGAACCAGCGCCCGCCCACCCGGCCGAGGTCGACCTCGCGGATCCGGGACGCCTTCAGGGCGTCGGCGATCACGTGCGCGGCGGCCGCCGGGTCGCGCACGGGCAGGCCGAGTGCGCGGGCGAAGTCGTTGCCGGTGCCGACGGCGACCAGCCCGAGCGGGGTGTCGGTGCCGGCCACGGCCTGGAGCGCGAGATGGGCCAGCCCGTCCCCGCCGACGGCGATCAGGGCGCCGGTGCCGTCCGCTACGGCGGCACGCGCGCGCACCAGGGCGTCCCCGGCGTCCGCCCCGACGACGGTGCGCACCCGGTAGCCGGCCGCCCGCAACGCGGAAGCGGCCGGCAGCGCCGCCCGGGCGCCCCGGCCGCGGCCCGCGGCGGGATTGACGAAGAGGGTGATCTCGCAGGTCACGAGGATGACCTTATGAGTTCGGCGACGCCTGTCAGGTCACGTCGTCATAACCGTTGACCCGGTCCGTGCTCGACTGCTCCGGAAGCGCGCGCGAGGCCGACACCGTCTCGACCCCGCCGATGTCCTCGGGGGTGAGATCCAGCTCGGACGCCTCGTCGTCGGCCGGCTCCAGGTCCGCGCGGCGCTGCTTGCGGCGGTCGTTGAGCAGGGAGAAGGCGGTCGCGCAGAAGTACAGGACCCAGATCGGGCCGGCGAGCGCCAGCATGGTCAGCGGGTCGGTGCTGGGGGTGGCCACCGCGGCGAACACCGTGATGCCGATGATCATCCCGCGCCACCAGCCGAGCATGCGCCTGCCGGTCAGCACGCCGGTCAGGTTGAGCATCACCAGCAGCAGCGGCAGCTCGAACGAGAGGCCGAAGACCAGCACCATGCGGACGATCAGATCGAGGAGGTCGTCCAGCGGCAGCTGGTTGTCGAGGTCCGCCGGCGAGAACTGGAGCAGGACCTTGGCCATGGTCGGCAGCGTCTTGTACGCGAAGAACGCACCGCCGAGGAACAGCGGAACGCCCGTGCCGACGAACGCGTAGGCGTACTTGCGCTCGTGCCGGTGCAGACCGGGCGCGACGAACGCCCAGAGCTGGTAGAGCCAGACCGGCGACGCGAAGATCACACCGGCCATCAGGGAGACCTTGAGGGCGAGCGTGAAGGGGGTGAGCAGACCGTTCAGCACGATGCGGGCGCAGGTGCCGCTCCGCTGGGTCGCCAGCTCGGAGAAGGTCGAGTCGCACCCCACCGCGTTGAGAATCGGGTTCGTGAAGAACTCGATGATGTTCTTGTAGAAGAAGGCGGCCACGATCGTGACGACGACGATGGCCAGCATCGCCTTCGCGAGCCGGTTGCGAAGCTCACGAAGGTGTTCCGCGAGGGGCATCCGCCCCTCGGGGTCCTTCTCCTCTTTGCGGGCAGACTTCAGCAACCCACGTTCCCATCTCGTGCGGCGGGCCGGAGGTCACCGGCCCTGCGTCAGCGCTTGGTCGTGTCCGTCGGCTCGGTGACCGGGCGGGAGCTGGTCACGTCGCCGGGGGCGGCCTGGATGGTGCGCGTCGCCGGGGGCTGCTCGTCGGTGTGGGGCGGACCGGCGGGGGTGGTGGTGCTGCCGCCGTCCTCCTTCATCGCCTTGGCCTCGCTCTTGAGGATGCGAGCGGACTTGCCCAGCGAGCGCGCCATGTCGGGAAGCTTCTTCGCGCCGAACAGCAGGATGACGACGACGAGGATGAGAATGATCTCGGGGGCGCCGAGCCTTCCGAACATAAGTCTTTACCTTCTCACCGAGGCTGCGGGGGCGGGTTGCCGTCCGACCGGTCGGACGCATGTCCGAACGATCGTGTTGACAGCGATCGTAACGCTCGGGGGTAAACGTGAGGCAATCCCCGTGCGTACTCCCGGTATGCGGTCCGGGCCTCGTTCTCCGGCCGCGACCAGCAGCGTACCTGCCCACGCCTGCGGTGCGGGAGGCCGAAGCCGTCCGAAACGCGTCGTGGGCGGGGACCCCTCGCCCACCCCGCCGTGGCCGGCCTGCGACGCTCTGCCACGACGACGGCGCCGGTCACGGTCACGGTCACAGGGTGTCCACGGCGCGCGCCGCGCTCGCCGCCGCCCGCTCCAGGTCCTGAGCGGCCCGGTCGACACGGCGTGCCGACTCCGCGACCTGCCGCCCCAGCCGCTGCGCCTCGACGAAGACCCGCACGGCGAACACCGCGAGAACGGCCAGACCGGCAAAACCCCATGCAACCGCGAACATCGCCCAGAACATGGAGCGAGCCTAGACCCCTACGGGGCGTGCAGGCGCAGGGTCCGGACCCCGCCGCCGGTCAGCAGCTCCACGATCCGCTCGCCGGCCGGCTTGCGCACCGCCGCCCCGCAGTCCGGGCAGGTGAAGGAGTAGAAGGTGGTGCGGCTGGAGGCGCCGATCGCCAGCCGCAGCGCGCTCGCCGCGAGCTCGAAAGCGCCCCGGCAGTCCGGGCACCCGGCTCTGAACCGCACCGGGGCCACGTTGCGCATCCCCGCGAACGCGGAAGCCGCCGAGATGCCCCGCACACCGGACGCCGTCGTCTCGCTCACGACTCCCCCCGCTCCCCTGCGTCGAACCGACCCTCGCCGTGCACCGCGGGCGGCTCGCCCCCCGCGCCGCCCGCCTCGATCCCGTCGTACGCCGACAGCGCCTCGCGGGCGGCCCGGCGGGCGCTGTCCGCGAGCTCCGGCGGCGACACGATCCGGCCGTCGCGGCCGAGCCGCAGGGCCAGCCGCCTCAGCGAGGTGGGGTCGGGCGTACGCAGAGCAATACGCAGACCGCCCTCGGGCAGTTCATCGGCACGGTCGTGCGGGTAGTACTCGGCGACCCACCGGCCGCCCGGGCCCACCTCGACCACGACCTCCGGATCCTCCGCGGCCGGCTGCACCAGCCCCTCCGACAGGTCGCGCATCTCGATCTCCGGCGGCGCCGAGGGCTCGTCGAGGATCTTGATCTCGGCGACCCGGTCCAGCCGGAACGTGCGGCGCGCCTCGGAGCGGCGGCACCAGGCCTCCACATAGGTGTGGCCGACGCTGACCAGCCGGATCGGGTCGATCTCGCGCTCGCTGAGCTCGTCGCGAGCGGGCGAGTAGTAACGGATCCACAGCCGGCGCCGCTCGGAGATCGCCCGGTCGACGTCCGCGAAGACCCCGCCCTCCGACTCGAACGTCACCGACAGACGCGCACTCGCCCCCGCCGCCTCGCCGGCCGCCGCCTCCACCTTCGCCGTGGCCCGCAGCAGCGCCTGCCGGTCGCCCTCGCGCAGCCCCGGCAGCGTGGCCACGGCCCGGGCCGCCACCAGCAGCGCGGTCGCCTCGTCGGCGGCCAGCCGCAGCGGCTCGGCGGCGTCGGCGCCCAGCGCGGCCGGGTTGTGCCACCAGATCCGCTCGCCGTCGGTGTCGATGTCGAGAAGGTCGCCGCCACGGAAACTGGTCCCGCACATGGGCAGCACGTCGAGGTCGGACACCAGCTCGTCCTCGGTGATGCCGAAGGCGCGCGCCACGTCCTCGATGCGCGCGCCGGGCCGCTCCCTGAGATACGTCACCAGGGAGAGCATCCGCCGGGTCTGGTCGATCGCGTTCGCCGGCCTGACCGGTTTGCCTGCCACTGTGTTGCTCGCTCCCCCTCAGCCCTTCGCCACGGCCCGCAGCCGGTCCACGACGTCCGCCCGCAGCTCGGCCGGCTCCAGCACCACCACGTCCGGCCCGAACTCCACCAGCCAGGCGTCCAGGCCGTGCCCGTACGGAATCTCCAACTCGTCCCAGCCGTCCCCGAGTTCCCGCACCGAGGTGGCCTTCGCCCGCAAGGGGTACCCGGACCCCGTCCGCAGCCGGATCAGCGCGCTGCGGTCGGCGGTCTCCCCCGCCCAGCTCGCGACCGTCTCCCGCACGGTGACGACATCGGGAACCGGCACGGTGAACGCCGCCCCCCGCGAACGCACCCGGCCCGTGATCCGCGACAGCCGGAACACCCGCTCGGCGCCCCGGTCACGGTCGAAACCGGCCAGATACCAGTGACCACGCCAGCACTCCAGCGCCCACGGCTCGACATGCCGCGGCTCCGGACGCGCGGCGGTGGCCTTGCGGTAGTCGAACACCACGGGCCGACGGTCCCGGCAGGCCAGCATCAACGGCTCGAACGCCGCCTCGTGCACGGGGATCCGCGGCTCCAGCGCGCCATGGGCCTCGTAGGGGTCCACGTCCTCGGGGAGGCCCGCCGCCCGCAGCTTCTGCAACGCGCCGCTGGCCGCGCCCGCCAACCGGGCCTGCTGCCACACCTTGGCGGCCAGCCCGAGCGCCGCGGCCTCCTCGGCGTCGAGGGTGATGGGCGGCAGCCGGTTGCTGTCACGGCGCGCGAGATAGCCGATCTCGCCGTCCAGGCTCTCCACGGTCTCGATGACCAGGCCGAGCTCGCGCAGATCGTCCTTGTCGCGCTCGAACATCCGGTTGAAGGAGTCGTCCGACCCCGCCGACCCGCCGCCCGCGCGGGACGACGCGCCCCTGCCCGGCCCGAACGCCTCGACGTACGCCTCGATGGAGTCGCGCAGCTCGCGCTTGCTGAGCGGCCGGCGCGTCCCGAGCAGACACAGCGCCAGGTTCATCAGCCGCTCGGCCTTGGCAATGGCCATCGACGCCCTTCGCCTCCCCTTTGGTGCTTACGATCGAGACCGTACCGCCCCGCGGCGCCCGGACAAAAGCCGAGGGCCCATGCCCGGGCAGGCATGGGCCCCGAATGATCGGCGCCGGTCACACCGCGATCGGTGCGGACCGCCGACGCGCCGGTCAGACGCCGAGCAGGTCCACGACGAAGATCAGCGTCTCACCGGGCTTGATCGCCGGCGTCGGGCTCTGGTCGCCGTAGGCGAGGTGAGCCGGGATGGTCAGCTGGCGGCGCCCGCCGACCTTCATGCCCTGCACGCCCTGGTCCCAGCCCTTGATGACACGGCCGCCGCCCAGCGGGAAACGGAACGGCGTCCCGCGGTTCCAGCTCGCGTCGAACTCCTCACCGGTGCTGAACGCGACACCCACGTAGTGGACGGAGACGGTCTGACCGGCCTGCGCAACCTCGCCGTCGCCCTCCCAGATGTCCTTGATCTCGAGGTCCGCCGGGGGCTCGCCGCCGGGAAAGTCGATCTCGGGCTTGTCAATGCTCACGTCACTGGCTCCTGCATGTCTCACGGAAAGGCAACAACACGGACAGTCTTACACCTTCGGCGACCTCACATCTTCGCGAGGATGTCCACCGAGAACACCATCGTGGAGTCCTTCTCGATGCCGCTGCCGCTCGGCGGCTTGTCGCCGTACCCGAGGGCCGGCGGCACCACCACGAGCACCCGACTGCCCACCTTCTTGCCGGTCAGTCCCTGCGCCCAGCCCTTGACCACCTGCTGCAACGAGAACGACGTCAGCGCGTCACGGCTGTACGTCGAGTCGAACTCCTTGCCCGTGTCCCAGATGACGCCCTTGTACTGCACCAGCACGGTGTCGGCCGCCGCGAGCACGGGACCG
The DNA here is from genome assembly GCF_024539675.1 of Streptomyces hilarionis. Lineage (GTDB taxonomy): Bacteria > Actinomycetota > Actinomycetes > Streptomycetales > Streptomycetaceae > Streptomyces > Streptomyces hilarionis. Next base: position 4,337 of record NZ_JAHHIT010000074.1, on the reverse strand, counting down.
TCCCCCTCGATCACGTACTCCGACACCAGCTTCGTCGGCGGCTTCGTCTTGGGGACGTCGATCGAGGGCGCCTTGCCGTCGGTGTTCGTGCCCACCTTCGGCACGCCGGCCCCGTCCTGCGGCACGTCCTTGCCCTTGGCCGAACTCTTCGCGTTGAACGAGTCCTTGATGTCGAACACGAACACCAGCGTGTCGGTGCCCTTCACCCCGACCTGCGGATTGCCCTGCTTGCCGAACGCCCAGGTCGGCGGCACCGCGAACTCCACCCGGCTGCCCACCTTCTTCCCCGTCAGCGCGTAGCGCCAGCCCTCCAGGGTCTGGCCCTGCGCGAGCTGGGTCAGCAGCGGCACCTTGTGGTCGTAGGTGTTGGTGAGCACCTTCGCCGTGTCCCACACCTGCGCCAGGTAGTCGGCCTGGATGTAGTCGTTCTCCGCGACCGCCTTCCCGCCGCCCGCGATCACCGTCCTGACCGCCAGCTGGTCCGACGGCTTGCCCGGACCCTTGGCCACCGTCGGCTTCTCGCCGAACTTCACCCCGGCCGTGATCGCCGGCAGCGGACCGTCCACGATCTTCGGCGGAGGCGCGGCCGACGGCGCCGAGGCCGACGGCGACGCCTTGTCGCTCGCCTTGCTCGAATCGGACTTGTCGTCACCGCACGCGGACAGCGTGACCAGTCCCGCGGGTACGGCGGCAAGGATGAGGGAGCGTCGGCGCACGATGAAAGCCTCGTAATCGGTCGATCTTCGGATGGCGTGCGCGCAACTCTACGACGTGGAACGGGCACCGTACGGGAAACGTACGGTGCCCGTGTTGCGTTCCGCCCGCGCGCCGAGCACGCGCGGAACACCTGCTCACATGCCGGCGATCAGCTTCTCCACCCGGTCGTCCACCGAACGGAACGGGTCCTTGCACAGCACCGTGCGCTGCGCCTGGTCGTTCAGCTTCAGGTGCACCCAGTCCACCGTGAAGTCCCGGCGCTGCTCCTGCGCACGGCGGATGAAGTCGCCGCGCAACCGCGCCCGGGTCGTCTGCGGCGGCACCGACTTGCCCTCGAAGATCTTCAGGTCGTTGCAGATCCGCGCGGCCTGCCCCTTGCGCTCCAGCAGGTAGTACAGGCCACGACGACGGTGGATGTCGTGGTAGGCGAGGTCTATCTGCGCGACCCGCGGATGCGACATCGTCATGTTGTGCTTGGCCCGGTACCGCTCGATGAGCTTGTACTTCATCACCCAGTCGATCTCGGTGCCGATCCGGTCGAGGTCCTCCGCCTCGATCGCGTCCAGCGTGCGGCCCCACAGCTCCAGGACCTGGTCGACCGTGCCGGTGCGGATCCCGCGGCGCTCCACGAAGTCCACGGCCTTCTCGTAGTACTCGCGCTGCACCTCCAGCGCGGAGGCCTCACGCCCGCTGGCCAGCCGCACCTTGCGCCGGCCCGTGATGTCATGGCTGACCTCGCGGATCGCCCGGATCGGGTTCTCCAGCGTCAGGTCCCGCATCACCGTGCCCGCCTCGATCATGCGCAGCACCAGATCCGTCGCGCCGACCTTCAGCAGCATCGTCGTCTCGGACATGTTCGAGTCGCCCACGATGACGTGCAGGCGCCGATACCGCTCCGCGTCCGCGTGCGGCTCGTCCCGCGTGTTGATGATGGGCCGCGAGCGCGTCGTCGCCGAGGACACGCCCTCCCAGATGTGCTCGGCCCGCTGGCTGACGCAGTAGACCGCCCCACGGGGCGTCTGCAACACCTTGCCCGCCCCGCACAGCAGCTGCCGGGTCACCAGGAACGGGATCAGGATGTCCGCGAGACGGGAGAACTCCCCGTGCCGCGCCACCAGATAGTTCTCGTGGCAACCATAAGAGTTGCCCGCCGAGTCCGTGTTGTTCTTGAAGAGGTAGACGTCGCCCGCGATTCCTTCCTCGTGCAGGCGTCGCTCCGCGTCCACCAGGAGTCCCTCGAGAATGCGCTCGCCGGCCTTGTCGTGGGTGACCAGCTCGGTCACGTTGTCACATTCCGGTGTCGCGTATTCCGGATGCGAACCCACGTCGAGATAGAGGCGGGCGCCGTTCCGCAGAAAGACATTGCTGCTTCGGCCCCATGACACGACACGGCGGAAGAGGTACCGCGCCACCTCGTCGGGAGACAGCCGGCGCTGTCCCCTGAACGTACATGTGACGCCGTACTCGTTCTCCAGCCCGAAAATGCGGCGGTCCATGAGTGAACATTACGCCCGATCCCCTGAACTGAAACGGGGTTCGGCAGCACGGTTTGGATCATTTTCCGATGAAGCCGCAACCACCCCGCTTCCGGCCGGAACGCCCATTACCCGCCCCGTGGCCAGCAAAACCACCAACGACACGGCGCCCGCCGCACCCGGCACCGCGAACCCCCACAACGCGCCACCGGCCTCCACGACCGGACCCGCCAGCCCCGTCCCCACCGACGCCCCCACCGTGAAGGTCGTCACCAGCCACGAGAACGCCTCCGTCACCGTCCCGCGCGGCGCGTGCCGGTCCACGATGACGAACGCGCACGCGATGGCCGGAGCCAGGAACACCCCCGCCAACGCCGTCAGCGCCACCATCGCCACCGCACCCGGCATCAGCATCAACGGCAGGTAACACACCGCCAGAGCCGCCACCAGACCCACCAGACGCCGCTCCGGCGCCCCCGCCCACCGCCGCGCCCCGTACACGACGCCGCCCACCAGGGCGCCCAGCCCCAGCGCCGCCATCAGCCAGCCGTACACCGCGTCCCCGCCGTGCCCGTCCGCGTACGGCACCGACGCCACCGTGATCGACCCCAGCGCCACCCCCACGAACAGGAACGCCCCCAGCAGCGCCAGCAGCCCCGGCGAGCGCAGCGCGCCCAGCCAGTGCGCCTCACGCGGGGCCGACCGCCACCCGCGCGACGGCGGCGACACGACCACCCACAGCGCGCCCAGCACCCCCAGGGCGTTCAGCACCAGCAACGCCACCTGCGCCGACCACAGCGACACGCACACCGTCAGCAGCAACGGCCCGACGGTGAACATCACCTCCTGCGCCACCGCGTCCATCGCGTACGCGGTGTGCACCTGGTCCTCGCGCCGCAGCACCCCCGGCCACAGCGCCCGCAGACCGCCCTCCAGGGGCGGCGTGAAGAGCCCCGCCGCCGCCACCGCCGCGTAGGCCACCGGCAGCGAACCGGTGCCCGCGAACACGAACACCGTCATCGCCAGCGCCGAGGCCACCGCCGCCGGCAACTGGACCCGCGGCTGCCCGTACACGTCGACCAGCCGCCCCAGCGAGGGCTGCCCCACGGCGTTGGCCACGCCGTACACCGCCGCGAGCGCCCCCGCCAGGCTGTACGTGCCGCCCTCCGCCCGCACGAACAGCACGATCGCGATCGCGGCCGTGGCGTTCGGCAGCCGCCCCACCAGCGTGCCGGCCAGCAACCGGGCCGCATGCCTCGTCCTGAGGATCTCCAGGTACCCCCCGGCCATGTCCCACCCTTCCCTCGGCTCGCCCGAGGCGATGAGCCACCCCGAGGTTTTACGTATAACGTCTTTTGTCATACGTACCATGTGCGCTGTTCGCCAGTCCAGACGAAGGAGCAGGCCCACCGTGGCACGAGGTAGCACCCGCCCCACGAGCCGCGACGTCGCCCAGGCCGCGGGCGTCTCCCAGGCCGCCGTCTCCCTCGTCCTCGGCGACAAGTGGCGCGGCCGCGTCTCCGAGACCACCGCCCAGCGCGTACGCGAAGCGGCCCGCGCACTCGACTACCGCCCCAACCTCGCCGCCCGCAACCTCCGCCTCGGCCGCACCCGCACCGTCCTCCTCGTCGTCCCCGCCCTCACCACCGAGTTCTTCGCCGGCGTCTACACCGGAGCCGCCCGCGTGGCCGCCGCACACGGCTTCGGCGTCGTCCTCTACCCCTCCCCCGAAGGCGTCGGCCCGGCCCGCGACCCGTTCGCCTCAGCCCAGGCCGCCCTCGACGGCGTCCTGGCCTCCTCCATGGCCGCCGACGCCCTCACCGCCATCCGCGGCGACCAACTCCCCCTCGTCATGCTCGACAGCGACCCCGCCGGAAGCCTCGGCGCCGCCACCGTCAACCTCGACATCGCCGACGGCGCCCACCAACTCGCCGACCACCTCCTCGGACTCGGCCACCGCCACTTCCTCCACCTCGCCGCCGACGTCCCCTCCTGGACCTTCGACGTCCGCGCCCACGCCCTCACCACCCGCATCACCGCCACCCCCGGCACCACCCTGCGCACCGCGCCCGCACCCATCGACATCGACCACGCCCGCACCGCCGCCGAAGCCGCCCTCACCGCCCTCGACCCCGAACTCACCAC
>NZ_JAHHIT010000073.1 GCF_024539675.1 Streptomyces hilarionis | reverse complement strand
CGCTGGGGATAGCGGGGGCCGGGGCGCTGCGGGCGGGGCCGGCCGATCCGGCGGCGCGGGCGGGGAATGAGCACGGGTGTCCTCCAACAGGGGTGATGGCGGGCAGTGATGCGCCCCGCCGGCGGAAGGGCCGTCGACGGGGCGGAAGGAGTGAGGAGTGCGGCCGGTCGGCCTGCCCGGTCCTCGCCCGCAGTGGGGCAGGGGCGAGGGCCGGGCAGGGCGGCGGGTCAGCGGTGAAGGGTGAAGAGGCTGGAAGTGGTGGGCGCAGAAGTACCGGGTGCCGGACTACCTGGACCCCAGCCGACTGACCACCGTGGCCAGGCGGGGCCTTACAGGCCGCGGGCGTCGGCGAGGCTGGCGGCCTGGTCGACCATGCGGAGCGGGGTGCGGGCCGATCCGTGTGCGTCGTTGAAGGCGGGCACGGAGTCGACGTGGTCGCCGAACTTGCGGCGGATCGCGTCCAGGAGCACGGAGGCCGCGTCGGCTTCGAGGCCGCTGTCGCCGCGGGCCTCGATCCGGATGGCCCCGAGCATGCAGCGGGCGCCGTCCTCGTCGACCAGGACGTCCTTGCACCAGCCGCCGGTGAGCAGCCGGTGGTGAGCGCGCTGCAGAAGAGCCGCGACCGGGGTCGGGGAGGACTGTGGCGGTGGCTGGAGCGTCGGGGTCAGCGGGACGGTGACGACGTCGGCCAGGTCCACGGGCTCGGTGTCGATGTGCGCCGTGTTGACCTCGTAGGCGACCTTCGCTTCGTCGAGCCGCACGGTCATCGCCGCGCTGATGAACGCCAGGCGTTCCTCGAGGGACAGCGCCGTCGGCGGCGCGGGCTGCGCGGCGGCCGGGGCGGCCTGGTTCATGGCGGGGGTTGGGTGGGTGTGGGGCATCGGAGCTCCTGGGGGCGTCGAAGCCGCCGGGTGGGAGGCTTCGACGTCTGCGGCCGGGGCGGGGTCAGATGCTGGAGATCCAGCCGGTGACGGTGCTGATCGCACTCGTGATCAGCGGTGCGGCGCCGGTGGAGGCGAGGAAGAAGCCGAACAGGCCACAGGCCAGGGCGGGTCCGGGGCGTACGTAGCCGCCCCGGATGAGGACGAAAACAACGATGCCGAGCAGGACGACAGCGGAGATGGATACGGCCACGGACGGTGTGTCCTTCCAGGTGTGGGCAGGGCCCGGCCGGATGGCCGGGCCCTGCGGGGGTGGAGCGGGTTGGGGTCAGACGCCGGAGAGGTTCTTGATGGCCTCCAGCGCCTGGCGGGGGGAGGTGACCGCGTCGCGGCGCGCAGCGGACTTTCCGCCGCCGCGTCGCGGGCCGCCGCCGCCCTTCCTGGGCGCGTCGTCGTCGCCGTCCTCGTCGTCGTCCGGTTCGTCGCCGAACTCGCCGGGCCGGGGCGGCTCGGTCCAGTCGAACCACAGGTCCCGCGCTTCGAGCTCGCGGATCTCGTAGTCGGTGAGGGTGGCGATGGTGTCGGGGAAGTAGTCGTCGAGGCCGTTCTTGAAGTCCATGAACAGGGTGCGCAGGACCTCGGGCTGCTTGGCTTCGACGATCCAGCCGGCACCGCCGGTGTTGGAGTTGGCGGGCGGCTCGGGCTCGCCGCGCATCACCCGCTCGATCCGGCCCGCCTCTTCCTGGGAGAAGGAGCGGGGGAGCGGGTCGGGCGTGTGCTCGGGCGGGATGCCGAGTGCCTTGAACATGTCGCCGACCTTCTTGGGCGCCACTTTCAGCACGACCGGGATGCAGTTCTCCCGGAGGTTCTCGCACAGCAGCTGCGTGAAACCGTCCTGCACGTAGATGGACTGGCCAGCCACCTTGATGCCGATGCCGTACTTGCGGCCCTTGACCGACACCTTCTCGGCAAGGTCCATGATCTCCGCGCCGTAATCGCCGTGGCGGGCGGCGGAGAGGAACTCATCCAGGTAGGCGGACAGCATCCGGTAGGGGCAGCCCGGCAGGTTCGGGTCCCAGTCGTAGACCCGTCCGTCCTCCCACGGCATCTCGCCGCGGATCTCCATCAGCGCGTCCAGCGCCCGCAGCAGCCGGATCATGTAGAGCGCGCCGATGCCGTAGCGGTCGGTGTACTCGCCCAACTTGGCGGCCTTCTCGTCCGGGGCTTCCGCCGCCAGCCAGACCACGGCGCCGAACAGGGCGTCGGCGGCGACGTGCAGGCCCATCAGCTGGGTTTTGCCGCCGCCGGACGGGGCGACGAACAGGCCGTGGGCGGCGCCCCGGTCGGTGTAGACGCGGTTGCGGGCTGGCTGGCCGTTGCCCAGGTAGCCGGTCACCCACCGGCCGTCCTTGTCCGGGGTGAGCAGCTCCCGCGTGGCGGGGAAGATCTGCGCCAGCGGCGAGCTGTCCCACAGGGAGACCAGGATCTGGCTGCCGTCGACGGTGACGAACAGCCTGCCTTCGTCGTACTTGGTCTTCAGCGCGGCCGCCAGGGCGTGGCTGTTGACGCGCGGCTCGCCCATCTCGTCGGGGACTTGGGCGATGTAGTGGGTGACCTTGCGGGCGTGGTCGCGGACCTCCTTGACGAACTGGGAGCCGGGCACCGGGCCGCTCGCGATCCGGTCGGCCCACCACTCGTGGGCGGTGGGGGCCTTGCGGCGCCGGTCATTGGCATCGGGAGTGACGTGGACGTGCTTCCAGCCGGGGCCGCCCTCACGCCCAGGCTGGCGCACCACCTCCTCGATCCGCACGTCGGTGGCGTCCACACCGAACGCGGCGGCGACGTCCTCCTCGCGCAGACCAGAGATGGCCCGGCCCGCTTCGGCGGCGCGCAGCAGCAGCGACAGGTCGTGTCGCGTGCCCTGGTGTGCTTCCGCCGTGACGACGATGGTGCGGCCGGGCATGCCGCGGTTCTCCCACAGCCAGCGCACCTGCCGGGTGAAGGCGTCCGCGCCGTCGTCCGGCTGCGCAACAGACGGCTCGGGAGCCGGCTGGACCTGCGGCGCGGGGACCGGTGCGGCGAGTGCGGGGCGGTGGCGGCGGCGGGTGTGCCGGGAGAGCGGCAGCACCAGCAGGCCGGCCGCGGCCCATCCGGCGGCGAGCAGGGCGTCCAGGCAGTAGGGGCCCCAGTCGATCGTGTTCTTCGCGGCGATGTCGACGGCTGCGGCGAGCACGAGCGGCGACCAGCGCAGGATCTTGCGGCCCGCGCCGGACTCGTCGCTCTTGGCGGCCAGGACCCAGCCGCCGACGCCGGCGGCGCCCGCCAGCTGCACGACCGTGTTGACGGGGCTGTCGGGGGAGAGGTTCGGGGCCGCGGCGAGGACCGGGGCGGTCAGGGTGTAGAGGGTGCGCTCCAGGGCGACGCTACGCGGCACGGACACGGAGATGTTCCTTTCGGGGACGGCGATGGGCGGCCCGCCTCGGTGGCGGGCCGCCCATCAGGGACGTCGGTGGGTTGAGAGCTAGCGGGCGGGCTAGCGGGCGAAGAAGCCGGGCTTGGGGGTGCGCTCCTTGCGTCCGGAGCGGACCGCGTCCAGGCCCTCATACAGCTGCGCGTGCCTGCGCTGCGCGGCTGTGGCCAGGCCGGACACCTCCTGCGCCGTCTCGTGTAGCTTCCGGACTTCGACGGCGGCGCCGCCGAGGGCGAGGGACACCTGGTTGGTCATCTCGACGAACTTTCGGTCGAGTTCGGCGTTGGCGATGTCGGCGGCCAGGCCCTCGGAGCGCTGGGCGTTCATGCGCATGCCGCGCAGCAGCTGCTCGAGTTCGTTGCCCGCGAGCTCCATGGCCGTGCCGAGGGTCTTGAGCTTGTCCTGGATGGCCTTGTAGCGGTTGTCGCCGTCTGTGCGGGCAGCGGCGCCGTTGGCGTGGGGCGTGAGGTCGCTCATGGCGGCCCTGCCTTTCTAGTCGTGGTGGGCTGCGGCGGAGGCGTTGGCCAGGCCGGCGTCGTCCATGGCCGCGATGTCCTCGCCGTAGGTGCGGCCGACCGATACGGCGGCGAGGCGGGCGGCCTCCGAGGCGGTCTCGCACTCGGTGGCGCAGCGTTCGGCGAGCTGCTTCATACGGGTCGCGGCGTCGGCCAGGTCCGTGATCTGGTCGACGACCTCGGTGGTGATGTTGTGGTCGCCGCTCAGGTCGGTGGCCATGTCCCGCAGAGCGTCGGCCACCTTGCCCAGCGCGAGGGCCAGGCCCTGGGCGCGGTCCTTGTCGAGTGCGGCGGCGATCGCGATGTTCACGATGTCCGTCAGGTACTCGCCGAAGGTGATGTCGGTGCGGTGCTTGGCCGCCATGCCGGTCTGGCCCCCTGCGGGCTTGCTGACCTGCGATGCCACAAAGTCCTCCTGCTGTGCAGTGGGCCGGCTGGTGCCAGGACGCTTCAGATGTGATTCGGATGCGGGAGGCAGTCCCGCACGGCGTGCGGCATGCCAGCCCAACGGGTCACCGTCGTCATGGACGACGGGGGCATCGTGGATGTCCGGCACGGTCTGGGGCTGCGGGTCGAACCGGTGCGGACGGCCATCGGCCCACTCAGCCGTGGGCTGGGTCGGATCGGGGCCGAACGGGCTTTCCGTGGAGCGGGCGCTGCGCCCGCGACGCCGGCTGCGTTGCCACCACACACGCTCTGACGGGCCGTCGTCGTCCTCCTCCTCGTAGGTGCCGGGCGGGACGTCGTCGGCCTTGGGGCTGTCCTCCGTTGCGGTGCCGCCCTTCGCAGCCTTGTCACCGGAGGCGTCGGATGGCTTTGCGCCGCCCTTCCCACCGGCGCCCGGATCCTTGGCCGCGGAGCCGTCCTTCGGGTCGTCAGATGACGATTCAGGGCCGTCCTTGGGCATCTTCTCGGTCGCGGCCTCGGAGTCCTTGGCGTCCTTGTCGCCGGTGGAGTCCTTGTCCTTCTCGGCTGCGCGGCGTTTGTCCCAGCGGCGCTGCGCTTCCTCCCCCAGGGCCGCACCGAGGGTGGTGCGGTCGTCGGCGGCCTTGGCGGCCTCCCGCTTGTCCTTCCTTGCAGCCTTCCGCTCTTCTTTCGCCGCGCGGCGCTGCTCCCGCTCCGCCTGCCGGTTGGCGCGGCCTTGATCACGGTCCTTGCTGCGGTCGGCGAGGTTCGCGGCCTGGTCGGCGGCGCGCCGCTGCTGGCGAGCCGCCTGCCGGGCAGCGGCACGCTCCTGGCGGCCGCGAGCCCGTTCCGCCTTCGGGGTGGCGGCCGGCGAGTCCTTCGACGTGGCGCCGTCGCCCTTCGAGCCGCCCTTGCCGTCCCCGGAACGGCCCTTGCCTGTGCCGGAGTTGCCAGAGCCGTTCTGACGGCCTTTGGGACCACCGGAGGACTCATTGCCCTTCGGGCCGCCCCCACGGCCGCCAGCGGAGCGATCAGGGCCCTTCCCGTCCCTCTTGGGGGAGTTGCCGCCCCCGGAGCCCCGTCCAGCGCCGCCGGAGCTGCCGCCGCCCGAACGTGAGCCACCCCCGCCACCGGCCTTCGAACGGCCGCCCTTGTCGCCGCCCAAGCCGGAGCTGGAGGAGCGTGCCGCGTCGGCCTTGCCGCGCGCTTCCGCCTTGTCGGCTTTCGCCTTCATCTCCGCTGTATGAAGCTTGGCGTTCTGCTCCATCAGCGCAGTTTCCTGCGCGGTGCGGGCCTTCAAAAGCGCGGCCTTACGCGCTATCTCCGCCTCACGGAACGGCGCTTCACCAGCGTGCCGGTCCCGCGCCACTTCCAGCCGGTATTCCAGCCAGTCACCCAGCCGGTCCGCGAGAGACCGAGGCTGGACATATTCGCCTTCCTCAAATTCGCCGTCGCCGGAATCCGGTACGCCGGGCATTCCCGTCTCCCGCAAAGCAGTTTCCGGGGAAATGGGGCCTCGGATAACTGGGAGTTCCATTGTGGTCTCCGCCGGGGACTCCGGAGGGACAACACTGCCTGAACCACTGTCGGGCGGTTCGGAGTAAAAGAGATCCCCGCCGTCGGGGGCTTCCGGCATTTCTCCGGAATCGCCGCCGCGGGCGGGGAGGTTGATCACGTTGCTGTCGGTGTCGTCGGACACGCGGCCCCTCCTCCTGGGCTTGACAGTCGGCACCGGCCTCGCGTACGCGCGTGCGCGCCACGCGCGGCACGCGACACGCGCGGCACGCGGTGGGATCGCCGAAGGGCCGCCCCCGGGATCGGAGACGGCCCTTCGTGACGAGACGCGAGCGGCTAGCCGGAGTGACGGCTGTGGACGTTCTGCAGAGCGAGCACGACATCACGGATGAACGCCGTGTCCCCGCCGCGGTAAGCCTGCGTGCCCCGGATATTCACCACTCGGAGCCAGGCGTAGAAAGTGCCGAGTTCCTCACCGTGCTGAGCGATCATCTCTTGCTTGATTTTCCGCTCGTGTTCTGCACGGTTGAACTTCTTCCGCTCGACTTTCGTGAGCGGGCGACCTGCACTCACGCCGACTCCCTGCGGTCCAGGTTGTAAATCGACGTGGGACCACCATAGCCCACATTCGGGCTCTGCACACCCTGCTGCACCGAGTTCTGCGGGGCAGCCTGGAGCGGCGGATTACTCTTGCGCGCCTTGAGCTGCGCCTTTTCCTTTCGCTGCTTCGTCACCTCCTTCACTTTCTCGTCGTGGGCGTGGCGCTTATGGGCGCTCCTTTCCATTCCCGCAGTGGCGTTCTTGAGGTTCTTGAGAATGTCGTTCAGGGACTTTTCCACCGGGAAGGAGCGCAGGAAAGCCTGGCCCATCTTGTCGCCCTCCACGCGGGTTCCGCGGCAGTGAACGCGGGTCTCGCGCTGGAGGATCTCCAGCTTGGCCTGCATGTCCAGCACGACCCGGTGGAAGTCCGCGAGGTAGTGCGCGTAGGCGGCGGGGTTCCGCGCGATCTCGCGCAGCGCCGCGTTCGGGTCGTCGAAGAAGGGCTTGTCTTCGGTGCTCACGGGGTCCCTCCATGGGGGTCGGATCTGCTGTACTCGGGGGGCTGTTGACTGCTTCCGGCAGTCGCAGCGGAGGGCCAGCCCGATTCGCGCGGGCTGGCCCTCACTGGTGTGTGCCGGACGGTGGATCAGCCGAGGTGCTTGTCCGCGTCCTCGGGGCGCAGCAGGCCGGCCTTGGAGAGCAGGCGCACCGCGCGGTTGTGGTTGACGGAGAGCTGGTTGCGGACCTGGTAGAGGGTCACGAACCCGTCCTCGCCGCGCGGCAGGTTCTGTACGAGCGGCAGGAGTTCCTCGTCTGTCCGTACAGGCGTACCGGGACGGTCAGCACCCGCCGTACCGCTGGTTCCGGTTGCGGGAGGGGAAGCGGCGTCCGTACCTGTACGGGCCCCCGGAACACCGTCGCCGCCGGAGTGTGTACAGACGCTGATAGCGCCGGTGCGTCCCTGTACGGCCGCGCTGGCCGTACCGGTACGCCCCGCAGTCGCCGTACCTGTACGCGCCGCCTCCTGCGAGGGGGTATGTACGCCGTCTGTACGGTGGCTGTACGCCCTGGTCAGCACCGCTTTGGTTCCGTCACCGTGCGGCGGGTGGGTGGCGGTGTGTACAGGGTCTGTACCGTCCCGTCCGGGGCCCGCAGCATCCGGCCGTACCGAGCCGTGAGCGGCGTACAGGTCGGGGCTGGCTGCCCCTGTACGGCCGGACGGCACGGTGTCCGTACCGTCTGTACGCCGGTGCGTACCTGTACGGGCGGGCGTTCCGTTTCCGCTGTCCGTACCGGTACGGACGCCCGCAGCGTCCGTACTGCCGTGTCCGTCCGTCCCGTCGTCGTGCATGAGCGTGTGGACGCGCCAGATGACGGCCACGAAGATCAGCACGACGAACGTCGTCAGCCACCACGGAGCAGACTGTCCCTCGGGCACGAGGTGCGCCTGCTCCGACAGGTGGAAGACCACATTCGCCGACGCCATCAATGCGAGCGCGTACGGGATGTCCTGCTTGGCCCGGAACGCGGTGACGCAGTAGACGTCGATCGACACCGGCAGCAGCGGAGCAACGTACTGGTTGATGCCGACCATGCGGGCCAGCTCGTACTCTCCCGAGGCGGCAAGACCGACGCCGGCGCCCAGCGCGATCCATGGGGCCGTCTTCCACGCCTTGCGGCTGAGGTTCTGCTGCCAGCCGTGGAAGCGGGAGTTGGCCCGCTTCGCCTCCCGGGCCTCTTCGAGCAGCCGGCGGGCGCGGGCCTCATCCGCTTGCGCCCGCTCGGTGATGCCCTTCGCCTTGCGCTCCGCCTCCGTGGTGATGCGACTCGCTTCCTTCTGGGCGGTCTCGCGTAGTTGCGCCGCGAAGGTCTTAGCTTCCTCCCGCAGCCGCTCACGCTGCCTGTCGCACGCCGTTTTGAGCCCGGCGAGTTCGTCGGCCAGGGTCTGGCGTTTGGCGGCAGCCTCGGTGTCGAACTTCTCGCCCAGCTGGCGCAGCTCGGTGCGCAGCTCGGTGCGGGCCTTCTCCGCTTCAGCGCTCACGGCGGCGACGTGAGCGTCGGCCTCGCGGCGCCGTTCGGCGGCGGCCTGGACCGCGTCCGCGTACAGCGCCTCCGCCTCCGCCCGGCGGCCGGCATAGTGTTCAGCTGCCGTCGCCGCGAGCTGTGCGAACCGCTCACGGGCCTGGTCAACCTCGCGCTGCGCAGCGGCCACCAGGGCGTCGGCCTGCTCCTGGGCGCGGGCGAGGATCTGGCTGGCCTCGGTGCGGCGCTGGTCGACCAGGGCGCTGATCTCGGTGAGGTCGGTCTCCGCCAGACGCCGCAGCTCGGCAACCGCCTTGCCGGTCGCCTCACGGTCGGTGGTGACCAGCTCGGTCAGATCGGCGACCTGCGCGCGGGCCTCCTTGACGAGGGTCTCGGCACGGTCGTGGGCCTCCGCCAGGAGCCGGTCCGCCTCGCCGCGCGCCGCCTCCAGGTCGTTCTTCGCCGCCGCGCGCTGGGCGGTGGCCTCCTGGTCGGCGTCGGCGGTGATGTCCGCGGCGCGGGTCTGCGCCTCGGTCATCAGCGCGGTGACCTTCTCGTGCGTGTCGGCGACGGTGCGCGCGGCCGCCGTCTCGGCTTCCGCCTGGAGGGCGGCGGCCTGCTCGCGTGCAGTGTCGATGACGTCGGCGGCCCGGTCCCGGGCGTCCGCGACGCGGGCCAGCGCCTCGAGGTCCACCTCCGCCGCCGTCTGCGTGGTCCCGGCCGGGGTCTTGGGAGCGTCGGGGGTGGGGGAGGCGGTGGGCTGCGGAGTCGGACGGGATGCCGCCGGCTTCTTGCGGGCGGTGGGCCTCTTGTTCCGGGTTCGAGTGGCGGCCACGCCGCCTCCTTCCAGGTAGATGCCGCTGGGGGGCGGCGGTTCACGGGTGGTTCGATCAGTCGCGCTGGGCGGACAGCTCCGGCCGCTGGTTGGCGGTCGCGTGCTGCTGGCGCAGCCAGGCGACGGCGGCCGGGGTCATCGCCCCGGTTTCCGGCTCGCTCAGCGGCGCGGTGTCGATGTCGTGCATCGCGTCGGCCGGCGGGAGCAGCCGCATGTAGGCGGGGTCGATCCCGGCGCGGGCTCGGTTGCCGCTCAGCTCCGTCAGGTCGTAGAGGATCTTTCCGCTGTGACCGTTCGTCCAGGACCGCTCCACCCGTCCGACGAAGGTGTGGCCCGGCAGACCGAGCCAGAACCGTTCGACGTCGCGGAACAGGACCAAGTCGCCCCTGGTGTAGGTGACCTTCGGTTGTACGGCCTGCTGGGGCTGGGTCATGTGCTCTCCTCACATCGCGTGCACCGGCCGGAGGCCGGTGGGTCCGGGGCTGTCCGGCTCCCCGTCACCGCCCGACCCGGCTCGCCGGAACGTTCGGCGGTCGGTGCGGGCGGATCAGGCAGTCGTCAGGCCGGCGCGCATCAGCGCACCCAGCGGCCGTCCTTGATGACCTGGCGGCCATCCTTGAGCGTGAGGCTGGTGATGAAGCCGGACAGGGTGCCGTCCAGAGCGCGGCGGGTGTAGTCGGTCGCCCACACGCTTTCGCCTTCGTGGGTGGCGAAGAGGTAGACCCGCGTCGCATAGGCGGGTTCGAGGGCGGCCGCCGCGTTCTGGGCGCGGGACTCGGTGGGGAACAAGATCGAGCCCCAGTCGGTGTCCATGCCCATCAAGAACAGGTTGTGCAGCGGAAAACCGCGCACGTCGAGGATGCTGAGCAGCGGTTCGAGCGCTCCGAAGGTGTAGACGTGGTTCGGGTGGGTCTTCACCCAGCGGCTCTCGCCGTAACTGGACATGTCCAGGGTCATGAGGAACTCCCAACATCGATCAGCTGGTCCGGGCTGTCCGGCTCCCCGTCACCGCCCGACCCGGCCGCCAGGGTCCGGCGGTCGGTGCGGGCGGATCAGGCAGCCGTCAGGCCGTGGCCACGAGAGGCCGGTGCGGGGCAATGACCCGGCCGTCGGGGAGCAGCTCGCCGGTGTCCTCGAAGAGCACCAGGCCGTTGCACAGCAGGCTCCAGCCCTGCTCCGGGTGGGCGGCCATGACGTGCGCGGCCTCGCGGTCCGGGCTGGCGGCCGTCGGGCACTTCGGGGTGTGCGTGCACAGCGAGTCCGGCAGTCGGGTGCCGGTGACGGTCGGGGCGGTGAGGTCCATGAGCTCTCCCGGAGGGGGGAAGGGAGCCCGAGGCTTTCCCGGGCTGGAGACGTGCGAAAGGCCGGCCGCCCGCCGTGCGGGCGGCCGGTCGATGGCAGTGCTGCGAGGCGGGCCAGAACTTGCCCGCCGTTCCCGTCCAGCGGTCAGGCGTCGGCGCGCTCGACGGCGACGCGACGTTTCAGACCTGGACGAACTCGAGCGCGCTCATCACCTTCGTGCCGTGCAGCGCGACGACGGTGAGGAGGTTGCCGTCCCGGGTGCGCAGCTGCTCGCCCTTCGCGGTCCGGGTGTGCACGACCGGCTCGAAGCCGGCCAGCGTGTTCGCGCCGATCAGGCGGTACGCCTCCTCTGAGCTCAGCCCGGCGACGGTGTAGCGGGTCGCCGGGGTCGCGCCGAAGAACTGGTGATTGATCAGGGATTCCATGAGCTCTCCTGCCGGGGTGGGTGGTGGAGCGGGATGGTCCTCCGCGCTCTCCACCGCTCACCGGACCGCCGAAGCAGGCACGGTGAGCGACTGGGCAGCGCGTGGCTGCTGGAACAAAAGGGGTGCGGTAGCGCGCCTGTTGCCTTCTGCAGGCGGTCAGGCGGCGGTGCGGTTGCGGGTGGCGCGGCGCTTGATGCGGCGGCGGTCGGCTTCGCTCATGCCGCCCCACACGCCGTGGGCCTCGCCCATCTCCAGCGCCCAGGAGGCGCAGCGCTCCATCACGGGGCACCTTCGACACACCGCTTTGGCCTCGTCGATCTGCAGGAGCGCGGGGCCGGTGTTGCCGATGGGGAAGAACAGATCGGGGTCCTCCTGCCGGCAGGTGCCGTGCTCGCGCCAGTTGGTGTTGACGGGCAGGTCGGCGTCGGGGGCGTAGGCGGTGCGTACGATGGAGTTGCGATTCATCAGGGCCTCCCAGAAGGTCCAGAGCGAAGACAGCCCCGGGGTAGCCGCCCCGGGGCTGTTCGTGTGTTGGCGGCCGGACGGCCGCGATGAAGGAGTGCCGGTGCTCTTCGTCGGGCCCGCCCGTGAGGGCGCGGGGACGACGGGCAATGCCGGGGGATTGGTCAGCGGCGGTTGTTCTCCGACCGCTTGTTCTGCTCAGCGTTCTTACGCGAGAGCTCATCGCGCTCCGCGTCGGTCAGGCTGAGGACGGCGTTCACCGGACTGTCGCCATCTCGGAGAGGGTGCGGCGGGCACGGCGGCCGGCCTTCGCCGCCCGGACGTCGCCGTCGGCCACCAGGTGGCGCACCAGACGGTGGAAGGCGTCGAACTCATCCGGCTCCGGGCCGCGGCGGTTGTCCTCGTCCTCCATGTCGTCGTAGAGGCCGTTCGACGGGGCGGGGATGGTGCGTGTCATGCTGGGCATCAGGTCCTCCAGTCAGGTCCTGGACAGTCCGAGGGCTGCAATCCCATGGGCTGTCGAGATCGCTCCCCATTTGGGAAGTGACTGCTTGTACGAGCAGCCACGGCCGGTCACCCCGTTTCGTCGGGGTGACCGGCCGTGGTCGTTCGTCCAGCGTCTACCAGCGGTGGGTGAGGTCCTTCTCTTGCCGTTCCAGGACCGCGATCGTGGTCTGGAGGTCGGCCCGCTCCCACGTGGTGAGCGGCCGGGCGCCGGGCTTGGTCGGGGCGTTGAGCGTCTTGCGCAGCGCGGTCAGGACGTCGCGGACGCGCTGCTGGTCGGTCTTGTGGACCGGGTCGGCCACCCTCTCCCACTGCTGGTCGTGCAGGAGACGCAGCGCCCAGGCGCGCTTGTCGGCCTGCTCCTCCTGCCGCGTCTGCCTCTGGCGGCGAAGGGGTGCGGTCCGCTGGGTGTGGGCGGCAAGGTGGGCGAGCCGACGGCCGTCCGTGCACCGGGGGGCGGTGGCGGAGCAGATCGTGCAGCTCTTGACGTGAGCCTCGTGCAGCTTGCGGGCCGTCTTGTCGTCGACGAGGCCACCGACGATCTGCATGACAGCCGGGGTGGGCATCGGCTGGGGCTTGCGGATGACGCGGTCGGCGCGGCGGCCGTTGGTCTCCGAGATGCCCTCCTCCAGGCGGCGGGACCACGTGGCGACGGTGACGTTGATCGTGACCAGGCGGTGGCTGCCGGGGCAGCGGACCGGGTCTTCGGTGCCGGCCTGCTCGGTGTGGTGGGGAACCAGCTTGGCCGTGGCCCGCTCCGTGTCGGCGACGCGGATCGGAACCCACGTGCGGCACGACGGGCACACCAGGGAGATGCAGGCGGGATCGAGGTCGTACTCGTGCGCCGGGAGCTTGGAGACGACGATCGGGTCAAGGTGGCTGATCGTGCGGGACCGCGTCCGGCGCTTGCGCTCCTGGCTGACGGTCTGGACCTCACGCTCACGGACGGATGCGGTCATGGGGAAACTCCTCACGAAGCAGGCGGGTCGGGTATGGCGTCGCGGGTGCCCTCTCGGCCACGCCAGCACCCACCGGAAGATCCGGGCGTCCTGACGGACCGACAACGCATACGCGCTGCGACAGTTCAAACAGCAGTCACGGACACGGGGAGGAGTTAGTTGCCTCAGACTCCCCGAGGCCACCGAAGTGGCGACTGGTCATGCAGTGGTGCAAGGCAATCCGTCCCTGACGGAACGAGCGCCTTCCGGCGGTCTGTCCCTTCCGGGTCGACCTGTATGAGACCATAAGGCCATAAGCCTTAAGGTGGCAAGGGTTACGGTTCACCGTACTGGTTCAAGTCGCAGAGCATTAGGGTTCTGGCACAGGCCGGCTGGCTGAGAGGAATGAGCGTGAGCAGCGATGACACGTGGATCGGGGACGCCCAGCCGTACCTCGCGCCGCGCCGAGAGGGGGAACGAGATGCCTGGAGTTCGGAGGCCGCTGCGCGGGGGCGCCGCGGTACCCAGCGGCTGCTCGCAGCGGAAGAGGTTGACCCCCCGGCTGCCGTGCGCGACTTCTTCGGTATAGGCCCGGAGGAGAAGGCGGTGGTTCGCCGCCGACTGATCCTGCTTGATGGCAAGCCGATCGAGCTTGCGGACTCCTACTACCCGGTGCACGTCGCGCGCGGCACCCAGCTCGCCCGGGCCGGAAAGATTCGTGGCGGCGCCGTCACGCTTCTGGCGAGCATGGGGTTCACCCCGGAAGACAGCCCTCTTGAGGATGTGGCCGCCAAAATCGCCTCCCCCAGCCAGTGCGAGTCGCTGGGCTTGCAACCGGGTGCGCCCGTTCTGGTCTTGACGCGCTTCACCAGGTCCATCGCCGGAGAGCCGGTGGAGGTAAGCGTCATGACGATGACGCGGCACCTCCGTTACCGACAGAGGAAGGAGGCGAGCTGAGGGATGACGAGGCCGTTCACAGACCCAAGGTCGGCTCACCAGAAGATCGCGGCACGACTGCGGCGGCAGATCACGCGTGGGGACCTGCGCCCTGGCGATCAGCTGCCTTCGACGCCAGCCCTGATGGAGGAGTACGGCGTCGCCGGCACCACGGTGCAGAAGGCGCTGCAGATGCTCAAGGAGGAGCAGCTCCTGATCGGCCAGCCAGGCAAAGGCGTCTTCGTGCAGGGCGGCACCCAGCGATCCATTGCACCCGAGGTCTACATGCCTCCGGCGGGCGAGGGGCAGCCGTACCGCTGGATCAGCGAGGCGGAGAAGCGCTCGCAGCGGGGCTCCGTGACCTTGTTGGAGGTCGAGACCGTTACGCCGCCATACGAGGTTCGTCAGGCCCTCGACCTCGACGACGACGGCCGGGCTCTGCTTCGTAAGCAGATCTTGTTCCTGGACGACGAGCCCACGGAGCTGACACGGTCGTACTACCCGCTTGAGCTGGCGGAGGGGACGGCCATGATGGAGCGCCGAAAGATCAAGGGTGGCACCCCAACCCTGCTCGCCGGTCTCGGCTACCCGCCCGTCTCGTTTGTCGATGAGGTCTCCTCGGAGATCCCTACCGAGGAAGAGGTGGTCGCCCTTGAGCTGCCAAAGGACATGCCGGTGATGATGACGTTCCGCGTTGTGCACTCGAACAACGAGCGTCCGATCGAAGTCTCTCTGCTGGTCAAGGCCGCCCACCGGTACCGAATGCGATACACCGTCAAGGTTCCCTGACGGCGCTCCCTCCCGGCCTTGCCGCTCTGAACCTTCGCCCGAATCCTTAAGTGTGAGCGACTTAAGGCAGTAGTCTGATGTGACGCTCGATCGTTCCACCGTCTGTGCCCCCTCAACGCGTCGCTTTTGTGGGGCCAATCACAGCGGGGGCGGCAGGGTTGGAACATCACAGAGGCTTGTCGAAGCCCGTGCACCTTCCCGTACACGGGTTTTCAACATCCACGTACACACGGGATTTGGGGCCCGAGCTCTAGGCTCGCGGCCATGAAGATGACGGAGGGGCAGAGGGTGGGGAAGCAGCGAGCGGGGTGGCGGCCAGACCGGTTGCGCGAGCAGCGTGAGGCTCACGGTCTGACTCTGGAGAAGGCCGGCGAGCGCCTCCGGGCGGTTGCCGAACAGGCCAAGCTCAAGGGCATCCCCGCCGCGAATCCTCAGACGCTGTGGCAGCACGAGCAGGGCGAGGTCTTCCCCGGACCCCACTATCGGCGGGCCTACTGCCTCCTCTACCGGGCCACCGAGCCTGACTTGGGATTCCGTGCGGCCCTGCCCGGGGAGGAGTCCTCCTTCAAGCTCACACCGCTGGACGACCGCCTCAACGGATCACACGTCCTGGCTGTTGAGCGCGCCATTCACCGCATCGCGCCCGGCTCGGACGAGGCCGACCACTTCGACCTGCAGCAGCGGATCATCGACGCGTGGAAGCGTCGGCACACCGGCGGCGACCCACACCGTCCCGTGCTCATCCTGGTCGGCGGTTTCGCTGGCAGCGGCAAAACCGAGCTCGCCCGCTTCTTCGTCCAGTTGACCGGCTGGCCGCTGCTCGACAAGGACCCGCTCACCCGCCCGCTCGTGGAACGCCTCCTGGTCGCCCTGGGCGGCGACGCAAACGACCGGCACACCGACCTCTACCGCGAGCAGGTGCGGCCGGTGGAGTACGACTGCCTGATGCAGTCGGCAATGGCCAACATCAAGTGCGGCATCTCCACCGTGCTCACCGCGCCGTTCATTGCCGAGATGACGGACCCGGCCTGGATGCAGCGCCTTACCAACCGCGCGGGCTCAATGGGGGTCGACGTCTTCCCCGTGTGGGTGCGTTGCGACGAAGAGTCGATGCGCGAGTACATCGGCTTCCGATCCGCAGCCCGGGACGCATGGAAGCTGGCGCGCTGGGACGAGTACATGGCGCTCATCGACCTGGAGCTGCGCCCGGCGGTGCCGCACCTAGTGGTGGACAACCGGTTGGGCACCGCGGTGACGCTCGCGGACCAGGCCCGGCAGGCGATGGGGGCGATGTACGCGTGACCCCGAAGCAGGGCGTGATCCTGTACGGCCCGCCGGCCTCGGGCAAGGACACCGTCACCACGGCGCTCAGCGAACTGGACACCAAGTACGCCCAGTTCGCGCGGCTCAAGGTCGGGTCGGGCAAGTCGGCCGGCTACCGGCTGGGCACGGCAGAGCAGCTGCACGAACTGGAGGCCGCGGGCGACGTCCTCTACGCGAACTCCCGGTACGGCAATACGTACGCGATCGACCGGCCCGGCGTCGACGCCACGTTCGCGGCCGGGGTGCCCGTGGTGCACCTCGGGCAGGTCGACGGGGTCCGCGCGCTGGTCAACGGCTACCCGGCTGACTGGTCGGCGGTGCTGCTGTGGTGCTCTCGCGAGACGACCGAGCAGCGGTCGGTGGGACGCGGCGACAGCGACACCGCGGCGCGTCTGGCGGCGTGGGACGCGACCCGCGAGGACCTGGACACACACCCGAGCATGGCCTGGGATCTGACGATCGACACCACGGAAGCGTCCCCGCAGGATGCGGCACGGCTCATCGACCAGTTGCTGGCGCAGCGGGCGGGAGCAGCGTCAGCATGAGCGTCGGCTACGGCTGGGCGAGTCGGTCCAGGGCGTCGGTGAGCGTGAGCTCGCTGTCGTCCTTGACGTCGTGCCACCGTGCCAACGTGGACGCGGCCGCGCGCAGCATCTCCGGCGGAAGGCCGGCGGCCGCGAGGGTGTCGGCGGCCTCCTCCAACTCCGGGCCCCAGCGCCAGGCACGCGCGGCGGTTTTGGCAACGTACTGCGGTTCGGCGAGGTACGAGTCGGTGCGCCGCGAGGCGACCTCGAGGAGCTCCTGGTCGACGCCATGCTCGCGCGCCATGCCGACCGCGAGCGCCACCAGGACCCGACTGGTCTTCTGGAAGCTCGCGTACGCGAGCTTCAGCGCGGACGCCTTCCCGACCTCCGTGCCCAGCACCGCGGTCCGGACGGCGGTGCCCGCGAACAGCGCCTCGACGCGGCCGGTCGCGGAGGCCGGGCCGGACAAGTACAGCGTCGGTGTCTTGCCGCCGACCGGCGGGGAGCCGACGACTCCGCCGTCCACGACAGTCGCGCCGGGTTCGAGCAGCTCGGCGATCCGCTGCACCCGCTCGGGATTGATGGCGTTCGCCTCCACGTACACCCCGGTGAAGCGGTGCGCGGCGACCTCGCGGGCCAGGTCCTCGGCTGCGGCCGGCGGGCAGAGGGCGATGACGATGTCGCTGGGGTCCAGCAGCTCCGCCAGCGTGGCCATGGGCGTCAGGTGGAACTGGGCAGCGCGCGCCGCGGAGGCGGTGCTGCGCCCGGCCTCGCACCACAGGACCGCGGCCGCGTTCGCCGCGGCGCAGGCGGCGACGGCTGCGCCCATGCTGCCGGGGTGGAGGATCCCGATGGTCGGCTGGTCCACGGTGCTACTCCGTCTCGGTAAGCAGGATGGTGATGGCGTCGGTGACGTCGTCGACGGCATGATGCGGGGCGGCAAGTTCGTCGGGCCAGGGTCGGCCGCGCAGCCAGATGGTGCGCAGGCCAGCCTGGTGGCCACCGCCGATGTCCCCGACCGGGTTGTCGCCGATCATCCAGCCGCCGTCCGCGAGGCTGACGCCGCACCGGGCAGCCCCGAGTTCGAAGAGGCGCCGGTCTGGCTTGCGGATCTCCAGGTCGCCCGAGGCAGCGACGCCGTCGACCAGGGAGGCGAGGCCGGTCCCGGCGAGCTTGGCACGCTGGATGTCGCTGGCCCCGTTGGTGATGACGCCGATCGTCCATGCGGCCGCGCGCAGGCGGGCCAGGCCCTCGAGGACCTCGGGGCGGCAGGTGACGGCGGCCGCCATGAGGTCGACGTATTCCTGCCACAGCTGTGGGGCCGACGCCTCCAGGCCGAAGACCTCCCGCAGGCGGGCAAAGTCCGCCGCGTTCGCACGGTCAACCAGTTCGGCGCGCAGCCACTGTTCAGCTTCCGGGGGCAAAGCGTTGGCCCGGCACAAGCTGGTCACAGCGTCGCTGAGCGCCGACTGCCGGTCGGCCAGCGTGCCGTCCAGATCGAAGAATGCGATGCGGGACACGGGCACGGACCCTACCGGGCGCAGGGCGGGGCTCAGCTCGCGCCAACCACTTCTCCCAAACGGAGATCAGATCGTGTATCTTTCATGGTTACAACGATCATGGAAGGCTTGGCTATGTCCGACTCGGACCGCTCGCAGCGGGTCGACGCCCTGCTGAACGGCCTGCCCGAGGTGCTGCCACCCCCGCACGTGCGCGCGAAGCTGCGCCTCGCGGCCGGCCTCACCCAGCAGGATGTCGCGGACGCCGTGGGCGTGAAGAGGGTCGCAGTCACACGCTGGGAGTTGGGCCAGACCAGCCCCCGACGCCCGCACCGCGAGAACTACCTGCGTCTCCTCAAGGGCCTCGCGGAACGCTTTCCCGAAGCCGCGAATGCGGATGAGGGCATGCCGACGCCGACCTCCGAAGGGGGGTCGGGATGACCTAGTGGCCATCGGCCGCGCGCGCCATCACAGGTGGACTAGCCATCCCCTTCGGCCCCGCGCGGCCCGTCTACCGCCTGGCGATCCCCCACCAGAGCGGTCCGCTCAGATCCCGGTTCCCGCCGGTCCTGAGCCGCGGCTTATCAAGCCGCTCTTTTCCAGTCGGCCCCTTATCAGGGCCATGCAGTACCCGCGGGCCCCCGCCAAGGGGCTTCGCGGTTCGTTCCGAGGCCCCGCCAAGGGCTTTCGGAACACCAGCACCAAGTCCATCCACGGAAGGAGATCCGCCTCTGGCCTTCGTACTGTCGCCCGCTCCTCACGGAGGGGGCTGACCTGTCCCGCCAAACGAGCCATCGAGATCGGCCCCGGCCAAGGGGCCCCTCTGCGTTGATCCATATGGAAGGTCGGTATCGCCATAGTGCACGACAGCGGTGTCCCCTGTCATGTAGAGCGTGCCCGGTTTCGTCCGGTACGCACCCGCAATGTGTCCCGCCCCACGAAATTCACATACCAGTTCGCACTAAAGATCCGTTTCCTGCCGAAAGTTAGATTTCCGGTAGGAAGCTACAAGAGCAGCGGTTTCGGAGCGGCCTCGATGGGCTGGGTCGCTGCGTCGGCCGCCCCGCTCATGCACCCGCGCGCGGAGATCATCCACAACGTCGACGGTGGCGCCAGCAGGGGCGGCTTCCCGTCTGGCGGGACGGTTTCCAAGATTGTTGCCCGCCCGGCGGGAGGGATCGGCGCTCTTGCCGGTTCCCGGCCTCTGTCCACAGGCGGTCCGCGCAAGGCTGCCGGGATGATCTCTGTCTCGTACGTCCGGGCGGTCCGGTGAGCGCCGTGGCGGCGCCGGCCGCCGTGATGCTGCCCGCCCCGCGTCCGTCGGTCGACGATGCCGACGCGGTCACCGTGCTGCCCTTGCTGTTCGTGCCGGAGGCGTCGCAGTGGCTGTCGACGTCGTCGGGCCGGATCGCGGGGGAGGGCTACTCCTGGATGCAGGCGGTCCACTGGGTCGCCGGGTCCGGGCTCTACAAGCCGCGGCGGCACCGGTCGCATGGCCCTCGCAGCTTCGGGCCGACGACGGTGCGCGTCGCTCAGGAGCTGGCGGAGCTGTTCCCGTGCCGTCCGGGGATCGAGTACCTGGTGCGCCGCACCGGGCTGTCGGAGCGGTCGGTGGAGTACCACCTGGGGATGCTGCGGGAGGCCGGGCTGCTCGCGTACGTCGTGCGCGGCACTCGGGTGCGTGGTGAGGCGGCGCAGGCGTCGGAGTTCGCGCGGATGGTCCCGCCCGAGTTCGACATCGCGCTGGGCATCCGCACGGTACTGCGGGACGACACCGCGCCGGAGTACATGCGGGCGGCGTCCGGGATCGCGGAGGCGGGCCGGGAGCTGATGGCGAAGCTGGCGAAGAAGGCGTCGCGGAAGGTGCGCAAGCCGCGCTCGAAGACGTCGTCGAAGGCCCCGGCGAGGGGTTCCCGGAAGGGAGCTGTGCAGGGGGTTGCGACGGTTGTTTCGGATGAGGTCCGTTGCACCCCAATGCAGGTGGGTACCTCAGCGTCTTCTGCTGCGGGTACTACTTCCTTCCCCCCTGAGAGCAAGCTCGCACGCGGGCAGAGCGATTCCCCCACCCCGAAGAAGGTCAAGCGCGGCCGCCGGAAGCTCAACAGCGTCGGGCGCCGTTTCCAGCTGGCCTCGGAGCTGATCCGATGGGTGCCGTGGATGGGCCGCGCTGCGGTGCCCCGGATCGCCTGGATCCTCAAGGAGGTTGCGGACGCGGGCTGGACGGCCGACCAGGTGATCGCGTTCCTGGACTGCGGCGACGCCCCGGGTATCGTCCACCGCCCGTCCGGGTTCCTCGCCGGGCGGCTGAAGGGTGCGGTGGCGCTGTGGCCGACCGAGGAAGGCCGGGAGCGCGCCGTCCAGGCGTACCGGGACTCCCGCCGCGCTGAGCAGGCCCGCCACCAGGAGTGGGAGGGCGACTGGACGCCGCCGCGCAGCAAGTCCGTGCGCCGCCTGGTCGCCGATGCCTTCACCCCGAAGCAGCCGCAGTACGACCCCGCGGCCAGCCACCAGGACGCGGGCGAGACCGGCCCCGACGTGCCCGACGAGGAAGCGCTCACGGAGCTCCGGGACGTGGCCTGGCAGGAGTACATGCTCGGCAGGCCCGACCAGGTCGTCATGACGCTCGACACCCTCGGCCCGGCTGGCGCTGAGCAGATCTACGGCGCTGACCTGGTGCGGCGCGTACGCAAGCTGATCAGCAGCACCAACCACATGACCGTCGCACGCCGGTAGGAGGCCGTGATGACCGAAACCCTGAACACCACCACCACCAGCAACGAGCAGCCGGCCTCGGGACTGTCGGGCGTCGACCTGGCCCGGGTCGCACTGCACCAGGCGCGCGAGGCCGCCAAGGCCCGCGGCGAGTCCGGCACCCGCAAGGCGAAGCGCCGGACCGGGACGCCGGTGCGGCGCGACGGCCGGGAGCCGACCGGGTTCGCCGCCGTTCTCCAGGGCCTGATGGCCGACCGGGCCTGGGACATCCCGGCCGCCGGCGGAAGCATCCTGGCCCAGTGGCCGGACATCGCGGCCGGCCTCTCCCCGAAGCTGGCCGCGCACGTCCAGGCGGTCGCCTTCCACGCGGAGACCGGCCAGCTGGACCTGCGCCCGGACTCACCCGCATACGCGACCCAGCTGCGCCTGATCAGTTCCCGGATCGTCACCGCGGCGAACGACGCGGTCGGCACTCAGACGGTCCGCACCGTCCGCGTCCTGGCCGTGGGCGCGACCGCCCCGGCGCTCCGGGAGCCGGCCGCCGCCTCGAAGGCCGCGGCAGCGCCCGAGGCGCCGGTGAAGACCAGGCAGGAGGCGTCGCCCGGCTTCCACCAGGCGCTCGCCGCGCACCAGGCCGTCACCCCCGCCCAGCGGCCGGACCCGGGGATCACGGAAGCTGTCGAGCGGCAGACCAGGGCGATGCGCGAGCTCAGTCGGAGGGCATTTCCAGAGACGGAGGCTGCTGTCGACGATGCGCCGGCTCCGATCAGCGCCGCCCACCTCCAGCGCCGCCGTGAAGCCGCCGCCACCGAGGCAGCAGCCCTCCGGCGGGCCCGCACGGAACGTGCCGCCCGGCAGGCCGGGACCGCTGCCTTGGTCCCCGCCGCGCCCCTCCCGCTGCGCACCACCGCATGACGGGGCGCGTAGGCCCACTTCACCGCGGTTGCAGGCCGTGGCGTTCGACGCGGACACTGGCCGCCTGGACGTCGTCCCCGATGCCCCAGCCGTCGGCACGTAGCTGCGCTGGAGCGCGCCGAAGCTGATCGTGGCAGCCAACGAGCGCGTGCCCGACTCGAACGTCCGCGCCCTGCACGTGCTGGAGCAGCTGCGCGAGCAGGCCGCCGCCCGCACCGAGCCGGCCGCGGCCGCGCCCTGAGCGGACCGACTGCCGGAGCTCGCCGCGCGCTCGCTGAACGGCGAGGCTGCCTGGGCGGTGATCGTGTGAGTACCGAGCTGAGCGGGGTCGACCTCGCGCGCCAGGCCCTGGTCGCGGCCCGGGAGGCGGCGAAGAAGAACGGCGGCCACCAGCCTCCTCGCCCCGGGCGACGCGAGGCGCTGAGCCATCGGCCTGGGCCGAACGGGCGACCCGGCCCGACGGCCCGCCTCCTGGTGGGGGCGGCGGCGTTGACCGGTTGTGGAACTGGGAATCAGGGAGTCGTCCGTCACGATCAAAACCCTGTCGGTGAACGGCAAGCGGATGCCGAAGGGGGTCTACAGCCAGCTGCCGCAGCGCTCGATGCTGACCGAGCCCGACAGCGCGGTGGTAGGCCGCCCCTGGGGCCGTGTGGTGGACCCGAAGTGCTGCCACGACGCCCGGCGCAGGCCGCACTGGCACGTCCTGCACGAGCACGACGGCGAGTTATTCGTTTGGGTGGCGCCGAAGCGGCTGGAGGACGCGCCCTGGCACCTGCGGGACGGGGTGTACTCGCCGCGCTCGCAGGCGGGCACGGCGTTCCTGGATGCCTGCCTGCTGGAGACCCATCTGGGGGCCAGTGACTTCTTCGAGGGAAAGGTCTTCGGCCTGATCCGCGACGAAGAGCTGATCACCACGATCGAAGACGTCAAGGTCTGCCTGACCTGTTCGAGGGAGGCCATTACCCTCCGGGGGGCCCGGGAGAGGTGGCCGCACCGCTACACCAGCGTCGAGGATGCCGAGAAGGAGCTGCGGGCCGTGTACGAGAAGCGCGGCAAGGGCGCCCGCGAGCTTTACCCGGAGCTGGTGGCGGACGTGAAACTGGTGAAGCAGGCCCGGTCCAACTACGCGGCGGCGCTGGAGATGGTGGCCGGGCTGCCTCAGCTCTTCCTCGGCGCCTGAGCGCTTATCGGGGCCGGCGCGGTGCGGGAGGCGGGTCGCCGCACTCCCGCGCCATGGCCTCGGCCCTGGCGCGCAGGTCCTCGGCCCGGTCCTCGGCGTCCTGGGCGAGGTAGCGGGAGGACTCGTCGCCGACGGCGTCGACGAGCCGGTGCAGCAGCGCCGCCCGGCGCTCCAGGTAGTCCAGGCGACTGTCGGTCGTGGAGCGGCGGGAGTTGTAGTGCTCGGCGTCGTTCAGCACTCCCACCAGCTCCGCGATCAGCAGCCGGTCCGTGGCCGCCTCGACGGCCGTCACGACGGTACTCCGGCGAGCGCAGCTGGGCGCTGCATCTCGTCGACGCCGTCGTTACAGCACTTCCCGCACACCAGCCGCCGCCTCTTGGGCTGCTCGGACAGACGGATGTCGAACGGTGCCCGGTCCTCGGCCTTGTCGCGCAGGTCGTAGTCGCACTCCACGCAGACCAGCCGGGCGGCGCGGGCCTGCTTCTTCGACCAGGCGGGCCACTCTGCCGACAGCCGCATGACAGCGATGGTCATGCCGTCGGCCCGGGGCTGGAACACCGTGAAGTCCCAGCGCGGGGCGTCGGCGGGGATGTCGGCGACGGTCTGCTCCAGCGACGGCATCCAGGGGAACAAGTGGGGCAGGTCCTTGCACAGGATGCGGACTTCCTCGCCCTCGCGCATGGCCTTGCTGTAGGAGGAGGCGAGTGGGAAGCGGAAGGCCGTCACGATCGTGTGTGGGACCTGGAGCAGGTCCAGGTCTTTGCTGATGTCTCCGGCCGTGGCCTTCCATTCGCCGCAGTTGACCTCCCGCCACAGGGCGAGCCCGTCGCCGTTCAGCTTCCCGGACGCGTTGATCGTGCTGACGATCCGCCGCTGCGCGGCCCGCACTTCCGGGGCGACCGCTCCGGTCATCTTCGTCTCCCTCATCCTCGCCGGCGCCCTCGGGCGGACGCTGCCTGTACGGAACAACGATGCAGGCCCGCATACGGGCCGGTCCGACTTTCCGCCCGACCGGCCCTCGCCGGCGCCTGTTCCTCGTCGGCGGCCGTTCGCGCAAGGGCCGCAGGCCGCCGGGCAGGTCCGGGACCTGGAGGGAGTAACTGGCCGAGCATGCTGACGTGGTGCCGGACGAACGGGGAGAGCCGGGCGACGTCCTCTTCTCGGACCTCGAACCGTCGGCGCGGAGCTGGTCGACGGCGGCGTCCATGTACCGGACGTTGAACAGGACCAGGGCGTTGACATGTACGTAACCGTGCATGTCATCGACTGATCAGCCGGCGTGCGAAGCGCGGGCGCTTCTTTAGACCGTGCTCTCCTGACAGCAACTGCTGGAGCATGCGGGGTTGTCCGCTGCCGCACTAGAGTTGCGCGGTACGCGGATCATGCTTTCCCCGCTGGCACCAATCTCACCGCACCACTTGTTGGTGATGAAGCCAAATCGTCGGTAGAAGTCTTGCAGTCGGTCCAGATCCGCGCCGAAGTTGTCGGTCGGGTTGAGCGTCATTGCTATACCGCGCTGGTCGGCTGCGGAGATGAGGTGTTGCATGACGCGCGTGCCGAGTCCGTTGCCTCGCTCGGCGTTCGGAATAGTGATCAAGAACAGGAGGAGATATCCCCTACTGACGCTGAGGCTGAGGTGCACGCCTGGGTAGGCGGCCCGCACTTCTTCAGCCAAGGCGTCGGCCCACACGCTTTGTTCACGGTCCGTGGGGGATTGATCGAGAGCATCCAGCGACCGCTCAAGCCAGGCCGCGTAACAGGGATTTACCTTCTGCGTTGAGGGCAGACAGGTCTCTGCGCCACATACGGATCGTGCGTGGTCATGGGATGCGGCTCGAAACTTCGCCACGTCTCCCCCCGCTGCTGTCGACGTCGCCGTTGGTACAGTACTGGCCGCGCCCGCGCCGGATTGCGCCGGAGGCTGCGGCCGCCGCACCAAATGCTCCGCGGGCCGGTGAAGACGCGCGAGATGGAGTCGGCCGGCTTCGCCCAGGCGCTCACCACGCACCAGGAGGTAGCCCGGCCCTCCCGCGTGGAGCCGGGCATCGCGGCGGCGGTAGAGCGGCAGAACCGGGCGATGCGGGAGCTGTCCCGCCGCGCATTCCCCGAGCGGCCTTCCGACGATGCGCCGGCACCGATCGAGCAGGCCCGCGTGCAGCGTCGCCGCCAAGCCGCGGCGACCGAGGCCGGCCGCGCTGCGGCCGGGCCCGAGCCGAGACACGGTGTCCTCGCCGACGGGCACGGCCTGGTCGTCGGCGGCGCCCCAGAGCGCGCGGGCGAGGAAGTACAGGGCGATCATCCCGCGGCCATACCGCAGAGATCACCTGGGACCCGAAGGGTGACGCCCCCCAGGGTTACCTGGCGACGGCCATCGAGGGCGACCAGCTCGCCTACGCGCTGGAGGCCCTCGGTGACCCCGACGACGTGGGACTGAAGGGGGCGTCGCCGGAGAGCGCGCTGCAGGCCGCAGTATGCACGGCCCTGCTGGAACGGCGCTTCGCCCTCCAGGTCGTCCGGCTCCGTGACGATCTCAAGCTCTCGTGGCGGCGAATCGCCGCGGCGGTCCTCAATGACCCCGAAATGCAGTCGTCGGTCCGGCGGATGTACGACTCCGGACGCCGGGGCCTCGCATGGAGCACGTCTGGAGCCCGGCGAGAGCTGGCAGGCGTGAGCCTTGCTATCACGTCGCTGCCAGCTCTCCCACCGCTTCCAGCGACGATGCCTGTCGATGTTGAGGGACGTAGCAGGAACGCCGGTTGCAGACCTCACCGTCCTTCTTGACGGCTCGGCAGCACTCGGCGTGATCCTCGCACCGGTCCCCACCGACGAGGGGAGCGATCCGGCAGATACGGGGATCCTCGGGACCCGCGTAGGTACAGCGTCCAAGGTCCGCGGCGCGCTCGGGACGGTGCAGTTCACACGGCAGGTCCCGGGCCTGGACGGGGCGGAAACACCAGGTCTTCGGGAGGGTCTCGTACGACAGCACAGGGTCCAAGGGCTCCATGCACAGCGGCTTCGAGAGTTGCTCGAGCCAGCTGGCGAGCTCACGCTCGTGGCTCGTGCGTGACAGACGCGCCAGGGTGTGCAGAAGATCCGGTGTGGCCTCGATGTACCACTCGTCGTACTGGTGGCCGTTGATGTAGCCGGGCCACGGACGAAGCCGAGCAGCAGCCTCGAAAACCGCCGCAATGCTGCCGGTGATCTCGCCCGGTGCGCCCGTCGTACCGGCTTCCTCCGCGCGCTCGACTGGCTCGCCGTCGTGGGCGACGTCCACGCGGTGCGCCCGGACGTGGGCGGCATCCCGGACGATGTCGAAGCGGCGTAGTTCGGGTGTCTCGCAGTCGGTGACGTCCGGGGTGTCGTGGAGTGTGCAGTGCTGGGCGAGCCAACGATCAGTATCGACCGTCTCGCCGGCGCTCAGGGAGCCGTACGCCTGGACATAGCCGACGGAGCCGAGCTGGAACTCATGAAGACCAAGCAGCTGCCCGTACTCAACCGGGTTCTGACAACGGCTGCCCCTCTTGGTGCGCGCAACGCACTGCAATGCGTGAGCATCCCCGCTGGGGTTGATCCACAGGCGACCGCGCAACACGACGAGCTGCCGTGGCTCCATGGCGCTACTCCGTTCGCTTCCACTGATTCCGAGAGTGCGAGGACAGGCACGTGAAGCGGCCTCGCTCCGTTCCTGAGCCGAAGGCCGGCCACTGTGGTCAGTCCTCAGTGCGGGTGCACAGGTGACCCGCCGGGCACGCCTCGCACCCCTTCTCATCGACGGCACCGGAGGCCAGGGCCGCGGCGAACAGCTTCCTGGCGTGCGCAGTGCCGTTCATTCCCTCGCGCTGGCCGTACGTCTCGGGGTCGGGCTTCTCCAGCCGAGACCGGCACATCCGCAGGTACGCCACGGCCCCAGCAACCTCAAGGGGCAGTTCCTCCCAGATGCGGTTCGGCATACAGGTCATCGCGGCGACCGCGTCGGGGTCTCCCTGGAACCGCCAGGGCTGCCCAGGCTCCTCGGGTCTCTTGGCAACCATGCGGATGAGGGCCATGTCGTGCTCGTCGTCCGTATCGACGAGCAGCGCTCCCAACGCATGCAGGTCGTGGAGCGACTGGCGAATGTCGCCCGTGGAGCCGAACCTCGCCGCTGCCTCCGCGAGGGGCACGAGAGTGCCCTCCTCGCCGTCCCTGAAGATCGGAAGCTGGCCGGCGTCGATGAGGTCGTCCAGATACAAGGCGGCCTTCGGTACCTTGTTGCCGTACAGAGGACCGAGACGAGCCAAACGCGTCATCAGGGCGCGGGCTTCGTCACTGACCCGCGGATCGTCGATCTGGTCCGGGTTCATGCCAGCGGTCACCCGGTACCACTCCTCGTAACCTTCACCAGGCGGCTGGAGCTCCTGGAGGGTGTACTGACGCGGAACGCGAGGCCGACGCGGCTTCCCCGGCTTCTTCCTGCCCATCACAACTCCTCACCTGGTCTCCGTACGGGGCGCATCAAAGACAACGCTCAGCGGCACAGCAGGGTGCTGCGCCATCCGGGTGTGCCCTGCATACGGAGGGTGCGGTGTCAGTGTTCGCGTGCCACGCTTCCAAACGCCCTGGTGACGTCTGGCTCAGGTCTCGGGGACGTCGCTGTGGGTGTCTCGATCCATGCGGCGCAGCAGCAGCTCTGCGCGGATGAGCGCGGCGATGCCGGTGAGCGTGGCAGCGAGCATGAACAGCCAGGCAGCGGCCTGCCACGTCGATTCGGTGCGCATTACGTGCGGCGTGAACACCGCCATCACGACGGCGAACACACTGATCGCGGCGAGCCAGACGAGTCTCATCACGTTCTCCTTCGGGTGTCGTCGACGCCCTCGTCCCGCTCGCCATGCCGTTCCATCCCCGCCTGCGCACCCGGGTCGTCATGGCACTGAAGAACGCGGGCGAGATGCTGCGCCGGGCGGACAACGGCGAACTCAGCGTCCGAGGCCCGTCCGGGCTCCGGCGGCCGATGTCGCAGCAAGCGCCCAGCGCACCGTTCCAGCACACCGCACCGGCCGCTTCGTAAGCCAGCTCAGGAGGGCGCGGGTGGCTGGAGGCAGGGTGGGTGCCGCTACCGAGATACGACCGGATCAGGCGGGCTGCGGCGTCGGCGAGGGCGGTGCGATGTCAGAACCTCCCGGCACACTAAGGCGATTGACCTTGCCCAGCCCGAGGGAGCCGCATTGCCGCGTCGTGTTGAACCTGAAGTCGCAGACGAGTTGATGCGGGCGGTCGGCCTTGAGCCGTTGGAGGAGTATCCGGGTACTGCGGTGCCGTGGCGTTGCCGGTGCGGGGAGTGCGGGTGCTCTCGCCTGGAGCTCTTCAAGGACGCCAAGCGCCGGTCCGGTAGAGGGTGCAGTGTCTGCGTGACTGCGGCCAACCAGGAGGCGCAGGCACGGCGGGCGGCAGCGAAGAAGGAGGCGATGGCAGGTCAAGCGGTCGCGGCGATGATCGCAGCGGGGCTGGAGCCATTGGAGGTCTACCCAGGGCGCGGGACACCGTGGCGGTGCCGGTGTAAGCGGTGTGATCGTGAGGTCCGACCTACGTACGGGACGGTCAAGGGGGGCGGGGGGTGCCTGTACTGCGGGCGTGAGGCGGCGGCCAAGCGCCGGCGCATCGATGCGGACTACGCGGTCGGGGTAATGCGGACGGCCGGGCTGGAGCCACTGGAGGCCTTCCCGAGTGATAGGAGCCCCTGGCGCTGCCGGTGCCTCGCGCGCGGGCACGAGGTGGCACCGCACTTCGGCACCGTGCAGACGGCCGTGAAGCAGAAGGGGGCGGATGCCCTCGGGTGCCGGCTATGTGTGGCGATCGAGCGGGGAGCGCGGCAGAAGGCCGGGATGACGGCGAAGGCCGAAGCGGTCATTCGGGAACACGGATGGACCCCATTGGTGCCGTACCCCGGCGCGTTGGAGCCGTGGCCGTCCCTGTGCGGTGTATGTGGCCAGGAGTGTCGCCCGACCTTCGCGAAGATCCAGGAACGGGGACAGGACCGGTGCGCCCCGTGCTCGAAGCAGGCGCTCAGCATGCGGTGGCTGGCAGAGGAATCCGGCCGGGCAGTTGCGGATCTGGTCAGATCCGGTTGGGAGCCGTTGGGCGACTATCCGGGAGTGCACAAGGGGTGGAAGGCCCTGCACCTTGCGTGTGGTCAAATCCGCTATCCACGGCTGGCTGAGGTGAGGGCGGGGGAGGTTTGCTGCTCGGCGTGCAACGGCTCAGTCCGCGTCAGCGATGACGAGGCCGAGGAGTTCATGCGGTCTGCTCACTTCAAGCCGCTAGAACCGTACCCGGGCAGTCAGGTTCCCTGGCTGTGTCAGTGCCTGCGCTGCGGCAGCACGGTCAAGCCGCGTTTCACCACCGTGCGCAAGGGCGGCGGGTGTCTGGCGTGTTCGAAGGTCACGGCGGCGGTGACCCGCCGGGCCAACTTCTCGCTCCAGGCCGAGACGGAGATGCGGGCGGTGGGGCTGGAGCCGTTGGAGCCGTGCCCGGGGACGCTCGCACGATGGAAGAGCCGGCACCTCGCATGCGGACGGGTCGTCTTCCCAGTGCACCACCTGGCGAAGTACGGGCGTGGGGTGTGCCGCCAGTGTTCAGGAAGTCCACTTGTCGAGCCACACGAGGCCGTGGCGCGGCTGACAGTTCTGGGCTTCAAGTCTCTGGAACCGTACCCGGGGCGGCTTCAGGCCCTGTGGCGCATGCAGTGCATCACCTGCGACACCGTGGTCACGAAGGCACTTCAAGGCGCGGGAGGGTGCCGCCGGTGCCGTCCCTTCGGCACGAACCACGGCCTGCCCGCGCTTGTGTACCTCCTGCATCATCCGCGCTGGGGTGCGGTGAAGGTGGGGATCACCAACATGGGGACCACACGGCTTGCCGATCACCGGCGTGACGGCTGGTTGGTGATCCGGACGCAGTACTTCGAGTTGGGCGCGGACGCTTACGACGTTGAGCAGGCGGTGCTGCACCGACTGCGCAACGAGATGGGCATTCCCCCCTTTCTCGACGCCGGCCAGATGCGCTACGGCGGGGCGACGGAGACCGCAGACGCTGACCTCATCGCGCCGTTGAAGCTGTGGAGTCTGGTGTGTCAGGCACGGGACGAGATCGACTCCGAGGCGGCCTAAGCTGCTTCAGCAGCCGGTTGGGAAACGGCTACGCGTCGTCCTCCTCATTGTCGGGGCGCGTGAGGTCCTGGTTCAGCGTCCGCAGCAGGGCGTGGGCGAGGAGGATGGCCGGCACCACGAACTCCGGACGATAGGCGTCGGGCGAGGCCTGGTGCGCGCCGAGGTGGCGGTTGAAGGTGTCCTGGGTGGCGCCGGGCCCGAAGGCGCTCCTCATGCCCGCCAATACCAGGAAGTGCTTGAACTGCAGGAGAGTGAGGTCGCCCCAGTCGTCCGCATCATCCAGGGCGCTGCCGATGGTGCCGTGGTGCCCGGCTCGCGGCGGGTAGGACACCTGGGGAAAGGTGCGCCGGATCCAGGCGTTGCCGTGCCCCTTCATCGCCGTCTCGAGCACGTTGCCCGCCAGGGCCTGGGCGCCCTCGCTGAAGTCGGCCCGCGCGGTACGGGTGGCAGCGCTCAAGATGGTGACCATGCCGGTGAGCTCGGGGTGGGTGACGATCTGGAGGCTGGCGTCGACATCGTCGAGAACGTCGTCCCGGCGCTCGGTAAGGAGGGCGTAGCGCTCCTGGCGGGTGCTGAGGGGGAGCAGGGCCTTGACGATCTCGGTTCGTGGCGCCCACGCGAGGGACAGCCCGTCGTCCTGGCCCAGGGCCAGGATCGTGTAGAGGTCCTCGGTGTCGAGCCCGCTGAGGTTCGCGGGCAGGAAGAAGCCCGCTGCCGCAGCGAGTTGGTCCAGCAGTGCGCGGGGGAGCGACACGCTGCGCACGACGTCGTCGATATGGCGGTGCCAGTCGTAGATGTCGCTCAGGTCGCTCTGCAGTGCCAGGACAGGCGCGGCGATCGCCCGGTACTGCCGCTGGGCGTCCAGTGCAGCTTGGTAGACCGCGTTACCCGGTCCCATGACGCTGTCGATGGCCCGGCGGGTGGCTTCCAGGGCTCGGATCTGGTTGCGGGCAGGCTCAAGCATCTTGTCGATGGAGTTGCGCCAGGCTGCGATCTGACGCCGTCGTCCAGGACGAGCTCGCCGCCGAAGCCGCGGCTGCCGCCGAAGCCGAAGCAGAACTCCGGGACCTGAAGGTGGAGCAGGAGCGGCAGGAGTGGCTGCACTCCAACGGGCTGCCCGAGCGCGCCCACCTGCTGATGGCCCTGGAGAGGGCCGGCCTGCTCGGCAGGACCGAGGGGCGTTACGGAGCCGAAGGGCCGCTCGTGCTGCACGAGCGCGAGGACAGTTACGCGCTCGACTACCTGAACGAGTACGGCGAGTTCTACGACATGTTCCGCATCCTGGAGGGCTACGGCATGGCCCCTCCGAGGGACCCGGACGCCATCCCGGCGTCGGTGCGGGCGCACAGCGCGCTGCTGCGGGCCCTGGCGCGGGCCGGGGCGCTGGAGGGCTTCGACGTGGGCCACGCGGTGCGCCTGGCGCAGGCCGACCCGGACGCCGTCCTCGCGCTCGCCGCGTGGATTGAGGCCCCCGGCCGGAGCACCCGGTGAGCGCCGACGGCCCCGTGGTCGCCACGTGGGTGCAGTCGACGGGATGCGGCACCCGGTACGAAGAGCTGACGGCCGACGGCCAGGTCCACGTCGACTACACGCCGCCGCTCGGGGAGCCCTGGTTCGAGGGCGACGACGACCCGGACTACAACCCGATCTGCGGCTGCCCGCGAGTCCCGAAGCAGTTCTGCATGGAGTGCGCCGGCTGCGCCGCGTGCGGGCAGTGCAACGGCCCGCATATCTGGCCGCCGCTCCGGACCTGATCACCAAACCTGTACGCACTAGTTGCCTGTGAGGTCGAACCCTCGAATACCCAAGTGGACAGGTTTCTGGGAGGCAACCTGTGCTCCTGTGACATGACCGCCCCGTCACCCCGGACCCTTCATCGAGCGTCACCCCGCACGGGTGGGCGCCGTTGTGCGGGTGTGGAATGGACACAGCTGTTGAAGGACCTCACCGACGCGGTTCGGGTGCGCAACTCCAAGGTGGCGGCGTTGCGCAACGCCGGAGCGCGCGTGAGCGAGCTGGCCGCGCAGGCCATCGACGCCGGCGCCCCGAGCACGGCGCTCGCCAAGGTCCTGGCGGCGCTGGAGCCGACCTTCGCCCAAGACCGCCCGCACGTATGCGGCCAGGGCCCCGTCGTCCTGCCCCTGCGCCCGGCCTCCCCGCCCCCGCAAGCCTTCGAGCCCATCCCGGCCGACATCATGGATCAGTTCTTGCACGGCCCCCGCAGGTACTCACTGGCTGAGGCGTTCGAGGAAGGCATCCTGCGGTGGAAGCCGGCCACGGTCCGCACCTACTTCAAGCGCTCCCGTAAACGCGACATCCAGGTCCCCGAGGGAGTGACGGAGGGCGGGACCGCGCAGTACACCGCGCGCGAGCTCACCACCTGGGTGCAGGCATGGGAGCAGCAGGCCGGCCTTCCCAACGGAGGACGTCCCACCGGCCCAAGACCCGGCAAGCTATTGACCGAACGTGACCGTCATGCGTCACGCTTGCTTGTCACACCGCCTGTCACGAACCCCTCCCACGCCTGTCACGCTGCCCTACCAGGCCCGAAATCCGGGCCTGAGGGCTGGTTTCCGGCCCTAGCACCCGAAAGTGTCACGCTCCCGCCGACCGGCAACGGACCGTAGTCACACGACCGGCTGGTCGTCCTGTTCTACCCGTCTCACCGATGTCCGCCCGGTGCTCCAGTCGGCCAGAAGCCCCGGAGCGAGGCGTCGTGGTGGCCGCCGGAGACGGGCGCGTCCATGAGGTGCAGCCAGCGCAGCGGAACGGTGAGCGTGCCGACCCGGGGGAGCTCCACGGGCTCGTCCTCGGTATCGGGCAGCATGCCGGTGACCTGGTAGCCGCGGCCGGGCGGCAGGCCGAGGGCCTCCACCTGGTCCTCGGTGAGCTCCACGGTGACGTGGATTGTGGAGACCATCCGCAGGACCTGGGCGGTACGGGCCTCGGTGCCGACGTCCGTGACGGACAGCGGGAAGTACGTCTCCCGCAGCCAGCTCAGCGCGCACCAGGAGTCGCCCATCGTGTCCGGCCGGTACCGCCGGTACGGCAGCGCGAACGGCACCTCGCAGCGGTACGTCTGCCCCACCCTGACGTCCTTGGTGCGCATGACTCCAGGGTGCGCCCCGCCGCCCGCGACGTCACGGTCCGCACCTGCTGCCGCAGGCCTCGCTCACCCGCACCCACCGCATCCCCTGACCTGCGCGATCAAGCCAGGAGGGCCGCTTTGCCGCCAACCCCGGTCAACCCCGGCGCGGGCTTGGTCCTTTCGCGCTACACAAGAACAGAACGTGCGGTGTTCGCAGGGCAGTTGTGGACTTACGGGAGGTCCGGGCACGTGATCGTGACCATCAACGTGGCGGTGCTGCTCGCCGTCATCATCGTCGTGCGACTGCGCCGCCGTACTCACGCCCGGAGCCGGTTCGACGAGAAGATGACCGTGGTCATCTGCCTCACGTTCGGGGTGCTGATCGCGCCGACCGCGTTCGGGAAGTCGATCCTGGACGTCGTCACCCAGCTCGCGGAAGGCCTGTCGAAGGCCGGCCAATGACCCCGGCCTGACCCGCCCGACGGGACCCAGCAGCGCCGTACGAACCTGGGTCCTGGGTCCAGCCGGGACCGCGGATCTGTGTCATCAACCCCCTGTTTCCCCAGGTCGTAGCGACCACCTGTGTCACTGTTCAGCTGTGTCATCCGGGGCCACCGCTGAACGGGATGGTTGTCAGTGGTGGGCGCGATAATCGCTCGCCATGTTGAACGATTTAGATGCGCAGGCAGCTCGGCGTCGCGTCACCGATGCATACGCGGACCACGAATGGGCCCCTCACCCGCACACCGAGGCGGAGGATCTACGTCTGGCCAAGGCCCTTGCATGGGCAGATCTGGAGAGAACGGGCACACCACTAGACGCACCGGGACAGCGGATCTACCTTCTCGGATTCGTGGGTCCCGGCCCTGATCTAAAGCTGGGCATGGTCACGCGAACGCCCAGTAGCCGGGAAGGCTACGTGAAGGCCTACATCCGGACGCATGAGAGAAGAGCTCTGGCCTACGGGTGCTTTCTGGTTCGCGCTTGGATCTCGCGGCCTCTCCGCACAGGGGTGGGCGACTGGGAGAAGCGCGCTCTCAACGCTGTCGGCGCTCTCGAAGGCGCGGATCGGTACGGCGAGTACTTCTACGACGTGGACTTCGACGCTGCACTGGAGATGGCTCAGGCGGCGCGTAGACGCTCGTTGGCGGGCTGATTGCATGCCTCATTGGTCCACGGTCTGGCTCACAGACCCCAGGGTGGCGATACCGTGAGAACACACGCCAGATGACGCCCCGGGAGCCCTCGATGAGCCAGGAGCCGGCCGCCGTGCCCGACCGCCAGCCGATCGACGAAGCCGCCGCCGAATCGGTCCGCAAGTACGCGGCCGACCAGCGCGCCAAGGTCGATGTCCTCGCCTCCGTGCTCGAGGACATCGCCGAACACGGCTACCCCTCGCCGGAGGCCGGCGTGCCGTGGGAGGTCGCCCGCGACGCCCACCTCGCCCGCCTGGCCGACGGGGAGCCCCGTGTCGCCTGAGCACGGCGCGCGGCGCTCCCGGGTCATCCTGGTGGAGCCCGCGCTCACCCAGCTGGCAAAGCTCACCGCGTCCGAGACGCACCGCCTGGACCGCGCGATCGTGGCGATCAGCGTCAACCCGGAGCTCGGCACCGAGGTGCCCGGCACCCTGCTGCGCGACTATGTCGACGAGATCGACGGCGTACGAGTGATCTTCTATGTGACGGCCCTGGGGTCGATCACGATCGTCGCCTACGTTGAGGCGTAGGGCCTCCCGAGAACCCCGCAGCGGCGCCCCGGACCACCTGGTGGTCCGGGGCGCCGCTGCATCCCGCTGCACGGTGCAGCGCGAGGGCGGTGGGCGGCGCTGCACGGTGGTGGACTGCGAGACCGGCGCCCAGACGGCTCACGGGTGCTGCTCGTGCAGCAGGTCGGTGCTGCAACACGGCGGCGCCGTGCAGCGACCTGTCGTCGGTCTGCTGCACGGCGCCGCTGCAAGGGGTCAGCTGCTGCTGCCTGTGGCCCACTTCTCCATCGCGCTCGGGTCCTTCTTCACCAGGGCGTCGCGGCGGTACTGCGCGGTGGCCCGGGTGACGCCCATGGAGCTCGCCAGCGCGCCGTACAAGCCGCCCTGTGCGGCGTTCCGGCAGCGCCCCGGAGCACCCCTTGGGCCAGGGCGCTGCTGTGTGCAGTGCGGGCGGTTGGTGGTGCTGTCTCGGTGGTCGGGTGCTGGCGGCCCCGATGCCGGAGAGCGATGACATTCAAAGGTCGGCGCCCAGGCCATCGGCCTTGTGGCCCGGACTGACCGATGCGCCCCGGCAGGGCACTACGGTGCGGGCATGACGCTCACCTCGCCTTGGCCAGCGGGCCAGCATTTATCGACCGGCTCGGAGTCGGCAGGCGTCTCAAAGGCTGCCTCCATGACGCCTCTGCTGGTCAAACGAGTTCTTGCAGCCCAACGGCTCGTCGATCGGAAGTACTGGGGCCGCTGCCGGGGAAGCGGTAAATACCCCTGCCGGAACGGGACCCTCGATGGGGTCCCTGCCTGCCTACGGCATCTGTCGCCAGAGGAACGGGCGGTTGTAGACGAGCTTCTGAAGGAAGCCCGGCGTCTGGTCAACCGATGGCTTCCTCACCTGGTGCCCGCATGCTGGTTTTGGCCTCTCCCTATAGGCCTTGATCGGTCGGGAAACACCGAAGATCTGCTCTTCGCATGGCAGCAGGCTCGGTGCGCGATCTGCAGCCACCCAGGACGGCGGGGGCGGGGGACCGGTTCCGACCTGCTCGTGTTGGACCACGATCACAGGAACGGCCTCGCGCGGGGCTTCTTATGCCACAAATGCAACAAGCGGGAAGGTCTGCAGCGGCCTGGAGAAGACGGCCGCTACGGCAACTACCGATCTCGCCCGCCAGCGGTCCTGCTCGGGTTGTCCACGCCGTACAGCCAAGCGGTGCGGCTGCGGGTGCCGGCACCACGGCATGAATCAACGCCAGCTTTCGAGCCTGGCTCGCCTCGGGCGCTGTGGAAGATCCGCAAGCTGGCGCCTCAGCTGGAGGAGCAGCTGCGTTTGGCAGCCGAGGATCCCAAGAGGCGCAAGTACGCGGGTGAGGAGATCTGGCGAATACTCCAGACCTTGGTGCCAGTGCTCTTGGCTGCCGTGGAGCGCGCCGATCGCGATGTCCTCCATACCGAGCTGGCGGAGCTTGTCCGCTGGCTGAAGCAGTTTCCGCCTTCACCCGCACCACAGTGAAGCGACGCCACACCGTGGGGTGCGGCGCCGCTGCGTGTCACCTGGCCGGCCGGGCGGCCGGGCGGCCGGTCAAGCGCTGCGACGTGTGGGCACGGCGGACAGGTGCCGCTGCGGGGCCGGGAGCGCCGGGGCGGCCAGGGCGCCGGCCTTGATGGCCTCGGTCGCCTCGCGCAGCGCCTCCTCCATCTCTTCCCGGGAGGCGTACCCGGCGAAGTACGGGTGGATGAAGTAGCTGCGATAGCGGCCCTCGGGCCGCAGGACGATGTTCCGCTCGACCAGATGGCTCATCGCGATCGACGTGCGGTTCTTGCTGAGCCCCACGCGCGCCCGCAGTTCGGCCTGTGAGGCGTTCACCTCGCCGCCCGGGACCGCGACGATGCAACGTGGAGTTCGAGATCTGCGGCCAGCCGCTGACCGTCAGCCCCTTACCCATCATTTCGGACACAGCGAGGTGAACGACACCTTCCGCCCCATGTGGCATGTACGCTCCAGGATTTGTCGTTGTCGCTGACCAGACGGCGACGTCAACCGGTGTGCCAAGGGAGGCACTGTGCCGTTACGCCGCGCCCGGAGACCCTTGTCCGGGCAAAGACTCGCCACGCGATACCTGCTCGTTGCCGCGCTCTGCGCCACCGCCGCTTTCGCGGCGCCGACCGCCTCGGCGGAGCCGGATCCGCCGGGAACAAAGGCCAACCCCAGAGCGACCCTGACGGTCGGCTCGCCCGCACACGTCATCACATGCGCCTTGTTCGCGAACAAGCCCAACTACAGCGGCGGCAAGATCACCGCCACTGGCGGGATCAGCGGCTGTGTTCCCAACGCCCCTGACGCCTGCGCCAGCGAGGTTGACCTTGAGGTCTACATCCCGGGGGCGGGCCAGTGGTCGACTGCGGCGTCGAGCCGCCGACAGCTCAGCTGCCCGCCGCCGGCGCGGTCGACCGCTGCAACGATGAGCTGTGATCCATCTTCAACCGAGTACATATATCGCGCGAAGACACTCGCGACGATCGTGCACGAAGGCACCGACAGCAACACCTCAACCAGCTCGACACTCCATGTCAGGTGCTTCTGACGGCATCACCGTTGGTGCGGGGCAGAAAGCTGAATATTCTGCCCCGCACCAGCCACGGGGAGGCGACTACCGATGACGGCTGATTCGACTACCGCAGCGGAGCGACTGACGGGCGAGGTGATGCGCATGCGCCAGGGCGACCCTGTCTTCGCCCGTCGGCTCAGCCGGCGCCTGCGTACCTGGGATGTCGATCCGGACCCGTTCCTCGCCCAGGTCGAGGGGGTCGTCCTCGCAGCACTGCTTGCCACGGCCAGCCAGCCGACCACAGCCCCGCCCGAAACGTGGTGCCAGGCTGCAGCAGCCGTCCTTCGGCGGCAACAGGACGTGCAGATGTTTGCCGCTCTGCCGGCGTCTTTGCCTGATTTGGTGATGGGGCGAATCGACCAACTGCGGTTGCTATCCACTGGCCTGACGCCGCGCTCGGGACACCGATGGCTCAGGCTCAGTGACACCGCATGCGAGTTCCTGGAGCCTGCCGCGCTGCTTGAGGAAGGAAGCCAACCCACCGCACCGTGCGAATGAACGCGTCGACCATGGCACACACCATCCGCAAAGGGTGCGACGCCGAACGAAGTCGGTGACGGACTGTTTGGCCCTGCGCCGGTGGACCTTTGTCCACCCAGGCGGGGATCTCTGGTGTCGGCATCGGCACCGAGCACGCAATCGGCGCTGCATCCGGAGGTGCAGCGCCGATACTCCAGCCCGTGTTTGACCCTGTCCACACCTTCCTCAACTCACTCATCGCCTTGAGCCGCCCTGCCTTTGACGCTCTCAGGGCATGGCGTGCCGGGTCGGTAGCTCCTCAGCCCTGGCGGGCTTGCGGTGCCCCGCCGAGGTGGCCAGACAACGTCGACGAGCGCGGGTCGGTGCCAACTTCAAAGGGGAGCCGTGGTTGATCCCAGGAAGTGGTTGCTGGAAACACTGACGGGCCTCGTCGGCTGACCCGCCGTGTGGGCTGGCTTTCGGTGGTAGAGGTCGAGTCAGCTGGGGTGGAGTCCGGGTTACAGGTTGGAGGTCCTGCTAAGCAGCCCACGTAGCTGCCACCTCAGCTTGCCTGTCAGTCAGGGGGTGACCTTGTCAGCGTTACAGCCGAGGGGAAGTTTCCGTAGAAGTGCTACCAGCACGTGCAGGCGTCGATGACGGGTGCGGACCGAGGAGGTTCGTCCCGTAACTACAGCGGCTTGGACAAGGGAAGAGAGAGCCGCACCGAGAAACCCTCTGACCTGCACGTAAGCCTTCGGACGAGCAGTCCCCAAGATCTGGCACCCAGTCCCCTCGGCAGTTGAAGCGGTCTATGGGATCTTGGGCCACGGTTCATGGGATCGTGGTGAACAGACTGAGGGATCTGGGTACCAAGACCTTCAGAACTGCCTAGATGGACTTCACGTTCATGTAGGCAGTTCTCTCAGACTGGGTTGTCAGCAGACCCATCTGAATCCATCGACGAGAGACACGTCCTGCAGACCGGGGTAGATCAACCTGTCGCTCATGTACGTTAAGTTCATCTGGTCGGCCTGGAGGCCGTCCCTCATGAACGGCGCAGCAACAACACGGGGAGACACCCTTGGGAGCTGTACGCAGGCTGGTCGACGCCGATACCGGCGAGGCCATCCCCTACGCGCCATATGCGTTTTCTGGGAAGCACACCCAGGTGGACAAGGCGCGAGTCGAAGCGATCACCGAGAGCAAGGCCTTCACGCCCAGTCAAAAATTCCTCGTCCTGTGGTGGATCGGCGTATCCCCAGAGGGCATGGAACCGCTGCGTGCCACGGGAGCCGATATCGGACGCCGGGTGGGCATGTCGACGGACGCGGTCGGAAAGATCAACCGGAAGCTGGCCAAGCACCGCATCCTGATCGTCCGCGGCCGCATCGGCAACTACAACTTCTACCGCATCAGCCCCTACATCTCCTTCCATGGAACCGGGGTCGAGCAGCGCGAAGCGGTGAAGAGCTGCAACCCGCCAGACATCCCCGGCTTCGACGGTCAGACCCCTGCCCGCTGGGAGGCAAAGTGAACGACGACGACAAGCTCAAGACCCTTCGTCTGCTCCAGCGCACCGCTGGCCTGACCGCCAACCAGCGCCTGGTCGTCATGCTCTATGCCTGCCACCCCACCGACCGGTCCGGTGCCGTCCTCGAAACGGCCGTGGAGCTCGCCAAGCTGGTGGGGCTCTCCCCGACGGTCTTCTCCCGTACTCGCCGTCAGGTGATCGAAGCTGGCTGGCTCGAGGAGTCGGAACGGCTGGCTCACATCCGTTACTACCGCCTCAGCCCGAAGGCCACGGGGGAAAACGTCGTCGTGGAGTTCCGCCGCGCAACCTGACCGGTCCTGTAAGCGGGGTAGATGGACCTGACGTCCATCTACCGATCAGACGCTGCCGATCTGCAACTAGTGGATGAGATCGATGCCGGCCGCGAGGCCTCCGATCAAGATCCCTGGTCGGTCCTGTGGGCGGGGTAGATGAACCTCACGTTCATCTACCCCGCCCACAGGACTGCGCGCAATGACCCTGAGTTCACTCCGCGCGCTCTCACCCTCGAACCGGCCAACCGTGAAGGCGGCCCACGCCGCTGGGCACGTTGCTGTGTAAGGCGGACCCTCGATCGGGGGCTGATGACAATCGACGTTCTGTATGTCATGAGGAGGCGCGGCGGCGAGATGCCGCGGGCGCCAGAGCGTCGGTCTGCTTCCGGCGTGAGAGGGCACCGCGTGTCTTTGGCATGCAGGGCAAGGGCGGCGCCCCGGCGAACGTTGCCTATCGCGGCCTAGAGGGGGGCGCAGCGTCCCGTGTGCACCGACTTACGCGCAGAAGCTCACTGGCGACCGGTGGAAGGCCAGCATCGCGGTCGACTGGAGCCGCGGGGGCAGCCACCTCACCTGTGCGACGCTGCGAGACCCGTGCGCAAGGCGGAGCGGCAGGCGGAACAGGCCGAACGCAAGCACCAGGAGCACCAGGAGGAGCAGGCCCGGAAGATTGGCGGCTGGCTCGGACGCTGGTGCCGCTGAGCCGGGCATACCTCGCTGTCAGAGGCGACTGCCAGGCACGCCGGCATGGCACCTCAACCCCTCTGCTGTAAGGAAGTTGAGAGACCGACCACAGCTCCGAGCATCCGGACGACGACACTTGTTCTGCAGTTCGTCGCGCCTATATGCACCGTATGCCCCCTTAACGAGAGGTGGCGCAGGGTGGCGTTTCTGGCGGGTCCAGCGAGAGCACATATGCGCATGGCGTACGCCCGGCACACTTCCGTAGCGGACGGACCGTAGTGGACCCGTCGCAAGCTGTTCTGCTCGATCGCCTCAGGGAACTGTCCGGGCGGGACGCTTCTGTGCACCAGCGACCCTCGTAAGGAGGCATCGCGCACGCATTGACGCGTGCCGATACGACGATGTCTGCATCCTTCATCCACGACATCAGTGCCCAGTACGTGGCCTCAGTGATGTTCGC
The DNA here is from genome assembly GCF_024539675.1 of Streptomyces hilarionis. Lineage (GTDB taxonomy): Bacteria > Actinomycetota > Actinomycetes > Streptomycetales > Streptomycetaceae > Streptomyces > Streptomyces hilarionis. Next base: position 10,266 of record NZ_JAHHIT010000073.1, on the reverse strand, counting down.
ACTCACGGTGCTCGCCGCCGGCACGCTGCAGGCGGCTTGCCGGCGCCGCAGTCGCCGTCAGGACCAGGAAATGCCCTCTGCCGCCCTGAGGCGCGACCCCTCGGAGCCGGCCGCGCCCGAACATGATCTCTGCGAGACGGAGCCGACGCACGAGCCGAAAACGTCGTCCGAAGGACGACGCCAGGTGTCGTCATGAAGACGACAGAGAACCCAGGCAACGCCAACGGCTCCAAGAGGTCCCACAACCGAGCACAAGCTTGGGCCTTGCTGACGGAGAAGACCCCAGGCGTTCGCCGACTGCCAAGCTACGACGGCGACTCCCCGGGCCGCTTGATGGACGTTGCCCGAAACTACGACCGCATCTGCCAGCGAGCCGAAGGCCTCCTGCAGCCTGACGCCACAGAATCCGAGATCTTGGCCGCCCTCCTCGCCATCCGCATGCTCCGAGACAAACTCGACCACGACGAACTGAAGCTCACCACCTTGGCGCGCACGAAGCGGATCACCTGGGCACGCATCGCCGAGTGGCAGGAGCTGAGCGGCCGCCAAGCAGCAGAACGCAGACACCTCCAACTCGGACGCGCCTACACACGTCCTGATGGCACCGTGCCCGCCACACAGAGCGAGCGAGTGGAGTACGCCCGAGCCCTCCGCAGCCGCCGCGCCGAACGCCAGTGGGCCCTGAACAACGCAGCGCGGATCCGGCGCGTCGCTGGGCAGCTGGCCGCCGTCGAAGACTTGCAACAGCGCGTGGACGGCTCTCACGAGGCCCGGATCATGCATGCCATCCGCCATGGCGAGGAGCCGCCACCGCAGAATCCGTCTCGGGAACCGCTCGTGTGGCCTGAGGCCCTGCGGGAGTGTGTCGCCGAGGACGAGCACTTCCGCAGGTCACCGCCGCCGCCAGCCGATGATGGCCTGAACGACCACCAGTGGCAGCGCCAGCAGCAGGAGGCCGACATCGTGCACCGCCTCTTGGGCCTGATGGGCTACGCCGCCAATCCCAGAAACATAGAACTGGCCGATCTGCCGGAGCTTGCCGATGCGATTTTGGACCTCCACAACGACGCTCAGCAGGCAGTAAAAAGCCGCCGCTGAAACAGAACACAAGCGAGCCCGGCAGCTGGCTCGGACGATGGCACCCTGACCTGGGCCAGCCTCCGGCAACGCGCGGGCTCGCCCAGAGCAGCCAAGGTAAGCCGACGTCGTCGGTGAGGCCTGCGAGGCTGGAGAGCGTGGACCGCGACAATGAGCCATTGCTGCGCGGCCGGATCTATGGAGCCAGCCACCACTACCTCGGCCCGAGGCCAGGACGGGCTACGCCGAACCGGCGAGCAGGCCCGCGATTCGGCGGGTGAATCCGTCTCGGCCGGCGGCCACAGCCACCCGTACACGTCGGACCGGAATCCCAAGCCCGCCCCGACCCCGTGGCTCCATGGACGCCGAGGCCGTCGAACGGGGCTGCCTCCAGCCGATCCCTGGTGCTCATGCGCAGAGATGGCAGTGACCCAGGCGCTTCGGCGCCCGTTGCACGGCCGGGACTGCTCATGCGGATGAGTGATCCCGCGACCTGGAGGACGGGGACGTTGCACGAGGACAGGACTGTCATGGTGCTGCAGGTTGTGGCCGAGTGGCAGGAGGCTGGCGGCCACGGCTGGGCTTTGGACCAGGACCTGCGACCGGTCAAGCAGCGGGTGTTGAACCTCGCCGCCCGGGGCTTGGTAGAGCTGGCTGGCCGGGAGGATCGCGCGGAGTTGTCGGCGTGGGAGGGCCGGGCTGTTCGGTGGGCGGCCCGCCCGAGCCCATGCGGCCATGACCTTCTCCTGTACAGCCGCTTGCGCCCTCAGCCGGCGCCGGATGGGCCCGGACCGGGGCTGCGGCGGGTGGAGCTGATCCCGGCCCAGATGACCGCGTTGCGTCTGTTCGTCGCCCTGGCCGACCAGTTGCGGGTGCCGCCCGTCGACGGGCTCGCGGAGCGGGTGCGGGGAGCCCGGCGTGAGCCGGGCACGAACCGGTACGTGCTGTACCTGTCGCGGGAACAGATGGAGTCGGTGGCCTACGGGTTCTGGTTGCACAAGATGACCGGCTCCGCGCTCGAGGCCAACCGCTTCGCCCGCGACTACAACCTCGACCACCACCCGGCCCCCACCACGGGGCCCGCGGCTTCGACGCGCGCCAGCGCCGACCTGACAGGCTCTGAGTAACCCCTGCCCAGAGCACAGCACAGCCATACGGCATCCGAAGATCAGCACGCATCGTGGGCGTGAGGCTGTTACTCACTTTCGGGTGACGGCCGCGACGCCTCCGCGGCTCCGGGTGGGGAGTGACCGTCGCGTGGGCCAACTCCTGCAAGGGGCCACGGGCTGCGTGCCGTCAACCTCGTGCACCGCCAACATAAATGGACGATACAAGCGAGAGTCACAGCAATACGGGCAAGAAGTAACACAGTGCCTGTTTCCCTCCCAGCTCCCTGCCGGAGCGGACAGAGTCTGCGGTGCGCGGCCAGTCCGGCCGCCGCCCGCACACCGCACCGAACTCCCCGACGGCCCTGAACGCCGGCAGGGGGAGGGTGCCCGCACCATCTGGGGGACTTCTTGTCCGCTTCTGCTTCCGTCACCGCCCGCCGTCTGGCCGCCGCCGCCCTCGCCGCCGGCGCCCTCGTCTCGGTGGCCGCGCTGCCGGCCAGCGCCGCCGACCACCGCCCGGCCCGGCCGGTGGTGGAGATCTCGGCCGTCCAGGCCGACTCCCCGGGACGCGACGACCGCTCCAACCGCTCGCTGAACAAGGAGTGGGTGGAGCTGACCAACACCACCCGCCAGAGCGTCAACCTCGACGGCTGGACCCTGAGCGACGACTCCGGCCACCGCTACACCTTCAACCACTACCGCCTGGCCGGCCGCGCCACGGTCCGCATCCACACCGGCGTGGGCCGTGACACCCGCACCGACCTCTACCAGGACCGCCGCGCCTACGTGTGGAACAACGACCGCGACACCGCCACCCTGCGCAACGACCACGGCCGCTTCATCGACGACCAGTCCTGGGGCCACCGCCGCGGCGGCCGCCACTGACCCCACCCCTCCAGCAGGTCACAGCCACGGGGCCACGCACCCCGTGGCGTGACCATGTCGGCGGCGCGCGACCCGGTGGTGCGGTCGCGCGCCGCTTCACGTTCGGCGGCCTCCCGCATGTCGGGGGAGGGGCGGGTTTCGTAGGCTGGAGGTGCTCGGGGCCGGCGGTGGTGGAGGTGTGCGGTGCCTCGAACGATTTGGTCCGGCGCGATCAGTTTCGGCCTGGTCACTTCTCTGAACTACCGGTTCGGCCGAGAACGGATTCGACTCCCGATGGAGCGGCGGGAAGCGCAAGTTGCGGGCGGATCAGGCCGGGATGCTGAACGAGCGTGCGTGATGCGGAATGCTCTGGCCATGAGCGAAGAATCCGAGCGGCTGGCGAAAGCTCTCATCGAGTTCCGGGGAGCCGAGGGCATCTCCGTGAGGGAGCTTGCACGTCGCACACAGTTGAGCCAGGCGACCATCAGGCTTCACGAGAGTGATCGCGGACGCCCGCCCGTTCCCTTCGCGGCCCGCCGTTTCGAGGAGGTTCTCGGCTGGGCACCGGGCAGCATCCCGAGCACTGCGCACGAGCCGACGGATCGCGAGCCTCCGCCGGACTCCAGTGCTGTCACTGGGTAGGTCGAGCAGCCAGGACTGCTGGCGGCGCGCCGTGCGCGCGACGAGGACCAACAGCCCTTGCTCGGGTCTTGGCCAGGATTCCCCGCCACCGAGACGGACGATCAGAGGGTGTTGGACTGCCCGGCGATCTGACCGAAGGCGGGCAGGCCCAGGTGGACCACCGAGGGTTTGAGTGCGGCATCGAGCTGGGTCAGCTTTTGCTCGGCGCCGGCCAGGCTGATCTCCAAGCCGTCGACCTCTCCATGCCAGCCTTCGCGCTGGGCTTCGGCGATCCGATCGAGCAGGTTGTCGCGGATCTCGAGCAGGCGACCTCGCTGGGACGGCTCGGCGCGGAGGAGTGAACATCGGACGCACGCGTGCTCGTGGATGCACGCAGTTCCGAAGGCCCGAGCGCAGGTTCCTAAGGAAAGTTTGCGCTTCTCGAAGTGGGAGAGGAAGGCGTCCCACTCCTCGTTCGTCGGGGTTCGATATTCCTCGCTGGGACGGAGTGATCGACGACGGGCGATGAACGCGCGGTGGGCTTCGATGGCGTCTGCCGGGTAAATGGCGTTGTAGCCCATCGTGGTGTTGATGTCGGAGTGTCCGGCGATGACCTGGGCGATGTGCGGGGGGAGTCCGCTGCGGATGGCGTCGGTGATGAAGATCCGCCGGAAGTCGTGCGGGTCAAAGTCCAGGGGGCAGCCGTCGGCGTCGGTCAGGCCGGTGGCGTCGAGGACGTCGTTGAGGCATTTGCGGAGGAACTCGCCGTTGATGGCGGAGATCTCGCCACTGCGGTCGTACTGGAACAGCAGCGGCATGGGGGGATTCCACACGCGTTCGTTGTAGTCGTAGGCGGCGACCTGCGGGACGGCGCCGGTCCGCAGGTCGCGGATCCGGGTGATGATGGTGCTCAGGACGTCGGCGAGTTCGGGGCTGACCAGCAGGACGCGCTCCTGGTCCGTCTTCGAGGGAGCGATCTGCAGCAGGGGCACGACTTCGCCCGTCGTGGGCAGCCGGTACTGGATCAGGCTGTGATGGCTGGCCTCCAGCATCTCCTCGATCCGGGCTCCGGTGTGCTGCAGGAACTCGACCGTCGCCCATCCCCAGAAGGCCCGGCGCTCCCGCTGAACCAGATCCCGGCGTCGTCCGCCGGCGTCGTAGACCCAGGTGGAGCCTGGCTTTCTGGCGCGGGTGAAGGTCTCACCGAGGACCTCGAACCGCCCGCCGGCCGGAGCTGTCTGGACGGCCTGCAGTCGAGCCTGGGCGTTGTCCAGCAGTTCTTTCGCGGCGCGGACGACCGTTGGCAGGGCCGGCAGGCGTTGCCGGGTGCGCTGGTCCATGCGGGCTTTGACTCGCTGGCCTTGCTTCTTGACGTTGAGGTCGGCCTCCCTGATCGGGCAGGGCGCGACCCAGGGACCCCAGCGCGTCGGCTCCTCCCCGGCCCACTGGGCGAGATCCAGGTAGAGGGCTCGGACCGCGATCAGCAGGGTGGAACCGTCCAGACGGGGGGACGTGACCTCGTCGTAGGTGCCGTCGCTGCGGCGCCGCCGCACGGTCTTCGTCTGCGCCCGCTGCTTCCACTGCGCCGCCACCTGCGGCGGCAGGTGCAGCGAGTCGATCCCGGGATGATGCGCTTCCAGGTCGGCCCAGAAGTGCAGGGCCAGGAACCGGGAGAGGTTGTCCAGCGTCGCGTAGTCGAGTCCGGGCCGACGCTCCGTGAGGTAGTCCACCAGCAGGTCGCGCACCGGCCGGCAGGTGAGGTCGTAGCGGTCGACGAGCTGCTCGATTCCGACCTGGCCGGTGGCACGGCTCAGGTTCCTGAGCGTGGCCGGAGCATCATCTGGAAGACTGCCGAGGCGGCGCAGCCAGGCGTAGAAGAGGGTGTGTCCTGCCGACTGTGTGTGATGCTCCTGCAGGGCCGCCCGGTACTCCAGCGCGTCACCGACCGTGATGTCGGCCAGCGTCCCGCCCTTCGCCACCATGATCTTGGTCAGGTCGTTCACGGCCCGGCGTCCAGTCAGAGAAGCCCACCGGCCGGGGCCGGCCAGCGTCTGCAGTCTGGCGAATCCTTCGGGGTCACGCACGAGCGCGAAGCGGTCCTGCATGTGCCGCGCCCGCCGGGCCATCTGCCAGGACAGGGACGGTCGAAGCACGTCGGCGAGGACGAGGCCCACCAGCCCGGAGCCCACGATCGTCGCAGTCACTCCCGAGCTCGTGGCGGCGATCCACTCCGCCGCCATCCGGCCCCACTCCACTCCCGATGCCGCCGCGGGACTCGCGTTCCACCGCTGCTGCCAGGAGTCGCCGGGGAACTGCTGGAGCCAGCCGAGGATCTGCCGAACGCCGGTGACCCGGCACCACTGGGTATGCCGCACCGCCTCCCGCAGCGGCGGGGACTCCATGCGGCCCACGACGTCTTCGATGCTGCCCTGCGTGGCCGGCCAGACCTCTGCCACTGGCCGCGGCGGGAACCGCTCCGTGACCGATTTGAGGGCCTCGCCCAACAGCCGTGCATTCCTCGTTGCGGGCCCGGTGACGGCCGACCCCGTTTGGGCCGTCACCGGGACGGTCCGAACAGGGTGCGCAGGCTCTCCGGGCTGTAGCCGGGTGCCGGCACGGTGGGGCGCTGAACCGCGGCGTTCCGCCGGGCGTGATGAGCGCGGATGGTCTCGATCACCTCGTCGTCTCCCGCCTGCAGGTAGATCTGCGTGGTGGACAGGTGCGCGTGCGCGAGCACCCACTGCACGTCCGTCAGCGACACCTTCGGGTCCCGGGCCATCCGGTAGGCCGCGGTGTGGCGCAGATCGTGCAGCGTCCAGTTCGACCCGAGCAGCTCGTTGGCCCGGCTGAACATCGCCCGGGCCGCGTCGTACTTCAACGGCCGCCAGGGCCGTCGCAGTGTCCACCACAACGGCAGGCTCCTGCCCTGCGGGACCCCGTCTCGCCGGTTCTCCTCCTGGTAGAGGCGCAGCCAGACGAACGCATCGGTGGAACAAGGAAGTTGCTGGTAGGCGCGGGTTCCCTTGCGGACCACGCCAAGGAGCTGCTGGCCGGGCAGGGCATCGCGCTGCTGGCTGGTGAGGAGTTCCTCGGCCCGGGCCGCGTTGGAGACCCAAAAGGCCAGCAGAGCCCTGTCCCGGTGGTGCCGCAGGGCGGCGAACAGCGCGTTGAACATCTCGTCGGGGATGCGCCGGGGAGCCCGTCTCGGGATGGTCGGCCGGTAGCGGCCAGATCGTTCCCGTTGGAAGGGCCGTCCCGGCTGGTGGTGGGCGTTCGCTCGACCGCTACCGCGGGAGCGGTCCAGCGGGAACGGGTTGATGATCGGTCCCGTGCCCTCAGCCAGGTGGAAGTCGTAGAAGGTGCGGAGCACCGTTTCGCAGTGGGCACGTGTCCGCGCCGCGTACTGCGGACCTGGTGACGTTTTGCCAGTGATCGCGTTCGGCGTCCCCGGGACCTTCTTCCGCATGGTCTTCGGGGCCGTCTCGGCGGTGTAGCCGGCCTTGCGATGCCGCCAGTGCAGGCGCTGCGGCTTGTTCGCGATCTGCATCCAGCGGGTGAAGTCCCGCGCATCCGCGCGCGTTGCCCGATTCCACTCGAGGTCGAACGCCGACAGAAACCGCCACCAGCGCAGCAGGTCCATGCCGTAGGAGCGGATCGTGGAGGCAGGTTTGTCTTCAGCCTGGAGCTCGGTGAAGAAGACCTGGACGGGCTCGACGACGACACCGGAGGAGCCCAGTAACTGGTACGGCGTCCATCGCTCTCCGGTCTCGTGCAGTCTGCCGATCTCGGGCAGGACGAACGCGGTCAAGTCCCTCTCAGGGAGGTCGCCTTGAAGCATTCCGGGAAGCTAGCAGAAGAGGGCGCTGACCTGCGAATACTCAAGCGCTAGTTCGGTCAACGTGCCAGTGCCGATCAACGTGGTCAGCGCGACCGAGGACCACAGCATCCACTTCCACCAGTACCACCTCGAAGACATGGGCCGCATCCGCACCCGCAAGGTGTGTGAGATCGAGGACCGCGAGGTCGCCCAGGCGGAGATCGGCAAGGGCTACGAGCTCACGAAAACCCAGGTCATCCCCATCAGCGATGAGGAACTGCGCGACCTGCCGCTGCCGACGGCCAAGGCGATCGAGATCGAGGCGTTCGTGCCGTTGGAGTCGGTGGACCCGATCCGTATCGCCGAGGGCTACTACCTCCAGCCCGCCGGCCAGGTCGCGGCCAAGCCCTACAAACTCCTGCGCCAGGCCCTGGAGCGCTCCTCGAAGGTAGCGGTCGCCAAATACGCCTGGTCGGGCCGTGAACGCCTGGGCCTGCTGCGGGTGCGCGGGGACGCGATCGTGCTGCACGCGATGCGCTGGCCGGACGAGATCCGCGACCCCGTCGAGCTGTTGCCGGCGCCGGTGGAGGTGTCGGAGGGGGAGATCGAGGGCGCGCTGGCGCTGATGGAGTCCATGACGCGCGAGGACCTGGAGGGCGAGGAGTTCCGCGACGCCTACACCGAAGCCATCGCGAAGATCATCGAGTCCAAACGGGAGGACAGGCCGCTGCCCGAGGCACCCGAGCCCAAGGAACAGGGCCAGGTTCTGGACCTGATGGCCGCACTGCAGGAATCGGTACGCAAGGCCCAGGCATCCCGCGGCGAAACCGCCGACACGGACGCCGACGTGCACGAGATGGAGCCGAAGAAGAAGACGGCCGCCAAGAAGAGCGTGAAGAAGGCGCCGGCCAAGAAGACCACGGCCACGGGCCAGGCGAAGAAGACGAGCGCCGCGAAGAAGACGGCGAAGAAGGTGGCGGCGCGCAGGCCGCGCAGCGCCTGACGCATCCGCAGCGCCCCACGGCGTGGAAGATGGGGCAGGGCTCCCGTTCCGTGTTTCCCCCGAGCCGGGACGGGAGCCCGCCCCCGGCCGCCGGCCCGGCCCGGGAATGCCGGTCTGTCTGGGCGTGTTGTGCGGGGTGTGGTTGTGGAGGGGACAGTGTCCCCGGGCCTCACCTATTGCCTGCGGGGAAGATCGTTCGGCTGAAGCCCCGCAGAGCCTTTCGCCGCGTAGGCGACCGCCCTCCACCACCACACCGCTTCACCTGCGGCCCCGGGCCGGCGACAACGCCGGCCCGGGGCCGCAGGTGTTCAACGCCGTGACCTGTCGGCCGCCGGCCGCGTTGCCCAGCGCATGGACGACTACGACCACCTTGATCTCGACGAGATCGACTTCGCCCCCGTGGAGCACGGCACGCAGCGGCTGCCTCTGCTGACGATGGACGAGGCGCATGACCTGCTGCGCGTGTTGCGCACGGTGGCCCTGGAGGGCGGGGCGGCCGCGCTGGAGGCGGACCGTCTGGCGCGCGAGATCGGCGCCCGCGTTCCTTCCGTGGGCTGATCACGCCTTCCCGGCCGGGCAGCGGGACGGGGTCAGGGGCGGGTGCTGAGGTAGCGCACCTGCGGTCCCCACTGCTTCAGGACCGGCGCGGCGCACCATTGGCACAGGGGGCTGCCGCCGTGGCCGTACTTCCAGGTTTTGCGCTGGCATCCGGAGCAGGGGCCGACCTGGCTTCCCAGGCAGACGAACGTCGACGGATCAGGGTCGGTGACCGGAGGCGGGGGAGTGCTCATCGTGCGGATGTCCTTGCGGCGAGGGACGGAGACGGGACCGGGGTACGCCGCGCCATAAGTCGATGACGTTCAGGAGGGTGTCGGGCCGGCAGTGGGTGCAGGCGCGCAAGCCGTCGGCCAGGAGGCGGCGGGCCTCGTCACGGTCGATGGGCCGACGGCGTTTGCCCGCCGCGTGGCAGTCGCCGGCGTGGACCTGAACGGGCGGGCGGCCGGCGCCGATGCCGAGCTCGACAGTCCACTCCGGCCGCGGGGGCCGGCGCGCCCTGCCCTGCTCGATCTCCGTTTGGCGCTGCTGCACGGCTTCAATCTTCGCGTCGATGCGGGCCAGCCACATGACGTGCCACACCCGCAGCGTGTGCAGGCGCTCCAGATCCGGCGGCAGGTCATCGAACACATTTCCGATTCTATGCCCAAGATCGATGCCGAGGTGACCGTCGTGACGACACGAAGGCTTGCAGGTCAGAGCACGGTGATGCATGTGCGCTGCCCCGACCGGATCCCGGAGGAGACCTACCGCCAGGTCCTGGAGGAGATGGCGGAACTGTCCCCGATCGTGCAGGCCCTGTCGCCCACCGCCGTCCTGATGGAGCTCAAAGGCGCCCTGCGCTATCACGGCGCCGACGCCCGTCAGCTGGGAGACGTGCTGCGAGTGCGCACCCTGTCCCGCCTCGGCGTCGACCTGTACATCGGCATCGGACCCTCCATCACCGTCGCCGCCACCGCCTCCAGCCAGATCAGCGCACCGGGCGGCGTGCTCGCCGTCACCTCCGATCACCTCACCGACTGGCTGGGACCGCTGCCGGTCGACGCCCTGCACGGCATCGGCCCCCGCCACGCCGCAGCGCTGCACGACTACGGCGTCCACACCGTCGGCCTGCTTGCCGCATCCCCGCCGAGACGACCCAGCGCCTGTTGGGCGGGCGCGCCGGGCGCACCGCCGCTGACCCGCGGCCTCGACCCCCGCCCCGTCACCCCCCCCCGCAC
>NZ_JAHHIT010000072.1 GCF_024539675.1 Streptomyces hilarionis | reverse complement strand
CCGCCGACCACATCCGTGCCCTCGGCGGCTGGGACTCGCAGGCCCAGCCCAGCCAGGAGATCCAGTTCACGCCGGCGCGCGTGATCATGCAGGACTTCACCGGCGTGCCCTGCGTCGTCGACCTCGCCACCATGCGCGAGGCCGTCAAGGAGCTCGGCGGCGACCCGGCCAAGGTCAACCCGCTGTCCCCGGCCGAGCTGGTCATCGACCACTCCGTGATCGCCGACAAGTTCGGCACCAACGACGCCTTCGCGCAGAACGTCGAGCTGGAGTACGGCCGCAACAAGGAGCGCTACCAGTTCCTGCGCTGGGGCCAGACCGCGTTCGACGACTTCAAGGTCGTCCCGCCGGGCACCGGCATCGTCCACCAGGTGAACATCGAGCACCTGGCCCGCACGGTCATGGTCCGTAACGGCCAGGCCTACCCGGACACCCTGGTCGGCACCGACTCGCACACCACGATGGTCAACGGCCTCGGCGTGCTGGGCTGGGGCGTCGGCGGCATCGAGGCCGAGGCCGCGATGCTCGGCCAGCCGGTCTCCATGCTGATCCCGCGCGTCGTCGGCTTCAAGCTCACCGGCGAGCTGCCCACCGGCACCACCGCCACCGACCTCGTCCTCACGATCACCGAGATGCTGCGCAAGCACGGCGTCGTCGGCAAGTTCGTCGAGTTCTACGGTGAGGGCGTCGCCGCCACCTCGCTGGCCAACCGCGCCACCATCGGCAACATGTCGCCGGAGTTCGGCTCCACCGCCGCGATCTTCCCGATCGACGACGAGACCCTGAAGTACCTCAAGCTCACCGGCCGCTCCGAGCAGCAGGTCGCGCTCGTCGAGGCGTACGCCAAGGAGCAGGGCCTCTGGCTGGACCCGAAGGCCGAGCCCGACTTCTCCGAGAAGCTGGAGCTCGACCTCTCGACGGTCGTCCCCTCCATCGCCGGCCCGAAGCGCCCGCAGGACCGCATCGTCCTCGCGAACGCCGCCGAGCAGTTCAAGCAGGACGTCCGCAACTACGTGGACGACGTCGACGAGTCCGGCAAGGAGTCCTTCCCGGCCTCCGACGCCCCGGCCGTCGCGCCGAACGGCGCCCCGTCCAACCCGGTCACCGTGACCGCCCCCGACGGCTCGACCTACGAGCTCGACCACGGCGCGGTGACGGTCGCGGCCATCACCTCCTGCACCAACACCTCGAACCCGTACGTCATGGTCGCCGCCGCGCTGGTCGCGAAGAAGGCCGTGGAGAAGGGCCTGACCCGCAAGCCGTGGGTCAAGACCACCCTCGCCCCGGGCTCCAAGGTCGTCACCGACTACTTCGACAAGGCGGGCCTCACCCCGTACCTCGACAAGGTCGGCTTCAACCTCGTCGGCTACGGCTGCACCACCTGCATCGGCAACTCCGGCCCGCTGCCGGAGGAGGTCTCCAAGGCGGTCAACGACCACGACCTCGCGGTCACCTCGGTCCTCTCCGGCAACCGCAACTTCGAGGGCCGGATCAACCCCGACGTCAAGATGAACTACCTGGCGTCCCCGCCGCTGGTCGTCGCGTACGCCCTGGCGGGCTCCATGAAGGTGGACATCACCAAGGACGCCCTGGGCGCCGACCAGGACGGCAACCCGGTCTTCCTCAAGGACATCTGGCCCTCCGAGGCCGAGGTCAACGACGTCGTGGCCAACGCCATCGGCGAGGACATGTTCAACAAGTCCTACCAGGACGTCTTCGCCGGCGACGCCCAGTGGCAGGCGCTGCCGATCCCGACCGGCAACACCTTCGAGTGGGACGCCGAGTCGACCTACGTCCGCAAGCCCCCGTACTTCGAGGGCATGACGATGGAGACCACCCCGGTCTCCGACATCACGGGCGCGCGCGTCCTGGCCAAGCTGGGCGACTCGGTCACCACCGACCACATCTCCCCGGCCGGCGCCATCAAGGCCGACACCCCGGCCGGCAAGTACCTCACCGAGCACGGTGTGGAGCGTCGTGACTTCAACTCCTACGGCTCGCGCCGAGGCAACCACGAGGTCATGATCCGCGGCACGTTCGCCAACATCCGCCTGCGCAACCAGATCGCGCCGGGCACCGAGGGCGGCTACACCCGCGACTTCACCCAGGACGGCGGTCCGGTGTCGTTCATCTACGACGCCTCCCGCAACTACATCGAGCAGGGCACCCCGCTGGCCATCCTGGCCGGCAAGGAGTACGGCTCGGGCTCGTCGCGCGACTGGGCCGCCAAGGGCACCGCGCTGCTCGGCGTCAAGGCCGTCATCGCCGAGTCGTACGAGCGCATCCACCGCTCGAACCTGATCGGCATGGGCGTTCTGCCGCTCCAGTTCCCCGAGGGCCAGTCCGCCGCCTCCCTCGGCCTGACCGGCGAGGAGACCTTCTCCTTCACCGGTGTCGAGGAGCTCAACAACGGCACCACGCCGCGCACGGTCAAGGTCACCACCGACACGGGCGTCGAGTTCGACGCGGTCGTCCGCATCGACACCCCGGGCGAGGCCGACTACTACCGCAACGGCGGCATCATGCAGTACGTGCTCCGCAGCCTGATCCGCAAGTAAGCGGTCGACCAGGCGGTAGCGCACGGCAGTTCAGGGCCGCATCCCCGATGACGGGGGTGCGGCCCCTCGCCGTCCGGGCCGGTGAACGCCGCAGGTCACACCGCGCCGGGATGCCGCGCGCGCCGGCTGCGGCCCTCCCTCGCGCCGCCTTCCGCCCTCCCGCGGGCCGAAGCGGCACGGACGACCCCGTTTACAAGTGGGCCGTACAGCGCTACCTTCCGCCACAGGTGAAGTGGGAGCGCTCCCATATGTTCGCGCCCGACGGACCGGAACCCGCCGGGCGCGAGCGGGACGCTCCCACTTCGCGCCTCGCAGGCCGGCCGCGCACGCCGCAGGCACCCGGCGTGGACGCGAACCGGTCCCGCATCCGCAGTGCACTCCCTGCCCGCACGGTCCGTACACGGAAGGCGGACTCATCTGCCATGCAATCTGTCATGATCACGCCAAACGAGAAGACGACCTTACGCACCCGAGCCCTCTTCCTCGTTCTGCTGGCCCTGCTGGCCACCGTTCCCGCCCTCGGCCTGATCGTCACGGCCGGCGGCAAGGCCGAGGCGCACGGCACCCCCATGAAGCCCGCCAGTCGCACCTTCCTGTGCTGGCAGGACGCGCTGACCGACACCGGTGAGATCAAACCGGTCAACCCGGCCTGCAAGAACGCCCAGCAGGTGAGCGGCACCACGCCGTTCTACAACTGGTTCTCCGTGCTGCGCTCCGACGGGGCGGGCCGCACCCGCGGCTTCGTGCCCGACGGTCAACTGTGCAGCGGCGGCAACGCCAACTTCACCGGCTTCAACGCACCGCGCGCCGACTGGCCGCTGACCCATCTCACCTCGGGCTCGACCGTGGACTTCTCGTACAACGCCTGGGCGGCCCACCCGGGTTGGTTCTACGTCTACGTCACGAAGGACGGCTTCGACCCGACCCGCACCCTCACCTGGGACGACCTGGAGAGCCAGCCCTTCCTCTCCGTCGACCACCCGCCGCTGCACGGCAGCCCCGGCACGGTGGAGGCCAACTACTCCTGGACCGGCCGGCTCCCGGCGGGCAAGTCCGGTCGCCACATCATCTACATGGTCTGGCAGCGCTCGGACAGCGCGGAGACCTTCTACTCCTGCTCCGACGTCGTCTTCGACGGGGGGAACGGCGAGGTGACCGGCATCCACGAACCCGGCAACCCGACCGAGCCGGTTCCGGGCGCCTGCACCGCCACCCGCAGGACCACCAACACCTGGAACGGCGGCTACCAGTCCGAGGTGACCGTCACCAACTCCGGCGATGTCCCGATGCTCGGCTGGATGGTCGACTGGACGCTGCCGGCGGGCCAGTCGGTCGCCAGCCTGTGGAGCGGCAACGCCACGTACACCGGCCAGGCGGTGATGGTCCACAACGCCGACTGGAACGGCTCGCTGAGTCCGGGCCGCAGTACGACCTTCGGGTACGTCACCTCCGGCTCGGGCGGCGACAGCACGACGAGCCTGCCCTGCCGGGTCGGCTGAGCGACGCTCGCGAGAGCGGTCCGGTGGGCGGTCGACGCCCACCGGACCTGCGACCCGCTGCGACCGACGTGGCCGCCGGGCCTGGCACGACCGATGTGGCCGCCGGGCCTGGCACGACCGACGTGGTCGGCGGCCTGACGCGGCTGACGTGACCGAGGTGCAACCGCCCCACCGGAACGTGCCCCGAACCCGCCCAGGCCCTGATGCGATGGCGCGTCGGCTCGTTCGAGGGTTCCCTGTCGCCGTCCGTCCTCGACGGCCCCACCGTGCTGACGACGTCAGCCCGCCGGGTCCCCCACGTCCGCCGCATCCCCCACGTCCGCCATGACCGCCATGTCCGCCGGGTCCGGCCGTGCTGCGCGGGTCGCCCCACGTTCCGCCAACCGTGCGGCCAGCCAGCCGAGTTGACGCCTCACGTGCTCGCCCCCGCCTCCCTCGTGCCCGTTGAACGGGTAGGGGTGAATCTCCCTGTGGGCACGCGCGCCCCCGCTCAGCTCGCCGTAACGGTTGAACGCGGCGTACACCCCGCTCGGCGGGCAGACCGTGTCGCGCAGGCCCGTGCCGAAGTGGACGGGGGCCCGGGCCCGCCGGGCGAAGGAGACGCCTTCCACGTAGGAGAGCGTGCGGTAGGCCGCCTCCTCCGAGCCGCGGTGAACGCAGAGGTAGCCGGCGATCTCCCCGTAGGGACCCGTGTCGGTGAGTTCCAGCGCGCGCCGGACGCCGCACAGGAAGGGGGCGGTGACCAGCGCGGCGGCGAGATCGGGGACCAGGCCGGCGACGGCCAGGGCGAGGCCGCCGCCCTGACTGTTCCCGACGGCGACCGTGTGGGCCGGGTCGACCCCGGGCAGCGCGCGGACCGCGGTCACGGCGCGCACGGCGTCGGTGACGAGACGTCGGTAGTGATAGTCCGCCGGTGCGAGCAGACCCCGGGCGGCGGGTCCGGGACCACCCCGCGCGGTGGCCCACGGGTCGGGGGTGGCGCCTCCGTCGCCGTACTGGTCGCCCTGACCGCGGTTGTCCATGAGCAGATGCGCATGGCCCGCGTTCACCCAGGTCAGCCGTTCGTGCGGGAAGCCGCGGCCGCGTCCGTAGCCGACGTACTCGACGACCGCGGGCAGTGGCTCGCGCGCGCCGGCCGGGCGGCTGAACCAGGCCCGGACGGGGTCGCCCGCGAAGCCCCGGAAGGTGACGTCCCACGTCCGGACCAGACGCAGCCCGGTCTCGACGGGCCGCACGGACACCAGCGGCTCTCGCTGGTGCGCCCGGTGCAGGGTCTCGGCCCAGAACGCGTCGAAGTCGGCGGGTTCGTCGAGCGGCGGGCGATGGCGTTCCAACTCGGGCAACGGCAGGTCGAACGCGGGCACGGTGCCACCTCGCAGGGTCGTGGGGGGAGCGATCGTTGCGTAGGCCAGCCAGAAAATTGCGGAGAACCGCAGCAGTCGAATACCTGGTTCTACCCCGCCCGTTGAGATTGCACAACGCCGCACGGCTCCCGTCAGCCCGCCGTGCAGCACCCATTGACAGCGCTTTCCATGAGCCCTTACGTTGCCGCACAGTTACCGGTAAGGGCGCGAATGTTTCGAGATCACGCACGACTGATCGAGCGTTTCGAAGGATGCCCCGGGAGGCCCGAGCATGAGCACCTCCACCAGGTCGGCCCCACCCCGCAGAACCCGGCGCTCGCCGGCGGAGCCCCGGCACGGGCCCGCGCGCGCCGCGCCGCGCCGGGGCCGCAGGCGGTCGCTGCGCCGCGACTGGCAGCTGTACTCGCTCGCCGTGCTGCCGCTCCTGTTCTTCCTCGTCTTCCGGTATCTGCCGATGATCGGCAACGTGATCGCCTTCCGGCGCTTCGAACCGGGCGGCTCGATCCTCGGGGAGCGGTGGGTGGGGCTGCGGTACGTGCGGATGTTCCTCACCGACCCCACCTTCTGGCAGGTCTTCCGCAACACCCTGTGGCTCGGCGGGCTCACGCTCGTGTTCTGCTTCCCCCTGCCGATCGTCCTGGCGCTGCTGCTCAACGAGGTGCGGCGGCGCGCGCTGAAGCAGTTCGTGCAGTCGATCTCGTACCTTCCCCACTTCCTGTCGATGGTGATCGTCGCCGGCATCACCTTGCAGACGCTGGCCACGGACGGTCCGGTCAACCACGTGCTGTCCTGGTTCGGCCACGAACCGGTCCGCTTCATCCAGGAACCCGGCTGGTTCCGCACCGTGTACGTGGGCTCGGAGATCTGGCAGACCGTCGGCTGGGGCACGATCCTCTACCTCGCGGCGCTCACGACCGTCGACGAGGACCTCTACGAGGCCGCCCGCATCGACGGCGCCGGCCGCTGGCGGCAGATCTGGCACGTCACGCTGCCGGGCATCCGCCCCACCATGATCACGCTGCTGATCCTCAACATCGGCACGTTCATGGCGGTCGGGTTCGAGAAGGTCCTCCTGCTGTACAACCCGCTGACCTACCCGACGGCCGACGTGGTCTCCACCTATCTGTACCGGACCGGCGTCGAGTCCAACAGCTTCAGCTACGCCGCCGCGATCGGGCTGTTCGAGGCGGTCATCGGACTCGTGCTGATCACGAGCGCGAACCTGCTGTCGCGGCGCACCGTGGGGACGAGCCTGTGGTGAGCCCCCGGACCGCCCGCGCTCCGCGTCCGCGCACCTCCGTGCACCAGCCCACGCGCGGCTACCGCGTCTTCCAGGGCGTCAACGGCGTCGTCCTCACCCTCGTCGTGCTGGTGACCCTGTACCCCTTCGTCAACATCGTCGCGCGGTCCTTCAGCGGGGAACGGCAGATCCGCGCCGGTGAAGTGACGCTGTGGCCCAAGGGATTCAACCTCACCACCTACAGGATCGTCTTCCGGGACTCGATGTTCTGGCGCAACTACGGCAACACGGTGCTGTACACGGTCGTCTCCACCGTCATCGCGATGGCCCTGACGACCTGCTACGCCTACGTCCTGTCGAAAAGCGACCTCAGGGGGCGGGGGGTGCTGGTCGGCGTCGCCGTGTTCACGATGTTCTTCACCGGGGGGCTGATCCCGAACTACGTCCTGGTCACCAGCCTCGGCCTGAAGAACTCGGTCTGGGCGATCGCCCTGCCCAACGCGGTCAGCGTGTTCAACCTGCTGGTGATGAAGGCGTTCTTCGAGAGCCTGCCGCGTGAGCTCGAGGAAGCCGCGGAGATCGACGGACTGAACACCTACGGCATCCTGTTCCGCATCGTGCTGCCGCTGTCCAAGGCGGTCATCGCGACCATGGTGCTCTTCTACTCGGTGTCCTTCTGGAACTCCTGGTTCTCGGCGTACCTCTACATGGACCGCACGGAGCTGATGCCGGTCACGGTCTACTTGCGCAACCTGATCTCGGGGGCCACCACCGGCGGGAACGCCGGCGCGGGAACCGACCAGCTCAGCCAGGTCGGAGCGAACATCCAGGCCGTGACCATCGTGCTGACGGCGCTGCCCATCCTGTGCGTGTACCCGTTCGTCCAGCGCTACTTCGTCTCCGGCGTCACGCTCGGCGCGGTGAAGGGCTGAGAGCCGTACCTCCGACGGAACAAGGGAGTCTCCGTGAAGAACGCAGGCCAGCTGTCACGACGTCAGATGCTCTCCGCCGCAGGATTCATCGGCCTGGCGGCTCTCACCGGCTGCGGGGGCGGCGAGAGCGGGGGCGATGACAAGGACCTCTCCAAGAAGCAGAACGGAGCGATGAAGGAATACCGCGTCGGGCAGCGGTTCAAGGCGTCGAAGCCGCTCTCCTTCTCCGTGCTGCACAACAACAACCCGGTCTACCCGATGAAGGAGAACTGGCTCTTCTGGAACGAGGTCACGCGACGCACCGGGGTCACCCTGAAGCCGATCGCCGTCCCGCTGAGCGACTACGAGAAGAAGCGCAGCGTCCTCATCGGAGCGGGCGACGCCCCGTTCCTCATCCCCAAGACCTACCACCCGTCCGAGGTCGCCTTCGTCTCGTCGGGTGCGATCCTCCCGGTGAGCGAGTACGTCCATCTCATGCCCAACTTCCGGGACAAGGTCAGAAAATGGAAGCTGGAGCCCGAACTGGACTCCATCCGCCAGTCCGACGGCAAGTACTACCTGCTGCCCGGCCTGCACGAGAAGGTCAAGTCCAACTACTCGCTGTCGCTTCGCACGGACGTGCTGGACAGGCTCGGGCTCGCCCTGCCCACGACCTGGGACCAGGTCCACGACGTCCTCAAGGCGATCAAGGCCGAACATCCGGACCTCTACCCCTTCTCCGACCGCTGGAGCACCAACACGCCGTTCCCGGCCGCCGCGTTGCTCAGCTATCTGGGCCAGGCGCACGGGGTGAAGGCGGGCTGGACCTACGACAACATCAGCTTCGACGCGAAGGCCGGCGAGTTCGTCTTCACCGGCGCCACCGACGCCTACCGCCAGGTCGTCGAGTACCTGCGGAAACTCGTCGCCGAAAAGCTGGTGGACCCCGAGAGCTTCACCCAGACCGACGACGAGGCGGTGCAGAAGCTGTTCGGCCAGAAGTCCTTCGCGATCAGCGCCAATTCGCAGGAGCTGGTCCAGAACTACCGGTACAACCTCGAGAAGCAGGTCAAGGGCGCGAAGATCGAGATGGTGCCGGTCCCGCTCGGGCCGGCGGGCCCCGTGGTGATGGGCGGCGCCCGGCTGGAGAACGGCGTCATGATCTCCAGCAAGGCCCTCACCAGCGACACGTTCGTCGCCATGATGCAGTTCGTCGACTGGCTCTGGTACTCCGACGAGGGGCAGCGGTTCGCCAAGTGGGGCGTCGAGGGCACCACCTACGCCTACTCGGGCGGCCGGTACCGGACCGAACCCGGCATCAGCCTGATGGGGTCGGACCCGGACGCGCCGAAGGACCTCCAGAAGGACTACGGCTTCTTCAACGGCGTCTTCACCTACGGCGGCAGCTGGGCGCTGGTCTCCTCGTCCTTCGGCGCGGACGAGAAGCGGTTCCAGGACGCCATGGCCCGGCGGGAGCAACTGCCCATCGACCCGGCCCACCCGCTCCAGTCCGTCGAGCAGGAGCAGGCCTCGCTGTGGGACACCCCCCTGCGGGACCACGTCACGCAGAACATGCTCAAGTTCGTCCTCGGCAAGCGGCCGCTGTCCGAATGGGACGACTACGTGGGCGAGTTGAAGGCCAAGAACATGGACCGGCTCGTCGACCTGCACAACGAGGCGCGCGCACGCTTCCAGAAGGAGAACGGGTGATCCACGTCCCCGCCCGGCCGACGGGCCCCTTCCACGACGCCTGGCGGCACTGCGTCGGCACCGGCCGCGCCGAACTCGCCCTGCGCCGCGACCACCAGGACTCCCTCGGCCTGATCCGGCGCGACATCGGATTCCGGTACATCCGCGGCCACGGCCTGCTCAGCGACGGCATGGGCGTGTACCGCCCCTACGACCACGAGGGCGCGCGCCGCGTCCTGCACAGCTTCACCTATGTCGACCAGGTGCTCGACGCCTACCTGGCGGCCGGTGTCCGGCCCTTCCTGGAGCTCGGGTTCATGCCCGCCGAACTGGCCTCCGGCGAGCAGACGGTCTTCTGGTGGCGGGGCAACGTCACCCCGCCCCGCTCCCACCGCGAGTGGGCCGACCTGGTGCGCGCCACCTTCACCCACCTCGTCGACCGCTACGGACCGGACGAGGTCCGCACCTGGCCCGTCGAGGTGTGGAACGAGCCCAACCTGCGCGACTTCTGGCAGGACGCGGATGAGGACGCGTACCACCGGCTGTACGAGGTCACCGCGCACACGGTCAAGGAGGTGGACGCCGCTCTCCAGGTCGGAGGCCCCGCCGTCTCGCCCGGCGCCGACGCGTGGCTGGACCGGTTCGCCGAGTTCACCGAGCGCCGGAACGTGCCGGTCGACTTCGTGTCGAAACACGCCTACACCTCCGGCCCCGCCCAGCACGTCCCGTTCGGCGTCCACCAGACCCTCGCCCCGGCCTCCGACCTGCTCGACCAGTTCGCCACGCCCCGTGAGCGGCTCAAGGGCACCGCGCTCGCCGGGCTGCCGGTGCACATCACCGAGTTCAACTCCTCCTACCGCCCCGACAACCCGGTCCACGACACCGCGTTCCACGCCGCCTACCTGGCCCCCGTGCTCGCCCACGGCGGCGATCTGGCGGACTCCTTCTCCTACTGGACGTTCAGCGACATGTTCGAGGAGGCCGGCGTCCCCACGGCTCTCTTCCACGGCGGCTTCGGACTGCTCACCCACCGGCAGGTCAGGAAGCCGGTCTACCACCTGTACGCCTTCATGGCCCGGATGGGCCCCGACCTGCTGGCACGGGGTGACGACCACCTCGTCACCCGCCACGCGGACGGCCGGACCGCGGTCCTGGCCTGGGCGCCCGTCGACCCGACGGGGCAGACCCCCGGCCCCGACCGGCACACGCTGCGCCTGTCACTGCCCGCCGGAGCCGGGGAGGTCTTCGTCCGCCGGTCCAGCGTCGACGAGGACCGGGGAAACGCGTACACGGCCTGGCGGCACATGGGCAGTCCGCGCTCTCCGCGCCCCGGGCAGCTGGACGTCCTCCACGAGGCCGCCGAGCCCGCCCGCAGCCACCGGCGCCTGCCCGTCCGGGACGGCCGCGCGGTGCTGGACATCACCCTGGCACGCCACGAGATCACCCTCGTGGAGCTGACGCCGGTCGCCGACGAGACACCGCCCTGGTGGGACGAGCGACGGGTGCTGGGCCGGCCGGCGCCGTGAGCACCGCCTCCGCCGGCGCCGCCCCGGCCCGCCGTCCCCACCGGCAACCGCATCCGGGCCCGGGTGAGGGTCCGGGGCGCGGCCGGGTCCGAGTCCGGGTCCCGGTCCGGGTCGTCCACCGTCGTCGCGCGTCCGCCAGGGGGACTCATGAGCACCGCCACCACCGTCGCTTTCGGCACCGGACCGTTCTCCCGGGCCGCCGCCCTGCTGCACACCCTCCTCACGGTCGAGGTCCTGCTCCTTGCGACCGCAGCCCCCGGTCTGGCCGGCCTCCTGGCCCTGGGGCCCGACCCCGCCAACCTGCCCCTGGCCGCCGTCTGCCTCGCACCGCTCGGCCCGGCCGCGTCCGCCGCGCTGTACGCGCTGCACCATCGCAGCCGTGACCTCACCGACCTGCACCCGGCCCGGGCGTTCGGACGGGGTCTGCGCCTGAACACCCTTCCCGCGCTGAAGCTCTGGGCCCCGCTGTCGGCCTGGCTCACCGTGATCGTCTTCACCCTCACCCACTTCGCCGCGACCGCTCTGCCCCTGTGGTGGGCGGTTCTCCTCGGAGCCGTCGGCGTGGCCTGTCTGCTCTGGGGCGCCCACGCCCTCGTCCTCACCTCGCTGTTCACGTTCCGTGCCCGGGACACCGCGCGCCTCGCGGCCTACTTCCTGCTCCACCGGCGGCGCGTCACCCTTGCCGCGGCGTCGCTGCTGGTCCTGGCGGCCACGGTGACGGCCGCGCTGACGGAGGCGCTGACCGCCGTGCTGGCCGCACCGCTGCTGCTGTCCCTGCTGCGGTGGAGTCGCCCGGTGATCGTCGAGACCCAGGAGGAGTTCACCGCACGAGCGGGCACGGACCCGGGAACGACGGCCGACTCCCGCCGCGGCGCGTGACCTCCGCACGGGCCGGCGGTTCGAACGGGGCGACGCCCTGACGTCGGGCCCGCTCGGCGTGACCGTCCTCGTGCTTCAGTGGATCGTGCGTCCCCGCGCGTCGGGAACGCCCGACTTGCGCAGGAAGTAGCTGTTCACCTGGTCCCGCCACTCCCGGGCGCAGCGCACCTGTTCGTCATAGCGTTCCGCGACGCGCGCGTGCAGCGCCGGGTCGACCAGGTCCGCGAGTCCCGCCCACACCCGGCGCGCCTCCTCGGCCTCCTCGACCCCTTCGAAATGCGTGTCGTAGATGTGCTGCACGACCGTTTTCCCGCTGTGCAGGACATGCCCGTACGGCACGTGGTGGAAGAACAGCAGCAGCTCGTCGGGGCAGGTGGCCGCCGACTCGTACAGCGCGGACCAGGGTTCGCCGTACTGGCCCGCGTAGCCGGTGCCGGTCGCCGCGCTGCGGTCGACGCCGACGCCGTCCCGGTCGGCGAAGTGGTACGTCCCCCAGGGGCTGTACTCGTAGCCGTCGACGGCCGGGCCGTAGTGGTGCCCGGGCTGCACCATGAACCCCACGCCCAGCGGGGCGGTGTACTTCTCGTAGGTCCGCCAGGAGTTCCGCAGCACCGCGCGCAGTCCTTCCGCCAGCCGCTCGGGGGCGGCGGGGAAGGTGAGCGCGATCCACTCGTCCAGGATCCCGAGCGGGTCGGCGTCCGGCCGCCAGGCGAGCCGGCCGAAGGTGTAGAGGTTGGCCTGGGCCAGCGGGTGCCCCGTCCAGTACGGGTCGTCGCCGGCGTTGGACACGGCCACCGCCCCGTCGCCCGCCGCCTGAGCGACCGTCGGTCCCTGTGCGCCGCCCGGACGAAAGCGCAGCACCTCGCTCCACATGGGTCCCAGCCAGCACACGTGCCGCTGCTGCCCGGTGTACTCCTGGGTGATCTGCATCTCGACGGCGACCCGGGTCCGCCGCAGCGCGCCGAACACCGGCGAGACCGGTTCACGGACCTGGAAGTCCATCGGCCCGTGCTTCGCCTGAAGCACCGCGTTGTCGGCGAACTCCCCGTCCAGCGGCGCGAAATGGTCGTAGGCGGCCCGTGCCCGGTCCGTCGAGCGGTCCCGCCAGTCCTGGCGGTGGTCGTACACGAAGGCCCGCCAGTGGACCGTGCCGCCGTACGGGGCGAGGGCCGCGGCCAGCATGTTCGCGCCGTCCGTGTGCGTGCGGCCGTAGGTGAACGGGCCCGGCCGGCCCTCGGAGTCGGCCTTCACCACGAACCCGCCGAAGTCCGGGACGGCCTCGTACACGTCGTGCACGGCCTTCGCCCACCAGTCGCGCACGGCCGCGTCCAGGGGGTCGGCGGTGGGCAGCCGGCCCAGGACCACCGGGGCGGCGAAGGTCACCGACAGATGCGTGCGGATGCCGTACGGGCGCAACGCCCCGGCGATCCGCGCCACCTCGTCGATCCGGTCGGTGAGCAGGTGCGCCTCGACGTCGTGGACGTTGACGTTGTTGACCGAGACGGCGTTGACGCCGCAGGCCGCCAGCAGCCTGCCGTACGCCCGCAGGCGCCGGGTGTCGTCGCGGGCCCGTCCGTCCCGCCAGAACAACGAGCCGCCGGAGTATCCCCGTTCCACCTGCCCCATGACCGGATGAACGGCCACGTTGTCCCAGTGGTCCAGCATCCGCAGCGCCGTCGCCGGCCGGTGCTCCTCTCGCGGCCGGGT
This sequence comes from Streptomyces hilarionis, assembly GCF_024539675.1. Taxonomy (GTDB): domain Bacteria; phylum Actinomycetota; class Actinomycetes; order Streptomycetales; family Streptomycetaceae; genus Streptomyces; species Streptomyces hilarionis. The sequence continues at coordinate 38,193 of NZ_JAHHIT010000072.1, read as the reverse complement.
GCCGCGGAAGGCGTCCTCACCCAGCCGTACGACGTGGAACAGCCCGTACAGCAGGCCGCGTCGGCCGCCCGCCGTGACCGTGGTCGTCCCCGCGGCCCGTTCGAGGACGAACCCTTCGTCGTCGGCGCGGTCGCCGCTCCCGTCGGCGTCGGCGACGCGAAGGACGAGGTCGTACGGGTCGTCCGACGCCTCCCGTTCGACCTGCCCGCCGAACCGCGCGCACGCGTGGGCGACTTCGGCGTGCACGGTCTCCGTCAGGGGGCCCGCACCGTGTACCAGGGTCCGCCGGCTGCCCAGCGCCCGGAACGCGCCCGGCGGCAACCAGGCGGGGTCGACCCCCTCGACGACGAAGACGTCGGCGTCGGTGACGGGCATCCCGTTCCCCCCTCGGCGGCGGGCCGCGCGACGCTGGCGCACGACCCGCCCATTGTGGTCCACGAGTGACCGCCGGTACAGCGGACGACCGCTGCCGGCCACCCGATCAGGACAGCAACTCGACCTCCGCCAGCAGCAGTTCGCCCGCCGTGCGGCCGGCGCCGCCCGCCCCGTCGAAGCGCAGCCGGTAGTGCCCGTACGCGCCGGGTCGCGCGATCGTGAAGGCCCGCGTCTGACGGTCCCAGCGGAAGGTCTCCCCGGATCGCCGGTCCAGGTCCCTCCACGCACGGCCGTCCACGGACCCCTGAAGGGTCCACCCGCCGGGAGCGCGGGCGTGCTCGGCGGACGTCAGGGTGTACTGCGCCGCCCTGGTCCGCGCGGTGACCGGCAGAGCGACCGTGCCCGACACGGCCTGCCGGGTGGCCGACGTGTCGTCGAACAGCGCGCCCCCGTCGCCCTTCAACGCGTCCGTCCGGGGCGCCGGAGCCTTGTCGCCCCGGGTGATCGAGACCGGCCCGGCGTTCCTGCCGGAACCCCACGCCGAGGGCCGCGCCCCCATCGCGAACTCCAGGACCGCGCCCTTGGCGAGGAGCGCGTGGGGCAGCGCGGTGGACGTCCAGGGGCGGCCGTCGACCTTCAGGCCCTGCACGTAGACGTTGCGCGCGCTGTTCTTCGGCGCCCTGACCACCAGGTCCCTGCCGTTCTCCAGGTGCACGGTCGCCTTGGTGAACAGGGGGGAGCCGACCGCGTACTCGCCGCCGCCCATCACCAGCGGGTAGAAGCCGAGCGCGGAGAACAGGTACCACGCCGACTGCTCGCCGTTGTCCTCGTCACCGTGGTAGCCCTGTCCGATCGAGCTGCCCGTGTAGAGCCGGGCGAGCACCTCCCGCGCCCTCGCCTGCGCCTTCCAGGGCTGTCCGGCCGCGTCGTACATGTAGATCGCGTGGTGGGCGACCTGGTTGGAGTGCCCGTACATGCCCATCCGCACGTCCCGGGCCTCGGTCATCTCGTGGATCACTCCGCCGTACGACCCCGCGAACCGCGGGGAGGCGGTCTCCGGAGTGGCGAAATAGGCGTCGAGCTTCTTCGCCAGACCGGCGCGGCCGCCGTACAGGGCGGCCAGGCCCCGGCTGTCCTGCGGCGCGGTGAAGGCATAGCCCCAGCCGTTGGTCTCGGTGTAGTCGTACCCCCACACCCTCGGGTCGTAGCCGGCGGACGGCACCCGCCAGTCGCCCTTGTCGTCCCTGCCCTGGAAGAACCCGGCGCCTGCGTCGAAGAGGTGGACGTAGCCCTGGGCGCGGTTCAGGAAGTAGTCGGACTCCTCCCGGTAGCGCTGGAGGCCCGTCCGCCGGTACAGGGTCTGCCCCATGCGGGCGATGCCGTAGTCGTTGAGGTAGCCCTCCAGCGCCCATGACAGCCCCTCGTGGGTGGCCGTGCCGGTGTAGCCGAGGAAGGGGGAGGTCGCCATGCCCTTGCGCCCCACTCCCGGGGACGGCGGGACGACCGTGGCGTTCTTCAGCGCCGCCTCGTAGGCGGCCGCGGCGTCGAAGCGCACGCCCTTGACGTACGCGTCGGCGAAGGCGACGTCCGAGGACGTGCCGGTCATCAGGTCGGCGTAGCCGGGGGAGGACCAGCGCGAGGTCCAGCCGCCGTCCTTGTACTGCTGCACGAAGCCGTCGGTCAGCGCACCGGCCTGCGTCGGGGTGAGCAGCGCGTACGCGGGCCAGGTCGTGCGGTAGGTGTCCCAGAAACCGTTGTTGACGTAGACCTTCCCGTCGACGATCCTCGCGCCGGTGTGCGTCGGGGTGTCGGCGCCCGTCATCGGCGAGAAGGGCGAGGCGTACCGGTACGTCGCGCCCACCTTCTCGAAACCGGAGTTGGGGTACAGGTACAGCCGGTACAGGCTGGAGTACAGCGTCGTCAGCTGGTCCCGGCTCGCGCCCTCGACCTCCACCGTGCCCAGGAGCCGGTCCCACTGCTGCTGGGCCCGCGCCTTGACCGTCGCGAAACCGGTGTCCGCCGGGATCTCCCGCCGCAGGTTGTCGCGGGCCTGGTCGACGCCGATGAGCGACGTCGCCAGGCGCAGGGTGACGGCGTGGTCCGCGCCCGCGTCGAACCGCAGGTACCCCTTCACCCCGCTCGACGCCCCCTGCGTCACCGGCGCGTCGAACTCGCCGTACACGAAGAGCCGGGTCGCGCCCGCCGACAGCCCCGACTTCACGTCCGAGTAGCCGGTGACGACGCCGGCGTCCCGGTCGAGCGTGAGCCCGGCCTCGTCGGTGACGTTGTCGAAGACCACGCTCGCGTCCGGGCCCGGGTAGGTGAAGCGCAGGGCGGCCGCGTGGTCGGTCGGGGCCAGCTCGGCCGTGACGCCGTTCTCGAACCGCACGCCGTAGTAGTACGGGCGAGCCGTCTCGTTCACGTGCCGGAAGGCCAGCGCCCGGGCCGTCCGTCCGGTGTCCGGGACCCCGGACGCGGCCGACGGCATCACCTGGAACGTCTGCCGGTCGCCCATCCACGGACTCGGCTCGTGACTCGCGCCGAACGCCTGGATCGTGGGCAGGTTGTCCGCGTTGTTGCCCCGCGCGTAGTCGTACAGCCAGCCGAGCGAGGACGCGTCCGTCACCGGCGTCCAGAAGTTGAAGCCATGGGGCACCGCCGTGGCGGGGAAGGTGTTCCCCCGCGAGAAGCCGCCGCTGGACTGGGTGCCGCGCGTGGTCAGCGCGTAGTCGGAGAGGTGGGCCTTCCTCGGCTCCGGGGCCGCCGTGCGCAGCGCGACGTCGTCCACCCAGCCGCGGAACCGGGCGGGTCCGGCGGGGGAGTCGTAGGCGAGCAGGATCCGGTCGACGGTCTTCCCGGCCGCCACCGCGCCGATCCCCGACACGACGTCGTTCCACTGGTTGACGTACAGCACCTTCGCCGCGCCCTGTCCGCGGGGCGACAACGGGAACCCGTACTGGTCGCTCGCCCCGAGCGCGCTCAGGTACGTCCCGTCCGTGAAGGCCAGGTCGAGCGAGACGTGGGTGGCGGCGTAGTCCAGGTCGCCGTCCGCCATCGCGGGGAAGATCCGGTAGGCCAGCTCGGTGCGCGGGCCGACCGGCACGTCCACGTCGAACACCTTGTTGTACGAGTACGCGTGGCCGGCGGCGGTGTGCCGGCCCGCGTAGCGCAGCGCCCGCCGTCCCGTGAACCCGGCGCCCGCCTTGGCCGTCGGCGATCCGCCGGGTCCGCGGTCCACCGTGGTGAGCATGTCCGGCGGGACGGGCCCGTCGCCGCCGCCCGTGCCGAACCGCACGTCCGCGAGTTGCAGGATCCGGGCGCCGTGGTTCCTGGACACCTCCAGCCGGAAGTGCCGGTACTCGGCCGGGGCCGCGAGGTCGTAGGCGCGGGTCTGGAACCGCTCGGCGAAGGACTCCCCGGTGCGGGTGTCGAGCGGCGTCCAGGCAGCGCCGTCCGCCGAGCCCGAGAGGGTCCAGTCGGCGGGGTCGCGCTCGGCGGCGTCGTTCGCGGACGTCAGAGCGTAGGTGCTCACCCGGGCCGGCCGGTCGAGGTCGAACTCCACCCACCCGTCGGCGGCGAAGGCCAGCCACTTGGTGCTCGACTCGCCGTCGACGAGGTTCTCCTTCACCTCACCGCCGGCCGTGTTCTCGGCGCTCGCCCGGACGTCGGTGACCCGGTCGGTCACATCGCCCGGGAGCCCGCCGCCGTAGCCGCCGTCCACGCCCGAGGCGCGCCTGCCGCCGCCGGGCGCGGACTCGACGGTGCTCAGCCAGTCCGGGGCGCGCTCACCCGCCTCGAAGGACGAGGCGAAGCTCCGCTCGGGGAGCGGATCCCGGTTCGGCAGGGCCGCCGCCGTTCCCGGCGCGGCGCCGGCCGTCGCCACCAGCACGGCCGCGATCACGACCGCCCACCACCGCCCAGACCGTTGCATGCGTCAGCACCCTCCCCGCGCCGGACCACGCCCCGGACAACGTTGTCCTCCTGGTTGCGCAGGAATCAGTAGGTGGGCAAGTGGACAGTGATGTCAAGGATGTTGATTGCGTCAGCGAGGGGTCATTTCATGCAATTCTCCGGCAAGGCGCCCATCCGCCGGTCATATTTCCAGGAGGTCTCAACTCGGAAAAGACCCATGGCCAACCTTGTATTCGATCTTGCCCCGTCGGCCGAGAATGGACTATACCTGTCGGCGATTCATCCTCCACTCCGCGAGACCTTCGCACCACGCGCTCCGCGCGACCCTGCGTGACCCGACCGCGGTGCCGGGAAGGATCCGGCGCACCGCCTGAGTCCTGGAGAAGGCGAGGACTTGAGCATGGGATCCCACTCCGAGAACGACGGTTTTGCACACGAGGGCATGGAGCAGCACGGTTTCGAGCAGCGCGAGTTCGACAAGCGCGGCCCCGAGAGGAGTCATTCCGGGCAGCACCGCGCCGCGGGTGTCGGGCGCAGGGATCTGATCAGGAGATCGGCGGCGCTGGGTCTGGTCTCGGTCCCCACGATGGGATTTCTCGCCGCCTGCGCCAGCAGCGGCGGGGGCGGCGAGGACAAGGCCAAGGCGGGAAAGAAGACCGCGAAGAACCCGCTCGCGGTGAACGAGACCGCCCCGATGGAATTCGTCCTGTTCGACGGCGGTTTCGGCAAGGAGTACGCCGAGGACGCCGTGAAGATCTACGAGAAGGCCTTCCCTCAGGCGAAGGTGAAGTTCTCGGCCACGCAGAAGATCCAGTCGACGCTCCAGCCCCGTTTCAACCAGGGCACCCCGCCCGACCTCATCGACAACTCCGGCGCCGAGCAGATGGACATGGGCGTCCTGGTGGGCAAGAACCAGCTCGCCGACCTCACCCCGCTCCTCGACGCCGCCTCCTTCGACGATCCCGCCAAGAAGGTCCGCGACACCCTGCGCCCCGGGATCGTCGAGATGGGCCAGTTCGACGGGGCCCCGGTGTGGATCATGTACTACGCCTACACGGTCTACGGCGTCTGGTACTCGCAGAAGGCGCTCGACTCGCTCGACGCCGCGTATCCGCAGACCTGGGACGAGATGCTCGCGGTCTGTGAGAAGGCCAAGAAGAAGGGCATGGCCGGCTGGACATATGCGGGCAAGTACCCCTATTACCTTCCCTTCTCGCTCTATCCGATGATCGGCAAGGTGGGCGGTCGCGAGGTCCTCGACGCCATCGACAACCTGGAACCGAACGCCTGGAAGCACCCTGCCGTGAAGGCGTGCTTCGACGCGTACTACGAGCTCTACAAGAAGGGCTACGTCCTGCGGGGGACCCCGGGGCTCGACCACATCCAGTCCCAGACCGCGTGGGCCAAGGGCAAGGCGCTGTTCATCCCCAACGGCTCCTGGGTGGAGAACGAGTCGGCGAACGTCATCCCGGCGGACTTCGACCTGGCGGTGTCCGCGCCGACCGGGATCGACTCCTCCGACAAGATGCCCTTCGGCACGATCTGGGCCTCCGGGGGCGAGCCGTTCGTCGTTCCGGCGAAGGCGGCGAACACCGCCGGCGGCATGGAACAACTGCGCATCATGCTCAGCGAGGCGTCGTCGAGGAACTTCACCTCGAAGGTCAAGTCGCTGACCGCGTACAACGGCGGCACCGACGGCATCACACTGACCCCGGGTCTGAAGTCGGGCGTCGCCGCATTGGACAAGGCGGGCTCCAACGTGGTGAATCCCCGGCTGCAGGACTGGTACGTCCAGTTGCAGAAGGAGAAGATCGGGGTGTCCGGACTGGGCGAGATGATGGCCGGCCGGATCACTCCCGCGGAGGCGATCAAGAAGATCCAGGACTACGCCGACGCGACGGCCAAGGACGGGTCCGTCAAGCATTACAAGCACCAGTGACGACGAAAGCGCCGCGAAGCGTCCGCAGAAGCACCGGAGTGGCGATGCAGCACGGCAAGTACCGATTCATCGTGGGGTTCCTGGCGCTGCCCCTGGGGCTGTACGCGCTCTTCGTGGTGTGGCCGTTCATCCAGTCCATCTACTACTCGTTCACGGACTGGACCGGCCTCAGCCCCGAATTCAAGATGGTCGGCCTGGACAATTACCGCAGGATGCTGCACGACGACATCTTCTGGAAATCCCTGCGGCACAGCCTGATGTTCGCGATCGTGCTGCCCGTGGTGACGATCGGTCTCGCACTGTTCCTCGCCTTCATGATCAATGTCGGCGGGCGGCGGAGGAGGGGCGGACCGGCGGTCTCCGGCGTCCGCGGCTCCTCCTTCTACAAGATCGTGTATTTCTTCCCGCAGGTGCTCTCCATCGCCATCGTCGCGCTGTTGTTCGCCTTCGCTTACAACCCGGACAGCGGCGCCGTCAATTCGCTCCTGCGGGGGATCGGACTGGACGACGTCCAGCCCCTCTGGCTCGGCGACCCGGACCTCGCCCTGTGGTGCGTGATGGCGGTGCTCGTCTGGTCGACGGTCGGATTCTTCGTGGTCCTGTTCTCGGCCGGCATGGCCTCCATCCCGGCCGACCTCTACGAGGCCGCGCTGCTCGACGGAGCGAACCGGTCCACGACGTTCTTCCGCCTCACCCTGCCGCTGCTCTGGGACACGGTGCAGTCGGGGTGGGTCTACATGGGCATCCTCGCCCTCGGCGCCGAGTCGTTCGCCGTCGTGCAGATCATGACGACCGGGCCGGGCGGCCCCGACTACTCGACCACCGTGATGGTTCTGTACGTGTACCAGAAGGCCTTCCGCGACGGTCAGGCCGCCTACGCCACCACCATCGGCGTCGCCCTGCTCGTCGTGACGCTGGCCTTCGCCGCGGTCGTGCTGCGGCTGGGACGGCGCGAACGGCTGGAGTACTGACGATGAAGACGACCGAGACCTCCGCCCCCCTGCCGGCCGACGCCGGCTCCGGCGCGTCCGTCACCAAGGCCGGCCCGCCCGTGAAGGAGCGGCCGGCGCGGGACGCCGGGGAAGGAAGGGTGCTCAACGCCTTCTCCCACGGCATCCTGGTCATCTGGGCGATCATGGTCGTGCTGCCCCTGCTCTGGGCGGTGATGACCTCCTTCAAGGACGACGGCTCCATCTTCGGCTCGCCCTGGTCGCTGCCGGACACCCTGCACTTCGACAACTGGTCGCGGGCCTGGACCGAGGCCGACATGAGCGACTACTTCCTCAACACCGTCCTCGTGGTGGGCGGTTCGCTCTTCGGCACGCTGGCCCTCGGCTCCATGGCGGCCTACGTCCTGGCCCGCTTCGACTTCCCGGGCAACCGCTTCGTCTACTACCTCTTCATCGGCGGCATGAGCTTCCCGATCATGCTGGCGCTGGTGCCGCTGTTCTACGTCGTGAACAACATGGGGCTGCTCAACACCATCCACGGCCTGATCCTCGTCTACATCGCCTACTCGCTGCCGTTCACGGTGTTCTTCCTGACCGCCTTCTTCCGCACCCTTCCCACGTCGGTGGCGGAGGCCGCCTTCGTGGACGGCGCCTCGCACAGCCGTACGTTCTTCCAGATCATGCTGCCGATGGCCAAGCCCGGTCTCATCAGCGTCGGCATCTTCAACTTCCTCGGGCAGTGGAACCAGTACATGCTCCCCACGGTCCTCAACACCGACCCCGACAAGCGCGTCCTCACCCAGGGGCTGGTCCAACTGGCCGTCAGCCAGGGGTACAAGGGCGACTGGTCGGGGCTGTTCGCGGGCCTGGTGATGGCGATGCTGCCGGTGCTGGCCGCGTACATCGTCTTCCAGCGGCAGGTGGTGCAGGGCCTGACGGCGGGCGCGCTGAAGTAGCGACGCAGCGGCGCCGGAACGGGAACGACGCCCTCCGGCCCGCGCACCGGCCGGGGTCCGCCGCGCGCCGCCGCCCGCCCGGACGCCCGCCTTTCGGGCCGTTCATGGAGCGCCCCGCGCCCGGTCCGGCCCGCGCCCGTCGGACCCGTCCGGCCGCTCGGCCCCCCCGGCCGTGTACGGGCCGACCCCGAGCACGGGTCCCGTCCGCCGCTCCCGTCCGCCGTCGGCCGTCCGCCCCGAGCCTTGCGTGCACCCCTTGACCGCACCGGTCCTCGCGCGCCCGGCGACCGGGGCGCCGCGGGCGCGGGTCGCCCTGCCGTCACCCGGTCCGCCACGCCCCGCAGCCGGTCCCGCACACCCCGCGACCGAGCGTTCCGCCACCCTCCGTGTCGCTTCGCACGCATGCGGATACTGTTCAACCTCTTGACGGGAGGCGACCCGAACAGCTCAGCTTAGAGTTCACTAGTTGGACATAGACGGGGCCTCATCGAAGCGGTCCCGCGCGCAGGAGGTCGTCGTGGAGACTCCGGGGTCGCAGTCGTCACTGCACCGAGCCAACCTGGAGCGAGTCGTACGCGCCGTGCGCCTGGCCGGGTCCCTCACACAGGCGGAGATCGCCCGGACGACCGGCCTGTCGGCCGCGACCGTCTCCAACATCGTGCGTGAGCTCAAGGACGGCGGGACCGTCGAGGTCACGCCCACCTCGGCCGGCGGACGCAGGGCCCGCAGTGTCAGTCTGAGCGGGGACGCGGGCATCGTCATCGGTGTCGATTTCGGCCACACCCATCTACGGGTCGCGGTGGGGAACCTGGCCCACCAGGTGCTCGCCGAGGAGTCCGAGCCACTGGACGTGGACGCCTCGTCCACACAGGGCTTCGACCGGGCGGAACAGCTGGTCAGCCGCCTGATCGAGGCCACCGGGGTGGACCGGTCGAAGGTCGCCGGAGTAGGGCTGGGCGTCCCCGGGCCGATCGACCTGGAGTCCGGCACCCTGGGCTCCTCCGCGATCCTGCCCGGCTGGATCGGCACCCGCCCCGCCGAGGAGATGAAGGACCGGCTGGGCGTCGCCGTGCACGTGGACAACGACGCCAACCTCGGCGCGCTCGGCGAGATGGTCTGGGGCAGCGGCAGGGGGGTGCGCGATCTCGCGTACATCAAGGTCGCGAGCGGTGTCGGCGCCGGTCTGGTGATCGAGGGGAAGATCTACCGCGGCCCCGGCGGCACCGCAGGAGAAATCGGACATATTACACTCGATGAGTCCGGCCCCGTCTGCCGCTGCGGAAACCGGGGCTGCCTGGAGACCTTCGCGGCCGCGCGCTACGTGCTGCCGCTCCTCCAGTCCAGCCACGGCACGGATCTGACGATGGAAGGCGTCGTGCGGCTGGCCAGGGACGGAGACCCGGGCTGCCGTCGGGTGATCGCCGACGTCGGCCGACACATCGGCAGTGGAGTCGCCAATCTCTGCAACCTGCTGAACCCCAGCCGGGTGGTCCTCGGCGGCGATCTCGCCGAGGCCGGTGAGCTGGTGCTCGGTCCGATAAGGGAGTCCGTCGGCCGCTATGCGATTCCGAGTGCGGCGCGTCAACTCTCCGTTCTCCCAGGGGCACTTGGGGGTCGTGCCGAGGTGCTCGGAGCACTCGCCCTCGCGCTGAGCGAGATGGGTGATTCGACCCTTTTGGACGGCACGCTGACCGCCGCGACACCTGCCTTCACTTAGAGAACGCATGACGCCGTTGCCATCTCGTTAAGTATTTACTTCTTGACGTCGCACGTGTGGCCGAGTTGACTTCCAGCCACCTCGGCCGCAGCGTTGCGGCCCTGTCAGGGAGGCAAGTCCAAATGAACGCAACGATGCGTAGAGTCGTGATCGGCGCCACCGCCGTCTCCATGGCACTGTCGATTGCCGCGTGCGGCAAGGCAGGCGACAAGGGCAGCGACTCCGGCAGCAGCAGCTCGGGCGACAAGTCCATCGGCCTGCTGCTCCCCGACAGCGTCACCGCGCGGTACGAGAAGTTCGACAAGCCGTACTTCGACGCCAAGGTCAAGGCGCTCTGCTCCGACTGCAAGCTGGAGTACGCGAACGCCGCGGCCGACCCGGCCAAGCAGGCCCAGCAGGTCAGCAACATGGTCACCAAGGGCGTGAAGGTCATCGTGATCTCCGCCCAGGACTCGGCCGCGATCAAGTCGTCCATCAAGTCCGCGGTGGACAAGGGCGTCAAGGTCGTCGCGTACGACCGCCTCGCCCAGGGCCCGGTCAGCGCCTACGTCTCCTTCGACAACGTCAAGGTCGGCGAGCTCCAGGGCCAGGCCCTGCTCGACGCCCTCGGCGCCAAGGCCACCCCGAAGTCGAAGATCGTCATGATCAACGGTGACGACGCCGACCCGAACGCCGCCCAGTTCAAGCAGGGCGCGCACAAGATCCTCGACGGCAAGGTCGACATCGCCTACGAGCAGTCCGGCCTGTGGAAGGACACGGTCGCCGCGCAGAAGATGTCCGCGGCCATCACCCAGCTGGGCGCGAAGAACATCGCGGGCGTCTACGCCGCCAACGACGGCATGGCCGGCGGCATCGCCAACACCCTCAAGGGCGCGAAGATCAGCAACATCCCGCTGACCGGCCAGGACGCGGAGCTCGCGGCCATCCAGCGGATCGTCGCCGGCACCCAGTCCGCCACGGTCTACAAGGCCTACAAGCCCGAGGCCGAGACCGCCGCCCAGCTCGCGGTCAACCTGCTGGAGGGCAAGGACATCAAGTCCCTGGCCACCCAGACGCTCACCAGCGGCTCCGGTGACAAGGTGCCCTCCCAGCTGCTGACCCCGGTGTCGGTCACCAAGGCCAACATCAAGGACACGGTCGTCAAGGACGGGCTCTTCACGGTGGCCCAGATCTGCACGCCCGAGTACGCCGCCGCCTGCAAGGCCGCCGGCCTCCAGTAGCAGCCCCGGTCCCGGGGGACCGCCCGAGCCGGCGTGAGCCGCCCGCGGGTCGTTCCCCGGGACCTGTCGACCGCCCCCGCGGTCCCGCGAGACCTGTCCGACGCCCGCCCCACCTTCACACCCCGCTGCCGGGGCGGGCGTCGGACGGAACCGTTGCCAAGAGCAGCGGATTCGCGCATGTTCATCTTGTAAACCTCGTGCGTCGACGCCGCGTCACCCGCGCGTCGCGCACATCCCTCCGCGCCTGTTCGTTGCGCGCGGCATCCCCGCCGGTCAGGCGGCGAAGGAGATGGTTCACGTGTCCGCTACGCCCGTGTTGGCGTTGCGCGGGGTCTCCAAGCGATTCGGTGCGGTCCAGGCACTCACCGACGTCGAGCTGGAGGTCCACGCCGGAGAAGTGGTCGCCCTGGTGGGCGACAACGGCGCAGGAAAGTCCACCCTGGTCAAGACGATCGCGGGTGTCCATCCCATCGATGAGGGCGTCATCGAGTGGGAGGGGAAGCCGGTCAGCATCAACCGGCCGCACGACGCGCAGGGACTCGGCGTCGCGACCGTCTACCAGGACCTCGCGCTGTGCGACAACCTCGACGTGGTCGGCAACCTCTACCTCGGACGTGAGCTGCTGCACCGCGGCGTCATCGACGAGGTGACGATGGAGAAGAACGCGCGGGAACTGCTGTCCACGCTCTCCATCCGCATCCCGAGCGTGCGCATCCCGATCGCGAGCCTCTCGGGCGGTCAGCGCCAGGTCGTCGCCATCGCCCGCGCGCTGATCGGCGACCCGAAGGTCGTCATCCTCGACGAGCCCACCGCCGCCCTGGGCGTGGAGCAGACCGCGCAGGTCCTCGACCTCGTCGAGCGGCTGCGCGAGCGCGACCTCGGCGTCATCCTCATCAGCCACAACATGGCCGACGTCAAGGCGGTCGCCGACACCGTCGCCGTCCTGCGTCTGGGCAAGAACAACGGCTCCTTCCCCGTGAAGGACACCAGCCACGAAGAGATCATCGCCGCGATCACGGGTGCCACGGACAACGCCGTGACCCGTCGTGCGGGGCGTCGCACCGCGGAGGCGGCAAAGTGAGCGACACGTCGAAGCCCGTCAAGAGCGACTCCTCGGAGCCCGTGAAGGGCACGAGGACCGAGAAGGCCGCGACGGCGACCGAGGTCGGCAAGACCGAGGGCGTGGTCGCCGGCCAGGAGACCGTGGCCCCCGCCGACGACCCGACGGCGGCGCCGGTCACCGTCGTCGACCCGCGCCTGCTGATCCGCGAGGAGGGCCTCAAGGGCTACCTCACCGAGTTCAAGCGCAAGGTCAAGGGCGGCGAGCTCGGCCAGATCCCGGTCGTCCTCGGCCTGATCGTCATCTGGACGATCTTCCAGCTGCAGAACGACCGCTTCCTGAGCGCCGCCAACCTCTCCAACATCAGCTACTTCCTGTCGGCCACCGGCATGCTCGCCATCGGCCTGGTGTTCGTGCTGCTGCTCGGCGAGATCGACCTGTCGGTCGGTTCCGTGAGCGGCCTGGCGTCCGCGCTGTTCGCCGTGTTCGTGACGGACCACGGCGTGAATCCCTGGGTGTCGCTGGTCCTGGCGGTCCTCACGGGCATCGCCGTCGGCGCCCTCCAGGGATGGTTCTTCGCCCGGATCGGCGTACCGGCGTTCGTGGTGACCCTGGCCGGCTTCCTGGGCTGGAACGGTCTGATGCTGTGGCTGCTGGGCTCCAGCGGCACGATCAACCTGCCCTCGGACTCCGGCCCGGTCCACCTGCTCGGCCAGAACTCCTTCTTCATGGACCAGGCGATCATCGGCGCCTACATCCTGGCCGGTCTGGCCGTCGTGCTGTCCGCGGTCGGCAACTTCGGTGAGCAGCGCCGCCGCCGGGCCGCCGGCGTGCCGTTCCGCGCGACCAGCGAGATCCTGCTGCGCGTGGGCCTGCTCGCGCTCGCCGCGTTCGTCTCCGCCGCCGTGCTGAACAACGCCTCCGGCGTCTCCAACGCGCTGGTGATCTTCCTGGCGGCGCTGGTGATCGTGGACTTCGTGCTGCGCCGCACCACCTACGGCCGCAAGGTCTTCGCGGTCGGCGGCGGCATCGAGGCCGCCCGCCGCGCCGGCATCAACGTCCCGCTGATCCGCATCACCGTGTTCGCCATCTCGGGCGGGTTCGCGGCGGTCGGCGGCATGTTCTTCGCCGGTCAGACCGCGGGCGCCTCGCTCAGCGCGGGCGGCGGCAACACCCTGATGCTCGCCATCGCGGCGGCCGTCATCGGCGGCACCAGCCTCTTCGGCGGCCGCGGCACCGTCTGGTCGGCGCTTCTGGGCATGCTGGTCATCCAGTCGATCCAGACCGGTCTTGACCTGCTCAACATGAACACCTCGATCCAGTACATGATCACCGGTGGTGTTCTGCTCGGCGCCGTCGTCATCGACTCGGTGTCGCGCAAGAGCCAGAAGGCAGCCGGCCGCGGCTAGTCCGCGTCCGCGACCCGGTTCTCCCACGCAGTGCCCTGTGCCCGGCATCCCGGCGGATGCCGGGCACAGTCGTGCTCCCGGCCGGGCGTCGCCGCGCCGGGCCCGGGCGCGCGGTCGTGTCATGACGGGCGCCGATCGTGGGTACGGCCGTTCGCGTGACGTATGACGCACGGGCCGGACACCGGCCGCCCGGGCGGAACATTAGACTCGACAAGCCCGGCAACAGCTCGATCAGCTTTTACTGCAAGGAGGCACGGGTGCCGCTGCTGACCCGCATCAGGGGACCGCGCGATCTGGACCGGCTCAGCCCGGAGGAGCTGGACCAGCTGGCAGGGGAGATCCGGACCTTCCTCGTCGACGCCGTCTCCAAGACCGGCGGCCACCTCGGACCCAACCTCGGCGTGGTCGAGCTCACCATCGCCCTGCACCGGGTCTTCGAGTCGCCCAAGGACAAGGTGCTGTGGGACACCGGCCACCAGTCCTACGTGCACAAGCTGCTCACGGGCCGGCAGGACTTCTCCCGGCTGAAGATGAAGGGCGGCCTCTCGGGCTACCCGTCGCAGGCGGAGTCCGAGCACGACGTCATCGAGAACAGCCACGCCTCCACGGTGCTCGGCTGGGCCGACGGCCTCGCCAAGGCCAACCAGATCCTGGACCGCGACGACCACGTCGTCGCCGTCATCGGCGACGGGGCCCTCACCGGCGGCATGGCCTGGGAGGCGCTGAACAACATCGCCGACGGCGACCGCCCGCTGGTCATCGTCGTCAACGACAACGAGCGCTCCTACGCGCCGACCATCGGCGGCCTCGCCAACCACCTGGCCACCCTGCGCACCACCGACGGTTACGAGCGCTTCCTGGCCCGCGGCAAGGACCTCCTGGAGCGGACCCCGGTCGTCGGCAGGCCCCTCTACGAGACCCTGCACGGCGCCAAGAAGGGCCTGAAGGACTTCATCGCCCCCCAGGGCATGTTCGAGGACCTCGGCCTGAAGTACGTCGGCCCGATCGACGGCCACGACATCGAGGCCCTGGAGTCGGCGCTGGCCCGGGCCAAGCGCTTCGGCGGCCCGGTCATCGTGCACTGCCTCACCGAGAAGGGCCGCGGCTACCAGCCCGCCCTCCAGGACGAGGCCGACCGCTTCCACGGCATCGGCCCCATCCACCCCGACACGGGCCTGCCGATCAAGGCCTCGGGCGCCGACTGGACCTCGGTCTTCGGCGACGAGATGGTCCAGCTCGGCAAGGAGCGGCAGGACATCGTCGCGATCACCGCGGCCATGCTCCAGCCGGTCGGCCTGAAGAAGTTCGCGGACGCCTTCCCCGAGCGCATCTACGACGTCGGCATCGCCGAGCAGCACGCCGCCGTCTCCGCCGCCGGCCTGTCCGCGGGCGGCCTGCACCCGGTGTTCGCGGTCTACGCCACCTTCCTCAACCGCGCCTTCGACCAGGTCCTGATGGACGTCGCCCTGCACAAGTGCGGCGTGACCTTCGTCCTGGACCGGGCCGGCGTCACGGGCACCGACGGCGCCTCCCACAACGGCATGTGGGACATGTCGATCCTCCAGGTCGTCCCGGGCCTCCGGCTCGCCGCCCCGCGCGACGCCGACCAGGTCCGCGCCCAGCTGCGCGAGGCCGTCCAGGTCGAGGACGCCCCGACCGTCGTCCGCTTCTCCAAGGGCGCCGTCGGCCCCGCGGTGGCCGCCGTGGGACGCGTCGGCGGCATGGACGTGCTGCGCGAGAGCGGCACCGACACCCCCGACGTGCTGCTGGTCTCCGTGGGCGCCCTCGCCCCGATGTGCCTGGAGATCGCGACCCTCCTGGACCGCCAGGGCATCACGACCACGGTCGTCGACCCGCGCTGGGTCAAGCCCGTCGACGAGGCCATGGCGCCGCTCGCGGAGCGCCACCGGGTCGTCGTCACCGTCGAGGACAACTCGCGCGTGGGCGGTGTCGGCTCGACGATCGCCCAGGCCCTGCGCGACGCCGGCGTCGACGTCCCGCTGCGCGACTTCGGCATCCCGCCGCGCTTCCTCGACCACGCCTCCCGCGCGGAGGTCATGGCCGAGATCGGGCTCACCGCCCCCGACATCGCCCGCCAGGTCACCGGCCTCGTCTCGAAGCTCGACGGCCGCTACGGCAGCGCGGCCTCCGACGTCGACTCCGTGGAGAGCGCCCGCGACTGACGCCGTCCCACCCGCCGACACACCCGAACGGACCGGTTCCGCCACTGTGAAGAGTGGTGGAAACGGTCCGTTCGCGTTAACCGGCCCGCGCCGGGGCATACGGTCTACGCCCCCTCTCGATCATGTCGAGGACGACACAGCGTGGGAGGTACCCCGTGAGCAGCACCCTCTTCCGGACGAAGAAGGTCGAGCAGTCCATCCTCGATACCGAGGAGCCAGAGCACGCGCTCAAGAAGTCCTTGTCCGCGCTGGACCTGACCGTCTTCGGCGTCGGCGTGATCATCGGCACCGGCATCTTCGTCCTCACCGGCACGGTCGCCAAGAACAACGCCGGTCCCGCCGTCGCCCTGGCCTTCGTGGTGGCCGGGGTCGTCTGCGCGCTCGCCGCGCTCTGCTACGCCGAGTTCGCCTCCACCGTCCCGGTGGCCGGCTCCGCGTACACCTTCAGCTACGCCTCCCTCGGGGAACTGCCCGCCTGGATCATCGGCTGGGACCTGGTCCTGGAGTTCGCGCTCGGCACGGCCGTGGTGGCCGTCGGCTGGTCCGGGTACATCGCCTCGCTGCTCGACAACGCGGGGTGGCACCTGCCGGCGGCGCTCGGCAGCCGGGAGGGCGCCCACGGCTTCGGCTTCGACATCCTCGCCGCCGCGCTCGTGCTGGTGCTGACCGCCGTCCTCGTGATCGGCACGAAGCTCTCCGCGCGCCTCACCTCGATCGTGGTCGCGATCAAGGTGACCGTCGTCCTGACCGTGATCGTCGCCGGCGCCTTCCTGATCCACGGCGAGAACTACGACCCCTTCATCCCGAAGGCGCAGGCCGTCGACGCGGGCGGCGGCCTCAAGGCCCCGCTGATCCAGCTGATGTTCGGCTGGGCGCCGTCCAACTTCGGCGTCATGGGCATCTTCACGGCCGCCTCCGTCGTCTTCTTCGCCTTCATCGGCTTCGACGTCGTCGCCACCGCCGCCGAGGAGACCAGGAACCCGCAGCGCGACATGCCCCGGGGCATCATCGGCTCGCTGATCATCTGCACGCTCCTCTACGTCGCCGTGTCGATCGTCGTCACCGGAATGGAGCACTACACCAAGCTGTCCGTGAGCGCCCCGCTCGCCGACGCCTTCAAGGCCACCGGGCACCCCTGGTTCGCGGGCTTCATCAGCTTCGGCGCCGCCGTCGGCCTGACCACGGTCTGCATGATCCTGCTCCTGGGACAGACCCGCGTCTTCTTCGCCATGAGCCGCGACGGACTGCTGCCGCGCTTCTTCTCCCACGTCCACCCGCGGTTCCGGACCCCGCACCGGCCGACCATCCTGCTCGGCGTGCTCATCGCGGTCCTGGCCGGCTTCACCAGCCTGAGCGAGCTCGCCGAGCTGGTGAACATCGGCACCCTGTTCGCGTTCATCGTCGTCGCCATCGGCGTGATCATCCTGCGCCGGTCGCGCCCCGACCTGCCGCGGGCCTTCCGCACCCCGTGGGTGCCGGTCCTGCCGATCGTGTCGGTGTGCGCCTCGCTGTGGCTGATGCTGAACCTGCCCGCCGAGACCTGGCTGCGGTTCGGCATCTGGATGGTCATCGGCTTCGTCGTGTACTTCCTCTACGGCCGCACCCACAGCCGTCTCGCACGCCCTCAGGAGGCCTCCGCCGGGGGCGCCGGGCCCACGGGCGGGCCCACCCGCGACGACGCCGTCTGACGGCCCCACAGCCGCTCCAGCGGCCGTCCCCGGGCCCGCCCCCGGCCGTCCGAGGGCCTGCGCGGGCCCGCTCCCCGGTCGCCGACGGCCGGCTCCCGCACACGGCGTGCGGGAGCCGGCCGTCGGCCGTGCCGGGCCTGCGCGCGCCGTCGCGCCTCAGCCCCGCACCGCGCGCGGCCCGGTGACGTCCGCGCCGAGCTCGGTGACCCGGCGGCGCAGCTCACGGTCGGCCGTCACGACCAGACGGCGGCGCGGGCCGGCCTCGGCGACCAGTTCCACGATGCGGTCGTCGCCGCTGCCCGGCGCCGACTCCACCCGCACGCCGGGGACCGGCTCCACCCCGCGCGCCGCGCCCTCCACCACGAGGACGATCTCCACGGGTCCGGGGCTGCCCGGCAGCCCGTCCGCGGCCAGCCGGTCGCGCAGCCGCTCCGCCGCCCCCCGCCGGTCCCGCCACCAGCCGTCGGGCACCGACCCGACGACGTTCGCGGCGTCCACGATCACGAGCAGCGCCCTGTTGTCGTCCATACGGCCCACCGTCGCACGGACGGCCCCCGAGCGTGACCCGCGCGCGGGCGCCCTCCGGTGGGCGTCATAAGGTGATCCGGTGAACGGCGACTGGCTCATACGCGGCCGCGACGGGCGGCTCGCTGTCTATCTCGTGTCGGACGACGCCGTCCTGTGCCGGGCGGAACGCTTCCCGGGAGGGCCCTGGGAGGCCCCGCGCAGGGTCGGCGGCGACCAGCAGGTCCATCCCGTCCTGGGCCTCGGCCAGGGCGCCGACGAGTATGCCCACCTGGCCTCCTGGTGGACCACCCGCAAGGGGGTGACGGGCCTGGTGCACTCCACCCACTTCCGTCCCCTGCTCGCCGCCCTGGACTGGGCGCCCCTCGGACACCCCGACAAGAAGGGCGGCCGCACCGGCACGCCCGCCGTCGCCGTGGACGCCGAGGGACGCGCGCACGTCTTCGTCCGCAAGGGCGGGGGCGGGGTGGGCCTGATCGTCCAGAAGGAGAAGGGCGGCTGGGAGCCCTGGCGGGACCTGGAGGGGCAGGGCGTCGAGGAGCCGCCCGTCGCGGTGACGGCCGGGTCCGGCCGCGTCGAGGCGTACGCGGCCCGGCCGGGCGGGATCCTGCACTGGAGCCGGCCGGAGCAGGACGCCGAGCCGGAGCTGACCGGGTCCCTCGACGCGCCCGTGCGGGCCGGGACCCTGCGCGCCCTGGCCACCTCCGCGGAGCACACCACGGTCTTCTACACCGACGAGTCGGGCGACCTGTGCGCCTGGCGCTCCGGCGGGGAGGCCGTCCGCCTGCTGGCGGCCGCCGGCCCCGGGCCGGTCGCCGCCGTCCGCACCGAGCTCGACGGCCACGACTGCACGCTGCTCGCCCAGCGCTCGGCGAGCGGCCGGGTCGCCTTCGCCGCCTACCCCACCGAGGGGGAGTCGGCGGGCGCCTGGTGGACCGAGTCCGGTCCGCAACTGCCCGCCGACGCCGTGGTGGCGCTCGCCGAGGACCACCAGGGCCGGGTGGTCGCGGCGGCCCTGTCCCCGTCCACCGGCGACCTGCTGCTCACCCGCCGCAAGGACGAGCCGGGCCTCGCCCTGACGGCCTGGCAGACCGTCTGACGGGACGGCCCGGCAGGGTCGTGCCCGGCGGGCGGCGCCGCGCGGCCCGCCGTGCCCGTGCGCCCGTCGCGCCACGCACAGAGGGCCTCCACCCGTAGGCGGAGGCCCTCGTCAGGCGCACGACGTGCGCCCGGTCACTGCCGTTACGCCGGCACCGACGCCATGCCCGGCGCCAGGAACTTCTTGCCGTTGACGCGCTCGGAGACGCCCTCGCGGTCCAGGTACGGCGTGATGCCGCCCAGGTGGAAGGGCCAGCCCGCGCCCGTGATCAGGCACAGGTCGATGTCCTGCGCCTCGGCGACGACGCCCTCGTCGAGCATGAGCCCGATCTCCTGCGCCACCGCGTCCAGGACGCGCGCCCGCACCTGCTCCTCGGTCAGGACGGTGTCGCCCTGGTTCAGGAGCGCCGAGACCTCGGGGTCCAGCTCCGGCTTGCCGCTGTCGTAGACGTAGAAGCCGCGCTTGCCCGCCTTGACGACGGCCGCGAGGTTCGGGGAGACCGTGAAGCGGTCCGGGAACGCCCGGTTGAGGGTCTCCGAGACGTGCAGGCCGATGGCCGGGCCGACCAGCTCCAGCAGCACCAGCGGGGACATCGGCAGGCCGAGCGGCTCCACCGCCTTCTCGGCGACCGCGACCGGGGTGCCCTCGTCGATGACGTTCTGCACCTCGCCCATGAAGCGGGTGAGGATGCGGTTGACGACGAACGCCGGGGCGTCCTTCACCAGGACCGCGGTCTTCTTCAGCTTCTTGGCGACGGCGAAGGCGGTGGCCAGCGACGCGTCGTCGGTCTGCTCGCCGCGCACGATCTCCAGCAGCGGCAGGATCGCGACCGGGTTGAAGAAGTGGAAGCCCACGACGCGCTCGGGGTGCTTCAGCTTCGACGCCATCTCGGAGACCGACAGCGAGGAGGTGTTGGTGGCGAAGATCGCGTGCGCCGGGGCGACGGCCTCGACCTCGGCGAACACCTGCTGCTTGACGCCGATCTCCTCGAACACGGCCTCGATGACGAAGTCCGCGTCGGAGAAGCCCTCGGCCTTGTCCAGGACGCCGGAGACCAGCGCCTTGAGACGGTTGGCCTTGTCCTGGTTGATGCGGCCCTTGCCGAGCAGCTTGTCGATCTCGGCGTGGACGTAGCCCACACCCTTGTCGACGCGCTCCTGGTCGATGTCGGTCAGCACGACCGGCACCTCGAGGCGGCGCAGGAACAGCAGGGCGAGCTGCGAGGCCATCAGGCCCGCGCCCACGACGCCGACCTTGGTGACCGGACGGGCCAGGGACTTGTCCGGGGCGCCGGCCGGGCGCTTGGCGCGCTTCTGCACCAGGTTGAACGCGTAGATGCCGGCGCGCAGTTCACCGCCCATGATCAGGTCGGCGAGCGCCACGTCCTCGGCGTCGTAGCCCTGCTGGAGGTCGCCGTTCTTGGCGGCGGCGATGATGTCCAGGGCGCGGTAGGCGGCCGGGGCCGCGCCGTGCACCTTGCTGTCCGCGACGAACCGGCCGCGGGCGACGGCCTGGTCCCAGGCCTCGCCGCGGTCGATCACCGGGCGGTCGACGACGATCTCGCCCTTGAGGACGGACGCCGTCCAGATCAGCGACTGCTCCAGGAAGTCCGCGCCCTCGAACAGGGCGTCGGCGATGCCCAGTTCGTAGACCTGAACGCCCTTGAGCTGCTTGTTCTGGTTGAGCGAGTTCTCGATGATCACCGAGACGGCCTTGTCCGCGCCGATCAGGTTCGGCAGCAGCGTGCAGCCGCCCCAGCCGGGGACCAGACCGAGGAAGACCTCGGGCAGCGAGAACGCGGGCAGCGCCGCGGACACCGTGCGGTACCGGCAGTGCAGGCCGACCTCGACGCCGCCGCCCATCGCCGCGCCGTTGTAGTAGGCGAACGTGGGGACCGCGAGACCCGCGAGGCGCTTGAAGACCTCGTGGCCGCCCTTGCCGATGGCGAGCGCGTCCTTGTGGTCCTTGAGGAGCTCGACGCCCTTGAGGTCCGCGCCGACGGCGAAGATGAACGGCTTGCCGGTGACGCCGACGCCGACGATCTCGCCCGCCGCGGCCTCCTTCTCGACCTGGTCGATCGCCAGGTCGAGGTTGGCCAGCGACTGCGGGCCGAAGGTGGTCGGCTTGGTGTGGTCGAAGCCGTTGTCGAGCGTGATCAGGGCGAAGCGCCCCGCGCCGAACGGCAGGTCCAGGTGACGTACGTGCGCCTGGGTGACGACCTCGTCGGGGAACAGCTCGGCCGCGCCCTTGAGAAGCTCAGCGGTGGTGGTGCTCACTTGTCGCCTCCGGCGGACTCGAAGTGCGGGTTCTCCCAGACGACCGTCGCGCCCATGCCGAAGCCGACGCACATGGTGGTCAGGCCGTAGCGGACCTCCGGCTGCTCCTCGAACTGGCGGGCCAGCTGCGTCATCAGACGGACGCCGGAGGAGGCGAGGGGGTGGCCGAAGGCGATCGCGCCGCCGTACTGGTTGACGCGCTCGTCGTCGTCGGCGATGCCGTAGTGGTCCAGGAAGGCCAGGACCTGGACGGCGAAGGCCTCGTTGACCTCGAACAGGCCGATGTCGGAGATGGACAGTCCCGCCTGGGCGAGGGCCTTCTCGGTGGCCGGGATCGGGCCGTAGCCCATGACCTCCGGCTCGACGCCCGCGAAGGCGTACGACACCAGACGCATCTTGACCGGCAGGTCGTTCTCGCGCGCGAAGTCCTCGGACGCGATGAGCGAGGCGGTCGCGCCGTCGTTCAGACCGGCCGCGTTTCCGGCGGTGACCCGGCCGTGGACGCGGAACGGCGTCTTGAGGCCGGAGAGGTTCTCCAGCGTCGTCCCCGGGCGCATCGGCTCGTCGGCGGTGACCAGGCCCCAGCCCGTCTCACCGGCCTCCGCGTTGGTGCGGCGCACCGAGATCGGGACCAGGTCGGCCTGGATCTTGCCGTTGGCGTACGCCTTGGCGGCCTTCTCCTGGGAGCGCACGGCGTACTCGTCGGCGCGCTGCTTGGTGATCTGCGGGTAGCGGTCGTGCAGGTTCTCCGCCGTCATGCCCATGAACAGGGCGGACTCGTCGACCAGCTTCTCGCTCACGAACCGCGGGTTCGGGTCCACGCCCTCGCCCATCGGGTGGCGGCCCATGTGCTCGACGCCGCCGGCGATGGCGACGTCGTACGCGCCGAAGGCGACCGAGCCGGCGACCGAGGTGACGGCCGTCAGGGCGCCCGCGCACATGCGGTCGATGGAGTAGCCGGGCACGGAGGTCGGCAGGCCGGCCAGGATGCCGGCGGTGCGGCCGAGGGTCAGGCCCTGGTCGCCGATCTGCGTGGTCGCGGCGATGGCGACCTCGTCGATCTTCTTCGGGTCGAGACCGGGGTTGCGGCGCAGCAGCTCCCGGATCGCCTTCACGACGAGGTCGTCGGCCCGGGTCTCGTGGTAGATGCCCTTCGGGCCCGCCTTGCCGAACGGGGTACGGACGCCGTCTACGAAGACGACGTCCCTGACGGTACGAGGCACGATGGCTCTCCTCCAGGGTGCGGGGTGGCACTGCTGCGGCACGCAAGCGCTGAGCGCGCGCTCAGAACCCATGCTACTTGTGGGTAACGTAGCTGCACACCCCTGCCGGGCGGAGCGGCGAACGTCACACCGGCGGCGCACGACGACCATCCTGGCTCACGACCGCGGCGGCGCCGTGGATCCCCTCGGCGTGAGCACCGGCGTCGGCACCGGATGCGACCCCGGACCCGCCCCGGTGATCACCCCGAACAGCGTACGCGCCGCCTCCGCGCCGAAACCGTGCACGTCGTGGCTCATGGCGGAGAGCGTCGGATGGGTGAGGCGGCACAGCTGGGAGTCGTCCCACGCGAGAAGGGACACGTCGCCCGGCACGGCGAGCCCCATCTCGGCCGCCACCGCCAGCCCGGCCACCGCCATGATGTCGTTGTCGTAGACGATGGCGGTGGGCCGGTCCGCGGGGTCGGCCGTCAGCATCGACCGGGTGGCCCGCGCGCCCGCCTCCCCCGAGTAGTCCGTGGCCACCTGCCACGCCCCGGCCAGCCCGAGGCTGCGCGCGGCCGCGTCGAAGGCGGCCGTGCGCATCACCGTGTGGCCGAGCGCGGCCGCGCCCCCCACCCGCGCGACGCGCCGGTGCCCGAGGGCGGCGAGGTAGCGCACCGCCTCCGTCACCGCCGTCGCGTCGTCGGTCCACACCGACGTCAGGCTCCCGGTGAGCGAGGGGTGCCCCACCGCCACCACCGGCATCCCCAGCCGCTCGGCCGCCGCCACCCGGGGATCGTCGGCCCGGAAGTCCACCAGGATCGACCCGCCGACCTGCCGGCCCCGCCACCACGACTCCTGAAGCCCGACCTCCTCCTCGACGTGCCGCACCAGCCGCAGCAGCAGCGAGCAGGAGTGCTCGGTCAGCACGCTCTCCACCCCGGAGACGAACTCCATGTAGAACGGCTCCAGACCCAGCATCCGCGCCGGCCGGCAGATCGCGAGACCCACCACGTCCACCCGCGAACTCGACAGCGACCGGGCCGTCAGGTTCGGCTCCCAGCCCAACTCCCGTGCCGCGGTGAAGATCCGGTCCCGGGTCGCTTCCGACAGCCCCGGTTTGCGGTTGAAGGCGAGGGACACCGCGCCCTTGGACACCCCGGCGCGCGCGGCGACGTCCTTGATGGTGACCCGGGACGTCGGGGAGGCTGTCATCGCGGTGGCTCCTGGCAGTAGAGCGCGGCCCGGGCGGCGGCGGCGTCCGGATTCTCCCAGCCCTCGACGCCGATGGTCACCCGTTCGCCCGGCAACAGCGTCACCAGCCCCCGGTCCGCCCGGGCGCGCGGGTCCAGCCGGTCGGCTTGCAGCAGCAGGTCCCGGACCAGCGTGCGCGCGGTGACCGTGACGGCCCCCGGGGCCACGCCCACCTCGAACTTTGGCCGCGGGTACGGGATCTCGCGGTCCGGCGCCGGGAAGTACAGGGCCCGCAGCCCGCCGCCGCCCGCACGGCTCCCCGGGCGCGCACCGGTGCGCAGCGGCGCCGTCGCGTCGGCCACCAGGAACTCCTTCGCCCCGGCCGGCTCCAGTTCGGCCGGCACCCGCACCACGCCGACCTCCCGCGCGCGGACGATCAGGCGCTCCTCGGCGAGACCGGTCACCTCGCCCTCGACGGACATCCGGCGCAGCGTCAGCGTGCCCGCCCACCGCTCGGCGCACTGGTTGACGGCGGCCACCACCAGCCGCCCGTCCCGCTCCTGCACGGTGAGCAGCCGGTCCGCGTACAGGCGCCGCAACTCGTGGTAGAGCGGCTTCTCCCGCCCGTCCCCGTCGATCGCCGACCACGAGGTCACCGGCCAGCAGTCGTTGAGCTGCCAGACGATCGTCCCCGCGCACACGGGCCAGTGGGACCGCCAGTGCTCGATCCCGGTGGCCACCGCGCGCGCCTGGTTGACCTGGGTGAGGTAGTGCCAGCGGTCGAAGTCCGCCTCGGGCGCGGCGAAGTGGCGGGCGAGCCCGCGCTCCAGCTTGCCGTTGCCGTCCTCGGCCTTCTGGTGGTGCAGCATGCCGGGGGAGTCCGCCGCGAGCTCCTCGCCGGGGAGGGCCCGCCGCAGGGTCGCGTGGGCGGGCGGGGCCTGCCAGCCGAACTCGGCGACGAACCGCGGCACGTCGTCGCGGTAGGCGGTGTAGTCCTGCCGGTTCCACACCTCCCACGAGTGGTGCGTCCCGTGCGCCGGGTCGTTCGGGTGCCGGAGCCAGGAGCCCGACCAGGGGCTGCCCGCTGTGTACGGCCGCGTCGGATCCAGCTCGGCGACCACACGGGGGAGCAGGCCCAGGTAGTACCCCTCGCCCCAGGAGTCGCCGCCGAGCCGCTCCTGCCACCCCCAGTCCCAAAAGCCCCACAGGTTCTCGTTGTTGCCGTTCCACAGCACGAGCGACGGGTGCGGCATCAGCCGTACGACGTTCTCCCGGGCCTCCGCCTCCACCTCGCCCCGCAGCGGCTGCTCCTCCGGGTAGGCCGCGCACGCGAACGGGAAGTCCTGCCACACCAGCAGGCCCAGTTCGTCGCAGGCGTCGTAGAAGTCCTCGCTCTCGTAGAGGCCGCCGCCCCACACCCGCACCAGGTCGACGCCCGCGTCGGCCGCCTGGCGCAGCCGCCCGCGGCAGCGCTCCCGTGTCACCCGGGACGGGAGGGCGTCGTCCGGGATCCAGTTCACGCCGCGGGCGAACAGCCGCTCACCGTTGACGACGAGCGTGAACCCGGTTCCCCGCGCGTCGGCGGACACGTCCAGCTCGACACGGCGGAACCCCACCCGCCGCCGCCACACGTCGAGCGGGACCTCCTCGTGATGGAGCGTCAATTCCACGTCGTACAGCGGCTGTCCGCCGTAGCCCCGCGGCCACCACAGCTCCGCGTCGGGCACCTCCACCCGCACGACCGCGCCGGCGCCCACGACCTCGGCGCGCACCCGCCGGTCCCCGACCCGGGCCACGAGCGTCAGCCCCGCCTCCACCCGGGTCCGCTCCACGTCGACGTGCAACTCGACGACGCCCAGGCCCTGTTCGACCGTCACCAGCGGGCGCACCCGGGCCAGCCGGGCCGTCGACCAGCGCTCCACCCGCACCGGACGCCAGATCCCGGCCGTCACCAGGGTGGGCCCCCAGTCCCAGCCGAAGGAGCAGGCCATCTTGCGCAGGTACTGGTACGGCTCGGTGTAGGCCCCCGGCCGGTCGCCGACCTTCCCGCGCACCGCCTCCGCCTCCGCGTAGGCCGAGACGAACCGCACGGACAGCGGCCCGTCGAGCCCCGTCACGTCGAAGCGGTACGAGCGGTGCATGTTGCGCACCCGGCCGAGCGGGTGGCCGTTCAGCGTGATCTCCGCGACCGTGTCGAGCCCCTCGAAGACCAGGTCCGTCTGCTCGTGGCCGGACGGCGCGGCCGGCAGGCGCCTCTCGTACGTCCACTCCCGCCGCCCCACCCACGCGACCTCGCTCTCGCCCAGGCCGAGGAACGGGTCGGGGATGACCCCCGCGGCGAGCAGATCGGTGTGCACGCAGCCCGGCACCACCGCCGGGAGCGCCTTCCCCTCGTGCCGCAGCGTCCATCCGTCGTCGAGCGGTGAGGCCTCCAGCATGCGCACTCCCTAAACCGGTCAAGCCCACAACTGAGCGCCAGTTCTGCATCGTTGGCGGGAATCTGACTTTACCGGTTGAGAAAGCGCTGTCAGAGTGCCGAATCAGCCAACCCGCCCGCACTCGACCACCCCGCCCGCCGTCGACCGACCCGCCGCGCTCGACCACCGCACTCGTGCTCGACCACCCCGTACGTGCTCGTCCGTCCCGAGAACGCCCCGAGAACGGAAGTGACGCACATGAACCGTCGTACAGCCCAGGTCCTCGCCACGGTCGCGGGAGCCGCCCTGCTGCTCCCCGGCTGCACCGGCACCGGAGGCAGCAGTCAGGGGGCGGACGCGAAGGCGCCCGACGACCCCTCGAAGGTCAGCGGAACCATCACGGTCCTCACCGTGCGGACCGACCTCGTGCAGGACGGCACGATGAAGAAGTACGCCGCCGAGTTCAACAAGACCTATCCCAAGGTCACAGTGGAGTTCCAGGCCCTGACCAACTACGAGGCCGAGATCAAGATCCGCATGAACACGGACGACTACGGCGACGTCCTGCTGATTCCGGCGGTCATCAAGAAGGACGACTACCCGAAGTTCTTCGCCTCCCTCGGCACCCGGGCCGAACGCAGCAGGAAATACCGCTTCACCGACTTCACCACCGTCGGCGGCAAGGTCTACGGGCAGAGCCCGGTCGGCGTCATGCCCGGCTTCGTCTACAACAAGCGGGTCTGGAAGGAGGCCGGCGTCACCGCCTGGCCCACCACCCCGGCCGAGTTCCTCGCCGACCTGAAGGCGATCAAGGCGAAGACCGACGCGATCCCGTACTACACCAACTTCGCCGCCCAGTGGCCGCTCACCTCGTGGACGTACGTCGACGGCTCCGTCCACTGCGACCCCCGGGCGACGACGAGACTCGCCGAGGGCGATCCCTGGGCGCAGGGTTCCGACCTGCGCGTCGGGGACACGCTGTTGTACGACATCGTCCGGCAGGGGCTCGCCGAGAAGGACCCGACCACCAGCAACTGGGAGCAGTCCAAGCCCCGCACGGCCAAGGGCGAGATCGCCACGCAGTGGCTCGGCACCTGGGCGATCGTCCAGTTCCAGGACGCCGCGCGGAAGGCCGGCGTGAACCCCGACGACATCGGGTTCATGCCGTTCCCCGCGCAGACCGACGGCGCGTTCTGCGCGACCGTCGGCCCCGACTACCACCAGGCCGTCAACGTCCACTCGCCGCACAAGGAGGCCGCGCGCGCCTGGATCGACTGGTTCACCGACAAGTCGGGCTACGACAAGGACAATCTGGCCATCTCCCCGCTCAGGAACGCGCCCCTGCCCAAGGCGCTCGAGCCGTACGAGAAGGCGGGCGTGAAGCTCATCGAGCTGGACGACTCCGCGGGCGCCAGGGTCAAGCTGATCGACGACCGTTCCGAGGTCGGCATCTACAAGCCCGAGTACCGCCAGGACCTGGTCGACCTCGCGCGCGGCGCGAGGAAGGGCAGCCTGGACGACTTCCTCGGCGGCCTCGGCGAGAAGTGGACCAGGACGCAGAAGGACGTGAGCCACTGATGGCGCACGCCTACCCGCCTCCCCCCGGACCGGACACCGGGCAGGCGCCCACCGGGACCCGGAGCCGGCCCCGGACCGGGGAGCGCGGCCCGGCGGAGACCGGCGCGGGCGACCAAGGCCGGGCCCGGCGAAGCGCCCCCCGGCGCGGCGGGCCCCCGCCGGCCCCTCGCCGGCCGCGTGCCCGGCGGCTGCTGACGCCCTGGCTGTTCCTGCTCGCCCCGCTCGCCCTGCTGATCACCTTCACCTACGCGCCGATCGTGAACATGATCGCCTACAGCTTCACCGACTGGGACGGCGTCAGCCCCGAGCTGCACTACACGGGCGCGCAGAACTACGCGGAGATCTTCACCCGGGAGGACCTCTTCCAGGTGTTCTGGGTGAGCGGCTACTACCTGGCGGCCTCGGTGGTCCAGATCGTCGCCGCGCTCTACTTCGCGACGGTCCTGAGTTTCCGCGTCCGGTTCCGGAACTTCTTCAAGGGCGTGCTGTTCTTCCCGTCGCTGGTGAACGGCGTGGCCATCGGCTTCGTCTTCCTCTACTTCTTCCAGGACGGCGGCACGCTGGACACGGTCCTCCAGCTCTTCGGCCACCCCACCGACCGGGCCTGGCTGGGCACCCCGGTCTCGGCGAACGTCTCGCTGGCCGGCGTCTCGGTCTGGCGCTACCTCGGCATGAACTTCGTGCTCTTCCTCGGCGCGATCCAGTCCGTCCCCGGGGAGCTGTACGAGGCGGCCGAGCTGGACGGCGCCGGCCGGTGGCACCAGTTCCGCTACATCATCCTGCCCGGCATCCGACCGGTGCTGACGCTGACGGTGATCCTGTCCGTCTCCGGTTCCCTGTCGGCCTTCGAGATCCCGTACATCATGACCGGCGGGGCCACGGGCACCGAGACCTTCGTGATCCAGACCGTGAAGCTGGCCTTCCAGTTCAACAAGACGGGGCTCGCCTCCGCGGCGGCCGTCGTGCTGCTGCTGATCATCCTGCTGGTCACCTGGGTGCAGCGGCGCCTCGTCCCCGACGACAGGGTGGACCTCGTATGACACGCCGAGCCCTGGCCCGCGCGCTCGTGTACCTGTCGCTGATCGGCGCGACGCTGGTCGTGCTGCTCCCGCTGGGCGTCGTCCTGCTGACGTCCCTGAAGACGGAGCGGGAGACGGCCGACGGCAGCGGGGCGCTCACGCCGCCGGAGCACCCGTTCAACTTCCACAACTACGCGACGGCGTTCCGGGACGGCGGGATGCTCACGGCGTTCGGCAACACCGCCGTGATCCTCGTCGTCTCCGTCGGCGGGACGGTTCTCATCGGCTCGATGACGGCCTACGCGATCGACCGCTTCACCTTCCGGTTCCGCAGGGCGGTGGTCGCCCTGTTCCTGATCGCCGCGCTGGTCCCCGGGGTGACCACTCAGGTGGCCACCTTCCAGATCGTCCACAGCCTCGGCCTGTTCGACACCCGCTGGGCCCCGATCGCGCTGTACACGGGGACGGACATCGTCTCGATCTACATCTTCCTCCAGTTCGTGCGATCGATACCGATCTCCCTGGACGAGGCCGCGCGCCTCGACGGCGCCAACGCCTTCACGATCTACCGGAGGATCATCTTTCCGCTGCTGAAACCGGCGATCGCGACGGTCGTGATCGTGAAGGGCATAGCCGTCTACAACGACTTCTACATCCCGTTCCTCTACATGCCCTCTCAGGATCTTGGCGTGATCTCGACGTCGCTGTTCCGCTTCAAGGGGCCCTACTCCGCCCACTGGGAAACGATCTCGGCAGGCGCCGTCCTGGTCATCCTGCCGACGCTGATCGTCTTCCTCGCCCTCCAGAAGTACATCTACAACGGCTTCATGAGAGGAGCGACGAGGTAGCCGCCCGCGGGCCGCCGTGCGCGGCCCGCGGGCTAGGCGGCCGGTTCGGCCAGGGCCGTGGCGAGGACCGGTGCGACCTGCTCCACCTGCCAGGGCCGGGCCCCGTATCCGGTGAGCGCGGCGGCGACCGCGTCCCGGTCGGCGGCCGGCGGCTCCCAGCACACGCGTCGCACCGCGTCCGGAGCGATCAGGTTCTCCTGCGGCATGTTGAGCTCCTCGGCCAGCGCGGACACCGCGGACCGCGCCGCGGACAGCCGGGCCGCCGCCGCGGGGTCCTTGTCGGCCCAGGCGCGGGGCGGCGGGGGCCCGGCGACCGGCTGCCCGGGCTGCGGCAGCTGCGACTCGCCGAGCGACCTGGCCCGGTCGACGGCGGCCTGCCACTGCTCCAGCTGCCGCCGGCCCATCCGGTGCCCGAAGCCGTTCAGCGCGGCCAGCGCGTGCACGTTCACCGGGAGGGCGAGCGCCGCCTCGACGATGGCCGCGTCCGAGAGGACCTTGCCCGGTGAGACGTCGCGCCGCTGGGCGATCTGGTCGCGGGTCTGCCACAGCTCGCGGACCACGCCCAGCTGCCGCCGGCGGCGCACCTTGTGCATGCCGGAGGTGCGGCGCCAGGGGTCCTTGCGGGGCTCGGGCGGCGGGGCGGAGGCGATCGCGTCGAACTCCTGGCGGGCCCACTCCAGCTTGCCCTGCCGGTCCAGCTCCTTCTCCAGCGCGTCGCGCAGGTCGACGAGGAGCTCGACGTCGAGGGCCGCGTAGCGCAGCCACGGATCGGGCAGCGGCCGGGTCGACCAGTCCACCGCGGAGTGGCCCTTCTCCAGCACGAAGCCCAGCACGCCCTCGACCATCGCGCCGAGGCCGACCCGCGGGAAACCGGCCAGCCGTCCGGCCAGCTCGGTGTCGAACAGCCGCGTCGGCGTCATGCCTATCTCCCGCAGACAGGGCAGATCCTGGGTGGCCGCGTGCAGCACCCACTCCACGTCGCTGAGCACGTCGCCGAGCGCGGACAGGTCGGGACAGGCCACCGGGTCGATGAGCGCGCTCCCCGCGCCCTCGCGGCGCAGCTGCACGAGATAGGCGCGCTGGCCGTAGCGGTAGCCGGAGGCGCGCTCGGCGTCGACGGCGACGGGGCCGGAGCCCGCGGCGAACGCGGCGATCACCTCGACGAGGGAGGCCTCGTCGGCGATCACGGGCGGAATGCCCTCGCGCGGTTCCAGCAGAGGTGTCGGCGCCCCGGAAGCAGTAGATCCGCCGTCGTCCGGAGGGGCGCCTCCGGTGGTTCGCAGTGAACTGGCTGCTGCGGTTTCTTGGGCGTCGGTCACCTGTCAAGGGTATCCGTGTATCGACGGCACCCGCCGACGGAACGTTCCGTCGACGGGTGCCGGGGGGTCGTAAACCAGTCAGGCCGGTGAACGGCCGGGGCGGACGGCCGACCGCGCGGGGCCGGGAGCCGGGGCGGGGAGCCGGTGGCCGAGCGCCGGAGCCGACCGGTGACGGCCGACGGGGCAGCTCATGGGGGGAAGGAGTGAGGGGAAGGGGGGTGGGAGGCGTGGGGGCGACGGAACGCCGTCAGTGGATGATGCCGGTGCGCAGGGCCACCGCGACCATGCCGGCCCGGTCGCCCGTGCCGAGCTTGCGGGCGATGCGGGCGAGGTGGCTCTTGACGGTCAGCGCGGACAGGCCCATCGAGACGCCGATGGCCTTGTTCGACTGGCCCTCGGCGACCAGTCGCAGCACCTCGACCTCGCGGCCGGAGAGCTCGCGGTAGCCGCCCGGGTGGCTCGGGGCGCCCGGGGGGCGGCGGTGCATACGGGCGGCCGAGCCGAGGGGAGCCGCACCGGGCCGGCTGGGGAGGCCGAGGTTGGTGCGGGTGCCGGTGACGACGTAGCCCTTGACGCCGCCCGCGAGGGCGTTGCGCACGGCGCCGATGTCGTCCGCGGCGGACAGGGCGAGCCCGTTGGGCCAGCCCGCCGCGCGGGTCTCCGACAGGAGGGTGAGTCCGGAGCCGTCGGGCAGGTGGACGTCGGCGACGCAGATGTCGCGGGGGTTGCCGATGCGGGGACGAGCCTCCGCGATGGACGAGGCCTCGATGACGTCGCGCACACCGAGCGCCCAGAGATGGCGGGTGACGGTGGAGCGGACGCGCGGGTCGGCCACGACCACCATGGCGGTGGGCTTGTTCGGGCGGTAGGCGACCAGGCTTGCGGGCTGCTCGAGGAGAACGGACACCAGGCCTCCTGGATGGGGGACGGGGGCCGGCTCGTGGGGGCTTGTGGGGAGGAAGCCGGGACGAACCGTGCTTTCAAGGTCACAGTCGTCTTCGGCAGCGAACCCGGGGTCCTTTAGAGAATGATCACGATCTAGTGAGTAACAATACGTGCAATTCGGACACGCGATCGATCATCCGAAGATCGAGTCGGTTTAAGTGGGTGTCTTACGGGATCGAAAATGGTCGTATCGACAAAGAGATGGTCAACGTGACTGGGGCCCCCTGCGCTGCGGCAGCGTCACCACCGACGCGTCCCCCGGCCCGGCCGGCGGCAGCCCCGCCACCTGCGCCAGCAGATCGCACCAGGACGCCAGGTGCGCCCCGGTGTCCGGTACCCCGCCCAGCCCCTCGCGCGGCGTCCAGGAGGCCCGGATCTCGATCTGCGAGGTCGCCGGCCGCTCCGCCAGCCCGCCGAAGTAGTGCGAACTCGCGCGCGTGACGGTCCCGCTCGGCTCTCCGTACGTCAGTCCGCGGGCCTGGAGCGCGCCGGTCAGCCACGACCAGCACACCTCCGGCAGCAGCGGATCCGCGGCCATCTCCGGTTCCAGTTCAGCGCGCACGAGGGTGACCAGCCGGAACGTCCCGTGCCAGGCGTCGTGCCCGGCCGGATCGTGCAGCAGCACCAGCCGGCCGTCGGCCAGGTCCTGGTCGCCGTCCACGACCGTCGCCTCCAGCGCGTGCGCGAAGGGGGCGAGCCGCTTCGGGGCCGGCGTCTGCTCGACCTCGATCTGCGGCCGCAGCCGCGCCGCTCTCAGCGCGTCGACGGCGGCCCGGAAGGGCAGCGGAGTCGACGTGCTCCCATCCCGGTCCCCCTCGTTCGCGTCATCCATTCCGCCAGCGTCGTCCGACAGTCGTCCCTGAGCCGCAGCCATGCGGGGAAGATTAAGGGGAACGGGGCCTTCGCGCAGGGCAAGACACCCGTGCGCGGCTCGCGGACGGGTGCGCGCTGGGCGAACAGGCGCACGGTCCCGCGCGGCCGCGGCGCCACGGAAGAGGGACCCGCGGGCCCCGCGCACAGCGGCACGGCGGGCCGACGGGCGGGGCGACGGGGGCGGCCGAAGGGCGGGGGAGCGCGGGAAGCGTCACGGGAGGGCCCGTAAGAGCGCCCGGAAGAGGCACGGAAGAGGCACCGAACCGGCACGGAACCGGCCGGGAAGATGCACGGGACGGGCACGGGACGGGCACGGGTCGGGCACGAGGTGCGAGCGGGAGAGGCGCCGCAGAGGCGGGACCCGGACGCGGCAGGGCGCGCGAGGGCGACCGCGGCGACCGGGGTCCCTGCGGCCCGGGGGGCGGCCCGGGGGGCGGCCCGGGCGTCCGCGGCGCCGTGCGAGACTTGCCGTCGTGAGCGCGAACGAGAGCCCCGCGGGCCGGCAGCCGACAGCGACGTACGACAGTGCCTTCCTGAAGGCGTGCAGGCGCGAGCCCGTGCCGCACACGCCCGTGTGGTTCATGCGCCAGGCGGGGCGCTCGCTGCCGGAGTACCGCAAGGTCCGCGAGGGCGTCGGGATGCTCGACTCCTGCATGCGCCCGGACCTCGTCACCGAGATCACCCTGCAACCGGTGCGCCGGCACGACGTGGACGCGGCGATCTACTTCAGCGACATCGTCGTCCCGCTCAAGGCCATCGGCATCGACCTCGACATCAAGCCGGGCGTCGGCCCCGTCGTCGAGCGCCCGATCCGCACCCGCGCCGACCTCGCCCAGCTGCGCGACCTCACCCCCGAGGACGTCTCCTACGTCACCGAGGCCATCGGCCTGCTGACGGCCGAGCTCGGCGCCACCCCCCTCATCGGCTTCGCGGGCGCTCCGTTCACCCTCGCGAGCTACCTCGTCGAGGGCGGTCCGTCGCGCACGTACGAGAACGCCAAGGCGATGATGTACGGCGAGCCCGAGCTCTGGGCCGACCTGCTCGACCGCCTCGCGGACATCACGGCCGCCTTCCTGAAGGTGCAGATCGAGGCGGGCGCGAGCGCCGTGCAGCTCTTCGACTCCTGGGCCGGCGCCCTCGCACCGGCCGACTACCGCCGCTCGGTGCTGCCCGCCTCCGCGAAGGTCTTCGACGCGGTCGAGGCCTACGGCGTCCCGCGCATCCACTTCGGCGTCGGCACCGGAGAGCTGCTGAAGCTCATGGGTGAGGCCGGCGCGGACGTCGTCGGCGTCGACTGGCGCGTGCCGCTCGACGAGGCCGTGCGCCGGATCGGCCCCGGCAAGGCCCTCCAGGGCAACCTCGACCCCACCGTGCTGTTCGCCGGCTCCGAGGCCGTCGAGACCAAGGCCCGCGAGGTCCTCGACGCGGCGGCCGGGCTGGAGGGCCACGTCTTCAACCTCGGCCACGGCGTCATGCCGTCCACCGACCCCGACGCGCTGACCCGCCTGGTGGACTACGTCCACACGCAGACCGCCCGCTGACCCGCCCGGCGCGCCGCCGTCACCAGGTCTGACGGGGGCGCGCCCGCCTGCCGAACAGCAGGCCGCGCGGCTCCGGCGGCGGGGGCGTGCCCGCCTTGAGCGGCCAGGCGAGCAGCATGCCCGCGAGGAAGCCCACCACGTGCGCGGCGTACGCCACGGTGCCCGCGCCGGAGACGCCCTCGCCGGAGGAGTACACCGCCTGGAGCGCGAACCAGAAGCCCAGCACCAGCCATGCGGGCAGCCGCAGCGGCAGGAACACCAGGAACGGTACGAGCACCCACACCCTGGCCTTCGGGTACAGCACCAGGTAGGCCCCCAGCACCCCGGCGATCGCCCCGGACGCGCCGATGAGCGGATCGGTGGAGTCGGCGTTGAACAGCGCGAAGCCGTACGAGGCCGCGTAGCCGCAGACCACGTAGAACAGCGCGAAGCGCACGTGCCCCATCCGGTCCTCGATGTTGTTCCCGAAGATCAGCAGGAACAGCATGTTGCCCAGCAGGTGCAGCCAGCCCCCGTGCAGGAACATCGCGGTGAACACGCTCAGCGCCGGCGACTTGACGTAGTCCGGCGGGGCCAGCTGGCAGCCGGCGCCGCGCACCTCCCCGGTCGGCACCAGCTGAGCGAGCTGATGATGCATCAACTCCTTTGGCACAGCGGCGTAATGCTCCAGGAAGGCGTGCAGATGGCATGCCTGGGCGAGACTGCTGTCGCCCGCCACGGACCCGGACAGGCCGGGCATGAACAAGAACACGAGGACGTTCGCGCCGATCAGCGCGTACGTCACCACCGGGGTGCGGCGCACGGGGTTCACGTCATGCACGGGGATGACCACAAGGAAGGTCTGCCCACGATCCGTTCGTCGAATCGGTGAACGCGCCTGTCCGGCACTGCGTATGAAGCGGCAACCGCTCGCGGCACGAGGAAGGCGGGTCGCGGGGACGACGTGAGGAACAGGCGATGAACGACCGAGTTACTCCACCCATGCACGCCACCCCCGACGGCGAGGCGGAGCTCTCCCTGGTGATCAGGCTGCCGTGGGAGGACGTGGCGCGGCTCGGCCAGGAGGCCGGGCGGCTCGCTTCACAGATGCAGCGCCCGGTGACCCTGGACGAGGCCGTCAGCAACCGGCTGCGGACGCGGCCCGCGGCCGCGGCGCACGCGAAGCCCGCGGAGCAGACCTCCGCCGCGCCGGTCTCCGCTCTGCCGCGCCTGACCGGGACGGCGTAGCCGCCCCGCCAGGCGCCCCGGGGGGGCGGGGGCCGGTAGGACCGGCAGGGGTGCGACCGCGGGTGTCCGGCACGCGGTCGCACCCCTTTCGGCCCCTACCGCGCGGCGCCGTGCACCTTCGCCGTGGCCTTGCGGGCCGCCACCAGCACCGGGTCCCACACCGGGCTGAACGGAGGCGCGTACCCGAGGTCCAGGGCCGTCATCTGCTCCACCGTCATGCCCGCCGTCAGCGCGACGGCCGCGACGTCCACGCGCTTGGCCGCGCCCTCCCGCCCGACGATCTGGACCCCCAGCAGCCGGCCCGTCCTGCGCTCGGCGATCATCTTCACCGTCATGGGCGAGGCGCCCGGGTAGTAACCGGCGCGGCTGGTCGACTCGATGGTGACCGACTCGAACCGCAGGCCGGCCCGGCGCGCGTCCTTCTCCCGCAGGCCCGTGCGGGCGATCTCCAGGTCGCACACCTTGCTGACGGCGGTGCCCACCACGCCGGGGAACGTGGCGTACCCGCCCCCGACGTTGGCGCCGATGACCTGGCCGTGCTTGTTGGCGTGGGTGCCCAGCGCGATGTGGCGTTCCTGGCCGGACACCAGGTCCAGGACCTCGACGCAGTCGCCGCCCGCCCACACGCGCCCGTCGGCCAGGGGACCGCGCACCCGCATGGCGAGGTCGGTGAGCAGCCCGCCGTGCGCGCCCAACGGCAGCCCGGCGGCCCGCGCGAGCCCGGTCTCCGGGCGGACGCCGATGCCCAGCACCACCACGTCCGCCGGGTACTCGGCGTCCGCGGTCCGCACCGACCGCACGCGGCCGTCCTCACCGGTGCGGATCCCGGTGACCTCGGCGTCGTTGACCATGGTGATGCCCAGGCCCTCCATGGCCCGGTGCACCAGCCGGCCCATGTCCGGATCGAGCGTCGACATCGGCTCGCTGCCCCGGTTGACGACCGTCACCTCGTACCCGCGCTTGATGAGCGCCTCGGCCATCTCCACACCGATGTAGCCGGCTCCCACGACGACGGCCCGCTCGCCCCGCGCGCGGGCCAGCGAGTCCAGCAGCGCCTGCCCGTCGTCCAGGGTCTGCACCCCGTGCACGCCCGCCGCGTCCGCGCCCGGCAGGTCCGGCCGGACCGGACGCGCCCCCGTCGCGATGACGAGCTTGTCGTACGACGTCCAGGACTCCGCTCCCGACTCCACCTCCCGCGCGCGCACCCGCCGCCCGGACAGGTCGAGCTCCACGACCTCCGTGCGCAGCCGCAGGTCGATCCCCCGCGCGCGGTGCTCCTCGGGCGTGCGGGCGACCAGGTCGTCCCGCGCGTCGACGTCACCGCCCACCCAGTACGGGATGCCGCACGCCGAGTAGGAGGTGAAGTGGCCCCGCTCGAACGCGACGATCTCCAGTTCCCCGGGCCCCTTCAGCCGGCGGGCCTGGGACGCCGCGGACATGCCCGCGGCGTCCCCGCCGATCACGACCAGTCGCTCGATGCTCATGCGAACACGCTACGGGGCACTCCCCGTTCAGTCCTGCCCGGGCTCCTGGCGCGGTGCGGGGTACACGGGATGGGCGGGACGCGCGGGCTGCCCGGGCGCGCCGGTCGCCTCCGCCTCCGCCGCCCGCGCCGCCCGTCGCCGCGGGCGCACCAGCCGCAGCCAGGCCAGCAGGAGCAGGGCCGCGGCGGCCAGGAACGGCAGCAGCGCGCCGATCGCGACGGCGATCCAGCGCAGCGTCGTCACGAAGGCGTCCCAGCCTCCCGCCAGGGCGTCCACGAACCCCGGGTCGTCGTCCGCGGCGGCCCGCACCACCGGCTTCTCCGTCAGCGTCAGCGTGACCGTCGCGAGGCTCGTGCGGTCCTTCAGGGACGCCTGCTGCGCGAGCAGCGCCTCCAGGTCCGCCTCCCGCCGGCTGAGCTCGCCCTCCAGGGTGACGACGTCCCCGAGCTTCGTGGCCCGGTTCATCAGCTCGCGCACCCGTGCGACGCTCGCGCGCTGCGAGGCGACACGGCTCTCCACGTCGACGACCTGGTCCGTGACGTCCTGGGCCTTCGCCGTGCGCTCCAGCAGCTTGCCCGCGCCCTGGAGGGCGGCCAGGACGTCGTCGTACTTCTGGACGGGGACGCGCAGCACCACACGCGTGTGCTCGGCGCTGTCCTCGTCGCGCACGGTCGTCTCGTCGCCCACGTAGCCGCCCGCGTTCTCGGCGGTCGCGCGCGCCTCGTCCAGCGCCTTGGGCACGTCCTTGACCTGGACGGTGAGGGACGCGGTGCGGATGACGCGGTCGGCCGCCGGCCCGGGCTTCGGCGCCGCGGTCGCCCGGGAGCCGCTCGCGCCCGCGCCCTCCTTCGCGTCCTGGGCGGCGCCGGCGGCGGGTTCTCCGACGGCCGCCTTGTCGGCCGAGCTGTTCGCGCCCTTGTCGTCGGCGCCGCCGCAGCCGGTGAGTGCGAGGGCCGCGGTCAGCAGGACCACGGCCAGCGCGTGGGCGGGCCGCGCGGCGGTGCCCGTCGCGGGCGTGCCGCGGCCGGCGGACCGCCCGGCCGGGTGTGCGAGGTGTCGTGTGCGCATCTGGGTGTCCCCCCGGGGTGTGACGACTGACGTTCCTTCGACGCCCGGCACCGCCGAAACGTTGGCCGGGGCGGGTCCCGAACAGGTCACGGTCGGGACGCGGACGGGACACCGGGAACGGTGGGGCGGGGCGCCGGGAGCGGACCGCGCCGGACGGGCACGGCGCGGT
>NZ_JAHHIT010000071.1 GCF_024539675.1 Streptomyces hilarionis | reverse complement strand
GCATGTACCGCTCAACCCCCCTCGCCCCACAGCCCTCACACGTCCCACCGCCGACGGGTCGGCCCGGTCGCTCCGGGCCTCCCTTCAGCCGCTCACCGGCCGGGCCGACCCGCCGCCCCCGCTCCTCACCCGGCCGCCTGGGGCTGCGCCGTCCCCCAACCGGCCTGCACGGCCTCCTCGTAGACGCGCGCGCCCCGGTCCGGCGCGGTGTCCAGCTGCAACAGCACCGCCGGCACCGCGACCCCCGCCATCAGGTGCCGCTGAAGGTCCGTCACCCGCTGGGGCAGGTCCGCGTGCCCGGTCATGATCTTGGACAGCACCTGGACCCCGGTGAACGCCCCCACGAACATCCGCGCGGCCGCGTCCACGTCGACGTGCGGCAGCAGCTCTCCCCTGTCCTTCGCCCGCCCCAGCAGCTCGGCGTTGCGCGCGATCCAGCCGCGCATCGGCGCCTGCCGGTCCAGTCCGTCGCTGTGGGCGCCCTGATCCACCGTGAGGCGGATGCTCCCCTGCACCAGCGGATCGCCCACCGACAGCAGATGGGCCAGGACGAACGCCTCGTCCAGCCCCTGTTGCAGCGTCAGCTTCCGTTGCGGCACGACCGGGATCGCCCCCAGCTGACTGGCCAGCACGGCCTGGGCGAGCGCCTCCTTGGAGGAGAAGTGGAAGTACAACGCCCCCTTGGTCACCCCGGCCCGGGCGAGGATCTCCGAGATCGTCGCCGCTTCGTACCCGACCTCCGCGAACACCGCCGCGGCCGCGACGAGGACGGCCCGTCTCTTCCGCACGGCCCGTTCCTGAAGCGCCACGCCCTACCTCCGAGATAGCTCCCTCGATTCAGGCTCCGGAATATACCGACCCGTCCGTGCCGCGCCACCTCGGCCGATCCCGGCCGCCGCACGCACGCCCGCGAGGGCCGCCGGACGGCGCGCCGCCTTCCCGCGCGACCACCCCCCGGATCACGCCATTCTCGGCAACGGTGTTTGCCGATTTCCGTCTTGATGAGAAAACCGGGAGGTCCGTATCTTCTGGCTCATTGCATATCCAGTCGTCCGCGTTCCGAATCAGCGACCAACGGGGGAGAGGATCATGGCCCTTCTGGCATTCCACAACGCGGAGGGCCCCACCGGGCCGTGCCCACCGGACCGGGTCCGGGACACGGCCGCACCGCGCCGGACGTCCCCGACCGCGGCCGACGCGGCCTCCCCGCCGCAGCACTCCCCCGCCCCGTCCCCCGACCCGTCCGCCGCCGCGCGCGACCGGCGCGCCGAGGACCCGGCGGAATCCGACGAGAAGCTCGCCCACGACCTGGGCCGGCTGCTCTTCGACCAGGACGGCGAACGGGACCGGGTCCACACACCCTGGCGGCGGCTGATAGCCCGGGACGCCTTCCGGCACCGGCCCGACCTGACGCCCGGTCAACGCGCCGCGCAGTCCTACGCCTGGCTGCGTCTGGTCAACGACACGCTTGAGGACCCCCTCTCCCTCGCCACCGACCCCGCCCTGCTCACCGCCCTGCACGAGTGGGCCGCCATCGTGGACGGGGGCGGCGGCCTCACCACCGTCGCGAGCATCCACTACAACCTCTTCCTCGGCAGCATCCTCGACCACGCCGACCCCGCGTCGCGAGACCTGGACGAGTTCACCGCCCTGCGCCGCATCGGCACGTTCCTGTGCACCGAGGTCGACCACGGCAACGACGCCACCGCGCTGGAGACGACGGCCCGCCACGACCCCGCGACCGGCGGCTTCGTCCTGCACACCCCGCATCCGGGCGCCGCGAAGTTCATGCCCAACACCAGTACCCTGGGCGGCCCGAAGGCCGCCGTCGTCGCCGCCCGCCTCCTCGTCGGCGACCGGGACCACGGCGTCTTCCTCTTCCTGACGCCGCTCACCGACCACGACGGGCCCCTCCCCCATGTCACGGTCGAGCCGCTCCCGCTGCGGCCCAACGCGCCCGTCGACCACTGCCTCACCTCCTTCGACCACCTTCCGCTGCCGGCCCGGTCCCTGCTCCAGGGCGAACACGGCCGCCTCGGCGCCGACGGCGCGTTCGCCAGCAGTCTCGGCAACCGCCGCAAGCGGTTCCTCACCTCCATCGCGCGGGTCACCGCCGGGAAGCTCTGCATGAGCGCGGCGGCCGTCGGCGCCTCCCGCGCCGCGCTCGCCATCGCCGTCCACTACGGCGACCAGCGCCTCGTCAGCGGATCGCGGCCCGGCCGGCACGTCCCGGTGAACGCCCACCGCACCCACCACGGCAGGCTGCTGCAAGCCGTCGCCACCGCCTATGCCATGACCCTGCTCCACCGCTCCCTCACCGCCGCGTGGGCGCGGCACACCCCCGACGACCGCGACCGCCTGGAGCGCCTCATCGCCCTGGCCAAGGCCTGGACCACCTGGCAGGCGCGCACCATCGCCCTGGAAGCGCGCGAACGCTGCGGCGCCCAGGGGCTGCTGCCCGCCAACCACCTCGCCGGCTTCCCCGAGTACATCGAGGGGACCATCACCGCGGAGGGCGACAACCTTCTGATCTCCACCAAGGCGGCCGCCGAACTCCTGCACCAGCCGCCGGCCTCCCCGGCCGCCCACCGCGCGCCGGCCGACCTCACCGACCCGCGCTTCCTGCGCGACCTGCTCGCCCACCTCGAGCACGCCTTCCACGGCCAGGCGAACCGCGCGCTGCGCAGCGGCCCCTCCCACGACCCCCAGGGCCGCTGGAACACGGCCTCGGGCCCCGCCCTCCAGCGCGCCCACGTGCACACCGTCCTCCAGGCGGCCGACGTCCTGCTCGCCGCCCTGGCCGACACCGCAGGCGGACCCGCCCACGACGTGCTGAGCGAGCTCACG
Source organism: Streptomyces hilarionis (assembly GCF_024539675.1). Taxonomy (GTDB): domain Bacteria; phylum Actinomycetota; class Actinomycetes; order Streptomycetales; family Streptomycetaceae; genus Streptomyces; species Streptomyces hilarionis. The sequence continues at coordinate 49,306 of NZ_JAHHIT010000071.1, read as the reverse complement.
GCCCTCTTCCTGCTCGGCCAGCTCGCCCCGCACACCGGTCTGCTGCTGGCCGACGGCCATATCGCCGCGCATCACGTCCACGAGTTCCCCGCCGCGACCGACGACCTCACCCACCGCCTCCGGCCCCGGCTCACCACCCTCGTGCGCGCCTTCGACCACCCGTCCGAGTACCTCGACGCGCTGCCGCTGCTGCGGGGCGCGGCCGGACGGCGGCACACGGCGAACGACGCCACGTAGCCGACGCGACCGCGCGGTGGGCGGACGCCCCGCGGGCCACGAGGTGCGGGCCCGGAAGGGCGTGGGCCGGAAGGGCGTGGGCCGGAAGGACGCGGACGGTCGGGACCCGGCAAGCCGGCCGCCGCGCGCCGCCCCGGCCGCGGTGCCGCGAGGGGCGGCCCGCCCGTGGCCGAGGAGACCGGCCGGCGCACCGCGACCGGCCCGCGCCGTCAGGGCTTGCGTCCCACGCCGCAGTAGGCGTCGACGTCGGCGGCGAGATTGGCCGGATCAGCGGCGTCCGGACGCCACTTCGTCACCTGGACGATCCCGGGCTCCACCAGCTCCAGCCCCTCGAAGAAGGCGCCGATCTCGTCGACGGAGCGCACGTGGTAGGGCACGGCGCCGCTGGCGTTGTACGCCTCCGACGCGGCGATCATGCCCTCGCTGGTGGCCGTGCTGTCGCTGATCACCAGATGACTGCCCGACGGAAGTCCCGCCATGAGCCGGCGCACGAGTCCCCGCGCCTCCTCGTGGTCGGCGACGTGACCCAGGGTGTTGAGGATCATCAGGGCGACCGGCCGGGACAGGTCGAGCGTCTGCGCGGCGGCCCCCAGCACGGCCTCCGGGTCGTACAGATCGGCGTCCAGATACGCGGTCCTGCCCTCCCTGGTGCTCGTCAGCAGGGCGTGGGCGTGGGCGAGCACGACCGGATCGTTGTCCACGTAGACGATCCGGGAGTCCGGGGCGACACGCTGGGCGACCTCGTGGGTGTTGTCGGCGGTGGGCAGACCCGTGCCGACGTCCAGGAACTGACGGATGCCCACGTCCACGGCCAGATGACGCACCGCGCGCCCCAGGAAGTGCCGGCTGGTGACCGCCACGTCGACGAGACCGGGGAAGATCTCCTTGATCTCGTCGCCGATCTCCCGGTCGACCTCGTAGTTGTCCTTTCCTCCGACGAAGTAGTTCCAGAACCGCGCCGAATGCGGCTTGGACGTGTCGATCCGCCCGGGCGTCGCGGACGGGGCGGCGGACGGGGAGGGGGAATCCGGCACGGCAAAGCCTCCTGCGGGGCACGTCGGTGATCAGAGCACCAACCTAGGCGAACTTTCGTGCGACGCAGGGAAGTTGAGAGCGCTTGCTGTCCTACGGCGCCGTTTTCGGCCATCCGGTTCCCCGGCGGCCCGCACCGCGTTCCGCGCGCGGCCGGTTCAGGCGGCCGTGTACCCGAGTTGACGCCTCATGTAGGGCGTCATGAGCGTCTTGGCCTTGGCCAGCACCGAGGTCCGGCCGCCGAGCAGGGCGCCCTCGCCGCCCGGCACGGGCAGCAGGGTCATTCCGTCGGCCGGACCGAAGGGCACGATGAGCGGGGAGCGCCGCACGGGCCGGTACAGACGCGGCTCCCTGCGGTGCCTGCCGGAACTGTGCAGATAGGCGCGGATGTTGTGGGCGGCGAGGTCGGCCTGGGCCAGCGCGGCGGGGGTGATCTTCAGCTCGCTCGCGTCGTTGACGTCGCCGACCGCGAAGACGTCCGGCCACCCGTGGACCCGGAGCCTGCGGTCGACCTTGACGTGACCGCTCTCGGTCAGCCAGTCCCCGTGTCCCGCCAGGCGCAGCCAGAGCGTGTTCGGGGTGGTGCCGGTGGCCCAGAAGGAGACGTCGGCGGCCACGACCTTGCCGTGCGCGTCGCGGTAGGTGCCGAAGTCGTTGCCGGGGGACATGAACGAGTCGAGGCGGACCTCCACGTCGTGCGACTCCAGCCAGTCGAGCGCCTTGCGGCCGGCCCGTTCGCTGCCCGTGCCGTGCAGCAGCGCCGGGCCGGAGTGGGCGAGGGTGACGCGGGCGTCCGGCCGGGCCAGCCGGATCTCCGCGCTGAGCTCGACGCCGGAGGGGCCGCCGCCGACCACCAGCACGTGCCGGGCCGCGGCGACCTTGCGCTGGTGTCCGGCGAACGACTCGATCGTCTCCTCGGCGGTGACGCCCGTGAAGCGCGCCGGCTCGGGATAGTCGGCGCCCGACGCGATGACGACCACGTCGTAGGGCAGCCGCTCTCCGGTCGCCAGGACCACCTGCCGCGCGCCGGTGTCGATGCGCACGGCCTTGCCCACCACCATCCGGCCGTCGCGCAGCAGCCGGTCGTACGGGATGAAGGGCGTGAGCGACCACTCCGGGCGCACACCGGCCCGGAGGGAGGCGATGCGGTGGAAGAAGACCTCCTTGCGGTCCACCAGGGTGACCCGCGCCGTCGAGTCGAGCCGTTTCGCCAGGCGGACGCCCGCATAGCCGCCGCCGATCACCACTACGTCGCCGTCGCGCACGCGCGTCTCCTGTGCAGGGGGTGCATGGGGGGAGGACGAGCGGCGCGGTGGGGGTCGCCTCGACCGCTCGAACTGGCGACGAGCGTAGCGCTTGAATTCTAAAGTTAACCCGTCGAGGTGTGCACGTTCCGTGAAGCAAGGCCCCGTCGACGCGCTGCCGTGCGACGACCTCCGGCCCGGTGTCCGGTACGCCTCGCGTTCCGCCTGCGCGCTCCCGCTCCGGACGTCGCGGGGGTCGGCGGGCGAGGGTGGCGCGCCTCGCCCGAAGGGCCCTTGTCAGGCGCCGCAGCCGCCCACGCGGTGGGTGCTCAGTGCCACGTCGTCCATGCGGAGGTCGTACGACGAGGGCGTGGGCGCGGCCTGGTACAGCTGCCAGCCCAGCTTGAGCGCGTCGAAGCGCGGGAAGACGAAGTCGTCCGCGCTGCCGCCGTGCTGCTCGGTGGAGACGGTCAGGTCCGGGCGTCGCACACCGTCCTGGTACACGGTGACACGGTTGTCGGTCGCGTCGAGGTGGAACTCCACGCAGCTCCAGGCCGAGGCCGTGGCGGGAGCGGAGGTCCGCCAGGCCGTCCAGTCCCCGGTGGGACCCAGGTCGGAGCCGACCCCCCAGAAGTTCGCCCCCGAGGTGGGCACGTACTGGCCGCCCAACGGACGCACCAGGGTGGGGGCGTCGGAGCCGGAGGCCTCCGCGACGGTCCAGTGCGCCCAGTCGGGAGCGGTGGGGAACCGGTCCACCCGCAGGCGCAGACGGGCCCAGAAGCTGTTCCCGGCGGGGGCGAGGCCGGAGAACACCACGAAGGCGCGACCGTTGCCCTCGGTGCGCAGCCGCAGTTCACGGCCGTGGCCGGCGGAACTCGGCTCGACGGTCACCGAACCGTCCGAGACGTCGGTGGTCCAGCCCCGGCCCGCGGTGACCGGGCCGAGCGGGAGCCGGTCGAAGCCCTCCCGGACGAAGGGTGCGTGCCGGGCCGGGGACGCCGAGGCGGCGGGGGCGGGCGCACCGACGGGGCCGGCCGAGGCGGTGGGGGATGCCGCGAGCAGCGCGGCCGTCGCGGCGGACAGCGCGACGGCGGACTTCCTCATGCGTGTCATGAGCGCAGTCTGCCGCACCCACCGCCGCGGTCAGCCGGCCAGGTCGTCCAACGCGGTTGCGGGGAAGGCAAGTTGGGACGGCGGCAGCGGGGCGGGCAGCGGTTTGCGGATCAGCAGCAGCGCCGCGTCGTCGTGCAGGCGACCGCCGACATGCGCCAGCAACTCCTCGTGGATGGCGCCGAGCGTGCGCGAGGGCTCGTCGGACAGATGGCGCTCGAGCCCCTCGACGAGCGGGTAGAACGCGCGGTCGCGGTCCCGGGCCTCGATGACCCCGTCGGTGTACAGCAGGAGCTGGTCGCCGTCCGCGAAGGACAGCTCCTGCAGGCCGGGCGTCTGCTCGGTCAGGGCCCGCAGCCCGAGGGGCGGAGCGGGCGGCACGGGCTCCACCGCCTCGATCCGCGTCGACGCGCGCACCAGCAGGGGCGGGGCGTGTCCGCAGTTCACCACTTCCAGCACTCCGGGGCGCGGGCACCCGGCGATCACGGCGGTGACGAAGTCGTCGACCCCGAGGTTGCGCGCGAGACTGCGCTCGATCCGGTCGACGACGGCCAGCAGGTCGGGTTCGTCGTAGGCGGCCTCGCGGAACACGCCGAGGACCAGCGCCGCGGTGCCCACGGCCGGCAAACCCTTGCCGCGCACGTCCCCCACGATCATCCGCACGCCGTACGGAGTGGGCACCAGCGCGTACAGGTCCCCGCCGATCCTGGCCTCCGCGGCGGCCGCGCTGTAGCGGACGGCCGCCTCGAAGGGGCCGACGGTCGCCGGCACCGGCTTGAGCAGCGCGTGCTGGGCGGCCTCGGCGACCGAGCGGACGTCCGCGAGGACCCGCTCCCGGCGTGAGCGCAGGGCGCCGGCCAGGGCGCTCGCCGCGGTCACGGCCAGCACGGCGGCGGGTACGGCCACCAGAGCGGCCCCGCCCGAGCCGTCGCGCGAGCCGAGCGCCACGCCGAGACCGGCGGCGAGCAGGCCCACGCCGAGGACGCCGCGCGGCCCCTGGGTGGTGGCGGCCAGCGCGGGCGCGGCCGCCAGCAGGGGCAGCCAGGTCGTCCCGGCTCCGCCGAGGAGGGTGACGAGCCCGATGACGACAGTGATCAGTACGGGCAGGAGCGGGCCGGTCATGGCCGGCCGGGGTCCGAACAGCCTGGTCGGGCGGGGGTCGCCGTCGTGGTCGCGGGCCTGAGTCATGCGGGTCCGTAGTCCTCACGTGTGCGCCGGATGCTTCGGAAATGTCCGTTTCTCTTAGGAAACGGGGCGGCGCGACCCCTCACAAGGATCAGATTTTCAGATAGTGAACGATCAGACGGTGAGCGAAAGAGTCCTGGTCACGCGATCGGCGGTCGGCAGGAGCCGGTCCCGGACCTGTGCCAGCCGGGGCAGCCGGTCCACCGGCAGGGAGACGCCGAGCGAGCCGAGGGTGTCTCCGCTGTAGACCGGCACGGCCACGCAGACGGTGCCGAGGGCGTACTCCTCCAGGTCCGTGACGGCCGGGGCCACGGGCGAGGCGTCCAGTCGCCGCAGGAGTTCGGGCGCGCTGGTGATGGTCCTCGGCGTGAGGTCGGCGAGGCGGTGCCGGGTGAGGTAGTCCCTGCGGGCGTCGTCGTCCAGCTCACGCAGCACGGACTTGCCGAGCGCGGTGGCGTGCCCGGCGTCCTCGAAGCCGACCCACAGGTCGACGCGGGGGGTGCGCGGTCCGTCGACGATCTCCGCCACCCTGATCTCGCCGTCCTCGTAGAAGGTGAGGTAGGCGGCGGTCGCCAGTTCGTCGCGCAGCGCGGCCAGCGTGGGGCGGACCCTGCTGAGCAGGGTCTGCGCGCGCCCGCTGGCGTGCAGCGTCTGCACCCGGTCCCCCAGGACGAACCCGCCGTCCGGGAGTTTGCGCAGGTAGCCGTCGTGCACGAGGGTCCGCAGCAGGTGGTAGGCGGTGGCCAGGGGCAGAGCCGCCTCCCGTGCCAGCTGTTTCGCCGGCGCGCCGTTGTCGTGCGCGCTCACCGCCTCCAGCAGGCGGAACGCCCGCTGCACGGAGGCGATCAGCGTGGGGCCGTCCCGCGCGGTCATACGAACAGGGTGCGCCGGTCCCCGGGCACAGGCAACACCCGCCCCGCACGACCGCCCGCGCGGCGCCGGCGGGTGGGGGGCGTCGGGGCGGTCCGTGGTCCGCACGCCCGGCGAGGGAGGATGGGGCCATGAGCGTAGTGAAGATCAACGTACTGACCGTCCCGGCGGAACAGCGGGAGACCCTCGAGAAGCGGTTCGCCGCGCGGGCCGACGCCGTCGGGGACTCCGACGGCTTCGAGTGGTTCGAGCTGCTGCGTCCGGTCGAGGGCACCGACACCTACCTCGTCTACACCCGGTGGCGGGACGAGGAGTCGTTCCAGGCGTGGCTCAAGGGCTCGATGAAGGCGGCGCACGGGGGCGGCGCCGAGGGCGAGCGCCCCAAGCCGGCGGCCTCGGCGTCCACCCTGTGGTCCTTCGAGGTGGTGCAGCAGGCGGCGCCCAAGGGCGAGTAGCCCGCCGGTCGCGCCGGTCGCGACCGCGCCAGGTCAGGCCGGCGCGGTCGCCAGGGTCGCCCACACGGCGGTCCCGCCGGTGAGCGCCGAGCGGTGGACGCCCCAGGTCTGGGCGAGCTCCTCGACGAGGAGCAGTCCGCGGCCGCCCTCGTCGTCCGGTCCGGGCTCGCGGCGGGGCAGGACGCGGCACGAGCGGTCCTGGTCGTGCACCTCCAGGCGCAGGCATCCGGAGCCGACCAGTCCGATCCCGCACAGGAATCGGGCGCCCAGCGCGTGCCGTACGGCGTTGGTGGCGAGCTCGGACACGAGCAGGACGGCGTCCGCGCACAGCTCGCCGGGCAGCCGCCAAGCCGTCAGCCGCGCGTCCATCGAGCGGCGGGCCAGCGAGACGCTGGACCGGTGGGCGGGGAGTTCGACCCAGTGCGTGCGGTCCGGACTCCAGGTGTCCAACGGCCGGGGAGAAGTCGTGTGGGGGGACACGGTGGGCGCCTTCCGTGGGGGGCGGGAGCAGCAGCCAGAGGCCGGGAAGGTGAGCAAGGGGCCGAGGAGAGGGGCACGTTCCGTGCGAGCCCTTGCGCCGCGAACGCCCGGTCGCCCCAACTCCGTTGCGGATGAAGGAGCTTGACGGGGGAACATTCCCGTTCGACGGCGCGGTTCACGTGAGTAACTATGCTCGCACCTGAGTTCAGGCTGCAACCGACTGCCTGATAATTTCAGCGAGCCGGTATCCGTTCGGTCGCGTCAGCAGGACGCCATCGGGCGCGTCGGGGTGACAGTCCCTCAGGAGGCACGGCGTGAGCGAAGGCCGTTCGGGCACGGGCAGCAGCAGCGCGCCCACCGTGTTGCGCATGATCCTCGGCCGCAGGCTTCAGGAACGGCGCCAGAACGCGGGCGTGTCACTGGAGGACGCGGCCAGAGCGCTGCACGTCAAGCCGCTGACCATCCGCCGCCTGGAGAAGGCGGAGGTCGGTCTCCGGCCGCTCTACGTGGAGATCCTGCTCGACGCCTACGGGGCCGGCCGGCGCGAGATCGAGGAGTTCGTCGCCCTGGCCGAGCGGGCCAACGAGCCCGGCTGGTGGCACCCGTACCGCGACGTCCTGCCGAGCTGGTTCAGCGGTTACGTGAGCCTGGAGACCGGGGCCAGGACCCTGCGCACCTACGAGCCGCACTACGTCACGGGGCTGTTGCAGACCCCCCGGTATGCGCGCGGCGTGCTCGGCGGAGGCTTCCCGAACGACCGCGACGAGGATCTGCGCCGCCGCGTGGACCTGCGACTGCGTCGCCAGAGCCTGCTGGAGAGAGACGACGCCCCGACGCTGTGGACGGTGCTGGAGGAGGCCGTGCTGCACCGCATGGTGGGCGGCCCCGAGGTGATGCGGGAGCAGATCGACCGGCTGCTGGAGGTGTCGGAACTGGAGCACGTGAGCGTGGACATCGTGCCGTTCACGGCCGGGGCGCACGTCGGCGCGTGCGCCCCGTTCACCTACTTCCGGTTCGAGGAGCCGGAGCTGCCCGACATCGTCTACACCGAGATCCTCTCCGGCGCCGTGTACCTGGACCAGCGCTCCGACGTCGCGGCGCATCTGGAGGCCCACAACCGCATGTCCCTGCTGACCTCGGACACGGACAGCAGGGCGCTCCTGAACCGTATGCGCAAGGAGTACTCATGACCGGCACCGACGGCGGCGACGGCCGCGCCCACGACGTCTACAACGGGATGCCCGCATCCGACCTGGGCGACCACGGCTGGGAGTCCCCGTGGAGCGGACCGAACGGGGGCCAGTGCGTGCAGACCAAGCAGCTCGCCGACGGTCGTGTGGCGCTGCGGCAGTCGACCGACCCGGCCGGGCCGGCGCTGATCTACACCCCCGAGGAGATCGCCGCGTTCGTCGCGGGAGTCAAGCGGGGTCTCGCCGACCACCTGGCGGCCGGCTGAACCCGAGCACGACGGGCGGGTCCCGGCCGTCCGCGGCCCCCGGCCGCCCGCACCCCCCATGCACACCACCGAAAGGCACAGGATGAGCACCCCGAACGCCCCGCGGGACATCGACACGAGCAGGCCGCACTCCGCGCGGATGTACGACTACTACCTGGGCGGCAAGGACCACTTCGCCGTCGACGCCCAGGCGGCGGAGTCCGTCGCGGGCGTCTACCCGGGCATCTTCGTCTGCGCCCGCGAGAACCGGGCCTTCATGCACCGGGCCACCCGGGTCCTCGCCCGGGAGCACGGCATCCGCCAGTGGCTGGACATCGGCACGGGCATCCCGACCGAGCCGAACCTGCACCAGGTCGCCCAGTCCGTGGTCCCCGAGGCGCGGGTGGTCTACGCGGACAACGACCCGCTCGTCCTGAAGTACGCCGAGCGCCTCATGCGCAGCACGCCGCAGGGGCGTACGGCGTACGTGCACGGGGACGTCAACGACCCCGGCGCGCTGCTCGAGGCGCCCGCGCTGGCCGAGGTCCTGGACCTGGACCAGCCCGTGGCGCTGTCCCTCAACGCGCTGATGCACTTCGTCACCGACGCGCAGGACCCGTACGGCATCGTGACGCGTCTGCTGGACGTGGTTCCCTCGGGCAGCGCCCTGGCCCTGAGTCACTGCACGCCCGACTTCGACCCGTCGACCTGGCAGAAGGTGACCGACATCTACAACGGCGCCGGCACGCCGGTGCAGTTCCGCTCGCGTGACGACGTCGCCCGCTTCTTCGACGGGCTGGAGCTGCTCGACCCCGGTGTCGCGGTGGGCCACCGCTGGCGTCCGGACGGCCCCGTCGAGGCGACGGACGCCGAGGTCAGCCTCTGGACCGGGGTGGGGATCAAGCCGTAGCGGGGTCCGGGCGTCCCCTCGCGGCTGCTCCCGGCCGCCGAGGCGCGTGCGGGTGGGTCGCGGGTTCGTCTGAGTACGACGACTCATGGCGCGGCACCGGCCGCGCGCGCGAAGATCGACGCATGACGAAGACCGGACGAGCCGACATCCTGCGTGCGGCGCCGCTGTTGGCCGCGCTGACCCTGCTCGCGACGGGATGCGGCGCCCAGCGGGCGGGGCAGGACGCCGGGGACGCCGGCCCGTCGCGGGCCGCGGCGGCGACGCCGGGCGCGCCGGTGGACTTCCGCTGCCCCGGTGAGAGCGCCGCGCCGACGCCCGCCCCGAGCGCGGCCTCCTCGACGCCCGCCACACCGCCCACCGACCACTACGCCGAGAACCACGGCTTCCTGGTCCCGCTGCGGCTCCACGGCCAGAGCCGCTGCGACGGGCTGACGGCCGCCGGACGGATCGAGCGGGCGCTCGAACCGCTGCGCGAGCGCGGCGAGTTCAGCCCGCAGAGCACCCGTGCCGCGCTCACCCGCCTGGGATACGCCGACGGGGACGTCGAGGCGTCCCAGAGCGGGCCGACCGGGGTGAGTTTCCTCGTCGTCGCCCACCCGCTGTGCCTGGAGGGCGGGATCGACCGCGAGAAGACGCGGGCGGACGCCTTCGGCGGCTACCCCGACGGCACCGACTGCCGGCCCCCGTCCGGCGGGCACTGAGGGGGGCCGTTCACGCGAAACGGGCGTCCGAAGGCGACCGGATAGGTGAACTGATGTACGGAACCCGGTCGTTGGGACGTAAGTTGTGGCCAGAACTGCTCACGCCTCGGCTGAAAGACGGACGACGACCATGACCGACCCTGAGACCTCGTCAGCGGCGCACCAGACCATCGACACGTCGGTGCCGCACTCGGCGCGCATCTGGAACTACTGGCTGGGAGGCAAGGACAACTACCCCGTCGACGAACAGGCCGGCGACGCGTACACGGCCGTCTTCCCCGGCATCGTCACCATCGCCCGCAGCAGTCGCGCCTTCCTGCGCCGGACCATCACGCATCTGGTGTCGGAGGCGGGCATCCGGCAGTTCCTCGACGTCGGCACCGGTCTGCCGACCGCCGAGAACACCCACGAGGTCGCCCAGCGACTCGCCCCCGAGTCGCGGATCGTCTACGTCGACAACGACCCGCTGGTCCTGACCCACGCCCGCGCGCTGCTCACCTCGACCCCCGAGGGTGCGACGGCCTACGTCGACGCCGACGTGATGGACCCCAAGCGCATCCTCGCCTCGGCCGCCGAGACGCTGGACCTCGGCCGCCCCACCGCGCTCATCCTGAGCAACATCCTCGGCCATGTCGCCGACCACGCGACGGCCCGCGCCATCGTCACCGACCTGATGGCCGCGCTGCCGTCCGGGAGCTACCTGGCCGTCAACGACGGTTCGCGGGGCGTCGACCCGGTCTTCGAGCAGGCCCAGGACGCCTACAACGAGAGCGGCGCCGTCCCGTACAACCTGCGCTCCATCGAGGAGATCACCGCGTACTTCGACGGCCTGGAGCTGCTGGAACCGGGGGTCGTCTCGGTGCCCATGTGGCGCCCCGAGGCCGGGTCGCCGGCTCCGGAGCTGATCGGCGAGCACGGCGGTCTCGGCCGCAAGCCGTGACCGCGGGCCGTCCGGGCGGCTCCTGACCGGCCCTTGCCGCCGGGCCGCCCGCGAGGGTCGGCACGGCGGCGGCCGGCCGACGCGACGGCCTGCGGTGAGGGCGGGCGGCGGGGTCCGGCGGCGCTCCCGTCACAGCAGCCGCCGGATGTCGCCGCGGACCCGGTAGAAGCCGCCGGCCGCCGGGTGCAGGGCGTCGACGACGTATCGCGCGCCGGGCTCCCGTATCTCGCGCGGGAACTGGACGTTCCAGGACGCGTCGTAGCCGTCGGAGACCACGTGCACCCGCACCCGGCCCGCATGCTGGACGCACTCGACGACGATCGCGCCGGCGGGCGCCTGCGCCACGGTCGCCACCGCGCTCACCGCCGTGGCGGGTGCGTAGGTCGGCAGGGCGGCGGCGAGCTTGACGTCGCGCGCCACCGGCACCGTGCCCTGCTGGGCGGCCTCGACGGCCGCCTCGCTCGCGTCCACGCACACCAGCGAGCCGTCGGTGGTCACCAGGTACAGCCGTTCGTCGCGGTACTGCATCGACAGGGCGGATCCGCCGCCGGTGCCGAGCTTCCACAGTCGCGTGCCGTCCCGGTCGAAGCAGTAGACGGAGGACGACGCGTCGCCCGCGAACACGAACCGCCCGCTCGGCGAGGTCGCACACGAGTACACCGCGCTGTCGCAGCCGTAGGTGGCCTCCACCGCGCCGGTGGTCTTGGACAGCCGCTGGACCACCCGGTGGGCGGTCCCCGCGTACACGGCGTCCTCCTCCTGCCAGCCGAACAGGACGCCGCCCCGGGTGGGGGTGTGCCAGAGCTCTCCGCCGCCGTCGGGCGCGTAGGCGGTGACGCCCCGGTGGTGACCGTGGTAGACGGCCCGGTCGTCGGCCCGCACCATCCAGGCGTGTTCGCCCTGGCTGCGCCGGGCCCACTGGTGTTCGTCCTCGTGGTCGATGACGGTGAGCCGGCCGCCCCGGTCCGAGACGTTGAGGACGCCCTCGTGGATGTCCAGCCAGAAGATGTCGACGTCGGCCGTGATGTCGTACGCGGCGAACGGCAGTTTCGAGGACAGGTCGTAGACCTTGCCGTCGTCGCAGCCGGCGTAGATCCAGAAGTCGTCGGCGACCAAACACTTCACGCCGTCCGGCAGGGTGAAGCGGGCCAGGACCCGGCCGTCGCGGTCGAGCGTGTAGACGTCGCCCGCCTGGTTGCCGACCCAGCAGCGGTCGTCGTCGACGTGGATGCCGAACGCCGAGGACCCGGTGCGGAACCGCCACAGCACCGGCGCCACGGCGCGCGCGGTGGACGGGGCCGACGCCACCTGACGGCGGGTCACCGGGCGGGCGGCGCGCTGTCCGGCGACGGCCGGGGCGTATCCCTTGCGGACCTTCTCCCCCACCTTCTTCGCCGCGGCGGCGCGTGCCTTGTCGGCGGTGGGGAACGTGGTCGACTGCACCTGGCCCGAGGCGCCGATGCGCCCGTAGCGGACCGTCACCACCAGCCCGTCGACGGCGACTTCGTAGAACTTGTGCGCGCCGCCGTCGTCCTGCGACAGCTCCAGATAGGTCGTCGACACGCTGCTGGACCCCGTAGACATGACACACCCCTCCCCAGGCCGGACCCGCGGCCGTTGTGGCGGGTCCCACTGGTCAAACCGTAGGCGCAGCCACTGACAATCGCGTCGGCCGGAGCCCCGGCGCCGTCGTCAGCCGGAGTCCGGGGGCCGGGCCGGGCCGGCGGCCCCGCAGGGCGGGTAGAAGGGCTCGAGGCCGGCGTGGAGGAAGTCGTCCGCGATGCCGCGGCCGGCGCCGTCGGCCGCGCCGGCGGTGTCGCGCGGACCCTCGCGGAGCCCGGCGGCGCGCTCGCCCAGGTGGACGCGCGTCTCGTACAGGCCGTCCCCGGTGTACTCGTCCGCCAGGAGGTCGGGGTGGCGGTCGTGGTCGACGTCGATGACGGCGATGTCCTCGGCCGCCCCCAGGTCGAGCGGGATCGTCCGCTGTCCGCGCCCCGCGTCGGAGAAGGGCCCCCGCCTCAGTTCCGAGACCCTGGGGCGGACGGGCGCGTCCCCGCGCTGCCGGGCTCCGGCGACGACGAGCAGGTCGCTCCAGCCGTCGCCGTCGAAGTCCGCGACGGCCGCGCGCACGAACGCCTGGTGCTCCCCCGCCCGGTCGGCGAGCCGGCGCACCCCCACGGTCCGCTCACGGGCCGAGCCGACGCCGAAGGTGATCGTCAGCCGCGCGCCGACCCGGGAGGGGTCGGACACGCGGTCCGGGTACCCGTCGGCGTTCAGGTCGGCCGACAGGTCCCCCGCCGGGGTGAGGCAGGCGGTGACGGCCGAGGGACCGCCCGGCCGCGGCGGCGGCGCTCCCCGGGACTCCGCGGATCCCGCGAGGAGCAGCAGCCCGAGCAGGACGAGAGCACCGCGTCGCGGACGTCTTCTGCGCGCCTCGTTCACCGGGACCATGAGGCCCGACTGTCGCACACGCGTGTGACGTCGTGTCACCGGCCCGCGCGGCGGTCCGCTCAGGAATCCTCGTCCTTGGGGGGCCGGCCGGGTGGAAGGTCGCCCGCGGTGAGGTGTTCCAGCACCTCGACCAGTTCCTGGCAGGCCCGTTCCACGGAGCGTCTGGTGTTGCGCTGCTCCGCGATCACCGCGGAGAGCAGCAGCGCGGTGAGCGCCATCGTCCCGTTGAAGGCCTGCAACTTGATCATCACCTCGATGCGGGTCAGGCGTTCGAAGGGTCCCGCCCGGTCGGTGGCCGCGATCGTGGCCAGGACGGAGGTGAACAGGGCGCACACCATGCTCCCGCCGAGCTGGAACCGCAGCGCGGCCCAGATCAGCAGCGGGTAGACGAGGAAGAGCAGGCTGACATGGCTGCGCGTGGCCAGCGGGACGAGCGCGCAGGCGATGAGCGCCAGGCCCGTGGCCTCCTTCCACCGGGTCAGGCGCAGGGGCCGTCGCAGTGTGTACAGCACGAGCAGGACCGGCGTGACGATGAGCACGCCCATGGCGTCGCCGACCCACCAGGCCAGCCAGACGGCCCAGAAGCTGTCGGCGGCGATCCTGTCGGTGAGCAGCAGGATGCCCACGCCGACGGTCGAGCTGATCAGCATGGCGGTGAAGGCCCCCAGGAACACCAGCGCGAGGCCGTCGCGCAAGCGGGCCAGGTCGGTGCGGAAGCCCACCTTGCGGAGCATGAGGTACGCGCAGACGGGGGCCGCGGTGTTGCCGGCCAGGTTGCCGACCACCGCCGGTCGCAGCGACGTCAGGGACATGATGACGAGGAGGGCCCCGAGGGCGATGCCCGCCCAGGAGCGGATCCCCAGGATCAGCAGACAGGCGACCGCGACGCCGGTGGGCGGCCAGATGGGGGTGAAGACCGCGCCCTCGACGACGAGCTCCCGGACCAGACCGAGCCGCCCGGCCGCGTAGTAGCAGAGGGCGACCGCCAGCGTCTGGATGACGAAGACGGCTGTCCGGCGCAGATCGGGGGTACCCACCACAGCTGTCATCAGACACCGGCGGAGCGCGGTCGGCGAGGCGGGGGGCGCGGCGACCGGCCCTATGGCTGAACGCGGAGCCGTTGCGGTGGGGCCAGTCCGTCGTGGCCCACGACGAGGACGGCCGCGTCGTCCTCGTGGCCGATGCGCTCGGCGCGCCTGATGACCGCGGCGGCGAGCGAGTCCGCCGTCATGCCGGCGACGGCGGCGATCCCCGCGAGCCGCACCACCTGGTCCAGGCCCTCCTCCACGCTGAGCGTCGGCCCCTCGACCACCCCGTCGGTGAGCAGCACGAAGACCCCGCCCTTGGTGAGCCGGTAGCGGGTGACGGGGTAGTCCATGCCGTCCTGGACGCCGAGCGGCGGTCCGCCCTCGTCCTCGGCGACGCCGGACTTGCCGTCGGCGGTGGCCCACACGCAGGGGATGTGCCCGGCGCGTGCGCTCTCCAGGACGCCGGTGGCGGGGTCGAGGCGCATGAAGGTGCAGGTCGCGAAGCGGTCGCCGCCGAGCGAGAGGAGCAGCTCGTTGGTCCGGGCGAGGAGCTCGCCGGGCTCGCCGGTCACGGAGGCCAGGGCGCGCAGTCCGACCCGGACCTGCCCCATGAAGGCCGTCGCCTCTATGTTGTGCCCCTGGACGTCGCCGATGGACAGGCCGATGCGGCCGTCCGGCATGGCGAAGGCGTCGTACCAGTCGCCGCCCACGTTGAGGCCGTGACAGGCGGGCGCGTACTCGACCGCGAGCCGGAATCCCGGAGCCGCGGGCAGGTCCCGGGGCAGCATGCCGCGCTGGAGGGCCAGGGCCAGCTCGACGCGGGAGCGTTGCAGTTCCGCGCGCTCGCGCGCCTGGGCGGTCAGCGAGCCGAGCCGGGCCAGCAGCTCGTCGCCCTCGTCCGTGCGGCGCTTGCGGGACATCGATCACTCCGGCGGAACGGCGGCTCATCGGCGGGAAGCAGACGCGTGAGCGCCTCGGCGCCCATCTCGGACAAAACCTCACATTTTACCTTCATAGGATGATAGCGGCCCGAGGCGAAGGCGACCGGCCTCCGCCTCTCCCCCTGCGACGCGGGGCGGCGCCTGCCGCCCCGCCGCTCGCCATCCCGCAGCCCGCCATGAGGCACCGTCTCCGGCTTGTAGCCGCCTGCCCCGGCCGCCGGCCTTCGTCGTCCGACACGGGCCTCTCCCGCGCCGCCCGGGCGGTCCGCGCCGCTCCCGCGGGGGTTCAGCCGGCCAGTGCCGTGTCGACGACCTCCTTGGCCTCCTCCTGCACCCGGCGCAGGTGGTCCGGGCCGAGGAAGGACTCGCCGTAGATCTTGTACACGTCCTCCGTGCCCGAGGGCCGGGCGGCGAACCAGGCGTTGGCCGTGGTCACCTTGATGCCGCCGATGGCCGCGCCGTTGCCCGGGGCCTCGGTGAGGACGCCGGTGACGGCCTCGCCGGCCAGGGTGTCGGCCGTGACCTGCGCGGGCGAGAGCCTGGCGAGCAGCGCCTTCTCCTCGCGGGTGGCCGGTGCGTCGATACGGGCGTAGGCGGGCGCGCCGAAGCGCTCCGTCAGCGCGGCGTAGTGCTCGGAGGGGCTCTTCCCGGTGACCGCGGTGATCTCGGAGGCCAGCAGCGCCAGGATGATGCCGTCCTTGTCCGTGGTCCACACCGAGCCGTCGCGGCGCAGGAAGGACGCGCCGGCCGACTCCTCGCCGCCGAAGCCCAGCGAACCGTCCACCAGGCCGTCCACGAACCACTTGAAGCCGACGGGCACCTCGACCAGCCGGCGCCCGAGGTCGGCGGCGACCCGGTCGATCATGGACGACGACACCAGCGTCTTGCCGATCCCCGCGTCGGCGGGCCACTGCTCGCGGTGCGCGTAGAGGTAGCCGATGGCGGCGGCGAGGTAGTGGTTGGGGTTCATCAGGCCCGCGTCCGGCGTCACGATGCCGTGCCGGTCGGCGTCGGCGTCGTTGCCGGTGGCGATGTGGAAGCGGTCGCGCTGCTCGATGAGCGAGGCCATCGCGTACGGCGACGAGCAGTCCATGCGGATCTTGCCGTCCCAGTCGAGCGTCATGAAACGCCAGGTCGGGTCGGTGAGGGGGTTGACGACGGTCAGGTCGATCCGGTGCTGCTCGGCGATGCGGCCCCAGTAGGCCACCGAGGCCCCGCCCAGCGGATCGGCCCCGATGCGCACGCCGGCGGCGCGGATCGCGTCGAGGTCGACCACGTTCGGCAGGTCCGCGACGTAGGCGCCGAGGAAGTCGTGGCGGGCGGTGCTGGAGGCGGCGAGGGCCCGCGTGTACGGGACGCGCCGCACCTCCTTGAGACCGGCGGCGATGAGGTCGTTGGCGCGGTCCTGGATCCAGGACGTGGCGTCCGAGCCGGCCGGGCCGCCGCTCGGGGGGTTGTACTTGAAGCCGCCGTCGGCGGGCGGGTTGTGCGAGGGGGTGACCACCACGCCGTCGGCCAGGCCGGCGGTGCGGCCCCGGTTGTGGGTGAGGATGGCGTGGGAGACCGCGGGCGTCGGGGTGTAGCCGTCGGCGTCGTCGATGAGCACGCTGACGCCGTTGGCCGCGAACACCTCCAGCGCGGTGACCCGCGCGGGCTCGGACAGGGCATGACTGTCGGCGCCGAGGAAAAGGGGCCCGTCGGTGCCCCGGGCCGCGCGGTACTCGCAGATCGCCTGGCTCGTCGCGGCGATGTGGTCCTCGTTGAACGCCGTGTTCAGTGACGACCCGCGGTGCCCGGAGGTGCCGAACGCCACGCGCTGGGCCGGGTCGGCGGGGTCCGGGTGCAGCGCGTAGTACGCGGTGACCAGCCGGGCGACGTCGACGAGATCTTCGGGGCCGGCCGTCCGGCCCGCTCGCTCGTGCTGCATGTGCCCGCTCCTCCACATCGGTTGACCATGGCTTGCGGTCCCATCTTTCCCTGTGGGGCCGCCCGCCCGCGACCACGGGCCGGCCGGCCGTCCCCGGATCTCCTGCGGTCCGGCTCGTCCGGCCCGTGCGCGTGGTCAGCGCCGGCGGCCGCGGACCGCCCAGCCGCTGCCGATGCCCGCGACGTGGAGGGCGAGGAGCATCAGGCCGATCAGCATGAAGTTGGTGGAGGTGAAGGTGTCGTTGGTGGAGATGTCCGCCGCGTTGATCAGGAAAGAGATGAAAAACAGCACTGCCGAGACGATGGCGAGCACGGGGGGTCCGTCCTTTCGGGGTGGGGACTTCGCTGGGTGCGTGGTGGTGGGGTCGTCGGGGCGGGTCGTCGCGGTCCGTCCGGCGCGTCGTGCCGCCGGGTCGTTCCGTGGGGCCGTTCCGGTGCCTTGCCGCGGTGCTTGGGTCGTCCGTTCGTGGTGCTTCGGTGTGCGGTGTGCGGATCCGGTGCGGCCTCGGTGTCGTCGCCCCTTCGATGTGACTGTTCTCCGAATGCCCCCGACCGCCCGTCGAACACCGGCCCATTTCCCCGGTGTTCGGGGAGGGGCGGCAAGTGAGTAGCCGTACTCAGGCGCGGCCGTCGCGCCGCCGGAAGACTGGGGCTCCGACCGCTCAGCCCGGAGGCCCCTCGTGTTCAGCCGTGCCGTCTACGCCCTGACGCCGCTCTTCGGGCGGCTCACCGTCACCAGCGAGATAAAGCTGCGCCTGCCCGCGGGCACCATCTTCGTGGCCAACCACGACTCGATGGCCGACCCCGCCGTCGTCATGACCGCCCTGCGGCGGTTCGAACTGGAGCCGGTGGTCATGGCGACCGCCGGGCTGTGGCGCATCCCCCTGCTCGGCAGGGCGCTGACGCGCGAGGGGCACATTCCCGTCCACCGCCGTTCGGCGCACGCGGCGCTGGCTCTCGACGCCGCGGCGGAGGCGCTGGCCGGGGGCCGGCACGTGCTGCTCTACGGCGAGGGCGGACTGCCGCGCCGCAGGGACGCGGGGATCTCGGCGCCCGAGCCGTTCCGCACGGGACTCGCCCGGCTGGCGCAGGCGACCGGCTCGCTGGTCGTGCCGGTGGGCCACGCGGGCGCCCGCCGGATCGCCTCGGGTTCGGCGGCCAAGCAACTGGCGGGCACGCTCACCGCGCCCGTGCGGCGTCCGCACTGCCACGTCCACCTGGGCGCTCCGCTGCGCCTGCCCGCCGAGACGGAGCGCGGCACGACGGCCGCCCGGCTCGCCGTCACCACGGCCTGGCGGACCGCGGCCCGCGCCGTGGGCGAACACCCGAGGTGACCACGCCCCACCCCGCGCAGCCCCTCGCGCCCGCACACGACACCGTGGGGCGCGTCGCGCGTCGCGGCCGCCCGCGGGTGCGCCCGGGCTCCCGCCCCTCGCGCACGGCACGGGAGGGTCGGGCGTCGGTGACTGCACCTCGCGGGTGACTGCACCTCGCGGCACGGGACGGTCGGGCGTCGGCGACTACCCCGCGGGGGGCGGCGGGGCGGTGCTGTCGCGCAGGACCAGCCGGGTGGGCACCAGCGTCGTGCCGCGCTCGGAGCCGTCCGGGCGCATCGTGCGCAGCACGGCCTGCACGCACAGCCGGCCGACCTCGGCGAAGTCCTGGTGCAAGGTGGTGAGCGGGGGCAGGAAGGAGCTCGCCTCGGGGATGTCGTCGAAGCCGATGACGCTGACGTCCTCGGGCACCCGGCGGCCGCGCTCGTGCAGCGCGCGCAGCAGGCCGAGGGCCATCTGGTCGTTGGCCGCGAAGACGGCGGTGCACTCCTGCTGGGCCGCGAGTTCGAGGCCGGCCCGGTAGCCGGACTCCGCCGACCAGTCGCCCCGGACCAGGGGCGGGGGTGTGCGGCCCGCCTCGGTGAGCGCGGCGCGCCAGGCGTCCGCGCGGCGCTGGGCGGCGAACGAGCCCTCGGGCCCGCCGAGATGCCACACCGTCCGGTGTCCGAGGTCGAGGAGATGCTGGACCGCGGTGCGGGTGCCGCCCGCCTGGTCGGTGTCGACGACGGTGTAGTGGTCCCCGGCGTCGGAGTCGACCACCACCACCTGGACGTGCGGCGGCAGTTTGACGGTCGCCGCGTCCAGCAGGTGCACTTCCATGATCACGATGACCGCGTCGACGGCGAGTTCCTCCAGCCGGGAGAACGCGCCGCGCACCTCGTCGGTGGTGGGGACGGCCACCGGGAGCAGGGTGACCGCGTAGCCCTCCTCGGCCGCCGAGGTGGCGATCGCCTCCAGCGTGCGCACGTTGCCGGTGGTGGACAGCGTGAACGTGATGACGCCGATCGTGCGGAACTCGCCGCGCTTGAGGGCGCGGGCGGCGCTGTTGGGCCGGTAGCCGAGTTCGGCCATGGCGGCGAGGACCTGCTGCCGGGTCTCCTCGTTCACGCCCGCGTAACCGTTGGACACGCGGGAGACGGTCTGCGACGACACTCCGGCCAGCCGTGCGACGTCGGCCATCGAGGCGGTGGCCCGGGCGCGTCGGGGCACGTCGGCCGGTGTTCTTCGAGCCATGTCCACTCGGTGTCCCCACCTCTCTGTCGGCGCAGGTGCCACGGTCCCCCCAGACGACCCTTGACCATCGTTATCGGGGCAGTGTAGACATGCCGCCATCAGATGTTTACGTAAACATAACAGCTTGCCCGGCCTCTTGCGTGGCCGATGTTTACGTAAACATCATGGTGGCGGTGGGGCGTCCGGACATCTCCGCGCAACACCGCCGGCTCCAGTTCTGGACGAGCGAGGAACGACATGACGACGCTGCAACCGCCGGTGGCCGCCGAGCCGCGGCCGGCACCTCCTCCGGCGAAACGGGACCGCCGCTCCTGGACGGGATGGGGTTTCATCGGTCCCTTCGTGGTGGTCTTCGCGCTGGTCTTCCTGGCGCCGATCGCGTACTCGATCTACCTGAGCCTCTTCCGCGACCAGCTCATCGGCGGCAACCAGTTCGTCGGTCTGGACAACTACACCAGGGCCCTCCAGGACGACGCGTTCTGGTCGGCCGTCGGGCGGGTGGCGCTCTTCCTGGTGATCCAGGTGCCGATCATGCTGGGCATCGCCCTGCTGGTGGCGCTGGCGCTGGACAGCGGCCGGCTCTACGGCAAGGGCTTCTTCCGGATCACGATCTTCCTGCCGTACGCCGTGCCCGCCGTGGTCGCCACCCTCATGTGGGGCTTCATGTACGGCACCAAGTACGGCCTGGTGGGCGACATCAACTCCGCGTTCGGCGTCTCCCTGCCCGACCTGCTCTCCCCCGACTGGGTGCTCGCCTCCATCGGCAACATCGTGACCTGGGAGTTCGTCGGGTACAACATGCTGATCTTCTACTCCGCGCTGCGCGTGGTGCCGACCTCGCTGTACGAGGCGGCGGAGATCGACGGCGCCGGTCAGTGGCGGATCATCAGCGCGATCAAGCTGCCCGCGATCCGCGGCGCGCTCGTCATCGCGACGATCTTCTCGATCATCGGCAGCTTCCAGCTCTTCAACGAGCCGAGCATCCTGCGCCCGCTGGCGCTGAACTCGATCACCACGGACTTCACCCCGAACTTCTACACGTACTCGCTGTCCTTCAACGGCCAGCAGCACAACTACTCCGCGACGGTGGCCATCATCATGGGCGTCATCACGATGATCGTCGCCTATGCCGTCCAGCTGCGCGGCATGCGCAAGGGAGCGTGACCCGATGACCACCTCCGTCACCGCCTCCCCCGCGAAGAGCGCGGCCCCCCGGCTGCGCACCCCTCGCAAGAAGCACACCCCGGGCAAGCCGAAGCGCAACGTGCTGCTCACGGTGCTGATGGCCCTCATGGTCCTCTACACCGTGGTCCCGCTGATCTGGCTCGTCATCAACTCCACGAAGACCCAGTCGGGCCTCGCCGAGTCCAACGGCCTGTGGTTCGCCCACGACTTCGCGCTGTGGGACAACATCCGGACCACCTTCACCTACCACGACGGCATCTTCGGCCGCTGGTTGCTGAACACCCTGCTGTACGTGGTGCTCGGCGCGGGCGGGGCGACGCTGCTGGCCGTGCTCGGCGGCTACGCGCTGGCGAAGTTCCAGTTCCCCGGCAAGCGTGCGGTCTTCGCCGTGGTGATCGGCGCGGTCGCCGTGCCGGCCACGGCGCTGGCCGTGCCCACCTTCCTCATGTTCAGCAAGATGGGGCTGACCGACACCCCCTGGGCGGTCATCATCCCGTCGCTGGTGTCGCCGTTCGGCCTCTACCTGATGTGGGTGTTCGCCGCCGAGGCGATCCCGACCGAGCTGCTGGAGGCGGCCCGCATGGACGGGGCGAGCGAGGTGCGGACCTTCTTCCAGGTCGCGCTGCCGCTGCTGGCCCCCGGCATCGTGACCGTGCTGCTGTTCACCACGGTCGCCACCTGGAACAACTACTTCCTCCCGCTGATCATGCTGAAGGACCCCGACTGGTACCCGCTGACGCTGGGTCTGAGCGCCTGGAGCTCACAGGCGCAGACCATCGGCGGCGACGTGATCTTCAACCTGGTCATCACCGGATCCCTGCTCACGATCATCCCCCTCATCGCCGCCTTCCTGTTCCTCCAGAAGTACTGGCAGTCCGGCCTCGCCGCCGGAAGCGTCAAGGAGTGACACGGGCGGCGCCCCCAAGCCCCACATGTGAGCACCACCCGCACCACCCCCACCCTCACCTGTCCCACCCACGCAGAAGTGGAAGCCCCATGCGCAGAACAACGAGCCGCATCCTGCGCGGCATCGCCCTCGTCTCCACCCTGGCCCTGGGCGTGACCGCCTGCGGCGGCTCGGACGACGACTCCGACACCAAGGCCGTCTCCGCCGGCGACATCCAGGCCGCACTGGACAAGGGCGGCGACATCACGGTCTGGGCCTGGGAGCCCACCCTGAAGACGGTGGCCGCCGACTTCCAGAAGAAGTACCCCAAGGTCAAGGTCAACCTGGTCAGCGAGCGCTCCGGCGACAAGCACTACACCGCGCTGTCCAACGCGATCTCGGCCGGCAAGGGCGTCCCGGACGTCGCCCAGGTCGAGTACTTCGCGCTCGGCCAGTACTCCCTCACCAAGGGCCTGACCGACCTGGCCCCGTACGGCGCCGCCAAGCTCGCCTCCAAGTACACGCCGGGCCCGTGGAACGCGGTCAGCGACGGCGCCAAGGTCTACGGCCTGCCGATGGACTCGGGCCCGATGGCGCTCTTCTACAACAAGACGGTCTTCGACAAGTACAAGATCGCCGTCCCGACCACCTGGGACGAGTACCTGGACGCGGCCCGCAAGCTGCACAAGGCCGACCCCAAGGCCTACATCGCCAACGACCTCGGCGACCCGGGCTTCACCACCTCCCTGCTGTGGCAGGCCGGTTCGCGTCCCTACAAGGTCGACGGCACCAAGGTCGCCGTCAACTTCGACGACGCGGGCGCCAAGAAGTTCGAGACGGTCTGGCAGAAGCTGATCGACGAGAAGCTCCTCGCCCCGGTCAGCGGCTGGACCGACGACTGGTACAAGGGCCTCGGCGACGGCACCATCGCCACCCTGGCCACCGGCGCCTGGATGCCGGCCAACTTCACCACCGGCGTGCCGAACGCCAAGGGCCAGTGGCGCGCGGCCGCGATGCCGGCGTGGACCAAGGGCGACAAGGCGAGCGCGGAGAACGGCGGCAGCTCGCTGGCCGTCCCGGCGCTGGCCAAGAACAAGGAACTGGCCTACGCGTTCACCGAGTACGCCAACTCCGGTCCCGGCGTCGCCACCCGGGTCGGCGAAGGCGCCTTCCCCGCCACCAAGGCGGAGCTGGAGTCGCCCGCGTTCCAGAGCAAGAAGTTCGACTACTTCGACGGCCAGGAGGCCAACAAGATCTTCGCCGAGTCCGCGGCCAACGTGGCGAGCGACTGGTCGTACCTCCCGTTCCAGCCGTACGCGAACTCGATCTTCAACGACACGGTCGGCAAGGCCTACGTCTCCAGCACCAAGCTGGCGGCCGGTCTGAAGGCCTGGCAGGACGCCTCCGTCAAGTACGGCCAGGAGCAGGGCTTCACGATCGAGAAGTGACCGGCGCCAGCCGGTACGCACTGATCAGCAGCCAGTAATCCCCACGCAGTGAAACGCCGGGCGGCGCGGCTCCCGGGCCGCGCCGCCCCCGTGTACCACCCTTCGGAAGGACCGCCATGATCTCCACCCTCCAGTCCCGCATGCTGCGCGGGGCGGACGGTGACCCCGCCCCGCGTCTGGCCTACGGCGCCGACTACAACCCCGAGCAGTGGCCCCGGGACGTGTGGGAGGAGGACGTCCGGCTGATGCAGGAGGCCGGCGTCACCGTCGTCTCCGTGGGGATCTTCTCCTGGGCCCGCATCCAGCCCGGTCCGGACACCTGGGACTTCGGCTGGCTCGACGAGGTCATGGACCTGCTCCACGCGGGCGGCATAGGCGTCGACCTGGCCACCGCCACCGCCTCCCCGCCGCCGTGGCTCACCACCGCCCACCCGGAGATCCTGCCGGTCACGGCGAACGGCGAGACCCTCTGGCCGGGCGCCCGTCAGCACTGGCGGCCCACCTCGCCCGTCTTCCGCGAGCACGCCCTGCGCCTGGTCCGCGAGATCGCCGGCCGCTACAAGGACCACCCGGCGCTGGTCGCCTGGCACGTCTCCAACGAGCTCGGCTGCCACAACGTCCACGACTACTCCGACGACGCGGCCCGCGCCTTCCGCGTCTGGCTGCGCACCCGCTACGGCACGCTCGACGCGCTCAACCACGCCTGGGGCACGGCCTTCTGGTCGCAGCGCTACAGCGACTGGGAGCAGATCCTGCCGCCGCGGCTCGCCGCCTCGCACCCCAACCCGACCCAGCAGCTGGACTTCAAGCGGTTCTCCTCGGACGCGCTCAAGGACCACCTCGTCGCGGAGCGCGAGATCCTGCGGGAGATCACCCCCGGCATCCCCGTCACCACCAACTTCATGGTGATGGGCGGCACCAGGGGCATGAACTACCCCGACTGGGCGAGCGAGATCGACTTCGTCTCCAACGACCACTACGTGCACCCCGGCCCGCAGGACCGCGACGAGCTGTCCTTCTCCGCCAACCTCGTCAGCGGCATCGCGAGCGGCCGGCCCTGGTTCCTGATGGAGCACTCCACCAGCGCCGTCAACTGGCAGCCCGTGAACGTGGCGAAGCGCCCCGGCGACCTGGCCCGCGACTCGCTGCTGCACGTGGCGCACGGCGCGGACGCCGTCTGCTTCTTCCAGTGGCGGCAGTCCGCGGCCGGCGCCGAGAAGTACCACTCGGCGATGGTCCCGCACGCCGGCGCGGACAGCGACCTGTTCCGCGAGGTCGCCGACCTCGGCGCCAAACTCAAGTCCCTGGCCCCGGTGGCGGGTTCGGAGCGCGAGGCGGCGGCCGTCGGCATCCTCTACGACTGGGACTCGTGGTGGGCCAGCGAGCAGGACTCCCACCCCACCTCCCTGCTCGACTACCGGCAGGAGGCGCTCGACTGGTACTCGGCGCTCCTCGCCCTGGGCGTGCGGGCCGACCTGGTCACCGCCGGCGCCGACCTCTCCCGCCACCAGGTCCTCGTCGCACCCGTGCTGCACGTCGTGCCGGCCGAGCTCGCCAAGGACCTCACGCGCTACGTCGAGCAGGGCGGCCACCTGGTCACCACCTACTTCTCCGGGATCGTCGACGAGAACGACCACGTGTGGCTCGGCGGCTACCCCGGGGCGCTGCGCGACCTGCTCGGCATCCGCATCGAGGAGTTCGGCCCGCTGCTCGCCGGGGAGAGCGTGGAGCTGGACGGCGACGCCCGCGGCACGCTGTGGACCGACCGGATCACCCTCGCCGACGGCGACACGGAGGTCCTGGCGCACTACCGCGGCGGCGTGCACGCCGGACGACCCGCGGTGACCCGCCGGACCACGGGCTCGGGCTCGGCCTCGTACGTCTCGACCCGGCTCGGCGTCGACGGGCTGCGCTCGCTGCTGCCGCGCCTGCTGGACCCGGCCGGCGTGAACAGCGAACTCCCCGCGCAGGCCCGCGGGGCGGTCGAGCTGACCGTTCGGCGCGGCCCTGAAGGACGGTTCCTGTTCCTGGTCAACCGGACCGACGACACGGTGCCGGTGGCCGGCCTCGACGGCGAGGTGCTGCTCGGCGCCCGCGACGCGGAGGGCGTCCTCGTCCTCGGTCCCCGCGAGGTCGCCGTCCTGCGCCGGCCCACCGCCTGACGTCTCCTCCCGCACCCTCCCGCAACCCCCACGACTCCCCGGGCACGGCCTGACCCGTGCCCGGGGGCCATCCCCTTCCGTCCGCGCGGCGGGAGGGGGCCCACCACAGCGACCGCACCGCAGTTGGGAGCACACATGGCACGCCGTACCCGCAGCAGACGGACCCTCGGGGCCGCCGCACTCACCGCACTGGCCACCGGGGCCGCGCTCTTGAGCGTCCCCGTGCAGGCGCACGCCGAGGCCGCCGTCACGGTGACGCCGGACCCCTCGTACCAGCAGGAGAAGTTCGAGGGCTGGGGCACCAGCCTGGTCTGGTTCGCCAACGCCACCGGCGACTATCCCCCGGCGGTCCGGGAGAAGCTCGCCAAGCTGCTCTTCGGCGACGACGGCCTGGCGCTGAACATCGCGCGCTACAACATCGGCGGCGGCAACGCTCCGGACGTCAAGGACTACCTGCGGGCCGGCGGAGCCGTGCAGGGCTGGTGGAAGGCGCCCGCGGGCACCACCCGCGAGGACACCGACTGGTGGAGCGCGGACGACCCGGCCGACTGGAACCCCGAGGCCGACGCCACCCAGCGCTGGTGGGTGAACCGCATCAAGAAGGACATCACCCACTGGGAGGCGTTCAGCAACTCCCCGCCGTGGTTCATGACGGAGAGCGGATACGTGTCCGGCGGGTTCAACGCCAACGCCGACCAGCTGAAGGCCGACTCGGTCGACGACTTCGCCGCCTATCTGGCGGGTGCGACGAAGCGGCTGGAGAAGGGCGAGGGCATCAAGGTCGACACCCTCGACCCGTTCAACGAGCCCAACACCGGCTACTGGGGCACCCGGCTCGACGCGAACGGCGTGCCGGTCGGCGGCCGCCAGGAGGGCGCCCACATCGGCCCCGGACTCCAGCAGAAGGTGCTCGCCGCGCTGGCCCCCGCGCTGAAGAAGGCGAAGGTCAAGGCCGGCATATCCGCGATGGACGAGACCAACCCGTCCCTTTTCGCGACCAACTGGAACTCCTACTCGCAAGGTTCCAAGGACCTCGTGGACCAGATGAACGTCCACACCTACGGCACCGGGCAGCGCACCACCGTGCGCGACCTCGCCAAGGCCGCCGACAAACCGCTGTGGATGAGCGAGGTCGAGGGCGACTGGGGCGACGGGCAGAGCTTCACCGACATGCGTCCGGGCCTCGGGCTGGCCCAGCAGATGGTGAACGACCTTCGTGAACTGGAGCCCAGCGCCTGGGTGTTCTGGCAGCCGGTCGAGGACTACGACAACATGAAGCCGGGCGGCGAGTCCGCCAAGGGCGGCAACTGGGGCGAGATCCAGCTGCCGTTCAGCTGCACGAAGCAGGACACCCTCCAGTCGTGCCCGATCTTCACGAACACCAAGTTCGACACCGCCCGTAACTTCACGCACTTCATCAAGCCCGGCGACAAGCTGGTCAAGGTGGACGACACCTCCAGCGCCGCGGCCGTGACCAGGGACGGCAAGGGCCTCTCGCTCGTCCACGTCAACTCCACCACCGCGGCGCGCACGGTCACCCTCGACCTGTCCAAGTTCCGCAGCGTCAAGCGCGACGCGACCGTCACTCCGACCGTGACCAGCGCCGACGGCAAGCTGAAGCAGCAGGCCCCGGTCAAGGTCGTGGACGGGAAGGCCACCTACACGGTGCCCGCCCAGTCGGTGACGTCGTTCGCCGTCAAGGGCGTCTCGGGGGTCGCGAAGAACGCCGGTCTGTTCAGCAAGGGCCACTCCTACACGCTGACCGGCGTGCAGAGCGGCAAGGCCGTCACCGTCGCCGCCAATGGCACGAGCCTGGTGATCGGTTCGGCCAACGGCAGCACCGCGCAGCAGTGGCAGCTGGACGCCCGGCACGGCGACAAGGGCGCCCGCCAGCGCTACGTCTTCGCCAACCCGGCCGAGGGCAAGCGCCTCGCCGTGCGCGACGACGTGCCGGTGGTCGAGCCCGACACGGGCACACGCGACCCCGCCACCGAGTGGATCATGTCGACCACCGGTGACGGCACGTGGACCCTGGTGAACGCGGCCACCGGGCGTCTCCTCGAGGTCGGCGGCCAGGCGACCAACGAGGGCGCCGCCGTCACGACCTGGCAGGCCAACTCCGGCTCCAACCAGCGCTGGAGGGTCACGGACGTGACGCCGTAGCGCGCGCTAGTCGGCCGTCTCCGCCCGCATCGCGATCGTCGCGATGCGGGCGGAGTGCTGTACGGGGGCGGCGACCGGGACCGCGGCCGGGACGCGTTCCAGGACGCCGCCCGCGAAGACGTCGTACAACGGCAGCGTCTCCAGGTGCACATAGCCGATGTGGCAGTCGCAGACGGCGAGCGGACAGGCCCGCGGACGCAGGGCGTCCCGGTACGAGCCGTCGTAGAGGTTGCCGAGCTCGGCGCGGACGAAGTGGCAGCGGCGGACCGTGCCGTCTCCGTCGACCGAGATCACGGACTCGCCGGTGCGACAGGGCAGCCCCGCGCTGGCGTGCGGGTGCCGGCTGTACGGGAAGAGCGGGTCGAGGGCGGTCCACCGGTCGGCCTCGGCGTCGTCGTACACGAGCCCCTCGGCGGCGTTGATCCACAGGTAGACGTGCTCGGGCAGGTCCGCGCGCAGGCGGCGGGCGGCTTCGAGGTGTTCGGGGAGGCCGACGACGCCGACGCTGAAGCGGATGCCCCGGTCGGTCAGGTCCCGGCACTTGGCGAGGAACCGGGCGTACGGCGTCTGGCCCGGGTGGTAGGTGCACCACAGCGCCAGCGCGGTCGGGTCTGCGTCGGCCAGCCAGTCCGTGCGGCAGCTGAGGTTGGTCTGGATCGCGACGCGGCGGATGTGCGCAAGACGGGAGAGGTCGGCCAGGGCACGCCGGTACCAGGAACGGACCAGGCCCTCGCCCCAGGGGGTGAACAGCAGGGAGAGCCGGTCCTCGGTGCGGGCCGCCGCCCAGGCGGCGAACCGTTCGAGGGCGGCCCGGTCGGCGCGCAGCTGCGCGGTCGAGTCGCGTCGCTTGGCGAACGGGCAGTAGGGGCAGTCGTAGTCGCAGGAGGCGAGCGGACCGCGGTAGAGAAGGGTCAGGTCCACGGCGGTCTCACTTGCGTTCGTAGGCGGCCATGGCGGTCCGCACGGCCGCCGAGAACAGGGCGGGGCCGACGGCGTCGGAGTGGGCGAGTCCCTCGGGGGTGAGCCGCAGGACCGTGGGGTCGGCGTCGGTGAGCCAGCCACGGTCGGCGAGTCGCTCGAGGTCGGGGCCGAAGTCGTCGGCGGGCGTGCCGCCGAAGCGGGCCCGGTAGTCGTCCAGGCGCAGTCCCTCGGCCTGGAGCAGGGACTGGAGGAGGTGGCGGCGGCGAGACTCGCCCGCGTCCGTGCGGAAACCGACCTGCGCCCGGGCGAAGTCGGCCGGGCCGCAGGCGACGTAGTCGTCGATGATGCCGCGGATCTCGTGCGTGCCGACCGCGTAGTCGAACGAGTAGTGCAGGGCGGCCGTGTAGGAGCGGGCGCCGCAGCCGAGGCCGATCATGCCGTCGCTCTGGCAGGCGTAGTCGTCGGCGCCCTGGGGCGGCGCGTCGGCGCGGCGGAACATGCGCATGGACTGCTGGGTGTAGCCGCGCGCGAGGAGGTGGTCGCGGCCGGTGCGGTACAGGCTCAGGCGGTGCTCGTCCCAGGCCGGGTCGGGGCCCGTCGCGGCCCGCCGGCCGAGCCCGGTGAGGGGGCGGACGTAGAGGGGGTAGAGGTAGAGCTCCTCGGGCTCCCAGGCGAGGGCCGCGTCGAGGGAGTGCAGCCAGCTCCGCTCGCTCTGGCCCTCGATGCCGTAGATGAGGTCGATGTTGAGGACCGGGATGCCCGCCTCACGGACGCGGGCCAGGGCGGTCTCGACGTCGGCGCGGCGCTGCGGGCGCACCGCGGCTCTGGCCTCGGCCTCGACGAAGCTCTGGACGCCCAGGCTGAGCCGGGTCGCGCCGCGCCCCGCCAGGACGGCGAGGCGGTCGGCGGTGGCCGTGGCGGGCGAGGCCTCGACGGAGAGCGGGATCGCGCGCAGGTCGGCGCCCATGCGGTGCTCGGCGATGTCGCAGAGGCGGGCGAGCTCCTCGGCGGTGAGGAAGGTGGGCGTGCCGCCGCCGAAGGCCGCGGTGGCGAACCGGACGGGGTCCGTCTCCCCGAGCGCCTCCCGCACGGCGGTCGCCTGCCGCTCCAGCGCGTCCAGGTAGGCGCCGGTCAGACCGTCGGGCGCGCCGATGCGGGTGAAGAGGTTGCAGAAGCCGCAGCGGACCTCGCAGAACGGTATGTGCAGGTAGAGGGAGAGCGCGTCCTTGGGCTCCGGGGCCCACAGGTCGCTCAGGAGCGGGCGGTCGGGGAGCGGGCGGTAGGCGGTCTTGTGCGGATAGGCGTAGACGTAGTGCTGGTACGGGCCGCCGCCGGCGAGGGGATCGGCGGTGACCGACTCGGCCGCGGCCGACTCGAGGGCGGTCCCAGGGGCGACCGGGGCGGAGGTGGCGGGGTCGGCGGCGACCGGCTCGGCGAGGGCGGGGTCGGCGGTGGTCATCGGGCGGCCTCCGTCGGGCGGCTTGCGGGGTCGTCGGGCAGGGGGGCGCCGGGTGCGGCGTCGTCGGATGCCGGGGCGCCGAGCCCGGGATCGGCGGGTGCGAGGGCCCCGGGCGCCGGATCGGCGGGCGCGGGGGCGTCCGGCGCGGGGTCGAGGAAGAAGTGGGCGTAGGGGACGGTCCACACGCACGCGTGGCCGAGCCGGTGGCCGGTGTAGCCGTCGTCGCCGTAGGCGGTGCCGTGGTCGGAGCAGACGATCGCGAAGCAGCGGCCCCTGCGGCTCATGGCGGCGAAGAGCCGCCCGATGTGCCGGTCCACGTACTCCAGCGCGGCGGCGTGCGTCGCGCGGCTGTCGCCGGCCTCGCGGGTCGCGCCGGGCAGATGGAACCAGTTCGGCTGGTGCAGGGCGGAGACGTTCACGAACAGGAACAGCCGCCGCTCGCGCGGGAGTCGTTCGACGACCTCCTCGACGCGGTCGATCTGGTTCTCGAAGGAGTGGGGCGAGGTGACGCCGAACCCCGGTTCCCAGTGCGCCTCCTGGAACAGGCCGGGCAGGACCGAGCCCAGGGGGCCCTGCCGGTTGAAGAAGCCCACTCCCCCGACGCACACGGTGTGGTAGCCGTCCCGGGCCAGGCCGGAGACGAGGTCGGGAGCGTCGTAGACGTAGGTGCCGGGCGCCGTGGTCTCACTGCCCGCGAAACGCGCCGCGAAGAGCCGCGGGTGCGGTCCGGGGCCGGCCGGGGTCGGCAGGAAGCCGGCGAAGATCGCCTGGTGGGAGGCGTAGGTGAAACTGCCCGGCGCGTGCCGCTCCTCCCAGCGGCCGCCGGGGAGATGCCGGGCGAGGTGGGGGATGCGGCCCTCCCGCGCGAGCTCGGCGGCCACGTCGTGGCGCAGGGTGTCGAGGGTGACCAGAAGGATGTCGTGACGGCCCACGACGTCGTTCATGTCGGGCTCGGACCCGGCGGCGGGCACGGCATCGGCCGCGGGGCCGGGCGAGGCGTCGGGCAGGGGGTCAGGCATGAGGCGTTCCTCTGTCGTTGCGGTCGTGCAGTACGGCGGCCACCTGGGCTCCGTAGGTGTCGAGGCCCTCGGCTCCGCCGCCGGACAGGCCCGTGAGGCCGGGCAGCAGGTCGCCGAAGGCGTTGACCTCGCCGACCGCGGCCCCGCGCCAGCCGACCGCGGGCAGCAGGTCGACGCCGACGCACAGGGTGCGCGGGAAGCAGGCCGCGGCCCGCTCGCACACGCCCAGCACGTCGGTCCAGCGCGCGCCCGCCGCCTCCACGGCCTGCCGTGCGGCGCGCAGGTCTCCGCGCCGGCCGCCCAGATGCAGGTTGGTCAGCGGCCAGCGGCTGGTGCGCACCACCGCGTGGGTGGCGCGGCCCGCGACCACGACGACCCTGAGGTCGGCGGCCCGGCCGTCCTGGGACGCCTTCGGCAGCCAGCGCTCCAGATGCAGTCCGTCCGGGGCGAGTGCGTCGACGACCGCCGCGATGTCCTGTTCGCGTTCGTAACGGCGCACTCTGAGCGAGTTGTACAGGCTGCCGTCGGCGGCCCGTTCCACGGAGGTGGTGGCCCTGATGCGGCCGCCGCCGCCCGCCTCGACCGCCAGGACGCCCGACGCCGAGGAGCCGTGCGCGGGCTTCACGAACAGCCGGGACATCCGGTGCCCGCGCATCGCCGCCCGCACGTCGTCCCAGCCGCGGACCGCGACGCCGTGCGGGCCCGAGGTGGGCGAGGCGGGCACGGGGACGCCCGCGGCGTCGAGGACGCCGTGGCAGAGCCGCTTGTCGAAGAGCACGGCCAGGTCGTCGGGGTCGTCGAGACGGACGCCGCCGCGCAGTTCGCGCACGGCGGCCGTGAAGCGGGCGTACCACCGGGCCGAGCCCTCGACCCTGGTGGGTTCCCGCGCGCCGCGCAGCATCGCGTCGACCTCGTCGTTCTCGCCGGGCGAGTCGATCCGGACGATCTCGTCGTCGGCGAAGTCGGCCCCCCGGGCGCGCAGCACGTCGGCCCAGGCCACGACGCGCGGGGCGGGGAGACCGGCGGCGCGCACCGCGTCCGCGAAGAGGGCGACCCGGCGGTTCTCGGGGTTGCCGACCACCGCGAACCGCGGTCCTGCGTCACTCGCCGACGGCGACATACCGCCACACGGTGCCGTCGTCCTCGGCGTCCTCCTCGGCGTCACCGCGGTCGAGGAGGACCTCGACGCCGGCCGGCTCCAGGGTCGTGCGGACCCGCTCCAGGAGGGGCTCGCTCACGTAGTGGTGGTGCAGGTCGAGCTTCTTGAGGTGGGTGAGCGGCTGACCGCCGAGCAGGGCGGCCGCGCCCTCGTCGGTCAGGACGCCCATGGAGAGGTCGAGCACCTCCAGCCGCGCGACCACCGGTGCGGACGCCACGGCCGCGGCCACGGCGTCCTGCATCTCGCTGTTGCGCAGGGCCAGATGGCGCAGGTTCGGCAGCCGGGTGCCGGACAGGATCGGCTCCAGGTCCGCGGCCTCGCTGTCGCCGCCGTACTCCGGTGTGCCGAGCCACAGGTCGAGGTGCTCCAGCGCGGGCAGGTCGCTGCCGCCGACGCCGCGCACGACCTCGGCGGGCAGACCTCCGGTCTCGATCACGAGGCGGCGCAGCGCGCCGTGGCTCAGGGCCGGGAAGCGCAGCCCGGATCCGCCGCGCACGCCCAGTTCCTCCAGCAGCGGGAAGGCGGCCAGGAGGGGGGTGACGTCGGTCTGGTTGATCCAGGAGATCTCGCACTCCTCCATCACCATGTCACCGAGGAACAGCGCCCGCAGGGCGGGGAAGCGCTCGCGGGCGGCGGTGAGGGCCTCGACGACGGCGGACGGGTCCGTGTCGTAGGCCTCCTCCCAGGCTCCGACGATCAGGGCCCGCACCCGGGTGGTGTCGACGGTGGCGCAGAAGCGGGCGAACGCTCCCGTCCAGTCCTCGTCCGCGTCGTAGACGTCGCCGGTGACGCGCCAGGCCACGGCGTCCGGTTCCACCGGCCGGGGCCGGTGCTCGGCGCCGGGGAACGTGTACGCGGGCAGCCCGTGCAGCGCGTCGAGGTGGTGGCCGATGGTCATACGGCTGCTCCCGAGGAGGAAGAGTGTGCGGTCCCTGATGTGTCCGCAGTTCTACCAACAGGCACCGACAGCGCCCTCCGGCGGGGGTTCGGTTCGGGGGCGTTGTCAGTGCCCGCCCGTACGGTCGTGGTCATGGGGCCGGTGCGCTGCGCACCCGGCGGGAGGGGAGAGCGATGTACCGGCAGGGAGACGTGCTGATCGTGCCCGTGGCAGAGGAGGCGGTGCCGCCGCATGTCGCCGCGGCGCCGAGGGAGCGGCGCGACGCGCGGGGCCGGCTGGTGCTGGCCCTGGGCGAGGTGACGGGGCATGCGCACGCGGTCGTCGGCGAGGGTGAGCTGGTGCGCGAGCCGGGGCCGTTCGGTCCGCTGCTGCTCCGTCTGCCCCGGGGCGGCCGGGTGGTCCACGAGGAGCACGCGGCCATCGCGCTGCCCAGGGGGTGGTACCGGGTGATACGGCAACGGGAGTACGTGCCGGGGTCGGTGCGGATCGTGGCGGACTGAGTCGGGGGCGAGGGAGGGGACGGATGACGACGGTGACGACGAGGGACGTCGAGGAGCGGGCCGGCCGGGCCGAGGAGGGCCTTTCGGCGTGGCGCGCCTCGGCGGCGGCCGTGGGCGCGGCCGATCGGGACGCCGCCGAGGCGGGCGTCCGCCGGGCCTACCGGCAGGCGGGGCTGGCCGAGCCGCGGGAGGTGGTGTGGGCCGGTTCGCCCTGTGCGGCGGTCGCGCTGATCCAGGCGTCGCGGGAGCTGGGCGCGAGCGTGCGCGAGGCGGTCCGGAGCCGGCCGTGGGCGCGGGAACGGCAGCGACTGCACGCGGAGTTGGGGGCGACCGGGTGGGCGGCGCACTGGGCCGCGACCGGCGGCCGGCTGTGGGATCCGACGCAGGCGCTCGTCGACCGGATCAGGGCGGGCGTGCTGGAGGAGCTGGCCGGCGGGCAGACGGGGAGCACGGCCGCCCAGGTCCGGCTGGTGCTTCTGGACGCCGTGCTCGGTCAGCACGACGCGCCGTGGCTCGCCGCGCTCGCGGCCGACGAGGGCCCGCTGGCCGGGCTGGCGGCGGTGAGCCGCAGCGCCGGCTGGTGGTGGCCCTTCGCGCGC
This sequence comes from Streptomyces hilarionis, assembly GCF_024539675.1. Taxonomy (GTDB): domain Bacteria; phylum Actinomycetota; class Actinomycetes; order Streptomycetales; family Streptomycetaceae; genus Streptomyces; species Streptomyces hilarionis. The sequence continues at coordinate 15,395 of NZ_JAHHIT010000071.1, read as the reverse complement.
GTGGCCGTGGTGTGCGAACGCCCCGTCGCCCTGCACCGCGACGAGGCGGGCCGGCTCGACCACGGGGACGGCCCGGCGCTGGCCTATCCCGACGGCTTCGCGCTGCACGCCTGGCGGGGCATGCCCGTGCCGGCCGCGTTCCTCGCGGAGCTGCCCCGGCTCACCCCGCGGCGGATCCGGGCCGAGGAGAACGCCGAGCTGCGCCGGGTCATGCTCGAGTACTACGGCTACGACCGCTATCTGTCGGACTCCGACGCCCGTCCCGTCCACCGGGACGAGACGGGCACGCTGTGGCGCGTCGAGCTGGACGGCGACGAGCCGGTCGTCATGGTGGAGGTCCTCAACTCCACGCCGGAGCCGGACGGGACGCGGCGCACCTACTGGCTGCGGGTGCCGCCGTCGACGCTCACGGCGCGGGCGGGGGTCGCCTGGACGTTCGGGTTGGCGGCGCAGGCGTACGCGCCCGTCGTGCAGACATGACGCCGCTCGGCGTTCTGCCGGGGCCCCTCAGGCGGCGGCGCGGGCCAGGACGTCGGCGACCTCGCGGCGCAGGGCCTCCTGGGCCGGCGCCGGCAGGGACAAGGCCGTGGTGTCCGCCAGATCGCGCAGGACCTGCTCGGCGTCGGTCCGGTACGGCGTGCTCTCGCTGACCACCTCGTAGCCGTCGCGCACGGCCACGCGCACGCGGCCGGGGGCGCCGCCGTCCGCGTGCACGGCCACGGCGACGACGAGCGGCGGCGGGCCGCCCGTCTCGCCCGGGAGTTTGCGGTAGCCGCTGACCAGGGGGGTGCGCCAGCGCAGGGCGAGCAGCACATGGCGTTTCGCGAGGAGTTCGGCGAGGTCGGTCTCGTACACGCCGTCGGCCGTCAGGACGGTGGCTCGGGCGTCGAGCACCAGGGCCGCGGGGAGCAGACAGCGCAGGGTGCTGCCGACGATGTTGCCGCCGACCGTGGCCGCCCGGCGGACCGCGCCCGTGCCGACCCCGGACGCCGCGCGGTGGAGCACCTCGGGCACGGTCGCGTCGACGCGGTGCAGCGGCACGGCTCCGCCCAGTTCCTCGGGGCCGAAGGCGTTGGCCTCGGGCAGGTCGCGCAGGGAGACGGCCTGCTCGGGAAAGCCGTCGCGCTGCCAGCCGGCCCACACCAGCGTGGCGCCGCCGATCGGCACCGCGCCGTCGGCCAGACATCGCTGCGCTTCGGACACCGAGGAGGGAAGACGCAACTGCACGGCAACCGACCTGCCTTCCCTGGGAGTTCGGGGCGGACCTCGTGGCGTGTCCGTTCCGTGTGATCCATGGCAGAACGGATTCTGCCCAGTCGCACGGGGGCGCATACAGGGCTCATGGCCGCATCGGGCCGCCGTGGTCAGCCGTGGTCAGCCGCTCGGTGCCAGCCACGGCTGCGGGTCGGTGTAGTAGCCGTCGTAGATCACCTCGAAGTGCAGGTGCGGGCCGGTGGACAGGCCGGTGGAGCCGACCCGGCCGACCGGGGCGCCGGTGCGCACCGTCTGTCCGGCCGTGACCTCCAGCAGGGACAGGTGGCTGTACGTCGTCTCCAGGCGTTTGCCGTCGATGAGGCCGTGGTCGACGACCACGCGGTTGCCGTACGCCTTGGTCGGGGCCGCGAACACCACCCGGCCGTCGCGGGCGGCGGACACCTGGGCGCCCTGGGGCGCGCCGAAGTCGATGCCGGTGTGGAGCTTGGTGACGCCGGTGAGCGGGTGCTTGCGGGAACCGTAGGGCGAGGTGACCGTGAGGGTGGTGGTGGGCGCCGCGAGGATCGCGTTCGCCGGGGCGGCGCCGCCGCTCGGGTCCTCCCGGTCGAAGTCCGCGTAGGTCGCGAGCCTGGACTTCACCTCGCCGAGGTAGGTCCGGGCTCCGGCCGGGACCTTGCCCGCGTCGGCCACGGCGTCCGCGCCGGCCGCGTAGGCCGCGAGGGTGAGGTCCACGAGGTCTCCGTTGACCGTGCCGTCGGTCCTGAGCTCGGTGATCTTACGGGCCAGGGAGCAGTCCTGGCGGCCGAGCGCCATGATCGCGTCGGCGGGGTCGTGCGGCGAGGAGTGCCCGTTGCCGTCGTCGTCCCTGCCCCAGGTGCGCCAGCCGGCGGCGGTGAAGGCGGCGATGCCCTGTTCGCCGGAGGCGGTGCTCTCGTCGCTGAAGCCGGTGAGCTGGTCGATCTGGGCGGCGAGGAACGAGGGGGTGACGACCGAGCAGGCTTCGGCGGACCTGCGCAGCCAGGGGCCGTAGGTCGCGTTGACGCCGCCGGCCGCGTCGTCCTGGGGGGTGCCCGCGGTGTCCTCGTCGCCGGGGAGTCCGCCGGTCAGCGCGAGGAAGCCGGCCACGGCCGAGAGGGTGAGCAGCGCGGGCAGGACCACGACGGTGAAGAGGCCGGGGCCGCGCCGGGGCGGTCGTGGCGCGACCGGACGCGGAGCGCTCGCCGCCTGCTCCGGGGGCGTCTCGACGGCCTGTTCGTCGCTCATGCGGAGCGGCCCTGGCGACATGTCACGAGAGGCTGCGGGAAAGTACGGTTGTTCACGAGCGGACGGTAGCCGCGGGCCCGCCGTCCGTCACCGGACGCAAGGGCAGACCTGCTGCCCCCGCGGGCAACGACCGTTGCCCGCGCTCGAGTTCGGGGCGCCGGCGCGTACGGCGCCGGGCCGGGAGACGCCGCCCGCGGACGCCGCCCGCCCCACGGACGGACGGGCGCGGCCCGCGGACGGGCAGGGCCGAGGGCGGGCGCGACGGCGCCGCCGGCGAGGGATCGCCGGCGGCGCGCGGCTCAGGCCACGACGACGAGGAGGTCGCCGCCCTCCACCTGCTGGATGCGGTTGATGGCGAGCCTGCCGACCCGGCCGGCCTTCGGCGCGGTGATCGTGGCCTCCATCTTCATCGCCTCGATGGTGGCGACGGTCGCGCCGACCTCCACCTCGTCGCCCTCGGCGACGGCCAGCGTGACGACGCCGGCGAACGGCGCGGCGACGTGCCCGGCGTTGCTCCGGTCGGCCTTCTCGGTGACCGGCACGTCGGAGGCCGCCGCCTTGTCCCGGACCTGGATGGGCCGCAACTGGCCGTTGAGGGACGACATCACGGTGCGCATGCCCCGTTCGTCGGCCTCGCCGACGGCCTGAAGCTCGATCAGGAGCCGTACGCCGGGCTCCAGGTCGACGGCGTACTCGGTGCCCGGGCGCAGCCCGTAGAAGAAGTCCTTGCTGTCGAGCACGCTGGTGTCGCCGTAGGCCTGGCGGTGGTGCTCGAAGTCGCGCGTCGGGCCGGGGAAGAGCAGCCGGTTGAGGGTGGCGCGGCGGGTCTTCTCCAGGCCCTCGCGGTCCTCGGTGCTCAGTTCCTGGACGGGCTTGGCGTCCGCGCGGCCCTGGAGGGCCTTGCTGCGGAACGGCTCGGGCCAGCCGCCGGGCGGGGTGCCGAGCTCGCCGCGCAGGAAGCCGATGACGGAGTCGGGGATGTCGTAGCGGTCGGGCGCCGCCTCGAAGTCCCGCGGGTCCACGCCGGCGCCGACCAGGTGCAGGGCGAGGTCGCCGACCACCTTGGAGGAGGGGGTGACCTTGACGAGGTGGCCGAGGATGCGGTCGGCGGCGGCGTACATCGCCTCGATGTCCTCGAAGCGGTCGCCGAGTCCGAGCGCGACGGCCTGGGTGCGCAGGTTGGAGAGCTGCCCGCCGGGGATCTCGTGGTGGTAGACGCGTCCGGTCGGGGAGGCGAGGCCCGCCTCGAACGGGGCGTAGATCCGGCGGACGCCCTCCCAGTACGGCTCCAGGTCGCCCACGGCCTGGAGGTCGAGGCCGGTGGGCCGCTCGGAGTGGTCGGTCGCGGCGACGATCGCCGACAGCGAGGGCTGCGAGGTCGTCCCCGCCATGGAGGCCACGGCGCCGTCGACGGCGTCCGCGCCCGCCTGGATCGCGGCGAGGTAGGTGGCGAGCTGCCCGCCCGCGGTGTCGTGGGTGTGCAGGTGCACCGGCAGGTCGAACTCGCGGCGCAGCGCCGAGACGAGCTTCGCGGCGGCCGGGGCGCGCAGCAGGCCCGCCATGTCCTTGACGGCCAGGACGTGCGCGCCGGCCTCGACGATCTGCTCGGCGAGCCGCAGGTAGTAGTCGAGGGTGTACAGGCGCTCGTTCGGGTCGGACAGGTCGGAGGTGTAGCACAGGGCCACCTCGGCGACCGCCGTGCCCGTCTCCCGCACGGCGTCGATCGCGGGCCGCATCTGGCCGACGTCGTTGAGGGCGTCGAAGATGCGGAAGACGTCGATGCCGGTGGCCGCGGCCTCCTGCACGAACGCGTCGGTCACCTCGGTCGGGTAGGGGGTGTAGCCGACGGTGTTGCGGCCGCGCAGCAGCATCTGGAGGCAGATGTTGGGGACGGCCTCGCGCAGGGCGGCCAGCCGCTCCCACGGGTCCTCGGCGAGGAAGCGCAGGGCGACGTCGTAGGTGGCCCCGCCCCAGCACTCCAGGGACAGCAGCTGGGGCAGGGTGCGGGCGACCAGGGGGGCCGAGGCGAGCAGGTCCTTGGTGCGCACGCGGGTGGCGAGGAGGGACTGGTGGGCGTCGCGGAAGGTGGTGTCGGTGACGCCGATGGTCGGCGACTCGCGCAGCCAGCGGGCGAAGCCCTCGGGGCCGAGGTGGACCAGGCGCTGGCGGGAGCCGGCGGGCGGCTCGCCCGCCGGCGTGTCGGGCAGCTTGGCGCTCGGGTCGATCAGCTCGGGCCGCTCGCCGTGCGGCTTGTTCACCGTGACGTCGGCGAGGTAGGTGAGCAGCTTGGTGCCGCGGTCGGCCGACGAGCGGGCGGTCAGCAGATGGGGGCGCTGCTCGATGAACGACGTGGTGACGCGTCCGGCCTGGAAGTCGGCGTCGTCGAGGACGGCCTGGAGGAACGGGATGTTGGTGGCCACGCCGCGGATGCGGAACTCGGCGACGGCGCGCCGCGCCCGGCCGATGGCGGTCGGGAAGTCGCGGCCGCGGCAGGTGAGTTTGACGAGCATCGAGTCGAAGTGGGCGCTGATCTCCGTGCCGGCGTGGGTGGTGCCGCCGTCGAGGCGGATGCCGGAGCCGCCCGGGGAGCGGTAGGCGCTGATGCGGCCGGTGTCGGGTCGGAACCCGTTGGCGGGGTCCTCGGTGGTGATGCGGCATTGCAGGGCCGCGCCGTGCAGGGTGACCGTCTCCTGCGACAGACCGAGGTCGGCGAGCGTCTCGCCGGCGGCGATGCGCAGCTGGGCCTGGACCAGGTCGACGTCGGTGACCTCCTCGGTCACCGTGTGCTCGACCTGGATGCGGGGGTTCATCTCGATGAAGACGTGGTTGCCGGCGGGGTCGAGGAGGAACTCCACGGTGCCGGCGTTGCGGTAGCCGATCTGGCGGGCGAAGCTCACCGCGTCGGCGCAGATCCGCTCGCGCAGCTCCGGGTCGAGGTCGGGCGCGGGGGCCATCTCGATGACCTTCTGGTGGCGGCGCTGGAGGGAGCAGTCCCGCTCGAAGAGGTGGATGACGTTGCCCTCGCCGTCGGCGAGGATCTGCACCTCGATGTGGCGGGGGTCGACGACGGCCTTCTCCAGGAAGACGGTGGGGTCGCCGAACGCGGAGGCCGCCTCGCGGGAGGCGGCCTCGATGGACTCGCGCAGCACGGCCGGGTCCTCGACCCGGCGCATGCCCCGGCCGCCGCCGCCCGCCACCGCCTTCACGAACACGGGGAAGCCGATGTCCTCGGCGGCCCGGACCAGTTCGTCGACGTCGTTGGAGGGCGCGGAGGAGCCGAGGACGGGCACGCCGGCCGCGCGGGCCGCGGCCACCGCGCTGGCCTTGTTGCCCGTCAGTTCGAGGGTGCGGGTGTCGGGGCCCACGAAGGTGATGCCCGCTTCCTCGCAGGCGCGGGCGAGTTCGGGGTTCTCGGAGAGGAACCCGTAGCCCGGGTAGACGGCGTCCGCACCCGCCCGTCGGGCCGCGCCGACGATCTCCTCGACGGAGAGGTAGGCGCGGACGGGATGACCCGGCTCTCCGATCTCGTACGCCTCGTCGGCTTTGAGCCGGTGCAGCGAATTGCGGTCCTCGTGCGGGAAGACGGCGACGGTGCGCGCGCCCAGCTCAAAGCCGGCGCGAAACGCCCGGATCGCGATCTCACCACGGTTGGCGACCAGCACCTTGCGGAACATCGTGGACCCCTTCAGCCTGCCGGTGACGGGACCCATCGTGGCGGTGGGTGACCGTGTTGGCCATGTGAGTCGGGCCACTCACGCCATGTCTCGCTCGATCGGACCGCCTCCGGCCGGGTTCCCGTCCGCGACCGCGAGCGTGCGGGAGCGATGATTTCGGGCGACGGATCGGGTCTCACCCGGCATGACTGCTTTCTCTGCCGACGTCGCCGCCCGCTCGCGGGCCGTGCCGTCGACCGCGCCGCACCCCGCCGCCGGGCTCGCGGCTCCCGGGGTGATCCGATGACCACTGTCGACGTTCACGGGATCGACCTGGGCATCGAGTCGTTCGGCGACGACGCCGCACCGCTCGTCCTGCTCGCGGGCGGGACGACGATGCTCTCCTGGCCCGACGCGCTGTGCGAGCGCCTGGCCGCCGGCGGGCGCCGTGCGGTGCGCTACGACCTGCGTGACAGCGGGGAGTCGACGACGAGGGATCCGCAGGCGCCCGCCTACACCCTGCGTGACCTCGCCGCGGACGCCGCGGCCCTCGTCGACGTGCTCGGCGGCGGTCCCGCGCACCTGGCGGGGATCGGGGTCGGCGGGATGGTCGCCCAGGTGGCCGTGCTGGACCATCCGGACGCGTTCTCGGCGCTCACGCTGGTCGGCACCCGCGCGGTCGCCCCGGGCCCGCCCGACGACGACCTCCCCGACCACGATGCGGCGACGATGGGGCGGCTGTTCGGCAGCCCGATGCCCGACTGGGGCGACCGCGAGGCGGTGGCCGCGTTCGCCGCCGCCGGTGCGGAGATCCTCGGTGACGACCCCGTGGCCGCCCGCGCCCGCGCCGGGCGCGTCTGGGACCGCACGCCCGGCGCCCCGCCCGCGGTCCGGGCGGCCAACCAGCTGGGCACGGTGTTCTCCCGCCTCGACTGCGCACCCCGCTGGCGTGAGCGCCTGCCTCGGATCGAGGTCCCCACGCTCGTGGTGCACGGCCGCCGCGACCGGTTCTTCCCCGTCGGCAACGGCGAGGCGATCGCGCGCGAGATCCCCGGAGCGCGGCTGCTCGTCCTCGAGGAGGCGGGCACCGCCCTGCCCGCCACGGCCGCCGACGAGGTCGCGGAGGCGATGCTCGGCCTCGTGTGAGGGACGGCCGGTGGCGCCCGGGGGCCGCCGCCCGGACGGCGGGGGCCGCGGGGCCTCCCGCGACGCCCGCCGCCACCGACGTTCGGCCTGTCGGACATTGTTCGAGAAGTCTTGACGCGGCCATGCACACCGTTTGACACTCCTGCAACATCACGTCACACGGCTGAAACGGCGGTCCCCCCATGGCGCACAGACCTCGACTCCGCGGCCGGACTCGACACGGGACAGGACGACTTGCCGCGCTGACCGCCGTGTCCCTGCTCGTGGGTCTGGCCGGAACGGCGATTCCCGCCGGAGCCACGGAGACCGCCGACGTGACCGAGGGCCTGGCCCTCTGGTACAAGCTCGACGCCGCCTCCGGCACGACGGTCCCCGACGCCTCCGGCCACGGCCTGAACGGCACGCTCAACGGCGCCGCCGACTTCTCCCCGTCCGGCCAGGGTCTCTCCTTCAACGGCTCCGACACCTACGTCAAGGTGCCGAACGACGTGATGAAGGGCATGACGTCGATCAGCGTCGCGATGGACGTCAAGATGGACGCCGCGCAGGCCACGCCCTACTTCCTCTACGGGTTCGGCAACACGAGCTCGGGCAACGGCAACGGGTACCTGTTCGCCACGGGCAACTCCCTGCGCACCTCGATCGCGACCGGCAACTGGTCGACCGAGCAGAACACCAGGCCCGCCGACTCCCACAACCTGGCCCGCGGCGTGTGGAAGCACCTCGCGTACACCCAGACCGGCACCACGGGCGTGCTGTACGAGGACGGCGTGGAGGTCGCCCGCAACACGTCGGTGACCATCACCCCGGGCGCGATCGGCTCGGGCACGACCACGGCCAACGCCATCGGCAGGTCCGTCTACTCGGGCGACCGGCTCTTCAAGGGCAGCATGCGCGACTTCCGCGTCTACGACCGCGCCCTGGACGCCGGCGAGGTCGCACAGCTCTCGCTGCCCGTGGCCACGCAGGGCGTCGCCGACGACAAGGCGGCGCTCGACCTCGGCGACACGAGCGCCGTCACCGCCGACCTGACCCTGCCGAAGTCCGGCCCGGCCGGCGGCTCCCTCATCACCTGGTCCAGCGACCACACCGACGTGGTGTCCGACTCGGGCAAGGTGACCCGGCCCGCCTCGGGCGAACCCGACGGCCACGCCACGCTCACCGCGACCCTGAAGAAAGGCTCCGTCTCCGCCACCAAGTCCTTCGACGTGACGGTCCTGCCGGACCTCGACGACAAGGCCGCCACCGCGCAGGCCGCCGAGGCCCTCACCGTCCACAACCTCGACGACGCCCGCGGCAACCTGACCCTTCCCGCGACGGGCGCGTACGGCACCACCGTGACGTGGTCCTCCGCGCGGGAGGACGTCGTCTCCTCCGACGGCGTGGTCCACCGTCCCGCCCACGGCGCCGGCGCCACCACGGCCGAGCTGACCGCGACCGTCGCCAAGGGCGACGCGAGGACGACCCGCACGTTCACCGCGAAGGTCCCCGAACTCCCCGTGAAGGAAGCCCTCAAGGGCTACATGTTCAGCTACTTCACCGGCGAGGGCACCGCGGACGGCGAGCAGCTCTACGCGGCGCTCAGCAAGGGCGACGACCCGCTGAAGTGGCGCGAGCTCAACGACGGCAAGCCCGTCCTGACCTCCACGCTCGGCGAGAAGGGCCTGCGCGACCCGTTCATCATCCGCTCCCCCGAGGGCGACAAGTTCTACCAGATCGCCACCGACCTGAGGATCTACGGCAACGGCGACTGGGACCGCTCGCAGCGCAGCGGCAGCAAGTCCATCATGGTGTGGGAGTCCACCGACCTCGTCCACTGGACCGACCAGCGCCTGGTGAAGGTCTCCCCGGACAGCGCCGGCAACACCTGGGCCCCGGAGGCGTACTACGACTCCAAGCTGGGCCAGTACGTGGTGTTCTGGGCGTCGAAGCTGTACGACAACCCGGCGCACTCCGGCGACACCTACAACCGGATGATGTACGCCACCACCCGCGACTTCTACACCTTCAGCGAGCCCAAGGTCTGGATCGACCGCGGCTACTCGGTCATCGACTCCACCGTGATCCAGCACGACGGCACCTACTTCCGTCTGTCGAAGGACGAGCGCAACAACACCTCCTCCACCCCCAACAGCAAGTTCATCTTCGAGGAGAAGAGCGACTCGCTGCTGAACCGCTCCTGGGACCCGGTCGCCGAGGGCATCGGCAAGGGCGCGATGAACGCGGCCGAGGGACCGCTGGTGTTCAAGTCCAACACCGAGGAGAAGTGGTACGCCTTCCTCGACGAGTTCGGCGGGCGCGGCTACATCCCGTTCGAGACGAAGGACCTCGCCTCCGGCGTCTGGACCCCGTCCACCGGCTACGACCTGCCGTCCAAGCCGCGCCACGGGACCGTCCTGCCGGTGACGCAGGCCGAGTACGACCGGCTGCTGCGCGCCTACCAGCCGGACCAGATCGTCACGGGCGTCGAGGACGTGTCGGTGAAGACGCGGATCGGCGAGGCGCCGGTGCTGCCGGCCACCGTGATCGCCACGTACGCCGACGGCGCGAAGCGGCCCGTCAGCGTCACCTGGGAGGACGTCGACCCCTCGCGGTACGCGCAGGCCGGCTCCTTCACGGTGAAGGGCGACCTGCCCGGCGACGCGGCTCTCGACGTCCACGCCGCGGTCACCGTGTCCGCCCAGGGCCCCGACGTCCCCGCCGACCTGCTCCTGCACTACGGCTTCGACGAGAACGGCGGCAGCATCGTCCGGGACTCCAGCGGTCACGGCTACCACGGCACCTACGTCCGCACGCCCGCCTTCGGAACGGGCGTCGAGGGCGGCTCGTTCAAGATGTCCGGCGGCTCCAGCACCTCCGACTCGCCGTACGTGAAGATCCCGGGCGGAGTGCTCAGGAACGTCGGCAGCGTCACCGTCTCCACGTACGTGAAGTGGAAGGGCGGCGACAACTTCCAGTGGCTGTTCGGGCTCGGCCCCGACAGCGACAGATACCTGTTCGCCACTCCCTCCAACGGCGGCGGCAAGCTGTTCTCCGCGATCACCAAGGCCACCTGGTCCGGCGAGAAGCAGATGATCGGCGGTTCGCAGCTCACCCCGGGCGAGTGGAAGCACCTCACCGTCACCCTGGACGGAGCGACCCAGACGGCGGTCCTCTACGTGGACGGCGCCGAAGTCGCCCGCGTGAACGGCGTCACCGTCAAGCCGTCCGAGCTGTACGACGCGGCCAAGGACGCGTCGGGCTACATCGGCAAGTCCCTGTACGCGCCGGACCCGTACTTCGCCGGAGAGGTCGACGACTTCCGCATCTACGACCGCGCTCTGACGCCCGCCGAGGTTCTGGAGCTCGCCGGCAACACCACCGGGATCGCGGCGGCGACCCACCCGGCGCTCAAGGTGGACGCGCTGATCGACGACCAGAACAGCACCGTCGTCCTGCCGCTCGCCCAGGGCAGTGACGTCACGGCCCTGGCGCCGCAGTTCACCCTGGCCCACGGCGCGGGCATCAGCCCGGCCTCCGGCACCCTGCGCGACTTCAGCAAGCCGCGGACCTACGAGGTGACCGGCTCCGACGGCAGGAAGCGCACCTGGACCGTGTCGGCGCTGATCATGAAGAGCCCGGTCCTGCCGGGTCTCAACGCCGACCCGAACATCGTCCGCTTCGGCGACACCTTCTACATGTACCCGACCACCGACGGCTTCGACGGCTGGAGCGGCACGCAGTTCAAGGCCTACTCCTCGACCGACCTGGTGCACTGGACCGACCACGGCGTCATCCTCGACCTGGGGCCGGACGTGAGCTGGGCGGACAGCAGGGCGTGGGCGCCGACGATCGCCGAGAAGAACGGCACGTACTACTTCTACTTCTGCGCGGACGCCAACATCGGCGTCGCCGTCTCCGACTCCCCCACCGGCCCGTTCAAGGACGCCCTCGGCAAACCCCTGCTGAAGGCGGGCCAGTTCCCCGGCCAGATGATCGACCCGGCGGCCTTCACCGACGACGACGGCCAGTCGTACCTGTACTTCGGCAACGGCCACGGGTACGTCGTCCCGTTGAACGCCGACATGACCTCGATCGACACCGCGAAGGTGAAGGACATCACCCCGAGCGGCTTCAACGAGGGCGCCTTCGTCGTCAAGCGCAAGGGCGTCTACTACTTCATGTGGTCGGAGAACGACACCCGGGACGAGAACTACCGGGTCGCCTACGCCACCGGCCCCTCCCCCGGCGGCCCGTGGACCAAGCGGGGCGTGATCCTGGAGAAGGACCTCTCCCTCGGCATCAAGGGCACCGGCCACCACTCGGTCGTCCAGGTGCCCGGCACGGACGACTGGTACATCGCCTACCACCGCTTCGCGATCCCCGGCGGTGACGGCACCCACCGTGAGACCACCGTCGACAGGATGGAGTTCGACGCCGACGGGCTCATCAGGAAGGTCGTGCCCACGCTCACGAGCATCGACCCGGTCGCCGTCGTGCACGCCGGTCCGGACGTCGAGGGCGCGGAGGGCGACAGGATCGCCCTGAACGGCACGCTCTCCGGGGCGGGCAGCCCGAAGTGGACGGTCGAGCGGGGCGCGCCCTGCACGGTCGCGGCCCCGAACGCCGCCCGCACGTCGGTCACCTGCACCGACGACGGCACGTTCACCCTGACCCTGACCGGCGGCCGCAGCACCGACACGGCCGTCGTCACGGTGGCCAACGCGGCGCCCTCGGTCACCTCCGCCGCCGGCCCGGCCTCGCCGGTCCCGGTCGGCGGGCGGGCGGTCGTCACCGCCCGGTTCACCGACCCGGGAGCCGGTGACACCCACAGCTGCACCGTCGACTGGAAGGACGGCGGCAGGCCGGCCGCCGGCACGGTCACCGCGACCGGCTGCCGCGCCGAGCACGCCTACACCGCGGCGGGCGTCTTCCGTCCGGTGATCACCGTCAGGGACGACGACGGCGGCACGGCCGCCCGGACGCTGCCCGAGGTGATCGTGTACGACCGGGCCGCCGGGCCGGTCGTGGGCGCGGGCCTGTCCGCGTCCCGCGGCAAGCCGTTCTTCTCGGTCTCGGCCGGATATCTCCCGGGGGCCACCGCCCCGGCCGGCACGGTCACCTTCAGCCTGAAGCCGGCGTCGCTGACGCTGCGGTCCGGTCACCTCGACTGGCTCGTCGTGTCCGGCAAGCGGGCGGTCCTCCAGGGCACCGGCGCCGTCAACGGCAGGAGCGGCTACAGCTTCCGCGTCACCGCCACGGACGGCCCGGACACCTTCCACATCAGGATCTGGAAGACGTCCGGCGGAAAGGTCGTCCACGACACGGGCGCCATGACCCGGATCGCCGGCGTGATCAGGATCGGGCCGCGCGGGCGCTAGGGAAGGAACCCGGCGCGTGCGCGTGCCGGGCGCCCGACGCCATGGGCCTCCTGCCGTCGCAGGGGGCCCATGGCCGTGCGGCGGCGACTACGCGCGCCGCACGGCGTCCGGGTCCTCCTCCACGTCAGCGCGGGGAACGGGACCGGGCCGACGCCCGCGTGGACAGCATGACCGCTCCGGCGACCGTGACCGCCGCCGCGCCCGCCGCCAGCACGCCGCCGCGCGAGCGCCACGACAGCACGGAGCCGGCCGAGCAGGCGGACAGGACCGAACCGGCGCTCAGCCAGGAACCCGCACTGACCACGGACGCGGCGGAGCCGACCGACCCCACCGACAGGAAACTGCCGACCGAGCCGACCGACAGGCAACTGCCCACGGAGCCGACGGAGAGGAACGAGCCGACCGACCCGACCGACAGGACGGAGTCGCTCGACCACAGGGAGCGCCAGGAACCTCCGGCGCCCTCGCACTTCGCCACAGATCTCCTCATGTCCCGAGCATAGGACCGCACCGCTCAGGACGACGGCCAGTCGCGGTAGGCGATGCGCGCGAGGTCGCGGACCTCCCCGACGGCGCCCCACTCGTCGCCGCCCAGCCGGGACAGCGGCCGCAGCCGCCGGATGTCGGGGCGGCCGTCGACGATCACGTCCTCCCGTACGGCCGCGTGCACGACCTCGCCCAGGACCAGCGTGGAGCCGCCGATGCGCAGGGTCGAGTGCAGCCGGCACTCCAGGGCCACGGGCGAGGCCGCCACGCGGGGCGGCCCCACCCGCAGCGAGGGCTCCTGTTCGATGCCGACGGCCTCGAACTCGCCCTCGTGCGCGGGGAAGTCGACCCCGGTGGCGTTGATCTGCTCGAAGAGCTGCTCGGGCGCCAGGTTCACGACGAACTCGCCGGTCGCCTCGACGTTGCGCAGGGTGTCCTTGCGTCCGACCGAGGTGAACTGGACGACCGGCGGGTCGGTGCTGGCGACGGTGAAGAACGAGTGCGGGGCGAGGTTGGCGGTGGTTCCGTCCGCCGTCAGGGTCGACACCCAGGCGATCGGCCGGGGTACGACGACGGCGGTGAGCAGGCGGTAGAAGGCGCTCGCGCCGAGGGCCCCGGGATCGTAGTCAACGCGCATGTCGGTCAGTTCTACCGGACGCGGGACACGACGCCGGAATCGGAGGCTCCGCGGGCGTCGAACAGGGTGCCGGCGCCGGTCAGGTCCAGCAGGCGCGCGACCGGCGGACTCGCCGAGCGCACGGCGACCGTCTTGCCCTCCCGCAGGCCGCTCTCCCGCATGCCGAGCAGCACGTTCAAAGCGGAGCAGTCGCAGAAGACGACCCCGTCGAGAGCGAGGTCGACGCCGTCGACGGCGGCGGCCAGGGCGTCGCGCAGGGCCCGCTCCAGCCGCCGGACGGCGTCCAGGTCGAGCTCGCCGCACACGGTGACCAGGACACGGCCGCCCGCGGGTCCCACGCCGATCACGAGACCGGCGGCCGGGGGGCGAGGGCCGGCGCCGACGTCCGTCCGCGCTCCCGAGCGGGCTTGCACGCCTTCGGTGTTCGCCTCGTGGGCAGGTTTCAGCATGACCGCCTCCCCGGTCACTCCACATGTCACCACCAGAGTCGCTCCGGGCCGGTCACACGTCAACCAATACACGAAACACAGTTCCGGTTTTTGAATGCGTGAACTCCCGGACATAGGATTGCCTCATGGAAGGGGTGCCCGAACCACACAACGGCTGGACGTTTCTCACCAACCACGCGCGTGTGCTCGCCGCCATCGCGGACGACAACAGCGCCCGCATCCGGGACATCGCCGCGCGCTGCCGCCTCACCGAACGCGCCGTACAGAAGATCATCGCGGACCTGGAACAGGACGGCTACCTCTCCCACACGCGGGAGGGGCGCGGCAACACCTACCGGATCGAGCCGGACCGGGTGCTCCGCCACCCCGCCGAGGCGGGCCTGAGCGTGGCGGCACTGCTCTCGCTGCTGGCTCAGGACGAGGCGGCCCGCACCCGCCGTCCTCCGACCGGCACGAGCCCTCCACAGCCGTGACGGCGTGTCGGCACCCGTGCGGACCAGCGGCGCAACAGCGGGCAAGAGACGAAGGTCACGACTACGTATCGGACATTTAAGACCTCAATCTTCACGCCAGGCACACAAGTTGGCTAAGTTGACGCCAGGCCGTTCGACTGCCCTTCAGGGCAGGGGGCTTGAGGCGCCCGCACCCGGGGTCGCCCCGATTCCGCCGCCCACCGGCGACGGAGCACGGAAGGAGTACGTCTTCCATGGCGACGGATCGCAGCCCGCGTTCCCCAGGCAGCAGCGACGAGCCGAGTCGGGCGGAGATCCAACAGCGGGTCAGTTCGCTCTACGACCGGGCCGAGAGCGACACGGGCAACTACAACGCGACACGCGCCATGTCGGGCCGCTCACGCAGGCCGGCCACCGCCGGCGCCGGCGCCGGGCGTCGCTCGAGCGACGCGTCGCTCGACGCGGTGGCCAGGCAGTGGTTCGACCGGGCCCGCGACCGGGTGGGCCCCACCGTCCCCGCCGTGCTGCCGACCGACCGGCTGCCGGCCCCGGCGCCCCGGTCCGCCGCCGCGTCGGAGCGCTCCGGTGAGAGCGCCGTCGTGCGCGAGCTGGAAGCGGCGATCCGGAAGGCCCCCGAGCCGACCGGCCGCGCGGTCGCCGCCCTGCCCGCGGTGCCCGAGCCCCGCCAGGGCGAGCCCAAGGCGCTCACGTCCGCCCCGGCCGCCCTTCCCGCC
>NZ_JAHHIT010000070.1 GCF_024539675.1 Streptomyces hilarionis | reverse complement strand
GGGGGGGCGGGGCCGGGGCCGGGCGCCTACGGTCCGGCGGTCTCGTCCCCCGCGCTCTTCTTCCTCCCCGGGTCGGGCAGCGCGTTGGTCATGCCGGGCAGGAAGTCCGTGAACAGGTCGTGCACCTCCAGCACGAGCGGGCGCAGCACCCGGAACCGGGCCAGCGCCACGCCCCGCGCGGTCAGCCGGGCGCCCCGCCCGGCCAGCCGGTAGCTGCGCTCGCGCCCTTCGGTGCGGTCGTAGATCCAGTACATGACCAGGCCCATCTGCGAGAGCCACATCAGCTCCGGCAGCACCTCGCGCAGTTCCTCCGGCACCTTCGCCTTCGAGCCCGCCAGCACCTCCTTGTGGACGGCGATGGCCTGCACGCGGGCGGGCTCCGACTCGGCGGAGAAGGGGCTGAGCGGGCTGTCCGGGTCGGCGGCGTTCTTGAAGAACTGCACGGCGAACTCGTGATACGGCTCCGCCACCTCCAGCCAGACGCGCAGCACGCCCGCCAGCCGGGCCTCCAGGCTCGTCTCCCGCGCCAGGACGTCCCGGACCGCCTCCCGGTGCTCCGCGGCCAGCCGGTCGTAGAAGCCCTGGATCAGGTGTTCCTTGCCGGCGAAGTAGTAGTAGGCGTTGCCGACGGAGACCCCGGCCTCCTGGGCGATGGCCCGCATCGTCGTCCTGTCGTAGCCGCGCTCCTGGAACAGCCGCATCGCGGTCTCCAGGATCAGCGCGCGCGTCTGCTCGGACTTGGACGCGGGAGCGCCCTCGCGGGAGGGGGACGGGGAAGCGGCCTCGGCGGGGCCGTCGTTGTCAGCGGGCACGGACGAAAGCCTAGTCAGTGGCGCAGTGGCCGTCGGCACAGGCGGGCGGGTG
Organism: Streptomyces hilarionis; assembly: GCF_024539675.1. Classification (GTDB taxonomy): domain Bacteria; phylum Actinomycetota; class Actinomycetes; order Streptomycetales; family Streptomycetaceae; genus Streptomyces; species Streptomyces hilarionis. The sequence goes on along the minus strand of NZ_JAHHIT010000070.1, from coordinate 51,810 downwards.
ATGGGTCCAGCCCACGAACGGGTCGTACGTCCACCCGTCGCCGCGCCGGTAGACGCCCCCGCCCCAGCCGACGCCGCCGCGCTCCTGTCCCTGTCGCCACTTGGCGGCGGAGAGGACCGCGGCCCGCGCGATCCTCGCCCCGGCGGGGGTGGACAGCCGGTGGGCCAGCGGGCGGTGCTCGCGCAGCGCCCACAGGACGACTATCCAGGCGGCGGCCCCCCGGTAGACCTGACCGGCGTCGCCGACGACGGTGATCTCCTCGAGGGTGGCGCGGTGGTCGAGGCCGGGCAGGCGGGCGCACGCCTCGGCGGAGCCGGCCGGGACGAACTCCAGCGGCACCAGCTGCGGCTGCCGGCCCAGCCACTCGCGCAGGAACCGGCACAGCGAGCACCCGGCGTCGTAGAGGACGGTGAGCCGGCGGACCGGGACGCGGCGGGCGTCCCGGTCCGCCCGGTCGGCCTCGCGGGCCGGCACGGTCCTCACGCCCCGGTCGCGGGCGCCGACGGGGTCGTCCACCCCTGGGGGCCGACCGGCGGCACCTGCTCGCGCTCCATCACCCCGCGCCGCCGGATCCGGTTCAGCACGTACACGTTGGCCAGGTGCATCGCGCCGAGCACCAGCAGCACCACGCCGAGCTTCGTCGACAGGGCCTCGAAGACGCCCCGGGCGTCCTCGATCGTCTCGTCGCCGCTCAGGTAGAGGGCGACGAAGCCGAGGTTGATCAGGTAGAAGCCGACCACCAGGAGGTGGTTGACGGCGTCGGCGAGCTTCTCGTCGCCCTGGAGCACGTCGGCGAGGAAGACGCGCCCGTTGCGACTGAGGGTCCTGGCCACCCAGATCGTCAGCCCGATGCTGACGACCAGGTAGATGACGTAGGCGATGACCGTGCGGTCCATGTTCCCCACCCCTTCTTGAACGCGTTCAAAACGCTGTCGGGGATGACTCTAGCGCTGTTTTTGAACGCGTTCAACAGGGGGGTGGGCCGGAGGTCCGGTCCCTAACGCCGGCCCAGCTCGGGCCGCTTGGAGTAGTCCGAGAACCCCAGGACGTTCCCCCACGGGTCCGCGATCTCGACGGTCCACCCGGTGGCGACGGCGAACGGCGGGTCGAGCGGGGGGATGCCGGCCTCGGCCAGTCGCCCGGCCGTCGCCCGCGCGTCCGCCACCTCCAGCCACACGCGTGTGGCCGGCCACGGCGGCGGCCGGTGCCCCAGGGCCTCCTCCTGCCGCAGCAGGACGCCGGGGGTCTCGCCTCCGACCCTCAGCGCGGCGATGCCGCCCTCGTCGAACCGGAACGCCGTCGTGAACCCGGCCCGTTCGTAGAAGCCCACGGCCTCGGCGAGGTTCCCGACCGGCAGCAGCACGTTGTCGAACCCGAGCAGTTCGTACGACTCGTCATCTGACATGCGGTCACATTAGGTACACCGGCCGGGCGGCCCCGGAGGGCTTGACCGAGGGGTCACCCGGGCGGGGGAGGGGCGGCGGGCGAAAGGGGTTGTGCGCCACGCGGATCCGTGAAAGATGGCCGCATGTGGATCGATCTCATCTCCTCGCTGTCCGCCGACGTCAAGCTCGGCGGACCTGGATGCGAGGAGGAAATGCGGGCGGCCGAGGCCGTGCTGGGGCACCCGCTTCCGGCCGCGCTCAAGGACTTCTGGCGGGTCGCGGACGGCGCGCACGACGAGCACGGGTTCGCCCTCGTGTGCTCGGTCGGCGAAGTGATGGGCCGCAACCTGGAGTTCAGGAGCTCGGCCGACTTCCGCGACCTGTACATGCCCTTCGATCCGCTGCTGCTGTTCGGCGAGAGCGGCGGGGGCGACCTGTTCGCCTGCGTCGTCAGGCCGCAGCGGCCGGACGTCTTCCTCTGGGACCACGAGAGCGACAGCCGCCGCTGGGTCGCCAACGACCTGGAGGACTACCTGCGCCGCCGCCTCGGCGACGACCCGGAGTGGTACGCGTCGTGGTGAGCCTGGTCAGTCGCTCTTCTTCGGGCGGCCCGCCGCGAGGGTCTCGGCGGCCTCCAGGGTGACCTCGGCCCCCACCGAGCCGGGGAGGACGGCCGCCTCCCCCGGGGAGTAACGGCGGTGGATGGAGTACCCGTCGCCGGAGGGGCCGGTGAGAACGTGGATGCGTTCGTTCTCACGGTCGACGATCACGTACACCGGGATGCTCGCGACCGCGTAGGCGGGGACCTTGTGACGAAGGTCCAGGCCGGGGTTGTCCGACGTCACCTCGAGGACCATGCGGAAGCAGGCAGGGGCATAGCGGTCGTCCGTCACCGCATGGGCGTCGACGTCGGCGTCCACGATCGAGAGGTCGGGAACGGCGTAATCCTCGGGGCCGGTGGGGAGCCGGACCGCCACCCTCTGCAGGACGACGCCGTCGGAGTCGTCGATGCCCGCCCTCAGGTATGCCGCCGTCACGGCGGTGAGGACGGCTGCATGTGCGCTGTCGGGCAGCGGCGTCACCATCAGGACTCCGCCGATGATCTCGAAACGGTGTCCGGGATTGCGCTCGGCGAGGTGCTCGGCCCACGTGGTGAGGGTGGGGCGGGTCGGTCGCGTCGTCGCCATGCGGGCATTGTCCTGGTCCCTGCGGCTGGGCGGGGCTCTCCCGGCAGCACCTCACCCGTGCGGGTGCCGTACGCCGAAGGGCCCCGCTTCCCGGTGGAAACCGGGAAGCGGGGCCCTCGGAACGACATGCCTCAGGTCGGCGTCAGAAGCGGCGCGTGATCAGCGCCCGCTTCACCTCCTGGATCGCCTTCGTGACCTCGATGCCACGCGGGCAGGCGTCCGTGCAGTTGAACGTCGTACGGCAGCGCCAGACGCCGTCCTTGTCGTTCAGGATCTCCAGCCGCTGCTCGCCCGCCTCGTCACGCGAGTCGAAGATGAAGCGGTGGGCGTTGACGATCGCCGCCGGGCCGAAGTACTGCCCGTCGTTCCAGAACACCGGGCAGGACGACGTGCACGCCGCGCACAGGATGCACTTGGTGGTGTCGTCGAACCGCTCGCGGTCCTCCGCGGTCTGGAAACGCTCGCGCGTCGGCTCGTTGGTGTCCTTCGTGATCAGGAAGGGCATCACGTCCCGGTACGCCTGGAAGAACGGCTCCATGTCGACGACCAGGTCCTTCAGGACCGTCAGACCCTTGATGGGCTCGACCGTGATCGGCTTCGCGGGGTTGATGTCCTTGATCAGCGTCTTGCAGGCCAGACGGTTCTTGCCGTTGATCCGCATCGCGTCCGAGCCGCAGATGCCGTGGGCGCAGGAACGGCGGAAGGTGAGGGTGCCGTCGACGTCCCACTTGATCTTGTGGAGGGCGTCGAGGACACGCTCCTTCGGGTCGATCTCCAGCTGGAAGTCTTCCCAGACCGCCTCGGCCGAGACCTCGGGGTTGAAGCGGCGCACACGGAGGGTGACCGTGATGTACGGGGAGTCGGCGAAGCCGGGCTCGGGGGCGCCGGCCGCGTCCGCCTTGTCGAGGGTCGGGGTTGCCATCAGTACTTACGCTCCATCGGCTGGTAGCGGGTCTGGACGACCGGCTTGTAGTCGAGACGGACGGTCTCGGTGCCGTCGTCGCCCACCTCGCGGTACGCCATGGTGTGGCGCATGAAGTTGACGTCGTCGCGGTTGGGGTAGTCCTCGCGGTAGTGACCGCCGCGGGACTCCTTGCGGGCCAGCGCGGAGACCGCCATGACCTCGGCCAGGTCCAGCAGGTTGCCCAGCTCGACGGCCTCCAGCAGGTCCGTGTTGAACCGCTTGCCCTTGTCCTGGATCGACACGTTCTTGTAGCGCTCGCGCAGCTCGGCGATCTTCTCGACCGCCGTCTTGATCGTCTGCTCCGTGCGGAACACCATGACGTTGGCGTCCATGGTCTCCTGAAGCTCGCGGCGCAGGACCGACACCCGCTCGGTGCCCGTCGACGCCCGCAGCCGCTCCACCTGGGCGACGACCAGCTCGGCCGGGTTCTCCGGCAGCTCGACGTAGTCGGCCTTCTGGGAGTACTCGGCGGCGGCGATGCCCGCGCGGCGGCCGAACACGTTGATGTCCAGCAGCGAGTTCGTGCCCAGACGGTTCGCGCCGTGCACCGACACGCAGGCGACCTCGCCGGCCGCGTACAGGCCCGGGACGACCGTCGTGTTGTCGCTGAGGACCTCGCCCTCGACGTTCGTCGGGATGCCGCCCATGGCGTAGTGCGCGGTGGGCTGGATCGGGATCGGGTCCGTGTAGGGCTCGATGCCGAGGTAGGTCCGCGCGAACTCCGTGATGTCGGGCAGCTTGGCGTCCAGCTGCTCCGGCGGGAGGTGGGTGAGGTCGAGGTAGACGTGGTCGCCCTCGGGACCGCAGCCGCGGCCCTCACGGATCTCCGTGTAGATGGACCGGGACACGACGTCACGCGACGCCAGGTCCTTCATGACCGGCGCGTACTTCTCCATGAAGCGCTCGCCGTCCTTGTTGCGCAGGATGCCGCCCTCACCGCGGGCGCCCTCCGTCAGCAGGATGCCCATGCGCCAGATGCCGGTCGGGTGGAACTGGAAGAACTCCATGTCCTCCAGCGGCAGCCCGCGCCGGTACACGGCCGCCTGGCCGTCACCGGTCAGGGTGTGCGCGTTCGACGTCACCTTGAAGAACTTGCCGCAGCCGCCGGAGGCGTAGATGACGGCCTTCGCCTGGAAGACGTGGATCTCGCCGGTGGCCAGCTCGTACGCCACGACGCCGGCCGACCGCTTGACGCCGTCGACCTCGGTGATCAGCTGGTCGAGGACGTAGAACTCGTTGTAGAACTCCACGCCCTCCTTCACGCAGTTCTGGTACAGCGTCTGAAGGATCATGTGACCGGTGCGGTCGGCCGCGTAGCAGGACCGGCGGACCGGGGCCTCGCCGTGGTTGCGGCTGTGACCGCCGAAGCGGCGCTGGTCGATCGTGCCGTCGGGCGTCCGGTTGAACGGCAGGCCCATCTTCTCCAGGTCGAGGACGGAGTCGATGGCCTCCTTCGCCAGGATCTCGGCGGCGTCCTGGTCGACCAGGTAGTCACCGCCCTTGACCGTGTCGAAGGTGTGCCACTCCCAGTTGTCCTCCTCCACGTTGGCGAGCGCGGCGGCCATGCCGCCCTGCGCCGCGCCCGTGTGGGAGCGGGTGGGGTAGAGCTTGGTCAGCACGGCGGTGCGGCTGCGCTTCGTCGACTCGATGGCGGCGCGCATACCGGCGCCGCCGGCGCCGACGATGACGGTGTCGTACTTGTGGATCTTCATGATTCTCGCAGCCCCGTGCCTAGCGGATGTTCGGGTCGAAGGTGAAGATCACCAGCGTGCCCAGCAGGATGGTGAACACCGTGGCGGTGTAGAGCAGGCCCTTCAGCCAGAGCCGGGTGTTCGCGCGCTCCGCGTAGTCGTTGACGACCGTGCGCAGACCGTTCGCGCCGTGCAGCATCGCGAGCCACAGCATCAGCAGGTCCCAGACCTGCCAGAACGGGGAGGCCCAGCGGCCGGCCACGAAGGCGAAGCCGATCTTGGAGACGCCGCCGTCCAGGACGAGCTGGATCAGCAGGTGGCCCAGGACCAGGACGACCAGCACGACGCCGGACAGGCGCATGAACAGCCAGGCGGCCATCTCGAAGTTGCCCCGGGTGGACTTCGGGGTCTTCTTCGTGCGCTTGCGCGGGGCCTCGATGACGGGCGCCGGGTTGTCGACGCCGTAGAACGCGCCGTCCTCGACGGGGCCGATCCCGGCTGCGGTGGATTCAGTGGTGGCCATCGGTGTCAGCTCCCGAACAGTTCACGAGCGGCGTGCCCGAGAACGGGGTAGATCGCCCCGAGCATCAGCACGAGCCACAGGCCCACGACGCTCCAGAGCATCTGCTTCTGGTAGCGCGGGCCCTTCGACCAGAAGTCGACGGCGATGACGCGCAGACCGTTGAGCGCGTGGAAGAGGATGGCGGCGACGAGGCCGTACTCCAGCAGCGCGACGATCGGGGTCTTGTAGGTGGCTACGACCTTGTCGTAGTCCTCGGGGGAGACACGCACGAGCGCGGTGTCGAGCACGTGGACGAACAGGAAGAAGAAGATGAGGACGCCGGTGACTCGATGAGCCACCCAGGACCACATTCCTTCCCGGCCGCGGTACAGCGTTCCAGCCGGCACGGAAGAACCCTCCGGGAGCGGGGATCAGGGCCGGCCGGCTTCGGTGTCGGACGGGCCCGGCCGGGTACGGTCCACCGGCCCCCAGCATCGTAGCGATGCACCGGCGCTGGGCTTACGCCGGGCCTACCGGTGTGATCAAAGTGGCACGCGTATGGGTGAGCGTCCGCGGCCCGCGGGGCGGATCGAGGGGGCTTCTGCCCCGCAATGGGCGCCTATGCGCCCCGCGCGGGTCCGTCGTGGCAGGTCGCGGCCCGGCGCGCCGCCGCGCGGATCACGCTCCCGTGCCCCGGAAGCGGCTCGCGAGCCGCGCCTTCCCCAGACGGCGCAGTTCCTCGGCCGCCACCACCCGCTCGTCCTCGGGATCGTTCGCCAATCGTGACCGGATGCCTTCCAGGACGTGGTCCAGGCGCTCGTCCGGCGGGACGGCCGCCAGGCTGATGACGAACGCGTGGCCGAAGCGGGCCTCGTAGGCGGCGTGCGCCGCGCGCAGGGCCGTGTGGGCCGCGCCGTACACGTCCTCCGGCAGGGCGGGCAGGGTCTCCGCGGCCAGCGCCTCCGCCAGATCGCCCGAGGTCAGGTCGTAGGCCGCCTCGTCCGACGCGGCCAGCAGGGCGTCCAGGGTCGGGTAGGGCCGGTGGGCGGCGACCCGGCGGGCCCAGCTCGGGCTGCGCAGACAGGCGAGGAGGGTGCGGTGGGCCTCGTCGACGGGCGCGGAGTTGAAGCCGTCGAGCAGGGGTGCGCGTGAGGTCCGGGTCTGCGCCGGTATGGCGAGGCAGCCGGAGAGTGGGGAGGGAGGGTGCGCAGGCAGCGTGGATCCTCGCGTCACGTGTGATGTGGCAGGGGATGCAGTGAAGGATGTGTCGCTACGTTATCGAGAGCGGTCAGTACGTGTCTGACGGACGCCCGAATTTCACTCGAACGAGAGAGTTTCAGCACGTGTCGTGGACCCCGTCGCGCGGTCTTCGACGCGCCTGTCCGGGACGGGAGTCGTACGGTTGGCGGGGTGAGCAGGCACAGGCATCGGCGTTCGACGCCGAAGACGGAGCCGCAGCGCGGACCGCGGCGCGGGACACGGGGCGCGGCGGCGCCGCGGGCGCTGCTGGCGGGCGGGCTGGTCGCTGCGCTGGGCGTCGGACTGGGCCTGTGGGCCTCGTCGGACGAGGACGCCGGGACGCCGGCCGGGTCGGCCGCCTCCCGGCAGGCCGCCAGGAGCCAGAGCGCCGCCGCCACCGCGGCGGCGCCGCCCCCGGCCGCGCCGACGCCCAGCCGCTCCTACGCCCTGTCGACCGCGCCCCGGACCATCCCCGCCGTGCGCGCCCACACCCCGGCGCGCGGCCCGGGCTGGCGCCCCGCCGCCGCCCGCCGGGTCGTGGTGAGCGACGCCGGCCTCGCCGACGAGGGCCGGCTGGTCGCCGGCGAGCTGGGGCTGACCTACGCCGGGCAGAAGAACGACGTGCGCGCCGGGGACCTGCGGCTGGCGCTCAACGACGACGAGGGCGCGAACCCGGAGTCGTACACGATGACCGTGCGCGGCGGACGGGTCACCATCAGCGGGCCCTCCGACGCCGGCGTGTTCTACGGCACCCGCACCCTCAAGCAGGAGGTGCACGGCGGCGGCACGGCCCCCGAGGGCGTCGTGCGCGACCAGCCGGCCAAGCCGCAGCGCGGATTCACGCTCGACATCGCGCGCAAGTACTTCAGCCCCGCCTGGATCGAGGACCGGGTCCGTGAACTCGGCGACCTCAAGTACAACCAGCTCGGCCTGCACTTCTCCGACGACCAGGCCTTCCGGATCCAGTCCGACACGCACCCCGAGATCGTCTCCCGCCAGCACCTCACCAAGGCCCAGGTGAAGAGGATCGTCGACCTCGCGGCGAGCCGGCACATCACCGTCGTGCCCGAGATCGACTCGCCCGGGCACCTGGGCGCGGTCCTCGCCGCCCACCCCGAGCTGCAACTGCGCAACGTGAACGGGGTGGCCACCCGCGGGGCGATCGACATCTCCAAGGAGGACTCCGCGAACCTCCTGGACGACCTCCTCGACGAGTACGCCCCCGTGTTCCCCGGCGCCTACTGGCACCTCGGCGGCGACGAGTACCAGGCCCTGACGGTGTCCAGCCCGGCCGCCTCCTACCCCCAGCTCGCCGCCGCGGCGCGCGCCCGCTACGGAGCCGGCGCGGGCGTGGCCGACCTCACCACGGGCTGGCTCAACGACCGCGCCGACACCGTCCGCGCCCACGACCGCGCCATGCGGGTGTGGAACGACGGCTTCTTCCGCGGCACGTCGGTCAAACCGGCCTCCGACCTCGTGGTCGCCTACTGGACCGGCAAGGAGATCGGGGCGCGCCCGCCGGCCGAGTACCTGGGCGCGGGGCGCAAGATGCTCAACTACAACGACGAGTACCTGTACTACGTCCTCGGCGAGCCCAACGACTTCGCCTACCCCACGGGCCGGCGCATCTACGAGCAGTGGACCCCGCGGGTGCTGCGCGGCACGACGCCCGTGGCCGCGCGGTACGACTCCCAGATCCTCGGCGGCTCCCTGTCGGTCTGGTGCGACCTCGCGAACGCGCAGACGCAGGCACAGGTCGCGGCCGGCATCCGGATGCCGCTGCGGGCGACCTCGCAGAAGCTGTGGGACGCCCGGACGCCCCAGCTGTCGTGGACGCAGTTCACGGCGCTGGCGAACCGGCTGGGCTGAGCCGCCCGGCCGCTCACCGCGAGCGCCCCGCCGGGGGTGCTCGCGGCCCCCGCCGCCCGCCCTCGCCGTTGGCCGAAACGAGCTCCCTGTGACACTCCTGGCCCGTCGCACGCAGTAAGGGGAAATGCGGGCTCCGTAAGGAAGGCGCCCTGGCGAGGGAGGCGTGGATGAGCCTGGTGGAACTGATCGCACAGGCCGACGAGCGCGGACTGGCGGCCAGCGGGCTGGCTTGTTTGGATCGCTGCATACCCCTGCTGGGGGGCGACGACGAGATCTTGCGCCCCCTGTGGGGCAACCTCACGGAGGATTCCGACGCCGCCGACTGGGGCGACCTGGTGGAACGGGCGCGCGACAAGCTCGGCGCGCCGCCGGCGCAGGACGACGAGGCCGGGCTCCTCGCCCACCGGATGCTGGCCGCCGCGCCGGACGACCGCCGTGCCGCCGGGGTGCGGGTGTGGGCGGACGCCTGCTCCGTCGCCTCCCTCCAGATCCACCGGCTCCTCGACCCGGCGTCCGACGCCGCTCCGGTCGACGCCCGCCGCGAGGGCCGCACCGAGGGCATGTCGCCCCTCGTGGCCGCCGAGCTGCGCCGCCAGGTCACCGTCCTGGAGGTCCTCGCCGGCCACGGCGCGAGCGGACTGCGCCGGGCCCTGGAGGTGTCCACCGAGGGCCGCCGGGTGCTGCGCGCGGTGGTGTCGCGGCGCGCCCGCGGGCGCACGGGAGACACGGGAGACGCGTGAGGGAGGTGCGGGGGGTGCGGGGAACCTGGGGCGGTCCTGCACCGGTCCCGGGGACGGCCCCGGATCCGAGTGACACAACCAGCGGCGCCCTCGCTCTTCCCCGTGTGACCCGCAGGACCACCGGCCGCCCCGAGCGGCCCGCCCCGACCGACCGCCCCGAGCGGCCCGCCTCCACCGACCGGCCCGACCGAACCGGCCCGCTCGACCGGCCCGACCGGACCGACGGGTCCGCCGCCGTGAGCCGCGCCGAGCGGCCCGCGCGCCCCTCCGCGGCCGGCAGACCGGTGCGGTGGGCCGCCGAGGCGGTGGCCGCCGCCCCCGACGGCGTGCGCCCGCACCTCGACCACTCGGCGCAGAGCCTGTGGCGCGTCGACCGGCTGATCGAGGACCTGCGACGCGAGGGCGCGCCGCAGGCCTCCGTGGCGGGCGTGCTGCGCGGACTGGGGGCGTACGCGGGCGAGGTGATCGTCCGGCAGACCGGCGCCGAGTGGTGGGCCTCCGGCGGCGACCACTGGGTCCGCACCCCGGACGGGCGCCTCTGGGACCCGCTCGACGAGGCGCGCCGCTGCCACGCCGGACACGGCTCCCTGCGTCTGCTGTGCCGGGACGCGACGGGCGGGCGGGGCCGGCGGCCGACCGCGACGTGACCGCGCGCCGCGACCGCGCGCTGTGACACTTCCGTGCGGGGCGGCGCTGATGACCGTGGGAGCGCGGCCGCATCCGGACCCGGTGTCCGGCGGGGGAGCCGCGCGTCCGCACCGCACACCGTACGAACGAGGAAAGCCTTGGGCCAGGGAGGGGAACCCCGGCGCGCGCACGCGTACGACGGGGAACTGGGGGCGGCCGTGGCGCGGGCCCAGGACGGGGACGAGGCCGCGTTCGCCGTGGCCTACCGGATCGTCCAGCCCGGCCTGCTCGGCTATCTGCGCGGGATCGTCGGCGAGGAGGCGGAGGACGTGGCCTCCGACGCCTGGCTGGAGATAGCCCGGGACCTGGGGCGGTTCCGCGGCGACGGCGCCGGGTTCCGGGGCTGGACGGCGACGATCGCCCGGCACCGGGCCCTGGACCACCTGCGCCGGCTGCGGGTGCGGCCGCGCTCGGCGGCGCTGGAACAGGACGTCGTCCTGGAACTGCCCGGCCCGCACAGCACCCACGACCTGGCCCTGGAGTCCCTCTCCACCGCCCAGGCCCTGGACCTGGTGCGGGGCCTGCCCCGGGACCAGGCGGAGGCCGTGCTGCTGCGGGTCGTCATCGGACTGGACGGTCCGGCCGCGGCCCGGGTGCTCGGCAAGCGGCCCGGCGCCGTGCGCACGGCCGCGCACCGGGGACTGAAGAAGCTCGCCGGACAGCTGGGCGCCATGGGCGAGGAAGGCGCGCACGGGCGCGCGGGCGAGGGTGTGACGGATGGCGGGCCCCGGACGCTGGGGGAGTCGACGTGAACGGTGACGCCCCCGGGCCGTATCGATCACCGAGAGATCGATGCGCGCCCGCCGGGCGCGCGGCGGGGCCGGCGGCCGCGACGGATGACAGGGACAGAGACGGAAAGCGACATGGGTGAACGGCTGAACGACGGCGCGGGCCTCGGCCGTCGGCGCGCGCGCCCCGACGACGCCCTCGCCGCCCCGCCGGGACTGGAGGAAATGCTCGCCCGCGCCCTGCGCGCGCCGGCCGGCCGTCCGCACGAAGGGGACGGAAGCAGCCGGACGGGGGAGGCCTGCGAGGGCGAGCAGCGGGCCGTCGCCGCCTTCCGGGCGGCCCGGGCCGCCGGGGACGGGGGGCGCCCGGTCCGCGCCCGGCGTCGCGACGACTGGCGGCCCCGGGCCCGGCGGCGCACCGCCCGCTCGCTGCGGGTCACCCTCTGCGCGCTGGTCGCCGGGCTCGCGCTCGGCGGGGCCGCGTTCGCGGCGATCGACTCCGGCACGGACCGCGCCGAGGGCGCCGGGGTCGGGGTCGGCGACGGCAGCGGTGGCGGTGGCGCGGGGCGTGCCCGGCCGTCGGCCGGGGCGGCCGTGGCCCCCTCCGGGGCGCCCTCGGCCGTCCCTTCCGCCACGCGGGACGCCGACCGCGAGGGTCCCGCCGAGCGCGGGAGCGCGGCGGACGAGGCTGCCCTCTGCCACGCCTGGGGGACGGCCCGGGGGCACGGCGGCGAGCTGGCCCCGGCCGCCCGGCAGCGGCTCGTGACGGCGGCCGGCGGCGAGAAGAACGTCGAGGCGTACTGTGCGGCCGCCGGTCGGCGGACGGGCGCCGCGAACGGCACGGCGGGCGGCGCCCGCGAGAACGGCCGGACGGGCGCGTCCGGCGGCGGCGAGGGGTCCGGCGGGGCCGGGGAGAGCGGCGCGTCCGGGCGGCCCGGAACATCAGGGCGGACCGGCACGGGCGGCGCCCCGGCCGGGAGCGGCAAGGACGCCCGGCCGCAGGGGGACCCCTCGCAGGACGGGTCCGGCACGGGGGGCGACAGCCCGACGGCGAAGGCGAAGGACACCGGGGCCGGCGACGGCGCATGAGGCGGACGCGCGGAGCCGCCAAGGCAACGGCCGAGGCCGCCACCCCCCACAGGAGAGGCCCCGGCCGTCGCGCGGCACGGGCCGCGCGGCGGCCCGTACTCCCTACAGCGCCGTGCGTGCGTTTTCTGTCACACCCCGGGCACACTCACTGCGTCACGAGTTAGTTGCATGTTCTACGGACATGGACGTGCGGCTGTTTCAGGTCGTAACGTGCCTTTCGCGCCGGACGGCCAAGCGGCAGACCACCGCAAACGACCTGCGGTCCTCAGAACCGCGCACCATCGACCGAGGAACCACGACGTGGGGGACGACGCGGAGCTGACAGCCGCGGTGCTCGCGGCACAGAACGGGGACGAGAGTGCGTTCCGGACCGTGTACCGCGCGGTGCACCCGCGGCTGCTCGGCTACGTGCGCACGCTGGTCGGCGATCCCGACGCCGAGGACGTGACCTCGGAGGCCTGGCTCCAGGTCGCCCGGGACATGGAGCGGTTCAGCGGGGACGCGGACCGCTTCCGCGGCTGGGCCGCGCGCATCGCCCGCAACCGCGCCCTCGACCATGTGCGCATGCGCGGCAGACGCCCGGCGACGGTCGCCGACGAGACCGAGCTGACCGGCCGTGCCGCGGCGTCCGACACCGCGGGCGAGGCCATGGAGGCGCTGGCGACCGGCCGCACCCTCGGCCTCATCGCCCGGCTGCCGCAGGACCAGGCGGAGGCCGTCGTCCTGCGCGTGGTGGTGGGGCTGGACGCCAAGACGGCCGCCGAGACGCTCGGCAAACGGCCCGGCGCGGTCCGCACGGCCGCGCACCGCGGCCTGAAGAAGCTCGCCGAACTGCTCCGCGAGGATCCGGAGTCGAGCGGGGCGCTCGACGCGCTGCCCCCGCAGCCGGGTCCCCGCTCGCGCGCGGTGACGTCCGCGGGTGTGACGCATGGGCGTACGCGGACGCAGAAGGACATGTGATGGCCGACAAGCACGACAGGTGGCTCGACCGGGAGACGGCGGAGCGTCTGCTGCGAGGTGAGTCACCGGACAACGCTGTCGGCGGCGCGGCGGGCGAGGAGGCCGAACGGCTCGCCCGGACCCTGGGCGCGTTGTCCGCGCTGCGGGGGCTTCCGGCGTCGGCCGCGGGGCGTCCGCGCGACGACGAGGAACTTCCCGGCGAGGCCGCGGCGATGGCCGCCTTCCGCAAGGCGCACGCCGACCGCACCGATCTCGCGTCGCGCGCCGCGGGCACGGGCGCGGGGGAGCGGACGGCACCGGCCGCCCGTGCCGGACGGTCCGCGCGCGCCGAGGTGTGCGCCGACGCCGGCCTGGTGCGCATCGGCGGGCCGCTCCCGCGGCCCGGCCGGCCCGCGCGCTGGAGCCGCCCCGTGCGACTGGGCCTCGCGGCGGCGCTGGCCGTCGGCATGGCCGGCGGGGTGGCGGTCGCGAGCGGGACGGGCCTGCTGCCGAACCCGTTCGGCCGCGCGGAGCCGAGCCGTCCCGGCGCCTCCGTCTCCGCGCCGGCGTCCCCCGGTCCCGCGCTCGTCCCGCCGTCCCCGGGCGCCTCGGCCCCGGCGACGACGGGCGGCGACGGGACGGAGGCCGGCGACGCGACGGCCACGGGCGGCACGAAGGACGGCGTCCCGACGGCTCCGGGCACGAGCGGTGCGTGGCCCCCCGGTGTGGTCGCCGCCTGCCGTGAGCTGAGCGCGGGCGGGGTCCCGGACGCCGATCACCGGCGAGCCCTGGAGCACCGGGCGGGCGGCGCGAAGCGGGTGCCGGCGTACTGCGCGGGCGTCCTCGACGGCGCGGGCGCGAGCGGCCGGGGCGACGGCCGCGGCACGGGGAAGGGCGCCACGAAGGGCCGGGGCGCCACCAAGGGCCGGGATGCCGGAAAGGGCCGGGGCGCGGGCGGGAACCGGGACGGAGCGAGCGGCCACGGCGGCTCGGACGGCGGGTCCGGCCGGGGCGACGACGGCGACGACGACCGCGACGGCGGCCACCGGCACGGGTTCGGGCACCGGGGCGCCTCCCACGACGGAAGAGGCGGGACCGCCGCGAAGCCCGGCAGGGGCGCGAACGGCGGCAAGGGCGCGAACGGCGCAGGCGGCGCGGACGCCGGCGGCGGCAGTGGCCGCGGCCCTCACGACGGCCACCGTCATCACGGTCACTGACCTGCGGTTTTGTGATTCTTCGAAATTTTTCGGCGAGAGGTGTGACGTTTTCTGCCGGTGGAACGCAGTAACAAGTGAGCCGACTGGTCATCGGCCCTTGCACTGAGCCGGGGTTCCCCCCGTACCTTCGGCTCGTGCGCCTGGCGCGGGCGGGACACGTTCCCCCGGTCCCGCCCGCGCCCCTGACATCTCCCCGACATCCCGCCCCGCGCCTTGCGGCGTTGTGGGGAGCGTCGCCCGCGGCCATCCTGTGAGGGAGGTCCCGGAGCGGGCAGACCAGCGGGAGGCATCGCACCCATGGCGCGTGAATCGGAGTCCGGACTGCCCGTCGAGCCGGTCTACGGGCCGGGGGACCTGACCGGCTGGGATCCCGCCGAGAAGCTGGGCGAGCCGGGCGGCTACCCCTTCACCCGCGGCGTCTACCCGTCGATGTACACCGGCCGCCCCTGGACCATGCGCCAGTACGCGGGCTTCGGCACCGCGGTGGAGTCCAACGCCCGCTACCGGCAGCTGATCGCCCACGGCACGACGGGCCTGTCGGTCGCCTTCGACCTGCCCACCCAGATGGGTTACGACTCCGACGCCCCGATCGCGCACGGCGAGGTCGGCAAGGTGGGCGTGGCGATCGACTCGGTCGAGGACATGCGGGTGCTGTTCGACGGGATCCCGCTGGACGAGGTCTCGACGTCGATGACGATCAACGCGCCCGCGGCGCTGCTCCTGCTGATGTACCAACTGGTGGCCGAGGAACAGGGCGTCCCGGCCGCGAGCCTCACCGGCACGGTCCAGAACGACGTCCTCAAGGAGTACATCGCCCGCGGCACGTACATCTTCCCGCCGAAGCCGTCGCTGCGGCTGATCGCCGACGTCTTCCGGTACTGCCGGGCCGAGATCCCGAAGTGGAACACCATCTCGATCTCCGGCTACCACATGGCGGAGGCCGGCGCCTCGCCCGCGCAGGAGATCGCCTTCACCCTGGCGGACGGCGTCGCGTACGTGCGCACGGCGGTGGCCGCGGGGATGGACGTCGACGACTTCGCCCCGCGCCTCTCCTTCTTCTTCGTCGCCCGCACGACGCTCCTCGAGGAGGTCGCGAAGTTCCGCGCCGCGCGCCGGATCTGGGCCCGCGTGATGAGGGAGGAGTTCGGCGCGCGCGACCCCAGGTCGCTCATGCTGCGCTTCCACACCCAGACGGCCGGCGTGCAGCTCACGGCCCAGCAGCCGGAGGTGAACCTGGTGCGGGTCGCCGTCCAGGGGCTGGCCGCGGTCCTGGGCGGCACCCAGTCCCTGCACACCAACTCCTTCGACGAGGCGCTCGCGCTGCCCACGGACAGGAGCGCCCGTCTCGCCCTGCGCACCCAGCAGGTGCTGGCCCACGAGACGGACGTGACGGCGACCGTCGACCCCTTCGCCGGCTCCTACGCCGTCGAGCGGATGACCGACGACGTCGAGGCCGCGGCCGTCGGCCTCATGCGCCGCATCGAGGACCTCGGCGGCGCGGTGGCGGCCATCGAACACGGCTTCCAGAAGGGCGAGATCGAGCGCAACGCCTACCGCATCGCCCAGGAGACCGACTCCGGCGAGCGGGTCGTGGTCGGCGTCAACCGCTTCCGGCTCGACGCCGAGGAGCCCTACGAGCCGCTGCGCGTCGACCCGGCCATCGAGGCCCGGCAGGCGGAACGGCTCGCGAGGCTGCGGGCCGAGCGCGACACGGCGGCGGTGGACGCGGCCCTGGACGCCCTGAGGACGGCGGCCCGCGGCGAGGACAACGTCCTGTACCCGATGAAGGACGCCCTGCGGGCCCGGGCGACGGTGGGCGAGGTGTGCGACGCCCTGCGCGAGGTCTGGGGGACGTACGTGCCCTCGGACGCGTTCTGACGGGCCGGGCGGCCTTCGCACGGGCGACCGGGTCGGGCGCCCGCCGGACCGTCACACCCGGCGGGCGACCGCGCGCAGGGACGGCTCCTCGCGCACTCCGAGCCGCTCGCGGTAGGCGGCCGCCCCCGTCTCCGACTCGCCGGCCCAGCCCACGTGACCGTCCGGGCGGACCAGGAACGCCCCGTCGTCCAGGGTGAGCAGCGTCCAGTGCGGGCCCCGGAGGCGGTCGAAGAGGCGGACGCCGTCCACCGTCAGGTCGGGGACGCGGTCCCCGGCGCGCAGCGCCCCCGGGGCCGGCCGTGTCTCCTCGCTCAGCGACGACTCCCGGTAGTGCAGACCCAGCTGCCGGGTCCCGGCTCCCCGGCGCGCCTGGTCCCGGTGGATCGCCGTGGACAGGCCGAGGACGTGCTCGGCGACCGGACGCCGTTCCTCCTCGTAGGTGTCGAGCAGCGTGTGCGGCGCCCGCCCGCCCAGCACCGCGCCCAGCTTCCAGCCCAGGTTGTACGCGTCCTGGACGCTGGTGTTCAGGCCCTGGCCGCCGGCCGGGGAGTGGATGTGCGCCGCGTCGCCGGCGAGGAACACGCGGCCCTGCCGGAAGCGGTCCGCGAGGGCGGCGCGCGGGCGGAAGTCGGAGGACCAGCCGACCTCGGTGACGTCCTCGGCGGCGAGATGCGTGCGCTCGGCGACCGCCGCGCGGACGCCGGCCGGGGAGGGGTCGATCTCCGTACCCGCCGGGAACCGGGCCACGAGCTGGAAGTCCCGCGTGCCGGCCAGCGGGCACAGCGACGCGTACCCCGGGCTGCCCGCGCCCGGCGGGAAGACGTGCCACCGGTTCCGGTCCAGCGCGGGGACGCGCACGTCGGCCACCAGCAGCGGGTCCGGGTCGACCGTCTCGCCCGTCATGGCGATGCCGAGCGCCCGGCGGACCGTCGAGCGGCCCCCGTCGGCCGCGACCGCGTACCGGGCGCGGATCTGCTCGCCGGAGGCGAAGTGCGCGGTCACCCCCTCCCCGTCCTGGTCCACGCCGACGAGCTCGCGGCCGAAGGCGACCGTGCCGCCGAGCTCTTCCAGCCGCGCCCGCAGGATCTCCTGGTTGCGCCACTGCGGGACCATCCACGGGACGGTGAACCGGCAGCCCTCCTCGCTCTCCTCCACCGGGTCGAAGAGGCGGTGCTCCCCGGTCTGCCTGCCGTCCGTCCACAGCGCGCCCACCGGGTAGGGGCCGCCGGCGTCGAGGATCGCGTCGAGGACGCCGAGGTCCTCGTAGACCTCCAGGGTGCGCGGTTGCAGGCCCTTGCCGCGGGAGCCGGCGGCGAGGGCCGCGCCCCGCTCCACCACCAGCGCGTCCACGCCGCGCCGGGCCAGGTCGATGCCGAGGGCGAGGCCGGTGGGGCCCGCGCCGACGATCAGGACGTCCACCGACGTGTTCTGGGGCAGGTTCATGTCCCCGTCTCCTTAACGTTGTTAAGTGATGCCGTTCCCCGAGAGTGGCCTTAACGGCGTTAAGCTGTCAAGGGTGAGCACCGAACGACGCACGCCCCTGGACCGCGGACGGGTCGCCGACACCGCCCTGCGACTGCTGAACGAGGTGGGCCTCGACGGCCTGACGCTGCGGGCCATCGCCCGTGAGCTGGACGTCAAGGCGCCCGCCCTCTACTGGCACTTCAAGGACAAGCAGGCCCTGCTCGACGAGATGGCCACCGAGATGTACCGGCGGATGCTCGCCGGAGCCGCGCTCGACCCCGGCGACACGTGGCAGGAGCGGCTGCGCACGTCCAACCGGGGTCTGCGCGAGGCGCTGCGCCGCTACCGCGACGGCGCGAAGGTCTTCAGCGGCTCACGCTTCACCGCTCTGGTGCACGCCGAGCAGATGGAGGACACCCTGCGCCTGTTCACGGCCGCGGGCTTCACCCTCGCCCAGGCCGTCCGCGCCACCTCGACGAGCTACGCGTACACCCTCGGCTTCGTCACCGAGGAGCAGGGCGTCCAGCCGCTGCCCGACGAGCGGCGCGAGGGGTACGACGTCGACGAGCGGGCGCGGCGGATGCGGGAGTTCCCGCTGGCCGCCCAGGCGGGAGCGGAGATCTTCGCCGACTACGACCGCCACTTCGAGGAAGGCCTGGAGATCGTGCTGGCCGGAATCGCCGCGCGGTACGTGAGCCCCGGCGCCGCTCCGCGTGGCGGGAGCGCCGGGCGCGGGTGATGATGCCGGGATCGGTCCCCGAGGGATCCCGGGGCGACTCCCCGGGCGGGCCCCGGGCGATCCCGGAACGTGGACAGGTCCGGCGTGCCTCGAGTCGTCCGTGGTATCCGTGAAAGGAGGAAGAAGTGGGGGAGCCGAACCGAAATCGGCGGAGTTTACCCACCCCCCACAGCAGCCATGCGCCGCGCGGCCGACTTTTCTTCGCCTGACGGGTTGAAGTTTTGTTGATCGTAGGTCGGTCGACCGCTTCGGCGTCCTACCCTTCAGAGGGTGAAGCAACTGATGTCCCGAGAGTCCGAGGCCGATCCTTCAGGGGAAGACACCCTTCCCGGCGCCCTGCCGGAGGCGCTGCGCGCAGAGCTCGTGGCCTTCCGCCGAGACCTGCACATGCATCCTGAGCTGGGCAACCAGGAGTTCCGTACGACGGCCGCGATCAAGGCCCGCCTGGAGAAGGCGGGGCTCGCACCACGCGTGCTCGCCGTCGGGACCGGCCTCATCTGCGACATCGGGACCGTGGGCGCGGCCGGTGTTCCCGTCCTGGCCATGCGCGCCGACATCGACGCGCTGCCCATCCCGGACACCAAGACCGAGTGCGCCTACCGGTCCACCGTCCCCGACCGCGCGCACGCCTGCGGCCACGACGTGCACACCACCGTCGTGCTCGGCGCCGGGCTGATCCTGGCCGAGCTGCACCGCCAGGGCCGCCTCCCGCGGCCCGTGCGGCTGATCTTCCAGCCCGCCGAGGAGGTGCTGCCCGGCGGCGCCGCCGACGCCATCGCGGACGGCGCGCTGGACGGCGTCGGCCGGATCATCGCCGTGCACTGCGACCCGCGGGTCGACGCGGGCCGCATCGGTCTGCGCGAGGGGGCCATCACCTCCGCCTGCGACCGGCTGGAGATCTCGCTGGACGGGCCCGGCGGCCACACCGCCCGCCCCCACCTCACCACCGACCTGGTCACGGCGGCCGCCCGCGTGGTCACCGACGTCCCCGCGCTGGTCGGGCGGCGGGTCGACACCCGCGCCGGGCTCGCGGTCACCTGGGGCCGGATCGAGAGCGGCCACGCGCCCAACGTGATCCCGCAGCACGCCGAGCTGTCCGGCACCGTCCGCTGCCTGGACATCGACGCGTGGCGGCAGGCCCCGGACATCGTCGTCGCCGCCATCGACGAGGTCGCCAACCTGCACCGCGCCAAGTCCGAGATCAACTACGTCCGTGGCGTCCCCCCGGTCGTCAACGACGCCGACGTCACCGGCCTGCTGCACGACGCCATGGTCGCCCGGCGCGGCGAGAGCGCCGTCGAGGGCACCGAGCAGAGCCTGGGCGGCGAGGACTTCTCCTGGTACCTGGAGCGGGTGCCCGGCGCGATGGCCCGCCTCGGCGTGCGTCCGCCCGGCGAGCGCACCGTGCGCGACCTGCACCAGGGCGACTTCGACGCGGACGAGTCGGCCATCACCGCGGGCGTGGAGCTCTTCACCGCGGCGGCCCTGCTGGACGCGTCGACCAGGTGAGCCGAGCGCACACCCCGTGACGGCGGGGGCCGCCCGACCAGCCGGCCGGGCGGCCCCCGCCGTCGCGCGCGCCCGCCGTCGCGCGGCGCCCCGGCGACGGCGGCCCCGGGGCCGCCACCCGCACCCGGCCGCCACCCGCACCCTGTCCAAAAACCGTCCCTTCGTCCCCTTGGGTGATCCGGTCGTAACCGGCGGGACGCGTCCCGGACCCCATGGCGGCACGAATCGATAACGGCCGGGAGAAACCCCGTTCCCCTCGCCTTCTACGCGCGTTACTGTGCGCCGGAATCGCCACCGGGAACGGCTTGTCGGGGAAGCCCTTCGCCGAGGGCTCCAGCATGGGGACAGCGGGCCGGTGACGGCGCCGTGGGGATCGAAGGGGTGCTTGCTGTGCGTCTGAATTCTCGGAGGACCGGACTGACCCGGGCCGCGGTGACCGTCGCGGTCGTCGCACTCGCCGCCGCGGGCTGCGGCAAGTCCAGCAGCGACTCCGGCAAGGCCGGTGACACGGAGTCCGGCAAGTACTCGGGCAAGGGCATCGGCCTCGCCTACGACATCGGCGGAAAGGGCGACCAGTCGTTCAACGACGCCGCCTACGCCGGTTTCCAGAAGGCCGAGAAGGAGTTCAAGGTCGGCGGCCAGGACATCGAGCCGCAGGACGGCGAGTCCGACGCCGACAAGGTGCAGCGGCTCACCCAGCTCGCCCAGTCCGGCTTCAACCCGGTGATCGGCGTCGGCTTCGTCTACGCGCCGGCCGTCAAGGAGGTCGCGGCCAAGTTCCCGAAGACCACCTTCGGGATCATCGACGACGAGCAGGTGCAGGCCAAGAACGTCGCCGACCTGGTCTTCCACGAGGAGCAGGCCTCCTACCTGGCCGGCGTCGCCGCCGCCAAGGCCTCCAAGAAGGCGCACATCGGCTTCATAGGCGGCGTGGACATCCCGCTGATCCACAAGTTCGAGGCCGGATACGTCCAGGGCGCCAAGTCGGTCAACCCGAAGATCAAGATCGAGTCGCAGTACCTGACGGAGACCCCCCAGGAGGGCGGCTTCTCCAGCCCCGACAAGGGCAAGGACGCGGCCAGCGGTCAGATCGAGGCAGGCGCCGACGTCCTCTACCACGCCGCCGGACTGTCCGGGCAGGGCGTGATCTCCGAGGCGGCCGCCAAGAAGGTGTGGGTCGTCGGCGTCGACTCCGACCAGTACAGCCAGAGCTCGCTGGCGGCCTACAAGGACTACATCCTCGGCTCCGCGCTCAAGAACGTCGGCGGCGCGGTCTACGACCTGGTGAAGTCCGTCGTCGACGGCAAGCCGCTGTCCGGCGTGGTGCGCGGCAGCCTCTCCAACGACGGCGTGGGCTTCGCCGACAGCAACCCGAAGTACAAGGCCATGACCGACGTCGTCACGGCCGTCGACAAGGCCAAGAAGGACATCGTCGACGGCAAGGTCACGGTCAACACGAAGTAACGGCCGGAAAACCCCTTACGCCACCCGGCGGCTGCGCCCTTACGAGCGTCTTCGCAGCCCATACGCCCCTTGCCTCCCGCAAGGGGCGTTCTGCTGTCCGTAACCTGGGCTCCATCTGTGGCCACAGCTCGGTAACGGACCGGACAGAAGGGTTTTTCCGTCTGGTCTACGCGCGTTACGCTGCGGCGGAACCAGCGCCTGGTTTGGGCGCTTGCACAAAGGAGTCAAGTTCCATGCGCCGGGTGTCCCGAATCGCGGCTGCGGGTGTAGCCACCGCAGCTCTCGCCGTGACCGTTTCCGCTTGTGGAAGCTCGTCCACGTCGTCGTCCTCGTCCAACAGCAGTGACAAGAACATGGGCCTCGCGCTCGCGTACGACGTCGGCGGCAAGGGCGACCAGTCCTTCAACGACGCCGCCACGGCCGGCCTGGAGAAGGCCGACAAGGACTTCGGTTACAAGTCCTCCGCGGTCGAGCCGCAGGACGGCGAGTCCGACGCGGACAAGGTGCAGCGTCTGGAGAGCCTCGCCAAGCAGGGCTACAACCCGGTGATCGGCGTCGGCTTCGCCTACGCGCCGGCCGTCAAGGAGGTCGCGGCCAAGTACCCGAAGACCACCTTCGGCATCGTCGACGACGAGCAGATCAAGGCCGACAACGTCGCCGACCTCGTCTTCCACGAGGAGCAGGCCTCCTACCTGGCCGGCGTCGCCGCCGCCAAGGCCACCAAGACCAACACCGTCGGCTTCGTCGGCGGCGTGGACGTCCCCCTGATCCACAAGTTCGAGGCCGGCTTCAAGCAGGGCGTCGAGGACACGAAGAAGGGCGTCAAGGTCAAGTCGCAGTACCTGACCGAGACCGCCGCCGAGGGCGGCTTCTCCAGCCCCGACAAGGGCGAGAGCGCCGCCGAGGGCCAGATCGACGCCGGTGCGGACGTCGTCTACGCCGCCGCCGGCCTGTCCGGCCAGGGTGTCATCAAGGCCGCCAACGCCCACAAGGTCTGGGCCATCGGCGTCGACTCCGACCAGTACAAGCAGGACGCGCTGAAGGCCTACAAGGCGTCGATCCTGACGTCGGCCATGAAGAACGTCGAGGGCGCGGTCTACACGCTGGCCAAGTCCGTGCACGACGGCAAGCCGGCCACGGGCGTCGTCCGCGGCAGCCTGGAGAACGGCGGCGTGAGCGTGTCGAACTCGAACCCGGCCTTCGCGGGCAACGCCGACATCCAGGCCGCGATCAAGAAGGCCGAAGAGGGCATCAAGAGCGGCGCCATCACGGTGAAGACCTCCTGACCCCACGGTGCTGAACCGGTCAGAACCCTTGGCCGAGGACCCGCTGCAATGACAGCGTTACGGCCACGGAACGGGGCGCGGAGAGAATGTCTCCTCGCGCCCCGTTCGCGCGGCAGAATGCTCGGAACCGATCGAACCTGATCGAGATGGCCCCACGATACGGCTGTCAAGATCATGAAAGGCCGACCGGATCCGGGCACTATTCAAAGCAGGGGCGCTACGCGCGTAGAGCGGCCCCTTTCCCAAGGAGAGTGCGCCATCGACGCGTCCAGCAGCCCTCCGCTCACCGCACAGTCGACGATCGCGGTTGAGCTGGCGGGGATCACCAAGCGCTTCCCCGGTGTCGTCGCCAACCACGACATCCACCTCGCCGTCCGCAAAGGCACCGTGCACGCCCTCGTCGGCGAGAACGGCGCCGGCAAGTCGACGCTGATGAAGATCCTCTACGGCATGCAGAAGCCGGACGAGGGCACCATCGCGATCGACGGCGAGCAGGTGACCTTCTCCAGCCCCGCCGACGCCATCGTGCGCGGCATCGGCATGGTCCACCAGCACTTCATGCTGGCCGACAACCTGACCGTCCTGGAGAACGTGGTGCTGGGCAGCGAGAAGCTGTACGGCATCGGCGGCAACGCCCGCAGGAAGATCAAGGAGATCTCCGACCGCTACGGACTCGGCGTCCGCCCCGACGCCCTCGTCGAGGACCTCGGCGTCGCCGACCGCCAGCGCGTGGAGATCCTCAAGGTCCTCTTCCGCGGCGCCCGCACCCTCATCCTCGACGAGCCGACCGCCGTCCTCGTGCCGCAGGAGGTCGACGCGCTCTTCGACAACCTGCGCGAGCTGAAGTCCGAGGGCCTGTCGGTCATCTTCATCTCCCACAAGCTGGGCGAGGTCCTCTCCGTCGCCGACGAGATCACCGTCATCCGGCGCGGCACGACCGTCGGCACCGCCGTCCCGGCCGAGACGACCCCGCGTCAGCTCGCCGAGATGATGGTCGGAAGCGAGCTGCCCACCCCGGAGACCGCCGAGTCCACGGTCACCGACCAGCCCGTCATCGAGGTCGCCGACCTCACCGTCTACGCCAGCGGCGGCGCCTCCCTCGGCGCCGACTCCGAGCCCTCCGGCGGCGTCAGCGGCATGATCGCGCCCGAGGTCGCGCTCGGCGGCGAGGTCAAGAAGGCGCTCGACGGCGTCACCTTCACCATCCACGCCGGCGAGGTCATGGGCATCGCCGGCGTCGAGGGCAACGGCCAGACCGAGCTGATCGACGCCCTGATCGGCACCAAGAACGCCGACTCCGGCACCATCGCCTTCCTCGGCGAGGACATCACCCCCTGGCCGACCCGCAAGCGCCGCGAGTCCGGCGTCGGCTACATCCCCGAGGACCGTCACCGCCAGGGCCTGCTCCTGGAGGCCCCCCTCTGGGAGAACCGCATCCTCGGGCACGTCACCGAGGCCCCCAACGCCAAGGGCTTCTGGCTCAACCCCAGGGGCGCCCAGGCCGACACCCGCCGGATCGTCGAGGAGTACGACGTCCGCACCCCCGGCATCGACGTCACCGCCGCCTCGCTCTCCGGCGGCAACCAGCAGAAGCTGATCGTCGGCCGCGAGATGAGCCACAACCCGAAGTTCCTGATCGCCGCCCACCCCACCCGCGGTGTGGACGTCGGCGCGCAGGCCCAGATCTGGGACCGCATCCGCGAGGCCCGCCGCGAGGGCCTGGCCGTGCTGCTGATCTCCGCCGACCTGGACGAGCTGATCGGCCTGTCGGACACCCTGCGCGTGATCTACAACGGCAGGCTGGTCGCGGACGCCGACCCCGCCACCGTCACCCCGGAGGAGCTCGGCTCCGCCATGACCGGCGCCGCGACCGGTCACCTGGAACACGTCGACGACGCGGAAACCACCGAGGAAGCTGCCGGTCCGGAGGACGAGGCCCGATGAAGAAGTTCGACAAGGAGCGCGTGCTCCTCGCGGTGGCCGGCCCGGTCATCGCGATCGTCGCGGCGATCCTGCTGACCTCGGTCGTGCTGATCGCCTCGGGCAAGAGCCCGATCGAGCCCTACACGCTCATGCTGGAGCAGGCGGGCTACTCCGACGTCCAGGTGCTGATCGTCAACCAGGCCTCGATGTACTACATCGCCGCCCTGTCGGTCGCCATCGGCTTCCGGATGAACCTGTTCAACATCGGCGTCGACGGCCAGTACCGCCTCGCCGCCATGATGACCGCGGTGGTCGGCGCCAACATCGCCCTGCCGTCGGCCCTCCAGATCCCGCTGCTGCTCCTGGTCGGCGTGCTCACCGGCGCCTTCTGGGCCGGCATCGCGGGCGTCCTGAAGGTCACCCGCGGCGTCAGCGAGGTCGTCGCGACGATCATGCTGAACGCCATCGCCACCAGCGTCATCGGCTACCTCACCCTCGACAACATCTGGGGCGTGCAGGTCGGCAACAACAACACCACCGGCATCATGAAGGACTCCGGCTGGGTGCCCGGCATCGACCTGGGCGCGGACGTCGGCGAGATCTACGGTCTGGTCTTCCTCGCCGTCGCCCTCGGCATCGTCTACTGGATCGTCCTCAACCGCACCCGCTTCGGCTTCGACCTGCGCGCCACCGGCGAGTCCGAGACGGCCGCCGCGGCCTCCGGCGTCGACGCCAAGAAGATGGTCCTCACCGCCATGCTGATCTCCGGCGGCATCGCGGGCCTGTCCGGCCTGCCCCTGCTGCTCGGCGACGCCCACACCTACAGCCTGAGCTTCCCGACGGGCCTCGGCTTCACCGGCATCACCATCGCGCTGCTCGGCCGCAACAACCCGGTCGGCATCGCCTTCGCCGCGCTGCTGATCGCCTTCCTCGACAAGGCCTCTCCCGCCCTCGACTACGCGACCCCGGTCGCGTACGAGAAGGAGATCGCCACGATCATGCAGGGCCTCATCGTCTTCGCGGTCGTCATCTCGTACGAGGCCGTACGCCAGTGGGGGCTGCGCCGCCAGCAGAAGCGCGTCGGCGCCGAGCTCGCCGCGGCCGCCGCCCAGAACACCAAGAAGGAGGTGGCGGCCTGATGTCCACGACCACCGTCGCCAAGCCGCAGGCGAAGAAGCCCGGCAAGGGCCGCCGCATGTCGCTCCCGGTCCTCCTGCTGGTCATCGCGGGCGTCCTGGTGCTGACCTCCGTCGTCCGCCTCATCACCGGCGCGGACGGCATCACCTCCACCGGCCAGATGTCCACGGCCCTGCGCCTCGCCGTCCCGATCGGCCTCGCCGGCCTCGGCGGTCTGTGGGCCGAGCGCGCGGGCGTCGTCAACATCGGCCTCGAGGGCATGATGATCCTCGGCACCTGGTTCGGCGCCTGGGCCGGCTACCAGTGGGGCCCGTGGACGGGCGTCGTCTTCGGCATCGTCGGCGGCGCGCTCGGCGCCGTCCTGCACGCCATCGCGACCGTCACGTTCAACGTCAACCACATCGTCTCCGGTGTGGCCATCAACATCCTCGCGCTGGGCACCACCCGCTACCTGTCGAAGTTCACCTTCGAGGGCGCCCCCCAGGGCTCCTCCAAGCAGTCCCCGCCGATCGACTCGCTGGGCACCTTCGACGTCCCCGGCCTGTCGAGCTGGCTGGACACGCTCAACGAGAAGCACTGGTTCCTGATCTCGGACGTCGCCGGTCTGGTCGGCGGTCTGATCACCGACCTGTCGCCGCTGACCGTCGTCGCCGTCGCCCTCGTCCCGGTCACCTGGTGGGTGCTGTGGCGCACCGCGTTCGGCCTGCGCCTGCGGTCCTGCGGCGAGAACCCGGTGGCCGCCGAGTCCCTCGGCGTCAACGTGTACAAGTACAAGTACATCGCCGTGATCATCTCGGGCGGTTTCGCCGGCCTCGGCGGCGCGTTCCTCTCCATCGTCGCCTCGAACGTGTACCTGGACGGCCAGACGGCCGGACGCGGTTACATCGGTCTCGCCGCGATGATCTTCGGCAACTGGATGCCGGGCGGCCTCGCCCTCGGCGCGGGCCTGTTCGGCTACACCGACAGCCTCAACCTGCGCGGCGGCACGACCAACGTGCACGCGCTGATCCTGCTGCTCGCGATCCTGCTCGTGTTCGGCGCGGCCTACCTGGCGTGGAAGAAGAAGTTCGTCCCCGCCGTCGTCACCGCGCTCGTCTCGGCGCTGATGTTCGTCTGGTACGTCGGCACCGACGAGGTCCCGCGCCAGGTCGTCACGGCCGCGCCGTACGTCGTCACCCTGCTGGTGCTCTCGCTGTCCGCGCAGTCCCTGCGGATGCCCAAGGCGGACGGCATGCCGTACCGGAAGGGCCAGGGCAAGTGAGCCCGCGGTCCGACGTCGACTGGGCGGCGCTGCGCGAGCTGGCCCGCGAGGCCATGTCCCACGCGTACGCCCCCTACTCGGGCTACCCCGTCGGGGTCGCCGCCCTGGTCGACGACGGCCGCACGGTCTCCGGCTGCAACGTCGAGAACGCCTCCTACGGGCTCGGCCTGTGCGCCGAGTGCGGACTGGTCTCGGAGCTTCAGCGGACCGGCGGCGGCCGGCTGACGCACTTCACGTGCGTCGACGGCCGGGGCGAGGTCCTCGTCCCGTGCGGCCGCTGCCGGCAGCTGCTCCACGAGTTCGGCGGCCCCGACCTGCTCCTGGAAACCCCGGCGGGCATCCTGCCCCTGTCCGAGATGCTGCCCCAGGCCTTCGGCCCGGACCATCTCACCAAGTGATTCCCGTGCGGCCCCTCCGAGTCGTCCCCGGCGACTCGCTCCGAGGGGCCGTACGGCTTCTGGAACCCTCGGAAGGAAGCCAAGCCATGGCCATGGACGTCATCTCCGTCATCCGCACCAAGCGGGACCGCGGCGAGCTCAGCGACGCTCAGATCGACTGGGTCATCGACGCGTACACCCGCGGGGAGGTCGCCGACGAGCAGATGTCCGCGCTCGCGATGGCCATCCTCCTCAACGGCATGAACCGCCGTGAGATCGCCCGCTGGACCGCCGCCATGATCGCCTCCGGCGAGCGCATGGAGTTCTCCGCCCTGTCGCGTCCCACGGCCGACAAGCACTCCACCGGCGGCGTCGGCGACAAGATCACCCTGCCGCTCGCCCCCCTGGTGGCGGCCTGCGGCGCGGCCGTCCCGCAGCTCTCCGGCCGCGGCCTCGGCCACACCGGCGGCACGCTGGACAAGCTGGAGTCCATCCCCGGCTGGCGTGCGCTGCTCTCCAACGAGGAGATGCTCTCCGTGCTCGACGGCACGGGCGCGGTGATCTGCGCGGCGGGCGACGGCCTGGCCCCGGCCGACAAGAAGCTGTACGCCCTGCGGGACGTCACCGGCACGGTCGAGGCGATCCCGCTGATCGCCTCGTCGATCATGTCGAAGAAGATCGCCGAGGGCACGGGCTCGCTCGTCCTGGACGTGAAGGTCGGCACCGGCGCCTTCATGAAGAACATCGAGGACGCCCGCGAGCTCGCCTCGACCATGGTCGGCCTGGGCACCGACCACGGCGTGAAGACCGTCGCGCTGCTCACGGACATGTCCGCCCCGCTCGGCCTGACCGCGGGCAACGCCCTGGAGGTCCGCGAGTCGGTCGAGGTCCTGGCCGGCGGCGGCCCCGCGGACGTCGTGGAGCTCACCCTCGCGCTGGCCCGCGAGATGCTGGACGCGGCGGGCGTGAAGGACGCCGACCCGGCCAAGGCCCTGGCCGACGGCTCGGCCATGGACGTCTGGCGCCGCATGATCGCGGCCCAGGGCGGCGACCCGGACGCGCCGCTGCCCACGTCGAAGGAACAGCACGTGATCAAGGCCCCGTCGTCGGGCGTGCTCACCCGCCTGGACGCCTACGACATCGGCGTCGCCGCCTGGCGCCTCGGCGCGGGCCGCGCCCGCAAGGAGGACCCGGTGCAGGCGGGCGCGGGCGTCGAGCTGCACGCCAAGCCCGGCGACACGGTCACGGCCGGCCAGCCGCTGCTGACCCTGCACACCGACACCCCGGAGCGCTTCGACTACGCCCTCCAGGCCGTCGAGGGCGCGTACGACGTCGAGGCCCCCGGGACGGCCTTCACCGCCTCCCCGGTCGTGCTGGAGCGCATCGCCTGACCTGGCCTTGTCCGACCCGCGGCCGCAGGGCCGTCGGCGTCACAGCCCCCTTTCGGGTGAACGGGATCGGTGGACCGCCGCCGGTCCCGTTCGGCATGCTGGACTCGGTGACGCACCGACAGGGAGACCGCCATGAGCGCACTCACCGTGGGCCACGACCCCGAGCAGAGCTGGGACGGCCTCGTCCGGTTCTGGGAGGAGATGGACTGGCCCGAGGGCAGCAAGGTGGAGATCATCGAGGGGATCGTCACCGTGGCACCTGTTCCCGCGTACCGCCACAACGTGATCGCTGAACGCATTCAGCGTCGCCTCTACTCGGTGATCCCCGAGAACTGGGGGATCTTCCAGACGCTCGCCATCGCCGTGCCGTCCCGTCTGGGCATGCTCATCCCCGACCTCGTGGTGGCCCCCGTGCGGGAGCACACGGAGGCGGACACCCACATCCCGGCCGCACTGGCGGAGCTGGTCGTGGAGGTCACGTCCAGGTCCGACGCCCGGCACGACCGCATCAGCAAGCCTGCCGCCTACGCCTCGGCGGGCATCCCGTTCTACCTCCTCGTCGACCGCTGGGCCCCCGAAGGCGCGAGCGCGACGCTCTACGGAGAACCGAAGGGCGACGTCTACCGCCTGCTGGGCACCGCGAAGTTCGGCGAGGCCCTCAAGCTTCCCGCGCCCTTCGACGTGGTCGTCGACACCGCTGAGTTCCCCGCCGCGTAGGCCGGTCCCGTTCGGCGGCGATGAATTGAGGCGCCGGGCGCGGTCTACCGATCGTGGAAGCGACGACACCCCCCGTGCTCACCCTGACCGGACCGGTCGCCCGAGAGCAGGCGACCGGGCTGGGCGACGCCGTGTTCGCGCTGCTCGCCGGCGAGGAGACCGGGGTCGTCGTCTGCGACGTCGCCGGCATCGGGCCGCCCGGGCTGGCCGCCGTCGAGCTGCTGGCGCGGCTCCAGCTGGCCGCCCGGCGGGCCGGCGGACGGATACGGCTGCGCGGCCCTGACCCGGCGCTACGCGCCCTGCTCGACCTCGTCGGGATCCCCGTCGAGGTGGAGGGGGAGGCCGAAGAGGGGGAACCAGCGCTGGGTGTCGAGGTAGAAGTGGAACCCGGTGAGGCGGCCCTCTGAGATCTCCAGGACCTGGATCGCCCAGGGCGTGTGACCGCCCTTGTCCGGGTCCGGCTTGTACTGGGCGAAGCCCGGCAGGCCGTTGACCTGGACCGGCAGCAGCCGCGAGCCCTCACAGGCGGAGCCGAACGTGGTCATGAAGCCGGTGATGTCGTCATGGCCGGTCAGCCACAGGTCGAACGGCGGCATCGTCATGACGGCGTCCTCGTGCAGCAGGGCCGTCAGCGCGGTCATGTCGTAGCCCTCGAAGGCCGCCATATAGCGTTCGAGGAGCTTTTGCTGTGCCTCGTCCAGCGGGTCCGACACGGCCGCGTCCGCGCCGGAGGCCTTCTGCTCGGCGAGCGTCGCCCGGGCCCGCTGGAGCGCGCTGTTGACCGAGGCGACCGAGGTGTCGAGGAGCTCGGCGACCTCGCTCGCCCGCCACGCCAGCACCTCCCGCAGGATCAGCACCGCCCGCTGCTTGGGCGGGAGCTGCTGCAACGCGGCCATGAAGGCCAGGCGCACCGACTCCTTGGCAACGGCCGCCTCGGCCGGGTCCTCCACCGTGGGCAGCACGCGCGCGTCGGGCATCGGCTCCAGCCAGGTGTTGTCGGGGCGGGGCGAGAGCGCGGCCCGGGCGAGCGGGGTGGCTTCGGTGAGGTCCATCGGACGGGCCCGCTTGTTGCCGGCCGTCAGCATGTCCAGGCAGACGTTCGTGGCGATCCGGTACAGCCAGGAGCGCAGACTGGAGCGGCCCTCGAACTTGTCGTAGCTGCGCCAGGCGCGCACCAGGGTGTCCTGGACCGCGTCCTCCGCCTCGAAGGAGGAGCCGAGCATGCGGTAGCAGTAACCGGTCAGCTCGGTCCGGTGCTTCTCCAGTGCGACGTCGATGTCCGTCGTCGTCGCCGTGCTGTCGCCCATCGTCCACCCACCCCTGTGGCTGTTCTGTCACGCGTCGTCGCGCCCAGCACTTCGGAAGCTACCGCAGCCCACTGACAATGGCCCGGCGAGTCGATGAAAGCGCAGGTGGGAGGCGGTGTGAGAGTCGGCGTGGACGGCGGTGTGACGGCCGCTCGGACCGGCTGCCGCCACGGCGGCGCCGGATCCGGGCGGCCCGGACCGCGTCAGCGGGCGGCCACCAGCAGGTCCCGTCGGGCGGCGACCCGCGCGGCGCGGGTCCCGAGCGCGGTGATCGCCACGACACCGAGCACCGCCAGGACGCCCACGGCGACCGTGGCGGACCAGCCGCCCGCGTGGA
Organism: Streptomyces hilarionis; assembly: GCF_024539675.1. Lineage (GTDB taxonomy): Bacteria > Actinomycetota > Actinomycetes > Streptomycetales > Streptomycetaceae > Streptomyces > Streptomyces hilarionis. The sequence continues at coordinate 20,783 of NZ_JAHHIT010000070.1, read as the reverse complement.
AGGCCGTGGCGCCCACCGTGGAGCCGACGCTGGAGCCGACGTAGTACGAGGACTGGTAGAGGGCGGAGGCCTGCGCCCGACCGGTGGTGGCCGTCTTGCCGACCGCCGAGGAGGCCACCGCGTGGCCCGCGAAGAAGCCCGCCGTGATCAGGACCAGGCCCAGCAGGACCGGGACCAGCGAGTCCGCGAGCGACAGCAGCAGTCCGGCGGCCGTGGTGCCGCCCGCCAGGTAGAGCGCGCCCCGGCGGCCGAGCCGGCCGACGAGCCGGCCCGCGGTCGACGCCGACACGGTGCCCACCAGGTACACCAGGAAGATGGAGCCGACGATGCCCTGGGGCAGCGAGAACGGCGCTTCCGTCAGCCGGTAGCCGATGACGGTGTACACGCCGCCGAAGACGGTCATGAACAGCGCGCCGATCGCGTACAGACGGCGCAGCAGCGGGTCGGCCAGGTGGTCGCGGACGGTACGGGCCAGCACCCGGGGGGCCAGGGAGCCCGGCCGGAAGTGCTTCGGCGCCGGCAGCAGCAGCCGGAAGGCGACCGCGCAGGCCACCGCCAGCACGCCGATCACCCCGACCGCGATCCGCCAGCCCCACTCCTGCGCGACCCAGCCGGTGATGACCCGGCCGCTCATCCCGCCGACGCTGTTGCCCGCCACGAACAGGCCGATGGCCGTGACGAGCGCCTTCGGCCGGACCTCCTCGGCGAGGTAGGCGGTCGCCGAGGCCGGGAGCCCGGCCAGCGCGGCGCCCTGGACCGCCCGCAGCACGACCAGCGAGCCCAGCGAGGGGGCGAAGGGGACCAGCACGCCCACGGCCACCGCGACCGCCAGCGAGGCCGTCATCACCGTGCGGCGGCCGTAGCGCTCCGACAGGGCGCTCATCGGCAGCACGAACAGGGCCAGTCCGCCGGTCGCCGCCGCCACGGTCCAGCTCGCCCGGCCGGCCGCCACCCCGAGGTCGTCGGAGATCAGCGGCAGCAGCGCCTGCGTGGAGTACAGCAGGGCGAAGGTCGCGACCCCGGCGAGGAAGAGGGCGAGGCTCATCCGGCGGTAGCCGGGACCGCCGGGGGTCATCCGGGAGTCGGCGGGGGCCGGGCGGCAGCGGTCGGCGGAGGAGGCGACGACGGGGGAGGCGGCGGGGACGGACGATGCGGCGCCCACGGTCGTGGACGCCCCGGTACTGGCGGGAGACATGCCTCGAAGGTAGGTACGGCCCCGCTCATCCGTCCAATGCACGGAATCGTCATAATCGTTCCCATGGCGCATCAGCAGAGGTCACGGGCCCGGCTGTCACCGTCCGGTGACACAGAAGACACGACGGACATGTCGAGGCTGCTCGCTCCCCGGCTCGCGTACTTCGCCGGGGTCGCCCGCACCGAGCACGTCACCCGGGCCGCCCAGGAGATGAACGTGCCCCAGTCGACGCTCTCGCGGGCCATGGTCCGTCTGGAACAGGACCTCGGCGTCGACCTGTTCGCCCGCCGCGGCCGCACGGTCTCCCTCACGCCCGCGGGGCGCACCTTCCTCTCCTCCGTGGAGCGGGCCCTCGCCGAGGTCGAGCGGGCCGCCGACGAGGTGCGGGCCGACGCCGACCCGGCCACCGGAAAGGTCGCGTTCGGCTTCCTGCACACCATGGGCGCGGAGACGGTGCCGGGACTGATCCACGCCTTCCGCGCGGACCACCCGCGCGTGCGCTTCAGCCTCGTCCAGAACTACGGCGAGGCGATGATCGAGCGGCTGCGGGCGGGCGAGCTGGACCTGTGCCTGACCTCCCCGGTCCCGGACGCCCCCGACCTGGTCGCCCGCCGGCTCGACGAGCAGAAGCTGCGCCTGGTCGTCCCGGCCGACCACCGTCTGGCCGCCCGCAGGAGGGTCCGTCTCGCCGAGGCCGCCGACGAGACCTTCGTGACCCTGGAGCCCGGCTACGGCCTGCGCCGCATCACCGACGACCTGTGCCAGGAGGCCGGCTTCCGCCCCCGGGTCGCCTTCGAGGGCGAGGAGGCCGAGACCCTGAGAGGGCTGGTGGCGGCCGGGCTGGGGGTGGCGCTGCTGCCGCCGCCCGCCGTGGCCCGCCCGGGGGTCGTGGAACTGACGGTGACCGCCCCGCGCGCCGCCCGCGAGATCGGCGTCGCCTGGCTGGACGGCCACCCGGACACCCCGCCGGTGGCGGCGTTCAAGAAGTTCCTGCTGTCGAGGCGCGGCAGCCTGCTGCCGACCTGAACGCGGCGCGGCGCGCCCGTCACCGGCGCAGCGACCTGCCGAACCCGGCCGCGAGCGGCATCCGCAGGCCGAGCGGCGGCGGCGCCGCCAGCGCGTCCACGACCGGACGGGACAACGGCCGCCCGAACAGGGTGCCCATGACGAAGTCCTCGGCCAGCGCGTGGACTTCGCTGCGGTACTGGTGCAACCGGTGCCCGTCTGCGTGGACTTCGAAGCGGCACACGTCCCGGTTGGCCTTCTTCGCCCGCGCCGCGAGCCGGAACGACAGCTCCGGGTCGCAGCGCCCGTCGTGGGTGCCGTGCACGATCAGCACCCGACGGCCCGCCAGTTGCTTGACGGGTTCGGCGGGTGCGGCCATGTCCTCCTCCGGCAGCCACGGAGCGATCGCCAGCACCGACTCGACGGCCTGGTGGCCGCCCGCGCGCAACGCCGCCCGTGCGCCCATGCCGACGCCGGCCAGACACACCGGGACGTCCCCGTAGCGCCGGACCACCTCGTCGGCCGCCCAGGCGGCGTCGGCGGCGGGGTGCGCCTCGCTGCCGTTCCAGCCGCGGTAGCGGTAGCGCACGGCGTGGACGGCCAGGCCCTCCCCGCGTCCGGCCCGCGCCAGTCCGCGTCCGAGGCCCCGGACGGAGGCCGCGGCCCACAGCGAGGACGGCCTGCGGCTGGAGACCTCCTCGCCGCCCGGGAGCAGCAGCACCGCCGCGCTCACCGCCGTCGGCTCCGGGCCGAGCGCCCGCCCCAGCCGGACCTGCCGAACCGGCGTCACTTCCTGTCCCATGACAGAACAGTGTCAGAAGCGCCGATGTACTCCACCCGTCCGTGCGGTCACCGTTACATATCGGCGCGGTTGTACAACGCGCCGTCTACGCGCGTAGGAGTTAGAGTGCGCCAATGACGAGCCAGAGCATCCAGTCGGGCACCGCCCCCAGCTCGGACCAGATCCGGCGGGCACCCAAGGTTCTGCTGCACGACCACCTCGACGGCGGGCTGCGCCCCGGCACGGTGGTCGACCTCGCCCGGGACGGCGGGTACTCCCCACTCCCCGAGAGCGACGCCGACAAGCTGGGCGTCTGGTTCCGGGAGGCCGCCGACTCCGGCTCCCTGGAACGGTACTTGGAGACGTTCTCGCACACCGTCGGCGTGATGCAGACCCGCGCGGCGCTCGTGCGGGTCGCCCGCGAGTGCGCCGAGGACCTCGCCGAAGACGGCGTCGTCTACGCCGAGGTGCGCTACGCGCCCGAGCAGCACCTCGACGGCGGCCTCACCCTCGAAGAGGTCGTCGAAGCCGTCAACCAGGGCTTCCGGGAAGGCGAGCTGACGGCCCGTCGCAACGGCCACCGCATCCGCGTCGGCGCGCTGCTGACCGCCATGCGGCACGCCGCGCGCGCCCTGGAGATCGCCGAACTCGCCAACCGCTACCGGGACCAGGGCGTGGTGGGCTTCGACATCGCCGGCGCCGAGGCCGGCTTCCCGCCCACCCGGCACCTCGACGCCTTCGAGTACCTCAAGCGCGAGAACAACCACTTCACCATCCACGCCGGCGAGGCCTTCGGGCTGCCGTCCATCTGGCAGGCGCTCCAGTGGTGCGGCGCCGACCGGCTCGGGCACGGGGTCCGCATCATCGACGACATCGAGGTCGACGCCGACGGCGGCGTGCGGCTCGGCCGGCTCGCCTCCTACGTCCGCGACAAGCGCATCCCGCTGGAGCTGTGCCCGAGCTCCAACCTCCAGACCGGGGCCGCCACGTCCTACGCCGAGCACCCCATCGGGCTGCTGCGCCGGCTGCACTTCCGGGCGACGGTGAACACCGACAACCGGCTGATGTCCGGCACCAGCATGAGCCGGGAATTCGAGCACCTGGTCGACGCATTCGGCTACACGCTCGACGACCTGCAATGGTTCTCCGTCAATGCTATGAAGTCAGCATTCATTCCTTTCGATGAACGACTGGCCATGATCAATGACGTGATCAAGCCCGGATACGCCGAGCTCAAGTCCGAATGGCTGTTCCAGCAGACCGCCTCCACCAGGGGTTCCGTGGCGGAGGAAGGCTGATCCCCGGGTTTTACCCGGTGCGGAATGCGGGCGGGTGTCCACCATCCGTCCGCATTTCGATGTTTGCCGCCGACCCCTCCACGTGTTTACGGTCGAGAACCGCTCAGTTCCCCGTATCCCATTCGAGGACGCATTCATCATGAAGCAGTCTGCTGCCAAGACCCTCGGCGTCGCCGCTCTCGGCGCCGCCTTCGCCGCCGTCGGTGCGGGCGCCGCGAACGCCGCCCCCGCGGTCCCGGACGCCACCCAGGCCCTGGACGGCGTCACCAGGACGCTGCCGGCGGAGAACGTGGCCCAGGCGCTGCCCGGCGCCGGGCAGGCGCTGACCCAGGCCCAGCCGGCGCTGGCCGCGGGCCTGACCGCCGCCCAGCCGGTCGCCGGGAAGCTGCTGGCCGGGGGCCCCACCGCGCCCGTCGCCGGTCTGCTCGGCGGACTGCCGCTGCAGGGCCTGCCCACGCACGGTCTGCCGGTCAACGGCATCCCGCTGGGCTGAGCGGCTCCGCCCTCCACGCACCGCGCCGTCGGGGCGCACCCGGTGGTCCCGGGTGCGCCCCGACGGCGTCATGGCCGAGCGGCCGTCACCAGGCGGCGCGGGCCGCCTTGTCCTCCGAGGGGAACAGCACCCACAGCGCTATGTAGAGCAGGAACTGCGGGCCCGGCAGCAGACAGGAGAGCACGAAGATCACGCGCATCGTGGTCGCGGAGGTGCCGAAGCGCCGGGCCAGCGCGGCGCACACTCCGCCGATCATGCGGCCGTTGGTGGGGCGGGCGAGGCGGGACATCTGCGGCTCCTTCGTGAGCGTCTGGGGGAGACGGCCCTTGCGGCTGCTCCATCTGACGTCAACGCTACGGTGACGAAGGGGACGAAGCGTCGCTCTATGGGGCGATGCCGACCCTGGGAATCCTCGGGGTCAGACCCTGAGCCGCGTCCTCCTGACGGACCGGGGCGGACGGCCGGTGCTCGTCCCTGCGGCGCAGCCGTGCGCGCACCGCGGGCACCACCGCGACATGCGCCAGCGCCACGCCCACGGTGTTCAGCAGCATCGAGTCCACGTCCACGACCTGACCGGGCACCCCGGTCTGCAACAGTTCGATCCCCAGCGACAGCAGCGCGCCCGCCGTGACCGTGCGGACCAGGGAGGCGAACGGCGAGACCCGGACCCGTCCGCCCACCAGCGGCAGCAGGACGCCGAGCGGGGCCAGCAGCCCCAGCCCCGTGCCGATCCGCCGGGCCGCCTCGGGCCAGCCCAGCCTCAGGTCGGCGCGGATGCCGTCGAAGGGATGCAGATTGGCCGGGAGCACCCAGGGGACGTCCAGCGGGCGCAGCGTGACCCAGGCGACGAACACGAGGTGGGCGGCCAGGAGAACAATCCCGGTCGCGCGGATGCGGATCGCGGCGCTGCCGCCGATGGAGCCTTGACGCTGCACGCCCCCCAAGACGCGCCCCCCGGCACGATCGGTTCCGGGCCGCTTCCCGCCGTCGGCGCGCGCCCCCGCGCCCGCCGCCGCGGGACGGACGGTGACCTGCGACGACGACGCCCGCGGGCCCTCGCGTGAGGCGTCCGCCACACGCGCCGTCCGGCCCCCTGCCGCCCGTCACACCCGCCGTCCGGCCTCCTGCCGCCCGTCACACCCGCCTCCTGCCTGCCGGGGACCGGCGGCCGGCGGCTCAGCCGTCGTTCGTGACCGGCGCCGACGGGGGTCCGGCGCTCCCGGGGCGGGAACGGACCTCGTCGGTGCAGGCATAGCGGCGCACCGGGGTCGACCCCGGTCCGCCCAGGACCACCGAGCCGTCCCCCTCCGCGGCCGCCGAGTCCGAGAAGGTGCAGACCAGTTGGGCGAGCGCGTACGAGGTGAGGTTCCCGGGCGGGGTGCTCAGCCGCAGGGTGTCGTCCGGGTCCTTCGGGCCCGGTCCGTGCACCGTCATCCCGCCGCGCACGTCCGTGGTGTACCCGGCCTCCTTCTCGGCCGCCGACGGCGACTCGGCCAGCTCGTCCAGCAGGCCCTGCGCTACCAGCGCGCGCCGCGCGGAGTCCGCCGCGCCGTCCGGCACCCGCACGGACCGGTCCACCGCCACCAGCGAGGAACCGCACAGCAGGAACACCTGCACCGGCACGCCCGCGCGCGCGGCCTGCGTCGTGACGTCCGGCTCGGCGAGCGAGCAGCGCACCCGGGAGGGCGCCGGCCCGAAGTCGGTCGGCACCTCGGTGGCCCGGATGCCGCAGCCGGCGAGCACCGTGGCCGCCAGGGCGGCCAGCACCGGCCCGGCGCACCGCCGTCGTACGGTCGCACGGCTCGTCGTCACGTCGCGTCCCCCTTGTCCGGCACGGGGCGCACGCCCTGCTCGCCGGCGTCGCCGACCCCGTCGTCCTCGCCGTCGTGTTCCGTTTCCTCGGAGACGCCCCGGGGCAGCCGCAGCGTGAACACCGCGCCGCCCTGCGGGGAGTTGGCGGCCGTGATCTCGCCCCCGTGGATGTGCGCGTTCTCCAGGGCGATGGACAGGCCGAGCCCGCTGCCCTCGGAGCGCGGCCGCGAGGCGCTCGCCTTGTAGAACCGGTCGAAGACGTGCGGCAGCACGTCCTCGGGGATGCCGGGCCCGTGGTCGCGCACCGCGATCACCACCGAGTCGTCCGCCGTCGACACCGACACCCGCACCGGCGACCCGCCGTGCTTGAGCGCGTTGCCGATGAGGTTGGCCAGGATGACGTCCAGACGGCGCGGATCGAGCAGGGCGTGGATGCCGCGCTCCGCGTCCAGGTCGACGGCGTCCAGCCAGGCCCGCGCGTCGATGCAGGCGGTGATCTGGTCGGCGACGTCGACGTCGTCCAGGACCAGCCGGGCCGTTCCCGCGTCGAAGCGGGTGACCTCCATCAGGTTCTCGACGAGGTTGTTCAGCCGCCGCGTCTCGCTGACCACCAGCCGCACCGCGGGCTCGATCATCGGGTCGATGCTGCCTGACTCGGCGTCCAGCTCCTCCTCCAGCACCTCCGCGACGGTGGTGATGGCCGTCAGCGGCGTCCGCAGCTCGTGCGACATGTCGGCGACGAACCGGCGCGAGGCCTCGTCACGGGCGGCCATGTCGTCGACCCGCTTCTCCAGCGCCTCGGCCGTGCGGTTGAACGTCCGCGACAGGTCGGCCAGTTCGTCCGTCCCGGAGACGCGCAGCCGAGTGTCCAGCCGCCCCTCGCCGAGCCGGCGCGCCGCCACGCCCAGCCGGTGCACCGGCTTCAGGACGGTCGTGGCGGCGGCCTGCGCGAGCAGCGCGGCCCCGACCAGCGCCAGGGCGGTGGCGATCCCCAGCGACCACGCCAGCGAGTTGAGGTCCTTGGCCTCCGGCTCCAGCGACTTGCGCATGTACCCGGTCGGCCCGCCCCCGATCACCCTCGTGCCGGCCACCAGGTACGGCGTCCCGTGGTCCACCACCCGCTGCCAGTACAGGTGGTACGGCGACGTGTTGCCGCCCGTGACGTCCTGCTGCCGGTTCACCGCGGTGCGCAGCGATCCGGGCACGTCGTCCAGCGAGAACCCGTTCAGGCCGCCCGAACTGCCGTAGACGGTGTGGCCGCCGCCGTCCGCGGCCACCAGCAGCACGCTGAAGCGCTGGCTGCTGTTGGCCATCTGCCCGGCGGTGTGCTGGAGCTCGTCCTGTGACGGGTTCTCCGGCAGCGCACCGGCCCGGTTCTGCATCTCCTGCTCGAAGTCGCGCAGCACCGAACCCTGGGTGCGGGTCAGCACCGCCTCGCGGTTGAGCCAGTACGCGATGCCGGACGCGGACACCGCGGCGGTCAGCGCCACCGCGCCGAAGACCACGACCAGCCGCAGGCGCAGGCTGGTCAGACGCAGCCGTGACACTTTCTTCCTGCGCGCCGCGGACCAGCCGCGGAGCCCCCCTTGCGCCTGGGTCACTGAGGGGCGTCCAGGCGGTAGCCGACGCCGCGCACGGTACGGATCAGGACGGGCGACGACGGCACGTCCTCCACCTTGGCCCGCAGCCGCTGGACACAGGCGTCCACCAGCCGCGAGTCGCCCAGGTAGTCGTGCTCCCACACCAGGCGCAGCAACTGCTGCCGGGACAGCGCCTGGCCGGGCCGCCGGCTCAGTTCGAGCAGCAGCCGCAGCTCGGTCGGCGTGAGCTGAAGATCCTCGCCGTTCTTCGTCACGGTCATCGCGGCGCGGTCGATGACGAGGCTGCCGAAGGTCGCCGCGTCGCTCGACTCGCGCTCGCCGCGGCGCAGCACGGCCCGGATCCGGGCGTCCAGCACCCGGCCCTGGATGGGCTTGACGACGTAGTCGTCGGCCCCGGACTCCAGCCCGACGACCACGTCGATGTCGTCGCTGCGCGCGGTGAGCAGGATGATCGGCAACTGGTCGGTGCGCCGGATGCGACGGCACACCTCGAAGCCGTCGATGCCGGGCAGCATCACGTCCAGCACGATCAGATCCGGCCGTTGCTCGCGCAGCAGCTTCAGACCGTCCTCACCGCTCGCAGCGGTCGCCACCCGGTGTCCCTGGCGCGTCAGTGAGAGCTCCAGGGCCGTACGGATGGCGTCGTCGTCCTCGATCAGCAACAGGGAAGGCACGGGCTCATTCTGGCCCATGAGGGGGCTGTCGTTCGACCTGTGGGGCAGGGCCCGTTCGGCGGCGGGCGCCGGAGCGGGGCGGCCGCGGGGGCGCGCACGGCGTGCGGCGGGCCGTCGGCGTCCCGCGGCCACCGGCGCCCGATTCGTGCGCCCGCCCGGTCCGCAGCCCCTGGACCTGCGGTTTCGAGCCACACGGACGACCCCTCGGGAGCGCGCGGGGGCCGCCTGCCCGCCCCGACCGGACGACCCCCGCCGCCCTCGCCGGACGGCGCGCACCCCGTCCCGGCCGACCGGGAACCCGGTCACGAGGACGCCGCCCCCGTCGAACACACCCGCCGCCGGCCCGGCGCCCCCGTACCGCGCACGACTGTGGACGATCCGTGCGTCCGCGGTGACGGGCCCCTGTGACAGGTCTGTGACAGTCGGCGGACACGGCGATGAAGTGGCCCGGGCAATCTTTTCGTCACAAGGCAGGGCGACGCCGAACAGCACAGCGGAGCCCGGCCGAGTGGGAGACCGAACACCGTAAGTCCACGACGGGGGGCGCGAGATGAACACGCTGCACGGTATGAGCACCAACGCAGTCGCAGTCGTCACGCGTCTGCACGACGTGAACCGGGGTTCCGAGAAGTCCGGCGCGGTGACCGCTCGGGGGTGCGGTCGTGGCGCCGGGCGTCAGCACACCGCCTACATGACGGTGGTGGACGCGGGGGAACAGGCGGCTCACGGGGGAGCCGCGTACGGGGAGGACACGGGGGAGCGTCGCTCCCTGACCGAGGCGGAGTTCACCGCCTACGTCCAGGAGCGCCGCGCCTCCCTGTACGCCACCGCCTACCACCTCACCGGCGACCGCTTCGAGGCCGAGGACCTGTTGCAGAGCGCCCTGTTCTCGACCTACCGGGCATGGGAGCGGATCAGCGACAAGGCCGCGGTCGGCGGATACCTCCGCCGGACCATGACCAACCTGCACATCAGCGCGTGGCGCCGCCGCAAGCTGAACGAGTACCCGACCGAGGAACTGCCGGAGACGCCCGGCGACACGGACGCGATGCGCGGCACGGAGCTGCGCGCGGTCCTGTGGCAGGCGCTGGCCCGGCTGCCCGAACTCCAGCGGACGATGCTGGTCCTGCGCTACTACGAGGGCCGCACCGACCCGGAGATCGCGGAGATCCTCGACATCAGTGTCGGCACGGTGAAGTCCAGCATCTGGCGCTCGCTGCGCCGGCTGCGCGAGGACGAGGTCCTCAGCTTCGGCCGTGACGAGGAGGACGCCTTCGGGGAGCTTGTGGCCTGAGGGTGAACGGGGGAAGGCCCGGCTCCGCTCGACGGAGCCGGTGAACGGGGGAAACACGGGGGAGCGGTACCGGGGGGACCCGACGGGGGACGTCAGGGGGAGCGGTACCGCGCAAGCACCACCCCGGGGGGGAACGGGGAAACAGGGGAAAAGGGGAAGCACGGGGGAAAGAGAGGGAGCGGGACTGGAGGGCCGGGGGGTCCGTCCAGTCCCGCTTCTTCGCGTCCGCCCGCCGGCACGGCCGGCCGGTCCGCGTCGCCCGCCGCCCGCCCGCCTGTCGTCCTAGACGGTCGTGTGCGCCGTCGGGCTGCTGTCGGCCGACGCCGCGGCGGCCAGCCGGGCCATCGCCTCGTCGCGGTCGCACGCGTGCGCGCCCAGCGCGGTCTGGCGGGCCACGATGGAGCGTTCGGCGCGCATCAGGCGCCAGCCGCGGCGCAGCAGGAAGGGCACCGACTTGCGGCCCTCCTTCAGATCGCGCAGGAAGCGGCGCCGGAACGTCTTCACCGGACCGCGGCTCAGGCACAGGGCGTCGGCCAGGACGCCCAGCTCCCGGCAGCGGTTCACGATCTCGGCGGCGAAGATGCCCTCCGCGAGGAACAGCGGCGGCCGCCCGATCGCGATCTCCTCCTCGCCCGTGCGGGCGCTGAGCGCGATGTCGTACACGGGAACGTTCGTGCGGCCGGTGGCGCACAGCTCCACGATCGCGGCGACGGCCGCGTCCGCGTCCCACGAGCCGGGGTGGTCCCAGTCGATGTCGGAACTCCCCGCGACGAGCGGCAGCGTCGGGTCGTCGCCCTCCTTGTAGAAGTCGTCGAGCCGCAGAACCGGGAGGCCGCAGCGGGCGGCGAGCAGGGACTTGCCGGAGCCGGAAGGGCCGCAGAGCAGCACGACTCGCGTGGGTATGGGCGGAGGGGAGGTCACGGGACACCAGTGTGAGGCATACCCCGGGCCGTCAACGACCCCGCGGGTCGGCTTTGATGCGCGCGTCACACCTCAACTACCCTTCGTGTCGACCGGATCACCTTGCGCAGCAGAAGGCGGCATTGACGATGGCCCGACACGCATCCCCCCAGACCTCCACCGGCCGGCGCGCCCTCGCCGCCCTCGCGACCGCCGGAGTGGCGCTGGGCGCGGGCGCCGGGAGCGCCGCGGCGGCCACCGGCGAGCCCGCCGTCGATCTGGTGCGCACGAGCCCCACCTCGGTCGGCCGGATCGACCCGCAGGCGGGTTTGCAGGGCGCGCTGGGCTCCCTGACCTACGTCACCGGCGCGGTCTCCGGTCTCAAGCCCAACCCGCTGGCGGGCACCGGCGTCGACCCCCTCGACAACGGCGTCGGCACCCAGCTCGCCGACTTCAAGCCGCTGACCTCGCAGATGCTCACCGGCCCGGTGGCGCAGGCGCAGTCGATCGGTTCGATCCCGGTGGTGGGGGACGTCGCGAAGGTGCTCGGCGGCTGACCTCGCCGCACGGCACGGCGCACGGAAGCCGCGCCGCCCCCGGACGGAGGGGCGGCGCGGCTTCCGCGTGCGCGGGGGCGCCCGGGGCTCCTGCCGGGCCCGGGGCGAGCGCCCCTAGTAGGACGAGCCGGACGCGCCCAGCGAGCCCGTCGGGTGCCAGACCGTCTTCGTCTCCAGGAAGGCCGTCAGGCGGTCGGTGCCCGGAACCGCCGACCAGTCGTCCACAGGCTGTGGACGAAGGACGCGCTTGAGGTTGTCCGCCGCCGCGATCTCCAGCTCCTTCGCCAGCGCCTCGTCGGCGCCCGCGAGGTCGATCGCGTTGACGTCCTGGTGCGAGGCCAGCGGCGCGGCGATCTCCGCCGTCCGGCCCGACAGGACGTTGACGACGCCGCCGGGGACGTCCGAGGTGGCCAGCACCTCGCCGAGGGAGAGCGCGGGGAGCGGGGCGCGCTCGCTCGCGATCACGATCGCCGTGTTGCCCGTGGCGATCACCGGGGCCAGCACCGACACCAGCCCCAGGAACGACGACTCCTGCGGCGCGAGGACCGCGACCACGCCCGTCGGCTCGGGCGAGGAGAGGTTGAAGTAGGGGCCCGCGACCGGGTTTCCGCCGCCCACGACCTGGGCGATCTTGTCGGTCCAGCCCGCGTACCAGACCCAGCGGTCGATCGTCGCCCCGACCTGCTCGGCCGCCCTGGACTTCGACACGCCCTCGGCGTCGGCCACCTCGTGGACGAACTGGCCCCGGCGGCCCTCCAGCATCTCGGCGACGCGGTAGAGGACCTGGCCCCGGTTGTACGCCGTCGCCCCGGCCCAGCCGCCGAACGCCTTGCGCGCGGCGACGACCGCGTCACGGGCGTCCTTGCGGGAGGACTGCGGCGCGTTGGCCAGCCACTTGCCCTTGGAGTCCGTCACCTCGTACACCCGGCCGCTCTCGGAACGCGGGAACTTCCCGCCGACGTACAGCTTGTAGGTCTTCAGCACGGACAGTCGGTCAGACATCGAGGTACGCCTCCAGGCCGTGGCGGCCGCCCTCGCGGCCGAATCCCGACTCCTTGTAGCCGCCGAACGGCGAGGTGGGGTCGAACTTGTTGAACGTGTTGGACCAGACGACGCCGGCCCGGAGCTTGTTCGCGACGGCGAGGATCCGGGAGCCCTTCTCCGTCCAGATGCCCGCCGAGAGGCCGTACGGCGTGTTGTTGGCCTTGGCGACGGCCTCGTCCGGCGTGCGGAAGGTCAGCACCGACAGGACCGGGCCGAAGATCTCGTCGCGGGCGACGGTGTGGGCCTGGGTGACGTTCGTGAACAGCGTGGGCGCGAACCAGTAGCCCGAGGTGGGCAGTTCGCAGGCCGGGGACCAGCGCTCGGCGCCCTCCGCCTCGCCCTGCTCGACAAGCGTGGTGATGCGCGCCAGCTGCTCGGCGGAGTTGATCGCGCCGATGTCGGTGTTCTTGTCGAGCGGGTCGCCGAGGCGCAGCGTCGACAGACGGCGCTTGAGCGACTCCAGCAGCTCCTCCTGGATCGACTCCTGGACCAGCAGACGGCTGCCCGCGCAGCAGACCTGTCCCTGGTTGAAGAAGATGCCGCTCACGATGCCCTCGACGGCCTGGTCGATCGGGGCGTCGTCGAAGACGATGTTCGCGCCCTTGCCGCCCAGTTCGAGGGTGAGCTTCTTGCGGCTGCCCGCGACCGTGCGCGCGATCTCCTTGCCGACGGCCGTGGAGCCGGTGAAGGCCACCTTGTTCACGTCGGGGTGGCCGACGAGCGCCGCGCCGGCGTCGCCGTAGCCGGGGAGGATGTTGACGACGCCCTTCGGCAGGCCCGCCTGACGGCAGACGTCCGCGAAGAACAGGGCGGACAGCGGGGTCGTCTCGGCGGGCTTCAGGACCACCGTGTTGCCCGTGGCGAGCGCCGGGGCGATCTTCCACGCCAGCATCAGCAGCGGGAAGTTCCACGGGATGACCTGGCCGGCCACGCCCAGCGGGCGCGGGTCCGCGCCGAAGCCGGCGTGGCCGAGCTTGTCGGCCCAGCCCGCGTAGTAGAAGAAGTGCGCGGCGACCAGGGGCAGGTCGGCGTCGCGCGTCTCCCTGATCGGCTTGCCGTTGTCCAGGGTCTCCAGGACGGCCAGCTCGCGGGAGCGCTCCTGGATGATGCGGGCGATGCGGAAGAGGTACTTCGCACGCTCGGCGCCCGGCAGCGCGGACCACTTCTCGAAGGCCTTGCGGGCGGCCCGTACGGCACGGTCGACGTCCGCCTCGCCCGCCCGGGCGATCTCGGAGAGGACCTCCTCGGTGGACGGCGAGACGGTCTTGAAGACCTGGCCGTCGGCCGCCTCGGTGAACTCGCCGTCGATGAACAGGCCGTACGAGGGGGCGATGTCCACGACCGAGCGGGACTCGGGCGCGGGGGCGTACTCGAACGCGGAGGTGAATACGGATGCCATGGTGATCAGTCCACCGTCACGTAGTCGGGGCCGGAGTAGCGGCCGGTGGCCAGCTTCTGACGCTGCATCAGCAGATCGTTCAGGAGCGAGGAGGCGCCGAAGCGGAACCAGTGGTTGTCGAGCCAGTCCCCGCCCGCGGTCTCGTTGACCAGCACCAGGAACTTGATCGCGTCCTTGCTGGTGCGGATGCCGCCGGCCGGCTTCACGCCGACCTGGACGCCGGTCTGCGCGCGGAAGTCGCGCACGGCCTCCAGCATGAGCAGGGTGTTGGCGGGGGTGGCGTTGACGGCGACCTTGCCGGTGGACGTCTTGATGAAGTCCGCCCCGGCCAGCATGCCGAGCCAGCTCGCCCGCCGGATGTTGTCGTACGTCGACAGCTCGCCCGTCTCGAAGATGACCTTGAGGCGTGCGGCCCCCGAGGCCTCCTTCACGGCGACGATCTCGTCGTACACCTTCATGTACCGGCCCGCGAGGAACGCCCCGCGGTCGATGACCATGTCGATCTCGTCGGCGCCCGCGGCGACCGCGTCGCGCACGTCGGCCAGCTTCACGTCGAGGGCGGCGCGGCCGGCCGGGAACGCCGTGGCGACCGAGGCGACCTTCACGCCGGAACCGGCGACGGCCTCCTTGGCCACGGCCACCATGTCGGGGTAGACGCAGACCGCGGCCGTGCCGGGGGCCGTGCGGTCGGTCGGGTCGGGGCGTACCGCCTTCGCGCCGAGCGCCCGGACCTTGCCCGGGGTGTCCGCGCCTTCCAGCGTCGTCAGGTCGACCATCGAGATGGCGAGGTCGATGGCGTACGCCTTCGCGGTCGTCTTGATGGAACGGGTGCCGAGCGCGGCGGCGCGCGCCTCCAGGCCGACCGCGTCGACGCCGGGCAGCCCGTGGAGGAAGCGGCGCAGCGTGCTGTCGGACGAGGTGACGTCCGAGAGGGCGCGGGCCGCGCTGGGTGCATTGGTGGGCATGGTCACCAGACGAGCATATCTACGCGCGTAGCGGGTGTACACCCCCGGAAGTCGTCGCGGTGCTCGGGGCGTGCCGGGGCTCCGCGTGGGACCGGGCGCCGGGCGTCGGGCAGAATCGGGCCCATGACGAGCCCGGAAGACCAGTCACCAGCGCCGCGGCCCTCGGGGCCCTCGGAACCCTCGGGTCCCGTGATCAGGGACCGCGTGTACCGGTCGTCCGCGGGCATCGCCGGCGGCGTCGTGATGCTCGCCCTCGTCGGCTGGCTCGGCATCGACGCGATCGTCGCGGGCGAGGGGCGCACCCCGTGGCTGGCGCTCGCCGCGATGATCCTCCTCGTCCCGCTGATCGTCTCCCTGACCCTGCGGCCCGCCGTGTTCGCCGGTCACGAGCAGGTGCGGGTGCGCAACCCCTTCCGGGTGATCACGCTGCCCTGGGGACAGGTCGCCACGCTGCGCTCCGGTTACTCCAACGAGGTCCTCACCGTCGCCGGGACCAAGTACCAGCTGTGGTCCATCCCCGTCTCGCTGCGGGCCCGCAAGCGGGCGAACCGCCGGCAGACGCGTGCGGCCGCCGGGCAGGAGGGCCGGGGCGGCCGCGGCGCGCTCGGCGGCGGTCTCGGACGCGGGGGCGCGGCCTCGGGGGACGCCTCCGCGCGCGCCGGCGGCGACCGGGCCATGGAGGACCTGCGCGAGCTGTGGGAGGCGCACGAGAAGGACGAGAACGCACAGGGCGAGGTGAGCGTCCGCTGGGCCTGGGAGATCCTCGGCCCGGCCGCCGCGGGGGCCGTCGTCCTGGCGATCCTGCTGGCCGCGGGCTGAGCCACGGCGGTCGCCGGGCGAGGGCGTCCGGCGCGGCAGTCCGGGCGGCCGGCCCGGTCGTGCGGTGCGGGCGCCCGGGACGGGCGGGTGCGGTGGCCGCGGGCGGATCGGTCGCGTGCGGCGGTCGGGTGCGGCGGTCGGGTGCGGGGCGGCCGTGTCGGCGGGGGAGCCGTTCGGCGGTCGTGCACGGCTTTTCGGAGGCGGCGACGGGGGCCGGTGGGCCGCCGGGCCGCCCGACGGCGCGGGTCGGTCGCGTGCGGCCCTCGACGGGACGGGCTTCGGGACGGCAGGGGGAGACGGAAGACGATGGGTGCGCGCTCCGGTGGAGTGTCGCGGTTGCCGTCCGGCGCGGTGGCGCCCGACGGGATCGCGGCGTGGGACGGCGGGTCGGCGCTGCGCTGGACACGGGCGCTGCCCGCGCGCGGGGTGCCCGTGCGGGCGCCCGAGTGGGCCTTCGCGGCGCTGCCGCCGGCGGCGGTGGCGGGCGCGGGACTGCTGGGCGGGTACGGCGGGCTGCCCGCGTGGGGCGCCGCCCTGGTCGCCCTGAGCCTGGTGTGGCCGGTGCTCCGGCCCGAGGCGGCCGCCGTCGGGGCTCCCGTCGGCGTCGTCCTCGTGCTGACGACCGGGGACGGGCTTCCGCTGCCGGTGCGCGTCGGGCTCGCGGCCTGGCAGACCGGCCTCTGGGCCGCCGTCGGCCTGCGGCTGGCGGCGCGCCGACGGCAGCGGGCGGCGGCCCTCGCCGCTGCCGGGGGCACGACGGCCGTGGCGCCGGACGGCATGGGCGGGCGCGCGCCGCGCGGGACGTTCCTGCTGGGGGGCGGGCTCGTCCTGCTCGCCGCCGGTGGCGTCCTGCGGGCCGTCGCGGCCCTGCGGGACGGCCCCGGCGGCCCGAACGCGGTCCCGGCCGCGGGCTGGTGCCTCGCCGGCCTCGGACTCACGGTGCTGCTCTCCGCGGCCCTGGCCCGCCGCCGTGCCGTCGGGCCGCGCTGTGGGCCGGTCCCGGTGCTGCGGGTGCTGGCGCGGGTGAACGGCGACCTGGAGACGGAGGTCTACGCCGCCGACGACCTCGCCGCCCGGCGCCCCCTGTTCACGGTGTCCACCGCCGACGGCGCCGGCACGCCGGACGACCGCGCCGAGAAGGCGGGGGAGACGGGGGAGACGGGGGACACGGAGCAGGCGGCCAGGGACCTCGCGGAGGCCGCGGGCCGGGCGAACGGCCCGCGTACGGCGGAGCCGGAGTCCGCGCAGGAGGCGGGTGACGCCGGTCGGGCGGAGCACCGGGAGGCGGACGAGGCGAGCGCGCTGCGCGAGCTGGTCGAACGGGCCGACTCCGGTCGGGCCGGGCCGTTGCGGGAGGCCGTGCTGTACGGGACGCCCTACGACGGCGCCGAGGTCGTGTTGCTCGCGGCCGCCGCGAAGGACGGCGCCGCGCCCGTGGTGGAGACGTCCCTGGGACCCGTGCGGCCGGTGACCGGGGCCGCCCTGCGGCGGCGGGGCAGGGCCGAGCGGGACCGGGCCGTCCGCGAGGGCCGTCGCGGGGAGCGGCGCGAGGCGGCCGTCGCCGCCGCGGCCGCCCGGGCCGAGGAGGCCGGCCCGCGGGGATGCGAGCGGATACCCCGGTGGCGCGCCGGATGGGCCGACTGGCTCCTGGTCGCGCCGGCCGCGCTGTTCCTCGCGCTCCTGTGCACGGACCCCTCGTGGCGGGGTTCCCTGTACGGCCTCGCGGCGCCCCTGATCGCCGCCCTGATAGCGCCCCGTCGGCTCCTGTGGCGGATCACGGCCGACCGCGACGGCCTGTGGTTCAACGGGCTGTGGGGCGTCCGCCGCCTGGCCTGGGAGGACGTCCGGGCCGTCGAGTACGAGGGCGGCCGGCTGCGGATACGCGCCACGCGCGCGTCGTTCGACGACTGGCGGGTGGTCTCCTTCCGCTGGCCGTGGCTGGAGCGCAGGCTCGGCGTGCCGCACCCGTACGAGCGGACGGCCGCCGAGATCACCGTGCTCTGGCGGGACCCGGCGACGCGGCCGGCGGGCCAGGCCGACGAGCGGCTGCGCGGGCGGGCGCTGTGGCCGCAGGCGGTCGTCCTCGGAGCGCTGGCGGCGGGCGCGGTCGTCTTCCTGCGCTGACGGCGGCGCAGGATTTGCGGGCCGGTCCCGGTCGGGTCAGTGGCAGGGGCCGCGCCGGCCGAGGGTCTCCACGGGGGTCGCGTCGGGGCGGGTCCACTGCGGGACGGGGCGGCTGGTCGGACCCCAGGTGGCGTCGCCGTCCGCGTCCGAGCGCCAGTACCAGCAGGGGTGGTCCCCCTCGGGCCGGCCCTCGGGACCGTCCTGCCATGCCTCACGGCGCCCGTACGGCGTCATGTCCAGCAGGGCGAACGACCCGCTGAACGCCTCGTTGCCGCGGCCCGTCGTGGAGTACGTGAGGAAGACGCGGTCGCCGTCGCGCAGGAAGCAGGCGAGGTGGCCCATGGCGCCGCCGACCGGCTCGGCCAGGTCGCGCACCGAGTACCACGGCCGGGTGTAGCCCATGAACGCGACGAACGGGGCCACCTCCTCCCACGGGCCGGTGGTCAGCACGGCGAACGACACGCCGCGGGCGTCGAGGTAGACCGTGTCCCTCAGGTGCCAGGCCACCATCGTGCAGCCCTCGCACTGCCCCTGGTGCGGCGCGCCGTCGTACCACATGTGCTTGTAGACCACGAGCTCGTCGCGGCCCTGGAACAGGTCCAGGAAGGGGACCGGGCCGTCCGGGCCGACGACCTCGACCGTGCCGTCGCACTCCAGCATCGGCAGCCGGCGGCGGGCGGCGGCGATGGCGTCGCCCTCCCGGGTGTGGGCCTTCTCGCGCAGCAGGAGCTCGTCGCGGGCGGCCTGCCACGCGGCCGCGTCGACGACGGGCGGGAGGCCGGGCGAGGCGGCGGTGGGACGGTCCGTCGCGGCGGTCGGCCGGTCCGGGGTGGTCGTCATGGCGTCCTCCGTGGTGTCTGGTGCCGGGCGCCGTGGGGGCGTCGGACGACGTCCCCACGGTCACGGGTGCAGACCGGAGAAGCGGGTGGAACTCATCGCGGCGGGCCCGGAGCGCGCCCGGCCGCCGGGCCTGCTGCGGGCCCGCCCCGGCGTGCGCTCCCCGGCGGGGTCCGCCGAGGAGCGCGGGGTCAGATGCCGGCCGCCGCCGACAGGTCCCGCTTGATCGTGGCGAGGACGGCGTCCGCCTGCGCGCGGGCCGACGGCAGGCCGTCGTGGCCGGCGACCGGGATCACGACCTCCAGGTAGCACTTCAGCTTCGGCTCCGTGCCGCTGGGCCGGACGATGACCCGCGCGCCGTCGAGCGTGTAGCGCAGGCCGTCGGTGGGCGGCAGCGTGTCCGTGCCCTGGGTGAGGTCCTCCGCCCGGGTGACGGCCAGGCCCGCCAGCGAGGCCGGGGGCCGCGCGCGCAGCCGCTCCATCGCGCGGGCGATGACCGAGAGGTCCTCCACCCGCACGGACAGCTGGTCGGTGGCGTGCAGACCGTGCTCCACGGCGAGGTCGTCGAGGAGGTCCAGAAGGGTGCGGCCCTGCTCCTTGAGCTCCGAGGCGAGTTCGGTGACCAGCAGGGCGGCGGTGATGCCGTCCTTGTCGCGCACGCCCTCGGGGTCCACGCAGTAGCCGAGGGCCTCCTCGTAGCCGTAGCGCAGGCCGTCGACGCGGGCGATCCACTTGAAGCCGGTGAGGGTCTCCTCGTAGGGCAGACCCGCCTTCTCGGCGATCCGGCCGAGCAGGGACGAGGAGACGATCGACTCGGCGAACGTGCCCTGCGCGCCGCGCCGGACGAGGTGGGCGGCGAGCAGCGCGCCGACCTCGTCGCCGCGCAGCATGCGCCAGTCGCCCGCGTGCGGGACGGCCACGGCGCAGCGGTCGGCGTCCGGGTCGTTGGCGATGATCAGGTCGGGGGCGTTCGCGCGGGCCGCGGCGAAGGCCAGGTCCATCGCGCCGGGCTCCTCCGGGTTGGGGAAGGCCACGGTGGGGAACTCCGGGTCGGGCTCGGCCTGCTCGGCCACGAGGACCGGCGCCGGGAAGCCCGCCCGGGCGAACGCGGCGAGCAGGACGTCCTTGCCGACGCCGTGCATCGCGGTGTAGACCGTGCGGGCCGTGCGGGGGGAGTCCGGGGCGAGGACGGCGTCGGTGCGGGCCAGGTAGGCGTCGAGGACGGCGTCGTCGAGGATCTCCCAGCCGCCCTCCGGGCGGGGGACCTCGTCCAGGCCGCGGACGGCGTCGATCTCCGCGGCGATCTCGGCGTCCGCGGGCGGCACGATCTGCGAGCCGTCGCCCAGGTACACCTTGTAGCCGTTGTCGCGGGGCGGGTTGTGGCTGGCCGTGACCTCGACTCCGGCGACCGCGCCCAGGTGCCTTATGGCGTACGCCAGGACGGGGGTGGGCAGCGGCCGGGGCAGGACGGCCGCGCGCAGCCCGGCGCCCGTCATGACCGCGGCCGTGTCGCGGGCGAAGTCGGCGGACTTGTGGCGGGCGTCGTAGCCGATGACGACGAGGCCGCCCTGCCGGCCCTTGCCCTTGAGGTACGCGGCGAGCCCGGCGGCGGCGCGGATGACGACCGAGCGGTTCATCCGCATGGGGCCGGCCCCCAGCTCGCCGCGCAGACCGGCGGTGCCGAACTGGAGGGTGCCGCCGAAGCGGTCGGCCAGCTCGGCGACGTCGCCGGCCTCGATGAGCCGGGCCAGTTCGGCGCGGGTCTGCGGGTCCGGGTCCTCGGCGAGCCAGGACCGGGCGCGGGAGAGGAGATCGTCGTGCACGGGAGTCAGCCTCCGGTTGCGTGGGGGACGCCGGTCGTCTTCCGGCTCGGGCCGGGGGCGACCGGCCTGCGGGAGGGCGCCCCTGTGGGGTCTGGGGGAGTGTGAGGGCCGGGCCCGTTCGGGGCCGGGACGGTGGTGCGGGGTGGGGCGGTCGTACGGGGG